>JAZQDM010000097.1:0-57093 GCA_045546775.1 Lachnospiraceae bacterium | reverse complement strand
GTTGTACCTTACCTATGAGGAATTGAAACTGGCTTCGATATTGAAATCGAATATTTACGCTTTTTACGTTGTACCTTACCTATGAGGAATTGAAACCTTGTGCAAAAAAGACCTCGGGTAAGAGGATTTTTAAACAAGTTGTACCTTACCTATGAGGAATTGAAACTTTCCAAACATTTCAAATTTCTTAGACGCTTTCTTAAACAGTTGTACCTTACCTACAAGGAATTGAAACATCAAGTAACACGTAATATACCCTTTTCGATTGACCATGCGACCATTTAGTAGAAGAAAGGATGAGGGAAATGGATTTTTTCTATCAGGAATTGAGAAATTGCGCCAGAGAAATAAGCAATTTACGAAAAGAGCAAGATACAAAAGAGCAGGATGAGAAGCTGGCGAATGCAGTTAGGACCATATTGGCGTTTGCCGAACAGGCTAAACAGGGCGGGTTATTGTCTTTGGAAGACGCGATAAAAGAAATGTCAGATAATGCGATAAACTGTCCGCAGCATTTTCAGATGATGATAGAGCTTGTTTTGGATGGAACCATGCCTGAATTGATACAAGAAATCTGTTTGCGCAAATATTTCATATACGATTTGAAAGCGTATGAAGGGTTGGAGTATTTGCTTTTGTTGGAAGGTGTGCAGGGAATCTTATCTGCAAAAGGAGCTTGCGAGCTGGAGATAAAACTGAAATCGTTTTTGCCGGCAGAAGTTGAGAAGTTATACATTGAGGCGCAAAAGAAACATCACGAGGAATTGGTGCGTAGACGCGATAATGTGGAGAGAGTGTGTCAGGATTCGTTTCAATGGTCGCAGAAGGATGCAGGCTGTTATACGGCAAAAATTCTGTATCGCATATTAGAGGAATTGTCGGATGATGCAGTTAGAAAAATGATGACTTACATTGATAATCACACAGCAAAATACTTCTTGCTGGGGGCACCGTGTAATGTAAAAAGAAAGGTGTTTGCCAATGTTTCGCCCAAATTGGCATATGCGCTTGCAGATGCTGTGGAGCAGGAAACGCGCACATTTGCCGGCGATATAGCGGAGGCAAACCAAGATGTTTTAAATGTTTTTCTCAAGCTTTACAGAAACGGTGAAATGGGACAACTTGAGTGTAAAGAAGTACTGAACTTATTCGAGTCTTTGCAGTAAAAAAGGACACTTTGTTATAGGTGAAAACCTAAAACAAGGTGTTTTTTTGTTAACTGCAAACATATAACAAAATCAACAACTTTGCAGAAAAAGATCAAACTTCGAAAGCATCCAAAGAGGTACGAGAGCTGCTTGACTATAGAACTGAAAAATGCAACCAATTACAAAAATCTTTCCTAAATTAAAAAGATGAGTTGAGGAAAATAAAAAAATATGATATTATAGGACTGAAAACTGCAACCGGTTGCAAAAATATTCCCTAAAGGAGCGTGCGGATATGGAGATTAAACGTGAGTATTATTTAGACAAACTTATAAAAAGACAAAATAATGGTTTAATAAAGGTTATAACGGGTATTAGAAGATGTGGAAAATCTTATTTGTTGAATACGCTCTTTTATAATTATTTGATAGAAAGTGGTATTGATAAAGAACATATCATCCGCTTCGCATTTGATTCTGCAGATGATCTTCACCGTATTGGTGAAAGTCTTATTAGCGTTGAGAAAGAAAAACGAGGCGTGAATCCAGAGCTATTTATGGAGTTTATTAGGTCTCAAACGTCTGGCGAAGGGAAATATTATTTGCTTTTAGATGAGGTGCAGTTACTGGATTGTTTTGAATCTGTTTTGAATGGGTACTTGCGTAAGGATAATATGGATGTATATGTCACCGGAAGTAATGCAAAGTTTTTATCCAAGGATATTATCACCGAGTTTGCAGGACGTGGTGATGAAATTCATATGTATCCATTGAGCTTCGCGGAATTCATGTCTGTATATAAGGGTGATAAGTACGAAGGGCTGTCAGAGTACATGCTTTATGGTGGAATACCGCTCGTAGTTCTACGAGAAGGTGCAAATGAAAAAGCTACCGTTTTGCAGAAACTGTTTGATGAAATCTATATTACAGATATATTCAAACGAAATAGAGTAAAGAACCAAGGGGAGCTAGAAGATTTGCTGAATATTCTTTCTTCCGCAATAGGTTCGCTTACTAATCCGGAGAAATTAAAAAATACATTTAAGACGGTCAAGAAATCAAGTATTACAGCAAAAACCATCAAGAAATATTTAGATTACTTTGAAGATTCTTTTTTGATAGAGTCTGCACAGAGATATGATATTAAAGGTAAGGCTTACATCGAAACACCAAAGAAATATTATTTTTCCGATTTGGGACTACGCAATGCTCGAATAAATTTCCGACAGTTTGAGCAGACACATTCTATGGAAAATGTGATTTATAACGAGCTTCGTATGCGCGGATATAGTGTGGATGTAGGTGTGGTGCCAATCGCAGAGAAGGACAAAGATGGAAAAGTAGTTCGAAAAGCTTTGGAAGTAGATTTTGTTTGCAATCTTGGATCTGCAAGGTATTATATTCAGTCGGCTTATTCGCTTCCTGATGAAGCAAAGAGAAATCAAGAGATACGACCATTTAGGAAAATAGATGATTCTTTCAAGAAAATTGTAGTGACGAAAGATATAGTTCCAACACATTACGATGAGAACGGAATTTTGACAGTGAACATTTATGAGTTCTTGCTTAATCAGAGAAGTATTGAAGGGTAGAAATAGAAGGCGATGCGCCAGCAGTAGGAAACAAAAGATTATAGTTTATGTAAGATATGAACCACTTTCAAGTGTAGACTTGGGAGTGGTTTTTATTTCCAGAAAAAACTTCCCCTATTCCAATTTGTGTCTGAATATGATAAAATAATAAATGATTAGTCAGTAAAATTGAAAAAACATTAAAAAAAGCAACATTGGAGGGGATAACTATGAAGTACAAATTGTTATTAGCGGGAAAAAACCAGACCATTATGGACGATTTCTTTTATGCCATGACGGAGGATTTTGAATGTTTGAGCACTTCCATTCGAAGTGAAGATGTTATAAATCACGTCAACTATTTCAGGCCGGATGCGTTTGTGTATTGCATCTCGCCGGAGCCGAAAGACACCATTATGAAGCTGATTATGGCGCTTCGGATGGTTGGAAGAAAAAGCCTAAAGATGATTATTATAGGTGACCAGGAGTCCTGCAACGAATTTACCCATGTGGGATTGGATATGGTAAGCCTTATCATTTATAAGCCTACGACGGCGGCCCAGATTCGGGAAAAAATTCTTCATTTCTTCAACGAGCAAAACATTGCGGAGCAAAAAGCAAGAGAAGAACAGCTGAGGAAAAAGAAGGAAGAGGAAGCGTTCTTAAGAGCGGCGGAAGGTGTTTTTGGCGACGAGGCAGGCGATGCACTTGCCGTAAATAAGGAAGATGAAAAGAAACATGTGCTTGTTATCGATGATGACCCGCTGATGCTTAACTTGATTAAGTCTGAGCTGAAAGATATTTATAACGTGGCAACGGCCATAAACGGGCGCATCGGCCTTGGATTTTTGGAGCGCAAAAGGACAGACCTTATTTTGCTGGATTATGAAATGCCGGGACAGAACGGTCTGGAAGTGATGGAGCGGATTTTGGCAAATGAGAAGACAAAAGATATACCGGTTGTTTTCCTGACCGGTATCAACGACCGTGAAAAAATACGGAAAGTTATTTCCATGAAACCGCAAGGATATTTGTTAAAACCGATTGAGAGGGACAATTTGATTCAGACAATACGCAAGCTGATTGGCTAGGATGAGGGTGACGCTATGAATACAGAAGATATTAACTTGACCGATGTGATTGAGCGGGAGACGTTACAGAGAATTCAGGATGCATTTTGTGATATGACAGGCATTGTAGTTGGAATATCGGATACAACCGGTGCGCTTGTAACAGAAGACAAAATGTCCTCCGATTTTTGCAAAAATTACAACAAGAAATCGCCCATAGGAAATGCCCGTTGTATTGAGTGCGACCGCATGGGCGGACAGATGTCTTTTGAGCAGGAAAAGACGGTGATTTATAAGTGCCATTCGGGTATGGTTGATTTTGCCGCACCGATTTTGGCCCACGGCAAAAAAATCGGAAGTATTACGGGCGGCCAGGTGCGCACCGACGAACTGGACGAGGAGCGTCTGTTAGAAATTGCAAAAGAGATTGAAGTGGACCCGCAAGGGTACTTGGAAGCTGCAAAAAAAATCCGTTATATCGAAAAAGATGAGCTGGAGCGTGCGGCAAGATTTTTGTCCCAGATTGCCCAGATTATTTCGGATATGGCGTATGACAAATATTCGCTTATTTTGGCAAATGAGGAGATTGAGCATGCTACCCAGATGAAATCAGACTTTTTGGCGAATATGAGCCACGAAATCCGTACGCCGATGAATGCGGTAATCGGTATGGCAGAGTTGGCAATGCGGGAAGATTTGCCACCGGCTGCGAGAAATTATGTGGGACAGATTGCATCATCCGGCAAGACTCTTTTGACGATTATCAATGACATTTTGGATTTCTCCAAAATTGAAGCCGGCAAGATGACGATTGAGGAAGAAGTGTACGAGCCGTTATCGCTCGTAAACGATATTGCAAACATTATTAACACGAGAATCGGGGACAAAGACGTGGAGCTTGTTTTGGATATTGAACCGAGCCTTCCGTGCGAGCTTTTGGGCGATATCGAGCGTTTGAAACAGGTTATTATCAATTTGTCCAACAATGCGGTTAAATTTACCGAAAAAGGGCAGGTTGTGCTGCAGGTAGGTTACAAAAAGATTGCGCCTGATACGATTACTCTGGAAGTGGCAGTCAAAGACACCGGAATGGGTATTAAGAAAGAAAACCTTGCGAATTTGTTTGAAGCTTTTACGCAGGTTAACAGTAAGCGCAACCGAAACATCGAAGGAACCGGTCTTGGTCTTACGATTGCAAAACAAATCATTAACCTTTTGGGGGGCGAAATTAGCGTAGAAAGTGAATTTGGAAAGGGAAGTACATTCTCTTTCTGGATTCCGCAAAAGATATACAACGAAAAGCCGTCGGTAGTTGTTGAGAAAAAAGAAAAAATTAAGGCAGCAGGTCTTTGTGTGAATGATTTCTTAAGAAAACACATCGAGACCGATATGAAGCATTTGGACATTTCCTTCTTCTCCTTGGAGTCAGAAGAACAATTGTCGCGTCTGGAAGAGGAAAAAGTGACACATTTCTTTGTTGGTCAGGGAATGTTTACAGACACGGTCAAAGAGTTTGTTGTGGACCATCCGGAAATTTTGACCATATTGATGATTGATTTCCGCGATTCCATCAAAATGAACATCAACAATCTGCTTGTTGTGAAAAAACCGGTGTATGTATTAAATATTGCATCCATTTTCAATGGACAGGACATCAACACAGGTTTTGGGTATGCGGCCTTTGAAGATTTCGAATTTGTCGCGCCGGAGGCAGAAATTCTTATCGTGGATGATAACGCAATCAACTTGACGGTTGCGGAAGGTTTGTTGCAGCCGGTTCAGATGAAGATCGACACGGCGCTCAGCGGAAAAGAAGCAATGGAAAAAATTTCCGAAAAGATTTATGACTTAGTATTTATGGATCATATGATGCCGGAAATTGACGGAGTCGAGGTGACACGACTGATTCGCCGCTTCCATCCGGAGTATGAAAATGTACCTATCATTGCGCTGACAGCGAATGCAGTGAGCGGTACAAAAGAAATGTTCATCAGTGAAGGCATGAACGATTTTGTGGCAAAACCAATCGAACTGCGAACCATTCTTTCCAAGTTGCGTACATGGTTGCCAAAAGACAAGATGAAGAAGACATTCCGTATGGAAGGGGAAGAAGCGCCACAGCCGGAGCAGGAAGTGATTCAAATCGAAGGTTTGGATACCAATGCGGCATTAAAGCTTCTTGGAACCGAAAAGCTGTTTATGGCTGTCTTGAAGGATTATTACCGCGTGATTGAGAAGAAGGCGAAACTGATTAAGCAGTATCAAGAGGCGGAAGACTGGAAAGCGTACACGGTGGAAGTGCATGCGCTAAAGAGTGCGTCCAAGCAGGTCGGAGCCATGGAATTGTCGGAGAAGGCAAAACGATTGGAACAGGCCGGTAATATGTTGGAAATCGAGCTGATACATGCCACTACGGATGAAATGCTGGAGCAGTATTTGTCTTACAAAGAGATTTTGCGTCCGTATTTCCCGGAAGAAACAAAAGAGGCGGCGCCAAAGAAACATATTTCCAAAGAAGAGCTGGTTGCCTATTTCTTGGCGATACGGGATGCGGCAGAAGAGCTGGATATGGATACGGTTAGTGAAATATTGGATAAGATGCGTGCCTATGCCTATGAAGATGCGCAGGCGTCCTTATTAGAGCAGTTGGAAGAGGCTGTTTCGGAGTACGATGTAGATAAGTGCGAAGAAACATTGCAGCAGTGGGAGAGTCTTATTTAAAGCGTATAGTTTTACAAAAACATAGTGAAGTACATAAAGTAACGCCCGGGATAACTCCCGGGCGTTTAAGTTTATTACGCGGCTTAAGAAGCGCGCTTAAGTTCAGTTTTTAAAGCTTATTTTGCTTCTTTTTTCTTTTTGCTGTCAACAAGGAAAACGCTGAACAACAAAGCAACTATGTACAATATACCTGTCAGGTAGAGAACTGCCTGATAACCATCCGGATTAATCATGTTGCCGTGTCCGTCATCGAACGGTGTTCCCACGTTGTTTACGATAAGTGTTGCCACCTGGTTTCCGGTAAGACCGGCAATAGCCCATGCGGAAAGTACAAGTCCGTGGATGGCACTGATATTCTGCATACCGTAGTGGTCGGAAAGGAGTGTCGGAACGTTACTGAATCCGCCGCCGTATCCTGCATTTACTGCAAAGAGAAGTACAAGTACTAATACCATAAGAACGACATTCTGTCCCTGGTCTGCGATACCTCTTGTTACAATAACAAGACCTGTGCAAACGATAGACATGATGAAAATAATTTTGTAAATAGTATTTCTGTTTTTCATGGTATCTGCCCAAGCAGAGAAGCCCAAACGACCGCCTGCATTGAAAACAGCAGTTACAGAGGAAAGAATACCAACGATACCGGCAAGACCGATACATTTAATAATCATTTTTTCCTGAGAAATTAAAGCAAGACCGCAAGTGATGTTTAAGTAGAACATCAACCAAATACCGATAAATACAGCCGGTTTTTCTTTGATGCAGTCGATAGCGCGTGCGCCTTTTTCCTGAGAAGCCGGTTCATGCCAGCCTTCCGGTTTTGCAAGAAGCAAGTGACCAACAAACATCATAACAAAATATACAGCTGCAAGAATGAGGAACATTTTGTAAATGCCGCCTTCACCGAGGGAGCTAAGCATGCCCTGCATAATCGGGCTTGCGATTGCTTTTGCAGCACCAAATCCTGCTACAGCAAGTCCGGTAGCCAAACCTTTGCGGTCCTGGAACCAAAGCATAAGTGTTTTAACCGGTGACAAGTATCCGGTACCAAGACCGATACCCATGATGAAACCGTAGCAAACATAAATACCAAGAAGAGCTACAATACTTCCTTTGTGTGCACCGCCGTACCAGATAAATAATCCGGTGCCTGCCATACCTGCTGCGAAGCAGATAGCTGCAATCAAAGAAGATTTGTGAATGTCTTTTTCAACAATGTTGCCTAAAAATGCAGCAGACATACCTAAGAAGAAAATGGCAAAACTGAATGCCCATTCTGTTGCACCTTTTGAGAAGCCAATATAGTCAGCAATTTCCTGGCTAAAAATTGACCAACAGTAAACAGTACCGATACTGCAGTGAAGAAGGAGTGCGGGGATTGCCGCGCGAATCCATTTGTTTTGTACTTTCATTTTTTTGACCTCTTTTCAAATTTTTTACGATGCTTTTTTCGAAATATAAACTACTTTTTATATTTCTTAAATTCATATAAACTTTAGCTCATTTAGGCAGGATTGTCAATGTTTGTCAATGTCTTTGTTTTTGTACAATTTTGGATAAATTTGCCGGGGACGGTACAAAACCATATACAAAAATACGGTAAAAAAAGAGCTGTGCATAGCACAGCTCACGGTTGTCGAATTGTTCCGGCAATTATTTGCGGAATGCCGCTTTGCTCTCTGTGATGAGACGGGCTGTCTCTTCAGACGGATTGGAAATTACTGCAGAGGCAATAACTTCACAAGGTGGGTTGGCAGAAACTGCGTCTACCGCTGCTGTCACTGCGGATACGTCGCCGCTTAAGAAAACAGTTGTATGTCCGCCACATTTTGTATTCCATGTCTCGAAGGACACAGAGGAAGTCTTTAACATCTTGTCAATTACCAAAATAGCAGAAGAACTTCCAAGAATTTCAACTAAACCGATTGCTTCCATTTTCATCTCTTATTCCTCCGTTATTTGTTGATTGTCATTTCCATTGCAATGTCAGTGCCCTCTGTGGGAGCTGCAATAATTGTGCTGCTTGTTACGTTGCCGTATCTGTTTGCTGTTTCTACCGCAACTTCCATAGCAGCGTTTATGTTTGAAATGTCACCGCGCATTTTTACGCACGCGCCACTTTTTAAACGGTTTCTCTCTACGGATTGGATCATGACATCTGCCGCTTTGGATGCTGCATCCAGGGCAACGAAACATGCTACCAAATTGTCTACTTCAAAAACGCCGATTGCTTTTTTTTCATATCTGTTTGCCATAATAAGCCACACCTTTCCTTTGTACTGCCTCTATTATATATAATTTGTCGGTTTGATTCAATAGTTTTGTGCTACAAGATTTGTACAACATTTGATTGCGGGAAAAGGCATTTCGTTGTATCTTAAAAGTAACAGTAATATAGGACAAAAACAAAATATGAACTTGTGGAGGTATGACATGAAAAAAGTGAATTTTGGTAACACAGGGTTGCAGGTTCCGGCAGTGGTAGTGGGCTGCATGAGGCTGGCGAGTCTGGATGTGGCGGCTGCTGCGGCGCACATTGAAAATGCAGTGAAAAATGAAGTTAATTTTTTTGACCATGCGGATATTTACGGGCGCGGTGCCTGTGAAGAATTGTTTGGCAAAGCGCTTGCCATGACAGATATCAAGCGGGAAGATATTTTTGTGCAGTCAAAATGCGGCATTGTTCCCAGGGTTATGTTTGACCTTTCCAAAGAGCATATTATTCAGTCGGTAGACGGCTCTTTAAAAAGACTTGGTATGGAATACTTGGATGCACTTCTTTTGCACAGACCGGACGCACTTGTGGAGCCGGAAGAAGTAGCGGCGGCTTTTGATGAACTGGAAAAAGCAGGAAAAGTTCGTTATTTTGGCGTTTCCAATATGAAACCGATGCAGATTGAATTGTTAAAGAAATGCGTAAAACAGCCGCTTGTAGCAAATCAGCTTCAGATGAGCGCAGCCCATACGTCTATGATTAGCAACGGCATGGAAGTGAATATGCTTACAAACGGCGCGGTAGATAGAGATGGCAGTGTTTTGGATTACTGCCGGTTAAAAGACATGACCATTCAAGCATGGTCTCCGTTCCAGTATGGCATGATTCAGGGTGCTTTCTTTGAAAACGAAGATTTTGCACCGTTGAATAAAATGTTAGCGGAAGTGGGAGAAGCTTACGGCACATCCGCTACCGGAATGGCGGTGGCATGGCTCCTTCGTCATCCGGCAAATGTGCAGGTGCTTGCCGGCACCATGAACAAAGACCGGTTTGACGAAATTTGCAAAGCTTCCGACATTCAGATTTCCAAACAGGACTGGTACAAAATCTATTTGGCAGCAGGCAATATTTTACCGTAAAAACAAACCTCCTTATGAAAATGTCCCCGATTGCCCGATGTTGGGCGTGACGGTTTGGACACCTCATAAGGAGGTTTTTCTTATGCGTTTGTGTGCATCGGAAACAGGATTTTGATGCTAAATACATTTTCTTCGGTGGAAATGGTATATTCCCCGTTATATTTTTTGATGATTTCAAATGCGTTTGCGGTGCCGAAACCATGGTTCTTTTTGTCTTTCTTTGTTGTGACAAGCTTGCCGTTTTCCAGCTGTACGTCGCCGTTTGTGTTGTTTTGGATAAGCAACATAACGGCGCCGGCGGAAGTTGTGGAGCGGATGCTTAAGAAACGTTCGGCGTCGCATTTGCTGTTTGCCTCGATGGCGTTATCAATCAAGTTGGAAAACAACACGCACACATCCATGGAATCCATAAATGCCAGCGATTCCAGACCGCCTTCGCAAGTTACTTGCATTTCATTCTTTTCAATTTTTTCCTGCTTCGCATTTAAAATCATGTCCACGATTTCATTGCCGGTCAAAAAATAATTTCCGTTTTCTTTTTTCTTGTCGGTCAGTTTGGCAAAATATTCTTTTGCCTTTTCGTATTCGCCCTTTTCAAACATGGATTGCAACAGAAGCATGTGATTTTTGAAGTCATGTCGGGATTTGGACTCCTCTTTTTGCTGCTCCTTGTAATTCTTAAAAAAGTAATATTCCATCTCAAACTGCTCTTTGTAGTTTTCGGACAAATTGCGGTAATATCTTGTGCGGCAACGGTGGATGATGGCATACGGAATGATGATGTTCAAAATAATCATGAAAAGCATCCACACGAGTGTAAATAAACCGTTTAACAACACTTCATCCAAATATTCAAATACCGCAGTAAATATCATGGAAAAGAAACAGAACACGGAAACAAGCACTGACTCCAGTAAATTTAGGGAAATGCCGGAATAGTTCTTTTCCTTTTTCGGAATGAAAAACATCAGAAGGATGACAAGCACAGTATCTTCCAATAGGCTGAACCAAAAACTGTCCGTAAAAGCATAGTTGAAGCGGTTTAGTGTAGCAATGCAGACGATGAGTTCAAACAGGTTGCTCCACATATAGTACAAAAGCATGGACGGTATGAGCTTCAAAGGTGCAAGCCACTTTTTCGTTTCCGCAAGAAGAACGGAGACAATACCCAGATAAATGATAATGGAAATTTCCGGCAGAACGTCTGCCAAATTGGGAGTTATGTATTGCACTACTACGCCCATGAGAATAGCGTAAAAGACAAAGCCCAGTCCTGCGATTACAAAGCTGCGCCATTTGCGGTTTTCGCCGACGGCATAGCAAAAACGTAAAAACAGTAAAATTCCCATGACAGATAAAAAGTTTTGTAAACCCGCTAAAATTTCTAACACAAGTGCATTCATTTCAACAAATTTTTCTCCAATCGTTTCATTACATTTTCATAATACGAATCTTTTTTTCTTCGGCTGATAGGCAGTTCCTGCCCGTTGCTTAAGGTGATTTTTCCGTTCCCAATGGCAAAATGGTGAAAGGTATTTACAAGATATTTGCGATGGATTCGGAAAAAGCCATAGCATTCCAGCATTTTTTCGTATTCGAGGAGACTGATACGCGTCACATGATACCCCATAGTAGTGTAGATGACGGTATATTTGTCCTCTGCGCCTAAGTATATCACATCTTTTAACGGAACCATATATTCTTCTTTTGCCTTGATGACAAGCCGGTACCGGTTCCCGATTTCCAACAAAACATCTTGTATGATTTCCCGTATCGTATCCGCGGAAATGGGTTTCAAAAGATAGCGATAAGCGCGTGCTTCGTAGCCTTGTATCGCATATTCGGCATAGGCAGTTGTGAAAACCAAAAAACTCTCCGGCGCAAGCTGACACAAACGTTTGCCAAAAGTGATGCCGTCCACGTCCGGCATTTTAATATCGGAAAAAATAATATCCGGCATTTTTGTGCCGTTTTCCGAACGGGTGAGCAGTTCGGAGAGCAAATCTTTTGCACAGGAGAAAGATTCAATCAAAAAAGGAGTATCCTGCTCCAGTTTTTGCAGCATTTCGGTCATAAGTTCAATTTGTTCCGGTTCGTCATCGCAAATGACAAGGTGCAGCGTCTGCACTTGCGATTGAACGACACATATATTTTCGTTGTTTGGGGGATATGTATTCATCCGTTTGTCCTCATTTTTCTACCAATTATCACAAATAAATCTATTATAAAATATTCACATTTTTTGTGTCAAATTCTGACGTGCCGTTTGTCGCGTAAATGCGACCGTTTGTCGCAAAGGTGTTGTATAGGAACAAATTATTTGAAAAAATGTACTTGTTTCATAAAAAAGTATATGGAGGGAGACTATGAAAAAGATAATTTTAATTGCTTTGATGACGCTGTGTATGGCGTGCTGTTTTGCAGGATGCGGAAAAAATGCAGGTGAAACGACCGCCTCCGGTGGTGCTTCAGGAAATGCGAAAGAATCCGATGATGCAGATTCCAAACAAGCCACATCTTCGGATGGCTACGATTTGCAGGATACGCTTACGTTAGAAGAGGCTTATCAGACACTCAACTGGTTCTATTTTGAGGAAAGCAACGATGACGTATGGCAAGTAAAAATCCGCCCGGAAGAAAATCATTTTGTGCATTATGAAAACTATTATCAGGAGAGAGAAGGCAAAGATGCTTGGTACAGTATGTATTTTTCCAGTTATTATCCTGAGATTGATTATGAAGGATGGATAGGGGTTCGTATTTTGGAAACAACGCCGGATTCCATGAGAGAGGGGATTGAGTCTATTATCAATGGTAATCCGGGGGCAGGCTTGCAATATGAGGAAGCGGAGTACAATGGATTCACTATTTTAAACCCGACTTATGAGGAAACAATGGATATGGTAAAACCGCTTTCGGACGGGAAATGCCTCATCATTACGTTCCAGAAGGAAACGGAAACCGATACGATTGCTATGTACGAGCCGTATCTTCATACATTGATGGACGATACCATTGTTCCTACAAAAATAAAGAAAAGTGCGCTGGATGGCACGCCGTATTTGACATTGTTCGAAATGGGTTGGAACTCTACAGGGGGAGGACATCTTTATTTGGACAGTCAGAAAATAAAATTGGATGATAAACTGACATTAGATGTATCGAAGTACAGTTTGGCGGATTTTGGCGAAGATATTATTTATGAGTTTGAAACGTGCGAGTATGCATTGCTATTGATGGACCATGATTGCGTCATTGAAGAAGGCTCTTCTTCTACGACAGGCTCCTATTTTGCATTCCCACTGATTTTTGTTTCCAATGAAAACGATCCATATTCGGTGGAGAAGTTGACAAGTGAATTTTATAATATTAGTACAAAGACAATTGCCGGAATCGAGTTTGAAGTATACGAGGAATTGGATGGATACAACAGTTATTATAAGTATACAACAGAGGATGGTTATTATTTGTTCTACAATTATGAAAAAGATTTCGACGAACGTTTGGCACAGATGATACAGTAATTTCTTTGTATTTTGACAACATTTTTTATATGCAAAAACCGGGTGAGTTCATCCGGTTTTTTTCTTGTCTTAATTTGCGATTGATGTCATAATACAATAAAGAGAGGATTTTGTTATGAGAAGCGTAGATATACCAAGAAAGGCACTTATCAGCATATTCGTTGGAATTGTTTGTTTGTGGGTGTTTGTGGCTAATGTAATAAAGCTTGTGTCCTTTTATCATCCATTGGATATGGACGAGCTTTCGGAACAAAATATGAAAGTTGGACGATATGTGCAAGGGACGATTTCGGAGTGTGTTGTAGTTCCTGTATTTCATAGACAGGATATGTTGTCAGGCTGGGATAGCGAATTTTTAGGAGCAGGCGGAAGACGTTATTACTCTTATACAGTTCCTATTTCAGAGGGACAATTCGTCAGAGTGTGGCTATACGATAAAGAATCTGTCGATATGCTGGAGCGGTTTGTTTGCGGCGATACTGTAGAGTTTTCTTTTTCAGGCATCATCCAAGAAGGTGGGCCTATAAGCACCGAATGGTATGGTTGGGATCCTGATTTTGACCAAAGCAAAGTGGTGGCAGAGTATGAGATTTGGCAAAAGTCAATGGAGGCGGAAACAAACTTATGCTTTATGGGGGTATTAGGTATGATACTCGCGGCATGGGCGTATTATTCTTGTGACGGAATAAGAATCTTAGAAGTTTCGAAAAAACCGGACCCGCATGTGAAGTTCAAATATAATTATAACAAAGAGAATGAGCTGATTATTGCCAAGAAACGTCTTGAGAAGTACAAGGAATGGGAAAAGGAATATCGAAAAAACAAAAAGGTTGGAACGGTATGCGGTATTGCCGGTTTTCTCATGATGCTGTGGACAAACTTTAAATGGATAGGGTTATTGCTCATGATCTACGGCATCAAAAAATGGTGGGATTTCTTTATTAATTCTGAAAACAAGTACGCAGTGAAAGTGGCAAAGCTTTTTTCTATCAAAACGTTGCAAACGAAACGGGCTGAGGAAGAAATGAAGATAGAAATCCTTGAAAATAGTGTCGAAATATGTGACAATTCTAACAGAGTTTTAAATGAAGGGACGCACAACGATGACAGAACGTGAAAATATGCAGCTTGTCTGGGAGCACAAAAAACCGGCGTGGGTGCCGATGGTAAATCTGGCGGCACAGATGCTTGTCTGCCCGGAAATTAACGACAGACCGTTGTTTCAAAACGGAAAAGACTGGTTTGGTGTGGATTGGGAGTTGGACCCGGACAATCCGCAGTTTATGACACATGTAAAACCGGGGACTTGCCTTTTGGATGATATTTGCGAGTGGGACATTGCATTCCCAAGTTGCAAAAATTTGGACTGGGATTCCATTGCGGCGCGCACAAAGGCAATGTGGAAAAATCCGGAAGAAAAGATGGGCTATTTTGTGGGCAATATGGGTGCCTTTGAACGCATCAATGCAGTGATGGGCTTTGAGAACGGATTGTGCGCTTTGTACGATACGGAAGAGTACATTGATGTGGTAAACAAGTATGCGGACTATCGCATTGAGCAGTTCCATTACATCAAAAAATACATGAACCCGGATTTTGTCATGATGCATGACGACTGGGGCAACCAGAATAATATGTTTATGTCGCCTCAAATGTGGCGTGACATTTTTAAGGAGCCGGAGCGGAGAATGGTGGAGGCTGCGCGCAATTTGGATATGCATTACATGCATCACTCATGCGGTTATATCCAACCGATTGTGCCGGATTTGATTGAGATTGGCGTGGAGTCGTGGCATTCCGTTTCGCCGGTCAATGACTGGAAGTTTATCAAAGAAACGTACGGAAAAGACATTATTTTTGCAGGCGGCGTAGACCCGCAAGTGACGGATACGTTAGATGCGACAGAGGAACAAATCCGACAGGCAACGCGGGATACGATTGATATTCTCGGAAAAGACGGCGGACTTCTTTGCAGCTCGGCGGTTATGTTTTCCAGTTTTAAACATGTAGAAGAAATTATAAATGACGAAGGAAAAAAATACGGAGTTTACAAATAAAAGCTTCGGACGGAGGTAAATATGGGATATACAGAAGATATTTCACAGGCATTACAAAAAGGAAAAGGCAAGATTGTTAAACAGCTTGTGCCGGAAGCATTGGAAGCAGGCGTGCCGGCAGAAGAAATACTGGAGAACGGCTTGATGGCGGGCATGAACGTAGTGGGCGAAAAGTTCAAAAACAACGAAGTTTTCATGCCGGAAGTGTTGTTGTCTGCCCGTGCTATGAATGCAGGCGCGGCGTTATTAAAACCGTATCTTTCCGTAGAAGGTGCGTCAGGGCTTGGAAAGGCGTGCATCGGAACAGTCAAAGGAGACCAGCATGATATCGGCAAAAACCTTGTAAAAATGATGCTGGAAGGCAAAGGCTTTGAAGTTATTGATTTGGGCGTGGACGTGCCGGCAGAAGCGTTTGTGAAAGCCGTGCGCGAGGATGGTTGCCGCATTGTAGCGTGCTCTGCACTTTTGACGACCACCATTGTGGGCATTGAAGAAGTGGTAAAAGCGTTGGAAAGTGAAGGACTGCGTGACCAGGTGAAAGTCATTATCGGAGGCGCACCGGTAACCCAGGAATTTTGTGACAAAATCGGTGCGGATGCGTATGCGGCAGATGCGGCTACGGCAGCAGACAAAGCGGCAGAGCTTGTAGCAATGCTGAATGGATAATCCCAAACGAAAGGCGTAGGCAAGTTTGGATACAAAGGAAAAGGAGATGCATGGATGGAAGTATTAATAATCGTATTGATTCTTGCTTTGGGTATCGGGGCACAGTGGAAAGAAGATACGTTAAATTACAAAATAAAATATGATACCTATACAAAGAGCATATATTTGTATGTAGCAATTATGTTTACCATAGCAGGGGTAGTGATGTATGCTTTGAACGAGTATTTGTATGCGACAGACGCGACAACTGGCGTTTTGGCGTTCAGTACGGTTTCTTTATTAGGAATACCGTTTATTGCGTTTATTGCATGGTTTGGTTTTATGCGTAGTTCTTTTTATTTGTGTCGTCTCAAAAAATATGGGTATGAGTTGCCGTATCGCAAGAAGACTTATGACTACCTCCTTGAAAATCTGCCGAAAAAAGAAGAGATTGTCTCGCCGCGCACAGGCAGAAACAAAGAAAGTTTAATATTGGCAACCGGATGTTTGTGTATGATTGCTGCAACGGTTATTTGCATGCTTGTTTTTAATAGTGAAAATTCGATTCTTGAGGATGCATGGCAAATCAGTTGTTTTGGCGGTGTGCCACTTATTTTGTTTTGGCTTTTCCGGTTTGTCATGTATGTGGTGCAGAGCGACAATGCTAAATACAAAGACAGCGTTGTAGTGGACGATGAACGCAAAATTAGAAGACCTTTGGAAAACGGGTTAATGGAGTTTGTGTTATTTAGTTTGCTTACGCTTGTGGGATTTGCAGTGTTGGATGCTTACGCGGGCGTTGTGTTCCGGGCAAGAGAGCAGGCGGGCTGGTATCAATAAGGGGGACAAAAACAAAAAAAGGAAAGAACAACATGTTAAGATATTACTACCTTATCGTAGTGAATTTGTTTGGATTTGCAAAAATGATTCACAAAATGAAGAAGCTGACCGCGGATCCAAACGCCACAGAAACCGAAAAATACGAATATTTGCGATACATAGTAAAGGTGATGCAAAAGAAAGGTTTTACCCGCACGGAAGTTTACGGTACGGAGCATCTTCCGAAAGAAGGCGGATATGTTATGTATCCGAATCATCAGGGCAAGTACGATGCATTCGGCATTGTGTGGGCGCACGAAAAGTCATGTACGGTGCTGATGGACAAAGCAAAATCCTATGCGCTTTTTATCAAACAGGTCATTGATATGCTGAAAGGAAAAAGGCTGGACAAAGAGGATGTGCGGCAGGCATTTACGGTTATCAGTGAGATGACAGAGGAAGTAATGCAAGGGAGACGTTATATTATTTTTCCGGAAGGTGACTACGACAAGGAAAAGAAAAACACACTTTGGGATTTTAAGGCTGGTTGTTTTAAAGTTTCGTTAAAGTCAAAAACACCGGTTGTACCCGTTGTATTGGTGGATTCTTACAAAGCGTGGAACAGTTCTAAGCCCGGCATGGTGACAACGCAGGTCCATTTTTTGGAACCCATTTTGTATGAAGAGTACAAAGATAAAAAAACAAAAGAGCTGGCGGAGATGGTTCGTGAGCGCATTCAACAAAAACTGACGAAAATTGTCGGCAAATAATAGCATAATCCATCATTGACAGTCTACTCTTGTGATGATAAAATTATGCAGAATAAAAATAAAATAAGCAGAAGTGGAGGGTTTTTTGTGCCGAAGAGAACAGATATAAACAAGATTTTAATTATTGGTTCGGGACCTATTATTATAGGACAGGCTTGTGAGTTTGACTATTCAGGAACACAGGCTTGTAAAGCGCTTCGTAAATTGGGATACGAAATCGTTTTGGTTAACTCCAACCCGGCAACCATTATGACAGACCCTGAGACAGCAGATATTACTTATATTGAACCTTTGAATGTGGAGAGACTGGAGCAGATTATTGCCAAAGAACGTCCGGATGCATTGCTTCCGAACCTTGGTGGACAATCCGGTCTTAACTTGTGTTCAGAATTAAATCAGGCAGGTATTTTGGATAAATACAATGTACAGGTTATTGGTGTACAGGTAGATGCCATCGAACGTGGTGAAGACCGTATTGAATTCAAAAAGACTATGGATAAGCTTGGTATCGAGATGGCGCGCAGTGAAGTTGCTTACACCGTAGATGAGGCACTTGCGATCGCTGACAAATTAGGATACCCGGTTGTTCTTCGTCCTGCATACACCATGGGTGGTGCCGGCGGCGGTCTTGTTTATAATAAGGATGAATTAAAAGTTGTCTGCGCAAGAGGACTTCAGGCCAGCCTTGTAGGGCAGGTTCTTGTAGAAGAATCCATTTTGGGCTGGGAAGAGCTTGAATTGGAAGTTGTCCGTGACGCAGAAGGCAACATTATTACCGTTTGCTTCATTGAAAATATTGACCCGCTCGGCGTGCATACAGGAGATTCTTTCTGTGCTGCACCGATGCTTACCATCTCAAAAGAATGTCAGAAGAGATTGCAGGAGCAGGCATACAAAATCGTTGAGTCTGTACAGGTAATCGGCGGAACAAACGTACAGTTCGCACATGACCCGGTATCAGACCGTATTATTGTTATTGAAATTAACCCTCGTACTTCACGTTCTTCTGCACTTGCATCCAAAGCAACCGGTTTCCCGATTGCACTTGTATCTGCAATGTTGGCAGCAGGACTTACCTTGAAAGATATTCCGTGTGGCAAATACGGCACTTTGGACAAATACGTTCCGGACGGAGATTACGTAGTAATCAAATTTGCTCGCTGGGCATTTGAGAAATTCAAAGGCGTAGAAGACAAGCTTGGTACACAGATGCGTGCCGTTGGTGAAGTTATGAGCATCGGTAAGACCTACAAAGAGGCGTTCCAAAAAGCAATCCGTTCTTTGGAAATCGGCCGCTATGGTCTTGGCTATGCAAAAGATTTCAATACACTTTCAAAAGAAGAGTTGCTTAAGAGATTAATCACTCCTTCCAGCGAGCGTCATTTCCTTATGTACGAAGCACTTCGTAAAGGCGCTACCATCGATGAAATTTTTGAGATTACAAAAGTGAAAAAATACTTCATCGAGCAGATGAAAGAGTTAGTAGACGAAGAAGAAGCTATTCTTGCATGCAAAGGAAAAGGTATTTCTGATGAAATGCTTACTTCTGCAAAGAAAAATGGTTTCTCTGACAAATATTTGAGCCAGTTGCTTGAAGTTTCTGAGGATGAAATCCGCAACCAACGTATTGCAATCGGTGTGGAAGAAGCTTGGGAAGGCGTACACGTAAGTGGTACAGAAAACAACGCTTACTACTATTCTACATACAATGCAGAGGACAAGAATCCGGTAAGCACTGACAAACAAAAGATTATGATTCTTGGCGGCGGTCCGAACCGTATCGGTCAGGGTATCGAATTTGACTACTGCTGTGTACATGCAGCAATGGCACTTAAAAAACTCGGTTTTGAGACCATTATCGTTAACTGTAACCCGGAAACGGTTTCCACAGACTACGATACATCTGATAAATTGTACTTCGAGCCGCTTACTTTGGAAGATGTTCTCAGCATTTACAACAAAGAAAAACCGCTCGGTGTTATCGCACAGTTCGGTGGTCAGACACCGCTTAACCTTGCGGCTGACTTGGAGAAAAACGGCGTGAAGATTTTAGGTACTTCCCCGTCCGTTATCGATTTGGCAGAAGACCGTGACTTGTTCCGTGCCATGATGGAAAAATTGGAAATCCCGATGCCGGAATCCGGAATGGCTGTAAACGTAGACGAAGCACTTGCCATTGCAGAAAAAATCGGTTATCCGGTTATGGTTCGTCCTTCTTACGTACTCGGCGGACGCGGTATGGAAGTTGTGTACGATGATGAAAGCTTGAAACAGTACATGGCTGCGGCAGTTGGTGTAACACCTGACAGACCGATTTTGATCGACCGTTTCTTAAACAACGCACTCGAATGCGAAGCAGATGCTATCAGCGACGGCGAGAGAGCATTTGTACCGGCTGTTATGGAACACATTGAGCTTGCAGGTATTCACTCCGGTGACTCTGCTTGTATCATTCCTTCCGTACACATTACAGAAGAAAACGTAAAAACAATCAAAGAATATACAAGAAAGATTGCAGAAGAAATGCACGTAAGAGGTCTTATGAACATGCAGTATGCAATCGAAAACGGAAAAGTATTTGTGCTTGAGGCAAACCCGAGAGCATCCCGTACTGTGCCGTTGGTATCCAAAGTATGTAACATCCGTATGGTACCGCTTGCTACAGATATTATTACATCTGAAATTACAGGTCGTCCTTCTCCGATTCTTTCCTTGAAGGAGCAGGTAATTCCGAACCATGGTGTAAAAGAAGCGGTATTCCCGTTCAACATGTTCCAGGAAGTTGACCCGGTATTAGGACCGGAAATGCGTTCCACAGGTGAAGTACTTGGTTTGTCCGCTTCTTGTGGTGAAGCATTCTACAAAGCGCAGGAAGGTTGTGGTTCCAAGCTTCCGTTAGAAGGAACAGTGCTCATTTCTGTAAACAGAAAAGACAAAGAGGATGTTGTGGAAGTAGCTAAGAGCCTTGCAGAAGACGGTTTCAAGATTTTGGCTACAGGCGGAACATGCGACATTATCAATGCAGCAGGAATTCCGGCAACAAGAGTGAAAAAACTTTCCGAGGGTCGTCCGCATATCGGCGATATGATTACAAACGGTGATATCCAGTTAATCATTAACTCCCCGAAAGACAAAGACGGTATCAGCGATGACAGCTACTTGCGTAAAGCAGCTATCAAAGCAAAAATTCCTTATTTCACAACAGTTGCAGCAGCAAAAGCAACTGCAGAAGGTATTCATTATGTGAAGACTCATGCAGAATGTGAATTAAAATCTTTGCAGGAGTTGCATGCAGAAATTCATGACAAATAATTGTAGAAATTGTAAAAAAACAATTTAATGCTAATAGAAACCGGCTTTCAAACGACGGATATGTGGTTGTTTGGAAACCGGTTTTTTGTTGTTTGGCGAATAATATAATATGTGTTATAATGAAATAACTTTGTGCAGGAGAAAAAAGATGCTTGTTTATAAAATTTTTCGAACCATATTTGCTCCGGTATTTTGTCTGTTTTTTCATCCGACTATTGTGAATAAACAATACATTCCAAAGGAAGGTGCGGTTGTGATTGCAGGCAATCATAAGCATGCATTGGATCCGATTTTGGTAGATGTAAGTACGAAAAGAGTCGTGTATACATTGGCAAAAAAAGAGTTGCATGATGGAATGTTTGGCTGGTTTTTCAGGCTGATTGGAAGCATACCGGTGGACCTTGCGGCGAAGCGCAATAAAGAAGCGCTGGATGCTGCGGTTGCACATTTGCAGGAAGGCGCAGCAATTAATGTTTCGCCGGAGGCAAAGCGAAATTATACAACAGAAATATTATTACCGTTTAAATTTGGTGCGGTCGTGATGGCAAAGCGCACAAATGCAAAAGTTGTGCCTTATGCGATTACAGGGGATTACAAATTCCGCAGCAAAAATTTGAAGATTACATTTGGGGAACCGATTGATTTTTCAGAACAATCGGTAGAAGAAGCAAATGAGATTTTGTTTCATACAATCAGAGGGATGTTGTTATGGGAGTGAGAAGGAGTTACACGTTAGACTATCCGAATGAGTCAATGTATAGCTTTTTGAAAAAAAGAGCGGCAGACTATCCGGATGCAGTCAGCTACAATTATTTTGGAACAAAGCGTTCTTATACACAATTCTTGCAGGAGATTGACCGTTGTGCAGGCGCGTTTGCAGCGCTTGGTATCGGCTACAAAGATATCGTGAGCATTTGTATGCCAAACACACCGGAAGCAATCGTTGCGTTCTATGCGCTAAATAAAATTGGAGCCATTGCAAATATGATTCATCCTCTTTCGTCGGAAGATGAGATGGAATACTATTTTACGCTTACAAAAAGCACGTGCGTGGTTGCAATTGACGTTGCTATGTCAAAAATAAACCGCATATTTGAGCGGACAAATCTTACAACATGCATTGTTGTATCGCCAAAAGATTCCATGCCCCTTTTGTTGAAAGCCGGCTATTATTTTACAAGCGGGAAAAAAGTGCACTACAAAAAAGATTCCAATGTGATACCATGGAGTCGTTTTTTGCGTATGTCAAAACGGATAAA
Source organism: Lachnospiraceae bacterium (assembly GCA_045546775.1). Taxonomy (GTDB): domain Bacteria; phylum Bacillota; class Clostridia; order Lachnospirales; family Lachnospiraceae; genus RGIG3002. Next base: position 34,841 of record JAZQDM010000097.1, on the reverse strand, counting down.
AGAGCAGCAAAATAGACAAACACAGTTTTGTGGCGATGATGTGGCAGCTATTTTGTACAGTGGCGGTACTACCGGATATCCAAAAGGAATCGAACTGACAAACCGCAATTTTAATGCACTTGCCCTGCAGGGAATTGCAGCCTGCGGTTGCCTGGAAAAGGGACAAACGGTGCTGGCTATTATGCCGGTTTTTCATGGCTTTGGACTTGGTATATGCATTCATACCGTGCAGTCGTTTGGCGGAACCAGTATTTTACTGCCCCGGTTTCAGGCAAAGGAATTTGACAAATTATTAAAAAAATACCGGCCTAACATTATTGCAGGAGTTCCCACTTTGTATGAAGCGTTGCTTGGCAACGAACGGATGAAACATATGGATTTGTCCTTTTTGCAATGCGTGATTTCGGGCGGCGATTCCTTGTCTGTCAGCTTGAAAAAGAAAGTGGACTTATTTTTGAAAGAACATGGTGCAGACGTGCAAATCCGGGAGGGCTACGGATTGACCGAATGCGTTACCGGAAGTTGTCTGACGCCCCGGTTTGACTATCGGGAAGGAAGTATCGGGTTACCGTATCCGGACACTTTTTACAAAATTGTAAAGCCCGGAACGGAGGAGGAATGTCTCCTCGGAGAAGAAGGCGAAATTGTAATCAGTGGTCCCACTGTTATGAAAGGATACTACAAGGAGCCGGAAGAAACGTCACATGCACTGCGAAAGCATACGGATGGGAAGGTATGGTTGTACACCGGGGATATGGGGTGCATGGACGCAGATGGATTTGTGTATTTCAAACAGCGCATTAAGAGGATTATTATTAGTTCCGGCTATTCGCTTTATCCACAGTACATTGAAAATGTAATCGATGCACATCCGGATGTGCTTTATTCCTGCGTGATTGGCATTGCTCATCCGTATAAAGTACAGGCCGTGAAAGCGTTTCTTGTTTTGAAAGACGGAAAGCAGGCAGACGAAGCCACAAAAGAAAGTATCAAACAGTATTGTCAAAAGCATCTTGCAAAATATGCATGGCCATATGTTTATGAATACCGGGAGGAGCTGCCGAAAACACTGGTAGGTAAAGTGGATTACCGCAAGTTGGAAGAGAGCGTGAAAGCGAGGGGAGTCTAAGATGAATATACTTTTGATACATCCGGAAATATCCAGAACGAAATACAATTTTGTCGGTATTATCGAAAACGAATGTCTGGAGTTGGAATATATATCGGCTATGCTAAAAGAACATGGGCATGATGTTTTTTTGTATGACGGACAGGTGGAGCAGGGTACCGTGGCACAAGCGATTGCAAAGTATAGTCCGGAAATGGTTTATGTTTGCGGAAGAACAAGACAGGAAAATTTTATGTTGGAATACTGTCAGGAGGCAAAAAAATACAATCCCCAAATTGTGACAATAATAGGGGGACTCCACGCACAGCTTTGTTATGAAAGAATGTACCGGGATGCGGTAGATTATATTTTGATTACGTTCGACATTTTTAAACTATTGGATATCATCGAAAAAAAAGCACCGGAGCAGATTGGTGGTATTTGCTACAAGACAGCAGACGGCTGGGTAAAAAACGAGGCAGAGCCTTTTGATATAAAAAAGCTGCCAAGACCGGACCGCACTTATTTTCAGGAACATCCAAACAATTACCGGTATTTGGAGCTGGAACATGCTGCATGGGTACGGACTGCGTACGGGTGTCCTTACCGATGTAAGTTTTGTCACCGCAATCGCATGAACAGTGGTGTGTATGTTTGTCGTGATATAGAGGATGTGGTGGCGGAAATTGCAGCGCTTTCGGATGAACATATTTATATTGTGGATGACGATTTCCTTTACGATACAAAGCGCTTGCAAAAATTCATAGCGCTTATCAAGGCACAGGACATCCGCAAAAAATATATTTGTTACGGTAGGTCGGACTTTATTGCAAACAACGAAAGCTTAATGGAACAGCTGAAAGAAATCGGTTTGTATTATGTGCTTGTAGGGTTGGAAGCTACCCACAACGACCGCTTAAAAGATTATAACAAAAAATCCAGCGTAAAAAACAATGCCAAAAGTGTGGAACTGTGCAATCGGCTTGGTATAAACTTGATGGGGATGTTTATTGTGGACTTGGATTATCAAAAAGAAGATTTCAAGCGGTTGTACAACTGGATTAAAATGCATCGGTTGAAGCATGTGGCCATTTCCATTTTTACACCGGAAATGGGATTGGAGACGTATGAGCAGTACAAAGACAGGCTCATTACAGACAATCCGTCTCATTGGGATTATTTGCATGTAGTAGCAAAACCGGAGCATATGCGTGTGAAAAAATACTATTTTTACTATTATATGTTGTTGATTAAGCTTTTTGTAAAAGGCTGGAGAGAAGGCATATACGATTTTATTGACTACAAAGATTATATTTTCTCTTTCGTAAAAAATATACTTAAGAATAAGAGGGAAAATGACGATGAATAACAAGGTAAAAAAGATTATTCCGAGTAAGTTAGAGACAGGGTTTCAACAGTTTTTGTACCGGACAATCGGGAAAAGAATTCCGAAAAAAGTGACGCCGAATCAAATTACAGTAATGGGTGCACTGGGCGGGCTTTGCGGCATTGTGTTTGCGGCGCTGGCAAAAGTGCATGTATTATTTTTGATTGGAACGATATGCGGTCTGTTGTGTCACCTTATTTGTGATGACTTAGACGGTTATGTGGCAAGGACAAGAAATATGTCTTCAACGTCGGGGGGCTACCTGGATCTTATTACGGATATACTACATATTACATATTTGATTATCGCATTGGCATTTGCAGGTGTGGTCAGTTTTCCGGTGGCAATTTTTCTTGTACCGGTTTATGGATTGCTTATGTTTACGGCTATGAATTATATATTGCACTTGAATGAATTTTTGTTTCCCAAGTTGGGGCCCATTGAGACCCATCTTTTATTGGTGGCGGTATGTGTCGGAAGCATGATTTGGGGAACAGAACCGCTTTTTTGTGCAGGTAGTTTTGGGGTGCGATTTGGCGACTGCGTCTTTGCCGTTGGCGGAGTGGCTGTATATTGGGAGATGATACGTTTGCAAATTCAGCTGTTTAAACGTTTAAGAGGAAAAGAAAAGGATGAAGCGACGGGATGATTCGATTTATGTAGTGTTTGTCAAAGCGCATACCGGTCTTGGAAAAATCACGAGAAAGCTGACCGGGTATGAATACACGCATGTGGCAGTTTCTTTGGACGGAAGGTTAAAGGAGTTTGTTACCTTTTCAAGACGTAAGCACAATGCCCCTTTTGATGCCGGTTTTATGCGGGAAAAAAGGGAACACTACGCATTTGGAAAGCACAAAAAAGTAAAAGTCAAAATATACAAAGTGCCGGTTCAAGACTTTGGACGTATAGCAGAGTTTGTGCGCACGGTAGAAAACGATGAACAGTACATATTTAATTTGTATGGGATGCTTACCATGCCTATTGTGCACGGGTTTACAATTGAAAAATCGTACAATTGCATGTCTTTTGTGGCCAAAATATTGGAGCTTACCGGAGTTGTAACGCTGCAAAAGCAATATTACAAATATGACTTGCGTGAGCTGGATGTGCTTTTGGAACCTTATTTTGTAAAAGAATGTATGCTTGTAAAAGAAAGAGAAGATGAAGCGTACATGCAAAAGGTTTCGTTTGTGCAAAACGCAAAAAGCTTCTGTAAGCTGAACCAACAATTGATAGAGAGGATTCGCACATGGCACATTTGATGGTGGCAATTATTTATATATCATTTATCAGTCTGGGATTGCCGGATGCCCTTTTGGGGGCAGCGTGGCCCACGATGTATGGGGAATTGGGCGCAACGGTGTCACAGGTAGGACTTATTTATATTATTATTTCCGCAGGAACAGTTGTGTCGTCGTTGATGAGTGACCGCTTGACTTACCGCCTCGGCACCGGTAAAGTGACCGCAATCAGTGTGGGAATGACGGCAGTTGCGCTGTTTGGATTTTCATTTAGTACCGCTTACTGGCAGCTGTGTTTGTGGGCAGTGCCGTACGGACTTGGGGCAGGCAGTGTGGATGCCAGTCTGAATAACTATGTGGCCCTGCATTATTCCAGTAAACATATGAGCTGGCTGCATTGCATGTGGGGAGTAGGTGCGTCGGTAGGACCTTATATTATGGGATTTTTACTTTTCGGCGGAAGACATTGGTCATTAGGCTACCGATACATTGGAGTGATTCAGATTGTGTTGACGGCCGGATTGTTCTTCAGTCTGCCGCTTTGGAAAACGCGGGCAGCAGGAGAAGGAGATGCAGTATCCAAGCCATTGCCACTAAAGGCGATTGTTAAGGTACCCGGCGTAAAGGAGATTTTGGTCTGCTTTTTTTGTTACAGTGCGTTGGAACAGACAGCGGCTCTTTGGGCCAGTTCCTATTTGGTGTTGCACAAAGGAGTGGACACAAAAACAGCCGCTTTTTTTGCCAGTATTTTCTTTATCGGAATTACGGTGGGACGGGCATTTAACGGTTTCTTGACCGAAAAGTTTAATGATACGCAATTGATACGTATGGGGATGTTCATCATAGGAGACGGACTTTTAGTGATGCTCTTGCCGCTTGGAACCGTACTTTCGCTTGCCGGTCTTATTTTTATTGGACTGGGATGTGCACCCATTTACCCGTGTATCATTCATTCTACACCGTACAATTTTGGTGCGGACAAGTCGCAGGCCATTATTGGTGTGCAGATGGCGGGGGCGTATGTCGCCAACATTATTATGCCGCCGTTGTTTGGACTGATTGCGGACTATATCAGCATTTCGCTGTTTCCGGTTTATATGGCGGCGATATTGGTATTGATGATATTTATGCATGGTCGCATGCTTGCAAAATGCAAGCCGTCATGTAAAATATAAATTAAATTCATAGAAGTAAGGGAGATAAAAAATGAATTCAAAATGGTTACAACAACACGAACAGAGAGTGCGGGAAATTTTGAAAAAGGATGCACCGAACAAGGCGAAAGGCTTCTTGATTGCGTTTGTTGTTATGGCAGGTTTTGGTGTCATGGCGTTCTTTTCCTCCGGTTCCGGCAATGTGAACTTGAGTGACGAACAAATGAAAATGACAATCGCCGGTTTCGGATTTTGCTTTGTGCTTGTACTGTTGATTCTTTTGCTTGCACTTGGGAAACGGAAGAAAATAGAAAAAGATCCGGTTGGGGACCTTCGTGCACAATTGCAAAGTATTTTGCTCACACCCCAAATGGTAGAGCAGTTTGACAGGGAGATGGCGGCTCCGCCACTGGTAGATTTTGTATGTGGCAACAGAGAGACGGAACGTATACAGTTTACACAAAACTTTATCCATTCCATGTTTTTGGGAGCGGCAAATTTGCCGGATCATCGCTTTGTGCTTTACAGTACTGTAAAAGAGATGCGTTTTGCCATTATGCGGGATGAGACAAAAGTAAAAGGCCTTGGAAAACTTTATATGATTGACTTGCTTGATGCAAACGGAAAGAAATGTATGGGCTTGTCCGTACACGGCAGAGAAAAAATGGATCAGTTAGAGTCGTTATTGGTGCAGTGCTGCCCGGGTATTAAGCTTCAGGAACACAAAGTATTTTAAACTATATTAGCGTAAAAAGATTATAAGCATAATTTTATACATATTTAGTAGGAAAATATTGCAATATAATTTTGGAAATGCTACAGTAAAAAAGAAAAATTTGTCAGAGAATGTAGGAAGGGTAGTTATGAGTGAGGAAAGAATAGTACAATTATATTGCAGTGATAATTCGAATATTAGAGATGCCTATGACAAGGCGGTGTTTAATATTTGTTTGCAACGCGAACGAAAAGGTTACAAAACATTTCATTTGTGCGGCGTTGAACCGGCTGCCGGAACAACATCCGTAGTGATGGAACTTGCGATTTCTCTTTCCAATGCAGGGTGGAAAACTGCTATTTTGGACGGAGACATGCGAAAAGGAAACAGTTACAAACGTCTGAATGCGGATGACAAGCAGGGACTTGCAGATTTCATACGCGGCGATATTGATTTTGAGGATATGATATACCGCACTAACTGGAGAATGTTGGATTACATACCTTGCGGAAAAATTTATAAAGAAAACCCGTTGAAACTTCTTTATGCTTCCCGCATGGAAAGCGTTTTGAAAGCACTGGAAAAGGAATACGATTTTGTATTGATTGATGTTCCGTCTATTAACAGTTCGGTGGATGCGAATATTTTTGCGGTTAAAGCGGATGCGACCGTACTCGTAGTTGCCATGGACGGTTCTTCCAGAAAGAATCTTGCGGATGCGTACGAAGAACTGATTTCAAACAATGCAAACGTAGTTGGTGTTATAGAAAACAAAATCAGCCTTGAAGAATATAAGCTTTATCTGAAAGATTATGACTATTTCAACAAAATGAAATTTATTAAAAAGAAAAAGTAGGATGTAAAAAAACGAAAACAGATAGAGATTGTATAGGAGAGAAATAAAATGAAACGCAAAATGTGGAAAGTAGTATGCATGTTGGCGTGCCTTGTGTTTAGTTTTGCATTTGGTTTGGATGTACATGCAACAGGAAATGAATTGAAAGATGAGATGAGTGCGGAAGGCTTGGTGCCGAAAGTAATCGTTACACATTATGATATGGAAGGCGAAGTGTCTCCGGGAGAAAAGGTCACATTAAAAGCCACCATCAAAAACATGAGTAAATATTTGACAGCAACGGATATTGTTTGCTATTTGTATTTTCCGGACGGAGGATTTTATTATCAGAACGGAGTTTCCAACGAAATATTCGTTCAGGAACTGAAACCGGGAGAAAAGACAGAAATTGAGTACAAATTAATTGTTGCAGAAACATATACAAGAGATATGGCAATCTTGCAGCTCGATGTAGACTATTTTGGAAACGGACATGCAAATGTGACAACAGCACACATTACACCGGCCGTTTTCCAAGAAAGTGAGTTGGATATTGAGTTGTTGAGTGTTGCAGAGCGTATTGAGGAAGGAACAGAACTTCTTATCAGTACCCAGTATTCCAATACCGGTGTCAAAGACCTCTCCAATGTAGTATTGCAGGTTGCAGGTGCGGTAGAAGGCGGAAAACAAAACATTCCTTTGGGTGAATTGGGCAGTGGCGAAACGAGAACCGATGAAGTTTCTATTGCATTGACCGGAAGCGGCATGCGTCAGATTACAGTAAAACTGCTTTGCAGGGATACGAACGCCCACTGGTATTATAGCGAACCACATCCGTTCAAAGTAGAAATTGCAACAGGAATACTTCGGACAAACGAAGCCGATGACGGTTTGGCAGAACAGTTGTCACAGCCGTTCTACACGGTTTTGGTTGTCGTTGCAGTGATTGGTATAGCGATAGTTGCTGTGTTTGCCATCAGCGAACTTAGAAGCAAGAAAAAAGGAGGAAAGAACTAATGGAAGCAAATCGCTTGATTGAAATAGACCCGGTCAGATGTTTACGGGCATTAGTAAAAAACCTGAAATGGATTATTATGTCCGGGCTCCTTTTTTTCGCAGTAGGAATTCTTTTTGCACTCTTTACACAGGAAAAACGGGATATTTATACAACAACTGCTAATATATACAGTATTACGGACAGCGGCTACTATTCAGAGACATATGACGGAACCATCCTGATGATGTCCTATGCGGATATGGTGACAAGCCCTACTGTATTAGACAGAGCAAACCGTATGTTGGGAAACCGCTATACGGAAAGCACATATATGGCAAATTTGATTTCGATAGAACGTGGTTCGGATGCGGTGTTGGATTCCGGTATTTTGAAAGTAAGAGCAACAGGCACAGACAAAACGGAAATTGTGGAAGTGGCAAATGCTGTTGCAGATGCTTTCGTTATCGAGATGTCACATATTATGGAGAACGGCGAAGTAAGAGTACTTGACCATGCGCAGTTTGCGGAATTGAAGGTTCGGGCTCAGGAAAATATTATTTTAATTACGGCAGTGGCAACTGTACTTGGTATAGGTTTTGCGTGTGTTGTTATCGTATTTATGGAAATCTTCTCCAACCGTCTTATTACAGTAAAAGACGGAACACTCTTTGGCAAATTGAACATCATTGGTGTTATTCCTGATTACAGTGAAGTAAGTGAGGACGGAAAGCACAGAATCAGTGTTGGTGAAGAGGAATAAAGAATAACATAAAAAAGCCTGACTCTTGTTTGGAGTCAGGCAAATGCATTTAAAAATGTTTAATGTTGAAGTTTGATGACCGTCAGCTCCGGTGGATTATAAAAACGCGGAATCCGTGCGTCGCCTAAACCGGCGCTGGCAATTAAGGTTGCATCGTTGATGGTGTACATCCCTTTATCAAAAGTTGGGAAAAAATTACCGTCATTTCCAAACACACCGCCTATAAGCGGAAAACGGACAATGCCGCCATGCATATGACCGGACAGTACAAGGTCATAGTGATAAGGGGCAATAATATCAAAGTTGTCGCTGGCATGATACAAAAGAATGTCAAATTCTTTTTCAGAGGCAATAGGGAGATTGACGGTCAAATATTTTGAAAGAAAACGTCGTCCGTACAAATTAATCGAAGCATTGCCTTCTTTGAGTGTTACTTGGGAATCGTCAAGGTCGGTGATGCCGTATGTTTCAAAAGCAGCAAGCAAGTCATGATATTGTGTGCGGGCTTCCGGCAAAAGCTCGTGATTACCGGTCACATAATATATCGGTGCCAATTCGTGAATGCCTTCTAAGAGCTGGATGGCAGGTGAAATGTCATCATGGTCCTTATCAACAATATCGCCGGTAAGAACAATCAAATCAGGCTCGCACTTTGCAATAGCCTCAATCAGTTCGGACTGTTTGTTGCCGAAGTTTTCGCAATGCAGGTCTGAAATCTGTACGATCGTATATCCGGAAAACTCTTCCGGAATTTTGTCATTTTGGTATACATATTCGACAACGGTAAGCGGGGTACGCAAACCGTTCACTATGTAGATTGCCAGAGCTATACAAAAGATAAGCGCCACAATACGTAGCGGATGTCTGGTTTGATTTTTCATAAAAGCCTCCGATAATAAATGTAATATGTTTTATCATCATAGCATAAGTCATTTGAAATGAAAAGTCGACAGCAAAATTGCCCAAATTTAGGGCGGAGGAGAACGAAATGAAAAAAATATTGCATATAGTGGAAGCGTTTGGTGGGGGCGTTTTTACTTACCTTGTAGATCTTGCGAATGCATCAGCAGAGCATTATGACGTCACAATCTGTTATGCATTGCGTCCGCAGACGCCAAAGGATTTCAAGGAACAGTTTGATAAACGAATACATTTTATTGAGGGAAAAAGTTTTCAGCGAAGCATTAATCCCAAAAAAGAATTCCAATCCATGCTGGAAATCAGACAGATTGTGAATTGGGTGAAGCCGGATATTATCCATTTGCATTCTGCTAAATCGGGCTTTTGCGGAAGAATGGCTCTCAATTGTAAAAAATATAAAGTATTGTATACGCCGCACGGCTATTCCTTTTTGAAAAAAGATGATAATGTTTTAAAAAGAATATTGCACTTTATGCTGGAAAAGGTTGCGGCACTGAAAAAAGCAACGACGGTGTGTGTTTCGAAAGGGGAGTACGAAGAGTCTCTGAAACTTACGAAGCGCACGATGTATATTAACAACGGAATCGATATATCAAAAATATACTCCGGAGAACGTCACAAGACCAATTTAAGCAGTCCGATTGTATGTACGGTAGGAAGAATCTGTTATCAAAAAAATCCAAAGCTGTTTAATCAAATCGCAAAATGCATGCCGGATTTAAGATTTGTGTGGATTGGTGCAGGTGAGATGTGGGATGAAGTGACAGCTCCCAATGTGGAAATTACAGGATGGGTTGATGCGGAAGACGTATCCGAATACATTGACAAGGCAGATATCTTTTTGCTGCCGTCCATGTGGGAAGGATTGCCCATTGCCTTGCTGGAAGCGATGTATCTCGGTAAGGTGTGCATTGCAAGCCGTGTTATCGGAAACAGGGATGTCATCCGCCATGGTGAAAATGGATTTTTGGCAGACAGTTGTCAGGAATTTGTAGAGTTGATTGACCAGATTCGTGATGGTGAAATAGACGTGCATGAAATTTGCAGCAATGCGGTGCGTGATGTAGAAGAGAATTATAATATCGAAAAAATGTGCCAAAGCTATTTTAAAGTTTATGGAGAATAATATGCAAAATGAACTGCCTTTGATTAGTGTTATCGTACCAATATACGGTGTGGAAAAATATTTGGAAAAATGTGTACAAAGCATACGGAAACAGACGTACACTAATTTGGAAATTCTTCTTGTAGATGACGGTTCCAAAGATAACTGTCCGGCGCTGTGTGACCGTTATGCAGAAGAAGATGCGCGAATCGTTGTGTTGCACAAACAAAACGGAGGTTTGTCTTCGGCAAGAAATTATGCCCTGGACAGATGCAAGGGTGAGTACATCACCTGCATTGACGCAGATGATTACGTAGCATTGGATATGATTGAAAAACTATACGCTGCCATGCGGAACAACAAAGCGGATATGGTATGCTGCAGATGGAAAAATTTGTACGAAGACGGCCGCATTACCGAGGCTGCAAAACGAAAAGAGCCGATGCGTGTTGTGCCGCGGGAAGAAGCATTTGAGATTATGCTGTACCAGATAGATACGGATGTATGTGCATGGGGCAAACTTTACAAAAAGGAATTGTTTGCAGGAGTGCGCTATCCGGAAGGAAAGCTGTACGAAGATTTTGCGGTTATCTTTTCCTTGCTGGAACAGACGGAAACGGTTGTTTTTTTGGAGTATGACGGTTATTATTATTTGCAGCGCGAGAGTGGCATTATGCGTGAAAACTTCCGAAAAGAAAAAATGGTATTGATTGATTTTGCGGAAGAAATGTATACGAGGATAGAGCAAAAGCATCCTAATTTGCAGGCGGCTGCAGCATGTCGAGCCGTGCGCGCACACTTTACTATCTATTTGCAAATTCCGGGCGGAAAGCAATTCCGTCGGGAAAGAAAAAGAATTGAGGAAAATGTCAAAAAGTGGCGCAACATCGTATGGAAAGACAAAAAAGCGGACAGAGGTACGAAAATGGCTCTGTTGTTAAGCTGTTTTAGTTTCCGCATGCTTTACCGCATGAAAAACATAAAAAATCTGGCAAAGAGAAAAGGACAGATATAATCCGCGTCAGAGAGGACAAACCATGAAAAAAAGAATAGCACATGTTGCAGGCGGCCTGACAACCGGCGGGGTAGAGGCGGTCGTTTACAACTATTTCTCAAACATAGATTTGACAGAGTATGAGTTGCATTATATTGCATACGATACGCCCAATCCGGAAGTGCAAAAGAAATTTGAGGATTTGGGTTTTCAGGTGCACGCGGTGACAAAGAAAAAGGACAATCTTTGGAAAAGCTGCGTGGAAGTGTATCGTATTTTGAAAGACAATCAAATTAATATCGTCCATTCACATATGACACTTATGTCTTTTGTGACCTCTTTTCTCGGTATGCTTTGCGGTGTGAAAGTGCGCATCGCACATTCCCATCTGGCACAGTATCCGACCGGTATGAAAAAAATCGTGTATGCGTTTTTTAAATGTTTTACGCGGATGACTTCCAATGTGTATTTTGCATGCGGGCGGGAGGCCGGCAACTATCTGTTTGGAAAAAACAATATGAAAAAGGGTAACGTGCGCATTATAAACAATGCGGTGGATACAAAGAAATTTTCCTATCAGGAAGAGCTCCGCAAAACAAAGCGGGAGCAGCTTGGAATAGGAGAACGCATTTGTATCGGAAATGTAGGCCGGTTTACCGAACAAAAAAATCATACTTTTTTGTTGGATGCGTTTGCAAAAGTGCATGAGAGCAATGCAAATACCGTCTTGCTTTTGGTGGGAGAAGGACCGCTTCAGGAAGAAATGAAACAAAAAGCAAACATGCTTGGCCTTTCGGACAGTGTCATTTTTACAGGTTCCAGAAATGATGTGGACGAGCTGTATCAGGTGATGGATGTGTTCGCTTTGCCGTCGTTGTACGAGGGGCTTGCCGTTGTGCTTGTGGAAACCCAATGTGCCGGTTTGCAAGTTCTTACGTCGGATACAGTGACAAAAGAGATTGAAATAACAGACAATATAACGTATCTTCCGTTAAATGATTTGGCTGTGTGGACCAAGGAAATGTTGGAGGCTTGCAATCGGACAAGACAAGAAAGCAAGACACATCCGGATACGATACGGAAGGCGGGCTATGACATTGAAAAGGAAGCCCGTGATTTAGATAAAATGTACGAAGAACTTTTACAGGGAAAAAAGGTGTAGTATGGTTATTTATGTTATTGTGTTGCTGTTCTCCATGTTTTTTGCAACATTAGCGCAAAATGTGAGACAGGAAAAATATTTGAAAAATACATACAAAATTTTGGCAGCGCTGTCGGGAGCGATTTTTATGGCAGTGTCTATATTCCGTTATCGGGTTGGTACGGACTGGATTATTTATGAGGATTACTATTACAGTATTAATCATGGCGGTGATAAGTTCTCAGAACCGTTATTTAACCTGTTGAACCGTTTTTTGTATTTGTTTTCCGAAGATGTGTGGTTGCTGATTGCGGTAGTGGCAGTTTTAATCGGTGTGTTTACGTTTTTTGCTATTTATGAGCAGTCTATTTCTGCGCCGCTTAGTATTTTAATCTTTTTTGTGAGCGGAGATTTCTTTAATTCGCAAAATCAGTTGAGACAAATGCTTGCTACGGCAATAATGCTGTATGCATTAAAGTACATTTATGACAGAAAAATTTGGCGTTTTTTGCTTTTTGCACTGTTGGCAGGCGGAATCCATGTAAGCGCATTTTTGTTTGTGCCGATTTATTTCCTGTATGGAGTAAAAGTCAACATAAGAAAGCAGATTGTCGCGTATGTGATTGTATTTTTGAGTGCACCGCTCATCGGGCGTCTTGTGGAATGGCTTGTGGCAAAGACGCGTTACGGATGGTATTTTGATTCCATCTATAACATGAGCAATTTTTATTTAATCGGTTTTGTGTTTACGATATTCTTTCTGGCAATCTTTTATTACTATTGTGCCTATGATAAAACCGAAGATAAAAAATATAATTTGTATGTAAATATGTATTACATTGCGGCGCTGACGATTGCGTTTTCCTCTGTTATTCCGCAGATGGACCGTATTACGAAATTGTTTGCATCCATTACATTTTTGGCGGTTCCGCGACTTATTATTCGCGAAAAAGACAGAAATCGACGTATTGTATTATATTTAATTGTAGTAGGTGCATTTGTTGTGAAATTATTGTATGATGTATATGTGAACAGATGGTATGGAGCAATACCGTATGATTCCGTATTTACACATTTATTTAAATGATTTTAGGTGGGCAAATGAACGAAAAGGCAAAACGCTTTTTAATAAATTTTATACATGCGCTTTCGGCAAATATTGTGCGTCTCGGGATTTCCATCGTGATGACACTGCTTTTGCCGAAGCTTTTAGGTGTGGAAGAGTACAGCTATTGGCAGCTGTACTTGTTCTATGTAACGTACACCGCCTATTCTTCTTTGGGGTGGTGCGAAGGAACATACTTAAAATATGGTGGAAAAGAATACAAAAGTCTGGAACGTGGACTTATGGCGTCCCAGTTTTGGTTTCTTGCCGGTTTTCAGCTTTGTTTCTGTATCGGCGGAGGTATGCTTGCAAGGGCTTTTGTTGCGGATGGAATGAAAGCAACGATTTTGTCGCTTGCTATGATTTCCTCCATGTTTGATATTTTGCGTTATTTGTTGCAGACTGTTTTGCAGGCAACAGGCAGAATCAAACAATATGCCGGTGTTGTGACGGCGGAGAGGGTGTTGTTTTTTGTCATGGCAATTGCAGCGCTTGTGTTTGGATACCGGGATTTTTATGTTCTTATCGGTGTGGAGATTGCGGCAAGAATTATTTCTATGCTTTATGCAATTGTGTTGTGCAAAGATGTTGTATTTGCAAAGTTTCCGTCTGCAAAAAGAGTTCTTTCCGAGGCAGGTGAACTGATCCGTATCGGATATAAGCTTCTTATTGCGTTACTGGCAAGCCAGCTTATTATCGGCGTTATCCGCTTTTGCGTGGAACAAAAATGGGGAACCATTGTTTTTGGTAAAGTATCTCTGACTTTGAGTCTGTCCAATATGGTTATTACCTGTATCGGGGCAGTGAGCGTGGTGCTTTTCCCGACTATCAAAAAGATGTCAAAAGAGCGGCTTACGGATTTGTATACGGCACTCCGCTTTGTATTTACGGTGCCGGTGCTTGCCGTGTTGATTTTTTATGTTCCAATCAAAATGATTTTGACTGCATGGTTACCGCAGTATGCAGACAGTTTGAAATATTTGTCTATTTTGTTCCCGATGTGCGTGTACGAGACGCGCTCGGTGGCATTGACGGATACGTATTTAAAGGCATTCCGAAAAGAAAAATACATTCTTCTTACCGGACTTGTGTCAGTTGGCTTAAGTTGTGTGCTTGCCGGCGTCACGGTATATGGGATGGAGAGTTTAAATGGCGCTATCATCAGCATTGTACTTCTTATGATGTTTAAAAATATTTTTGCGGAGAAATTGCTTCTTCGTTTTATTCCGGTACGTGTTTGGAAAGATAATATTGCAGAGGCGTTGCTGACGGCAGTATTTATCGTGACAAACTGGTATATGGGAAATGTACCTTCGATGGTGCTTTATATCGCGGCGTATGCGTTGTATGTTTTTTGGAAAAGAGGGGCTATTCGCACGGAACTTGGACGTTTAAAAGAAATTGTAGGAAAAAACAGAGGAGAAAAGTAACGTGAAAGTGAATGCAAAAGAGAGAGCAGGAAACGTAGATTTTACAAGATTTGTATTTGCGCTATGCATTATGTTCGGCCATTTGTGCTGGCAGTTTTATGATGTGCTCATTCAAAAATATCCGCTTATCGAGGTGTTTGGTGTCAGAATGGGAGTGCAGTTTTTCTTTATGGTGTCCGGCTATTACTATATGTCAGCACGCCTTGCGGGGAAAAACAATTTTGTAAAGCAGTTAAAAAGTTTGTTGCAAAGCTATCTTGTCTGGACATGCGTGTACTATTTCTTGAGCTTTGTTATCAATATCATAGTTGCGAAAGAACCGATTGGGCAGTTTTTGCTGGAGCGGGTTGTCTTTTTCTTTACAAGAGGAAGCTATGCGCATTTGTGGTATATGGTAGCTCTGATTTATGCAATCATTATGGTGGAGGTTGCATACCGAATCGGCAAGGAAAAAGGTTGGACTATTCTTGCTGTGTTTGCCAGCGTTTGTTATATTGTTGGTGTTTTGCACGATGAATTTGGTTTGCTTTGCGATGTTCCGCTTTTGGGGGAACTGTATGCATGGTCCGGTTATGAAGTAATCAGAAATATTTTTTGTCTCGGACTTCCCTTTGTGATGCTTGGATATGGGGCGGTGAGACGGAAGGAACGATTTGCAAGCATTCCGGCAAAGCGACAGACCATTTATTTTGTTGTTTCAATCGTTGTTCTTGTTGCGGAAACATGTGCGGTTTATGTGTTTGAAACACCGATAGATTATAAAGCGATGGTGTCTCTTCCAATATGCGGCATTGTTCTGTTTTTGTGGCTGCAACAGCGCAGTACGGCGTGGATGAATGAACGGGCAACAACATTAAAACGCCTGTCCGCGTATATTTATTTTGTTCATCCGGCAGTCATGGCAGTATATGATTTTGCAATTAAAAAAGCCGGACTGCAAATACCGTTTGTATTGGATATCGTATTGGTAAGTGGAGTGGTGCTTTTGTCAGGTTATATTTTGTTAAAAATAAAAGCACCTTTTATTAAATATATTATATAATAGACGTTAAGGATGATGGCCGAAGCTTCAAGAAAAAGGAAAGATTGAGAAGAATTATGGGACACAAAGTAAGAGCAGGTATTCTTGTTATGGTTATGTGTTTTGCCACATTGATGATTTGTGGCTGGGGTTATTCAAGCTGGGGTTACAATTGGGGATGGAAAGATACGAATTTGTACACGTATAAAGCGGACAGTTATACGTATACCATTTCGCAGGATAAGATGGAAACGATTTCCATCAACGGAAACTGGAACATTAAACAACCGGTGCTTCGCGGAGCGGGACATTTTGTATATTTGGAAAACGGACAGCTTGTCTATCCTACCGAAGAATTGCAGGATTATACGGTAGATACAAGCGGTACGTATCCGGTTGTTACAGTGCATTACAGCATCGGAGAGGAAGTGCATGGTTTTACTGTCGAGTATACGATGTATGACACGCATATCGGAGTGAAAGCGACGATGGAGTCTTTGACAGAAATGAAAAAAAGTTCCATGGCATTTTTTTACCGGGAGTTGCTTACGGACTGCGATGCGGTAGAAAAACGTACGCTGGGCCGGTGGGTTTTCCCGGAAGGCGAAAATCCGGATTTCCCGTATCAGGAATTTGACAGCATGGCTTGGATTCACCGTCTGGACAGTATGAAAAGCATTTACACCTTTTACAAAGGGGATGAGGCCAATCCCACGCATTATTTTGAAGACTACTCGGACAATTCCATTCCGGTTTACAAAAACGATGGCGAGTTTGTAACTACCGTGGAATTTGACCTAGTGTTTACCAACGAAAGCGATCAACAAAAGGCGGATGCCTTAGCGGTTGCGGCTTCCGATAACATGCCCGTATCGGTGCGTTTTGACTGCGACAGCCAAGGTGAAAACAACGTGATGCTTTACAAAGACAATGCACTTTCGTTTACGTTGTCTTTGCAAAATTTGAAAAACAGTAAAGTCACAGCGGATGTGACTGTCGATATATATGATTATTACGGAACTTGTGTGCAATCTATGGAGGAGAACGTTTCTTTAAGAAAGAAAGGAAAAACGGATAAAAAAATCTCTTTTGTTGCAGACAAGAAAGGTATATACTATGCTGTAATAGAAGTTTCGGCACAGGGTGAAACGTACAAAGAGATGTATTCCTTTGGCGTATTGCCGAAATACGAGTATGCATACAAAGAGTCTAACCCGTTTGGGGTAAGCGGCGTGAGAATTGGTGCGTATCAGCCCAACGATGACACGGTGGCGATAGCGGCATTGCTTGGTATTTCCAATATGCGCATCGGAATCGGTGTGCCGGAATATGTGGAAGAAGATTATACATTGTTGCAGGATTATCTTGCCAAATTGAACGATGCCGGTGTGCGTACACACGGTCAGTTCCTTTTGTTAGATAACTGGGCGGAACCGTTGGATGCGCTTACATACCGGAGGCAGTTGGACGAGGCGCTGGCAGAGGTGGCAGACTATTTGGACGGTTGCGAGACCGGAAATGAGCCAAACCTTTACGCACAATATTATGGATATTCCAAAGAAGCGTATATGTCCTATTTTAATGAAGTGCACGTGGCAGCCGGATGTGACTTGATTCACAGCTATGGCTTGGATTATCTCGGTGCCGGTGTGTACGAAAGTGAAACTGCATGGCTGGAAGGTTTGGATGCATGGGGTACGCTTGACAAGCAGGATGTGCTTGTGACACATGCGTATTCGTTTCCGTATGCTCCGGATTTAATCAAAAATCCGGATATTGAACTCAGCTTTGAAAGTTCCATGATACGCACGAGACAGTTTTTAGACAAAGTGGGCGATATGCCGTGGTATTTGAATGAGTGCGGTTTGCCGACTACGCCGTTAGAGACGGAAGGTATATCCAGCGGCGCGGATTTACGGACGCAGGCGGATTTTACGGCGAGAGAAATGGTGCTTGCGTTAGCCTACGGGGCAGACGAAGTGGATGTATATTGTTTGTATGACCAGCAAAACTTGTATCAAACGATAGACCCGCACGATATGGAAGACAATTTTGGTATGTTTTATCAGGCGGATTTTTACGGACGTATTATGCCGAAACCATCGGCACTTATGTTTGCAAATGTAAACGGTTTGTTGGATGGCGTGGAAAGCTGTGAGGAAGTGGACGTAGAAAGCACTGCGGCGAGAGCGTTCCAATGCAATTTGAAAGACAAAGAAGATTATGTACTATGTTTGTGGAGCAATGCAGAACATTTGGCGTACGATGACTTGGATGCCGGTGTGCGGACACCAAATCTGCCATGGAACAACCAGTGGTCCGTGACAGAAACGGTAGTGTTGGCAGTACCGGGCGAGGAAGTACAGGTTACCGATTTGATGGGAAATGCGACAATCGTTCCGGTCAAGAACGGAGAGGCACAAATACAAGTAGGTGGTTCGCCGGTATTTGTATGTGTAACACAACAATAAGAGAGGCTATTTTACAATGGATGAAAGAACAATTGCCGGACTTTTGAAAGACCGGGCAAAAGAAACACCGGACCGCATCGGCATGACCGATTTGGATGTAGCATACACATGGAAACAGATTGATGCTATCACGGACAAAAAGGCAAAACAATTAAACAGCCAGGGCATCCAAAAAGGAAGCCACGTGGGCATTTGGGCAGAAAACAGTGCAGAGTGGGTGTTTTTGTTTTTGGCACTGCAAAAAATCGGTGCCATTACCGTGTTGTTTAACGTGGCGTACAAATGGCGCGAACTGGAAAAAAATCTGGAGCGCTGTGACGTGGAATATTTGTTTTATTCTGCCAGTGCCAAAGACACCAACCATATGGAAAGTATTACCCATTTGAACAGAGAAGCATTGCCTAAGTTAAAAGAGATGTTTCTTTTGCCGGAGGAACCGGAGCGTGCAGAAGAGATACTTGGCGAGGATGCTGTGAGTGAATGGGTTGCGCCGATGCAGGCGGACGATGTGTGCAGCATACTTTTTACTTCCGGCACGACCGGCATAGCAAAAGGTGTTATGTTAACTCATCGAAACCTGGTAAACAACTCCAAAGAGCTTGTAGATTGTATGGAATGGGTGCTGGAAGATGAGATGTGTCTTGCGGTGCCGTTGTTCCATTGTTTTGGTATTACGGTTGGTATTCTCGGTGCATTGCATACCGGTATGGCGATGAATATTGTGCGTCGTTTTAGCACCGGCGCAGTGTTCTCCTGTATCGAAAAATGGAATTGTACGTTGTTTAACGGAGTTCCGACTATGTTTTTGGCAATGTTAAACAGCAAAAAACGTCAGAACTATTGTCTGGATTCCTTGCGTGGTGGTTTGGTGGCAGGTTCTACCATTGCGCCTACCGATTACAAGAAAGTGTGCGAGGAATTTAAATTATCCAATTTGCATATGGCATTCGGACAGACAGAATGTTCTCCGGCTGTATCCGCCACAGTAGTGGGGGACGGTTTGGAAGAAAAAGCTGCCAGTGTAGGCCGCCCGTTAAAGCATGTAGAAGTTTCTATTTGGAAAGATGGAAAGCCGGTTCCTGCCGGCATGGAAGGCGAAATCATGACAAGGGGTTACCATGTCATGAAAGGTTATTACCGCTTGCCGGAGGAGACAAGCAAAGCCGTTTCTGCGGAAGGCTGGCTTGCTACAGGAGATTTGGGATTTTTGGACGAGGCAGGCTATTTGCATATTAGCGGAAGAATCAAAGAGTTAATTATCCGTGGCGGAGAAAATATTTCACCGTTGGAAATCCAAAATGTGTTGTGCCAGATGGAAGGCGTAGCACAAGTGGCCGTTGTAGGAGTACCGGCGCCGGTTATTCAGGAAGAAGTAGTAGCGTGCATTATATGGAATGAAGGCATGGAAAAAACAAAAGAAGAAGTGACACAGTTTGTTTCCGGACAGCTTGCGGAGTATAAAGTGCCGCGCTTTGTGTTGCCTTTTGACAGCTTCCCGTTAAATGCAAGCGGCAAGATTATTACAAAAGAATTGTCCAGACTTTGTGTCGAAAGATTGGGAAATAGTATCAAATAGACATAAAACAGGAAACAAAATACGACAAAAACTGCCTATAGAATTGATATATTTTAACATTTTTTAACAAAGTCTAGTCAAACAGTCGACAAAAAAGAATTTTTTTAAAAAAAATTAATAATTAGTTAACAAAATTCTTGCATTATACTTTTTTTGCAGTTATTATATTTTTGTAATTATGTAAATTATGTAAAGTGCATAATTGCGGGGAACAGGGAGAGAGAAAAACTTTTTCGTTAAGGAAATCATTTCTTCTTTAAGAATTTGTTTCTCAAAAAACTTTCGCGGCGAAAAAAAGTGATGAAGTTTTTCGTGATGCGAAAAGGGGACGTGTTTAAGTGATACATATTTTAAGTGGACAATTGGAATTGTCCTTAAAGAGTGCGAGTATAAATAAATAACGGTAAGGTTGGCATTTGGAATAATCCTCATTCGGTGTAGTTTCAAGTGTTTTTGTTGTATAAAGGTTAGGAGTAGGACCAAATGGAAATTAAAAGAAAAAAACTGAGAATTGGTGACGTTCTCATTATGGAAAATGTCATCAACGAAGAACAGCTTGAAAAAGCGCTCGAAAAACAGAAAGGTACCGGCAGAAAGCTTGGTGAAGTGCTTGTGGATGAGCATATGGCAACCGATGTGGTAATTGCCAAGGCGTTAAGCCGTCAGCTCGGCATCGACATGATCGAACTTCGAAATGTCGTAGTAGCTCCGGAAATGTTGGATCTTGTACCGGCAGCAATCCTCAAGAAAAATCAAGTGCTTCCGTTTGAATATGCGCGGGAAAGCGCAAACGTTATCCGTCTGGCTATGGTAGATCCGCTTGACATGAACGCCATGGATGATATTTCTATTATCACAAACAGACAGGTAGAACCGGTTGTTGCAACGGCACAGGACTTGATGCTTGCTTTGGATAAGTATTACGGTTCCGGCGACGTAAACGATGCGTTGGAAGCTTATACAAAAGAAAAAGAAGCGGCAGAAGCAGAAGTTGACAACAGCAATGATGAAGTAAACAACTCTCCTATCGTAATGATGGTCAAAGAAATGATTGAGCAGGCCGTACGACAGAGAGCTTCCGATATACATATCGAACCGATGGAAAGACAGGTTCGAATCCGTTACCGTATCGACGGTGTTCTTTATGAAAGAGCGACTTACAGCCACAAGTTGCTACCGTCCATTTCCGCCCGTATCAAAATCATCGGCGGTATGGATATTTCCGAAAAACGTAAACCGCAGGATGGTCGTATCACACAGGTAGTAGACCGTTTGGAATACGATATCCGTGTATCTATTCTGCCTACTGTTTACGGAGAAAAAATCGTTATGCGTCTTACTTCCAAGACGGCACTTACAAGAGAAAAGAGCCAGCTTGGATTCCGACCGGACGAACTGAAAAAATTCGACCACATTTTGAGTAACCCGCACGGTATTTTGCTCGTTACGGGACCTACAGGTAGTGGTAAGTCTACAACGCTTTATACGGCGCTCAGTGAACTTAACACAGAAGATGTTAATATCATCACCGTAGAAGATCCGGTCGAAGCAAACATTGATGGTATCAATCAGGTACACGTTAATCCGAAGGCAAACCTGACATTCGCTTCCGCGCTGCGAAGCATCTTGCGTCAGGACCCGGATATTATCATGATCGGTGAGATCCGTGACACGGAAACGGCAAGTATTGCGGTTCAGGCGTCTATCACAGGTCACTTGGTAGTTAGTACCTTGCATACAAACTCAACTGCAGCAACCATTACCCGTCTGGAAGATATGGGATTGGAATCTTACTTGCTTGCGGACTCTATCGTCGGTATTATCGCACAGCGTCTTGTACGTAGGCTTTGTCCGGAGTGCAAAAAGGCACGTCAGGCGACCGAGGAAGAGAAAGAACTTTTGATGGTACCGGCAAGTCAGGACTTGACGATTTACGATTCGTGCGGATGTCCGAATTGTGAAGAAACCGGTTTCCGCGGACGTATCGGTGTATACGAAATTATGGAAATGACACCGACGCTGAAACGTATCATCAGCAAAAAAGGTGGTGCAGATGCAATTAAGGAACAGGCGTTGCAGGAAGGTATGCACACACTTCGTATGAGTGCGACACAATACGTACTTGACGGTATCACCTCAATAGGAGAAATGGTTAAAGTATCCTTTGATATATAGTAAATACAAACCGGAAAGGAAAAAAAGATGGCTACATTTGGTTATGAAGTACAAGGTATGGATGGTAAAATCCATAAAGGAAGTATCGAAGCAGAGTCTTTGGAAGCAGCCAGAGCCGAAGTCAAAGGTATGGGCGGCTACGTAATCAAGCTGGAAGAACAGAGCTTGCTTACAAAAGATCTTGATTTGGAAATCGGTGGTAAGCCGACTCCGCGTGATTTAGGTATCTTTTGTCGTCAGTTTACAAGTATGACAAAGGCCGGCGTTAGTATCGTAGAAGCGATGACAATGCTTTGCGAACAGACAGAAAACAAAAAATTGAGAAAAGCGTTGGAAGCAGTTAAGACAAACTTGGAAAAAGGTGAAGGCCTTGCTGTTTCTATGGCAGAACATCCCAATATATTCCCGTCAATCATGGTAAACATGGTTGCAGCAGGTGAAGCATCCGGTAGTTTGGACAACTCCATGGAACGTGTTGCTTCCCAGATGGAACAGAATGCAAAAACAAAAGCACTCGTTAAAAAAGCAATGATTTACCCGGTAGTACTCTTAGTAGTTGCTCTTGCGGTAATTATCCTTATGCTTGTGTTTGTTATCCCGCAATATTCCGACATGTTTGCGGATTTGGGAACAGACCTTCCGGCAATCACAAAAGCAGCTATGGCGGCCAGTGATTTCATCAAAAACAACTTTATTTTGATTGCAATTGCGATTATCGCAATTGTGGCAGCAATCGCTTACTATGCAAGAACTGATCACGGTCAGCATTTATTCGGTAAGCTTGCACTGAAGATTCCGGCAATCAAAAACTTGACAGTAAAATCGGCGTCTTCTTCTTTGGCACGTACACTTTCCACACTGCTCTCCGCAGGTGTGCCGATGACAGAAGCACTGGAAATCGTAGCAAACACGATGACAAACGTGTGGTTCAAAGAAGCCCTTATGGATGCAAAGAACGAAGTTATCCAAGGTGTGCCGTTGTCACAACCGTTGGAAGCAAGCGGTTTATTCCCGCCGATGGTGTATCACATGATTCGTATCGGTGAAGAATCCGGTTCCGTAGAGAGTATGCTTGATAAACTGGCAGACTACTACGACGAAGAAGTGGAAATGGCAGTTCAGTCCATGATGGCACTTTTGGAGCCGCTCATCATTATCGTACTTGCAGTAGTAGTAGTATTCCTCATCGCATGTATCCTTTCACCGATGATGAAAATGTACGAAGCACTGGATGCGATGTAATTTTGGATTAAACTCTGGTAGGGCAGTGTTTATCATATATTTGTTAAATCTAAAGATTATTATGGAAAAGGAGATTGAAAATCATGAACAAAAAAATGAATAACAAAGGTTTTTCCCTTGTTGAACTTATCATCGTTATTGCTATTATGGCAGTATTAATCGGTGTTTTAGCACCTCAGTACATCCGTTACGTAGAAAGATCCAGAGTATCAGCTGACCAGACAACAGTTGATCAGTTCGTAAGCGCTATGCAGATCATCGCTTCTGACCCGGATATGAAACTTGACACATCTAAAGAATATTCTGTAAAAGCAGACGCAGGTACTGACACACTTACTATTTCCGGAGAATTGGAAACAATTCTTTATGAACAGGGTGTGTTTGATGAAGAAGCAGATGAATTGGCAGACATGACTCTTGAAAGTGGTCTTTTCACAGACGAAAAACTTGAACTTATCTTAGAGTACGATGATGACAAACATGCTTGGTACTTAAAGAAAACAATTCCTGCAAACGAAGAACCTACAACCTAATGTGTTGTAAAACTGACAATTGAGAATTGACACAAAATTATTTAACCCAAACTAACTTAGGAAAGGACACTTTTCATGCTGGAAATAATGGCACCTTACATCGTAGTATTCTTATATGGACTTGTAATCGGTAGCTTCTTAAATGTATGTATCTACCGTATACCAAAAAAGGAGAACCTTGCTAAGGTGCGCTCCCACTGCATGAGCTGTGGATATCAGCTTAAGTGGTACGACTTAGTACCGCTGTTCAGTTATTTGGTTCTTGGTGGGAAGTGTCGCAAGTGCAAAGCAAAGATATCCGTGCAGTACCCTATGGTGGAACTGTTAAACGGTGTGCTTTATTGGCTTCTTTTTGCAAAATACGGCTTTAGCGTAGAAACCCTACTGTATATGCTGCTGTTTTCTGCATTGCTTGTCATAAGCGTCATCGACTTTCGCACATATGAAATTCCGTTTGGGATAAATGTATTTATACTGGCACTCGGACTGATTCGTGTGGCGACCGATTTTTCAAATTGGCCGTCATACGCAATCGGTCTTGTGTGTGTCAGTGGCTTTTTAGCTATTTTGTACTATGCTACAAAAGGACGCGGCATCGGTGGCGGCGATGTGAAGCTTATGGCGACATGCGGACTCCTGATTGGGTGGAAGCATATCATATTTGCTTTTGCAATCGGCTGTTTGCTCGGTTCCGTCATCCATGTAATTCGCATGCGGGTCAGTGGAAAAGACCATGTGTTGGCACTGGGACCGTACTTGTCCGTGGGCGTGATGCTTTCCGTATCGTTTTTGAACGAATGGATTTTATGGTATTTTGCGTCGTTAGGACTGTAACAAATCATTTGAATGCTTGCTTTATGTAGAAAGCGGCAACAAACAATCTTTTTATTTAAAAACAATTTCTATATAACGCAGCAAGAGTGCAATGAACGAAATGAGTTTTCTATATAACGCAAGCACTCAAATAAAAATAAGACCACGAAAGGGGTACAATATCCATGGCAAGAGTATTGGCTATAGAAATAGGAACTTCAAAAATCAGAATTTGCGAAACTGATTACAAAACAAAAAATCAAAAAATTTATTGGTCTACATGCCTTAATACACCGGAAGGTGTTTTGAACGATGGTGAAGTATTCGTAGATCAGAAACTTATCAACGTTATCGGTTATGCTCTTCAGGCAAACGGTATCAAAACAAAACAGGTAGTCTTCACAATGAACTCCACAAAAATTGCGAGTCGTGAAATCACTATCCCGTATGTAAAAGAAAACAAAGTTGGTGACGTAGTAAACGCAAACGCTTACGAATATTTCCCGGTAGATTTGGAGCAGTATGAAATCGCTCATACCGTGCTTGATACAATCGAATCCGGCGATTCGAAAATGTTAAAGGTAAACGTACTTGCTATTCCGAAAACGATGATTCAAGGTTACTACAAATTAGCTGCAGCAATCGGCTGTTCTATCATCGCAATGGATTACAGCGGTAATAGTATTTACCAGGTAATGCGTAACTACTGCAAAGACGGCGTACAGATGCTCTTAAAGATTGACGAAGGTTCTACTATCATCACTATTTTGGATGAGCAGAGAATCGCGTTGCAGAGAATTGTTTCTTACGGTGCAGAAGATGTTGTACATGCTCTTATGAACCGTACTGAGTTTGGTGTACAGGATTACGATGACGCGGTAGCACTTCTCAGAAAACAGGACTGCTTGTCTGAAACAATGACACACTCCATCAGCTACCTTGTAAACGGTATTTCCCGTGTTATCGACTACTACTATCGTAGTGGCGGCAAGCCGATTGATATTGCATATATGACAGGTTTCGGCGGTTCCTTCTTAGGACTTGCAGAATTGATTGAAGATGCCAACGAAATTAACATCCGCGACTTTAGAGAAATCGCAGGTGCACAGTGGGCACACCACTTCAGAAATACAAACTTTGGTGAGTATTTGACATGTATCGGTGCAGCTATCAATCCTCTTGGTTTCGTAGGACAGGAAGCACAGGCCGGCAAGAAAATGCAGCTCGTTCCGAAGGGACAGGATATGGACAAGCTTGCCATGCTTGTTTTTGTAGCAGGTGTTGTAATCGGTGTTGTTTTGGCAGCATACTCCCTTGTTAACGTGTCTATGGCAAAATCCGAGCAGAAAGAGTTGGAAACAAAAATCAAAAAGCTGGAAGAAGCAGAAGACATATATGAAGAATATTTGCAACAGCAGTATGTTCATACAAAGATGAATACATTCTACAACGGAACAGTAACACCGAATGACCGTCTTGTAAAATTCATCGAAGAGATGGAAGAAAAAATGCCTTCCTCCATTAGTGTGGAAAGTATGGAAGCAACAACAGAGAGCGTAACACTTACTTTGATGGTAGAGGACAAAGCGGCATCTGCAAAAGTATTGCAGGCATTTAATACGTTTGAGTCTATCGACCAGTCCAAGATTGGTATTTCCGAAATGGTGGACAAAAATGCTCTTATGCCGGGCGAAGTGTTAGAAGAGCTTCCGGTAGTATACTATACAGTGGAAGTATACTATGCAGGTGTAGAAGACGGCGATATGAATGCAGTACTTCCGAGAGGAAAAGACGCTGCGGAAGATGGCGAAGCCGCAGAAGAAGAAACACAGACTGAAGAAAGTGCAGAAGAATAGGAGGAAATAAAACATGAAAAAGAGAGACATACAGATTTTACTTGGTTTATTAGGTGTTCTTATTGCTTTTGCATCTTGGAGGTTTGTTTTCACAAAAAATCAAGATAAGGCAAAAGAAATTGCAAAAGAAAACAAAACGTTGGAAGAACAGCTTGACCGTTTGGAAGAGCTGGATGCCAAAAAGGACGAATACATTGCTGATACAGAAAAGATGAAAACAGAATGCGATGAGATTGCACGGAAATTCCCGGCAGGTCTTTATCTGGAAGATATCATTATGTATCTTTACAACATGGAACTTAAAGGAACAAACGATACAAAAGTTCCGGAAATCGCTTTTGAGTCCCCGGTAGAAGTTGCTTACACAGGCTCCACAGAGACAGACGACGGTTATACACTCGAAGACGACGGCTCAAAACTGTGGGAGGCGACAACAACAGTTGGTATCAAGACAACCGGAAACGGCTTGAAAAATATGCTCGATTATATTTATGCAATGCCGGGCAGAAAATCCATTCAGACGTTAGAATTGCAAGTGCAGGAAGAAGGTTTCCTGGAAGGTTCTATGGAAATAGACTTCTATGCAATGACAGGAACTGATGTACCTTACGTAGAAGTAGATATCCCGACAATGCCGCTGGGAACAACAAATCTCTGGAGTGTTGCAACAGGCTCCGCCAGAACAGAAATGACAGAAGAGGATGCGGAAGGCGAGAACGCAGAGGGCGAAGAAGCTGACGCAGAATCCGAAGACGAAGAATAAAACTTGAACTAATTGAGGCGAAAGGAGTAAAACATAAGCCATGAAGAAAAGAGATAATAGAGGTTTTTCCCTTGTGGAATTGCTTATCGCAATAGCCGTGTTGGCACTGATTATTACGCCTATGATTCACAGCTTTGTTACCTCCTTTCGCGTAAATGCAAGGAGTAGAATCCAGATGAGAGCGACCGTACTTGCCCAAAACGAGATGGAGCTCTTTGAAAAAGAAAAGATTGAAGATATCATTGCTATGGTTGGTGAAGACGGTTCCACACCGCTTTATACTTATACAAGCGATGAGAGCGAAGGCAGTTATACCTTTGAAAGAAAAGGAATCCGTGATGACGGTTCCAGCGATGGAAAAAGATTTGATGTGTACGTCTCACTGACACCGGACAGAAACGACAGTGCAGGACGTTATTATGACCAGAACACAACAGAAGTAATCCAGATTAACAAAATCAACGGTGCAAGCAGTGCTACCTATGCGGAAAACATCCGAAGAGCCGGAGTTACAGCCGGTTTGGAAGAAGAGGTGCAGGCGATTTTTGCCGGTTGGAAAGATTCCGACCCTGCGTTTGTACACTTGGGTGATGTGGATTACGCAGAAGATGTACAGAGAACGATTACCGTACAGATTGCACAAGGTGACTTGGGCGACGGTATGATTACAAAAGTAAGAGTTATTTATGAGTACAAAGTAGACGCAAGCCATAAGGATTTGATGCCACCGGGTTGCGATGTGTACAAAACAGAAACGGTTATTTTTGACAATGCGCAAAGCTACGACGAAGACGGTAACCGTATTGAATTGGAAAATTTGTATTTGTTTTTCGGACCGCGTTATGAGACGAGATCTGGAAACGAAGATATTATTGTAATAGAAAACGATGCCGAGCTTCCGATCAATATCTATGTTGTAAGACAGGATATCATGAACGAAGCGGGTACAGCGGTAGAAGAGACACCGTCCGATTACAAGCCTACTCTGATTATCAAAGATGGTTTGGACGGAGGAAAAACTTGTGCGAAATATTGGACCAACTTAAAGATTGATGGTGTTGGTGAAAGTGGCCTTGGTTCCGCAGTGGATTTGGAATTTGAAAATGTAGGCGGTGCAGGCGGTCTTGTTGGAAGAGACAACATTATCGAAGCGGCTTCTCTCAGACCACTTGGTTCCAAAGAAGCAGAAGACCGTATTTACATAATGGAAGTAGAAGTTTTTGAAGAGGGAAAAGATCCCCTTGTAGATTCGCCGGTTGTATCCATGACCGGTTCTAAACTGGAATAAACGGAAGGAAGTTACAGAATGAGGAAGAAAAACCAGAACA
This sequence comes from Lachnospiraceae bacterium, assembly GCA_045546775.1. GTDB lineage: Bacteria > Bacillota > Clostridia > Lachnospirales > Lachnospiraceae > RGIG3002. Next base: position 6,170 of record JAZQDM010000097.1, on the reverse strand, counting down.
ATTTGTATCGGGATAACCGCGGTAGTGCACTGGGAATGGTGCTTATTATCGTGACATTTATCAGTATCCTGGCTGGAGTACTTATGTTTGTTGCTTATTCCGGCTACCAGATGCGTATGATAAACAAAAAAGCAGCGAACAACTTTTATTCTGCAGAGACCGTTTTGGATGAAATCAATGCCGGTCTGCAGATTGATGTTTCCGATTCCATGGGAGAAGCGTACAACGAAGTTATGGTAAATTATGCATTGTACGATTCTTCAGGACAGAGAAGACAGTTGTTTGCAGATTTATATTTGGAAGATTTGTATGATATTTTGGAGGATACAGCCGATCCGGGGTATTGCGATTTGGCTAAATTGCGTTCTTACGTAACAACGGAGACACGCGGTAACGGCGATGCAACAAGAGCTGCATTCCAAAATGGTACAGCAACTTACGGTGCAATTGTAGAGTCTGATATAGACAACGGCAAATGCCAGCTTGTAAAAAGAGACGACGGCGTTGTTATCAAGAATTTGAGAGTTTCTTATGTAAACAGAGAAGGATATATTTCCATTATCCGTACCGATATCCGTATGGCGGTTCCGGATTTGCAGTTTGCACAGGAAACTGCCTTCCCGTCTATTCACGACTATTGTCTTGTTGCCGATGAGACACTCAAAATCGGTAGTACAACAAGCGGCGGCAGCGTTACAGTAAGCGGTGGTGTGTACAGTGGTAGCATGGAAGTAGGACGCGGTAGCGAATCTTCTTTCATGGGTGGTACTATTACATTCCAGAAACCGGACGACGCATCCGAGGATGATAAGATTGTAGTTGTCAGCCGTGAAGATGTTACCGTTGAAATGGCGACAATTAAGACAGATGATATAGAATTTTGGGGTGCAAACCTTATTCTCGATTCCGCCGATGCAAGCCTTTCCGGCAAAACAAGTATCAAGGACGATACCACGTTGGAAGGTCTTAACAGCGAGTTGGTTTTACGGGGTGAGTATTCCGGTTTTGGTAACGATGTTACCGGAGCGGAAACAAGTAGTGCGATTGTTGTAAACGGTCGTGACAGTGCGTTGGATTTCTCCGGACTTGAGAGTATGAACATCAGTGGTCGTGCTTATGTTGCAACCGCATACGATGAAGAAAGAGCACAAAGCAATCCGGAAGGAACCGATGATTACGAAAAGGAAAATGAAAAAGATATTTTGACAGCGGAAGCAGTTGCCATTAAGAGTAACCAGTTGGCATACTTAATTCCGGGTGAAGCAATCGGTTGTGAAATCAGTGAATCCGGTGTAGTAGGCGACTCTGTTTACGGAAGCAACCCGCTTAAATTGGAAGAATACGAAGAATTGATGAGTGACCCGACCAAGTATTTGCTTGTAGACGGTAACCGTTCCATTTCTTCTTTAGGTAACAGATCTCTTGATTATTACATGGATCAGGAAGAAATTATGTATGATACCGGTTTTGTAACCGGATTCGCACCGGAAATTGTGTTCAAACACAGTCAGGCCGGAACATTAGTATACTTCTACATGCGTTTCCGAGATGAAAACGCAGCAAACAGCTATTTTGCAGATTATTACGGAGTAAACCAGTCACAAGTAGACAAATATGCAAAATTGTATGTAGATGAAATCAGTATGGGCGACACAAGCTCTATGGCATATTTGTATCTCGGCGGTAATATGTTGACATACGAAGGTGGCGGAAGCGGAAGCCTTATTTCAGCCACTGACACCTATGCGGAAGTACAAAGAGCGGATGTTGTTGCAGTTACAAAGAGTGATATTTACAGAGCTTTGAGTGCAAAAATGGTAGAAAACGTTGCACAGCTTACATCACAGGAATTGACACGTACCGCATTCAATAACATTATTTCTGAGGAAAAATTGGAAGATGTTATTCATGAATTGGGTGGCGTTGGTGCAAACTCTGTACAGATTGATGCAAACGTAGGCGGTGATACGATGACCGCAGTACTCACATTAGGTGATTACACAATTGACGGCAGCACACCGGATTCTATCAAAATGGTAATCAGTAACGGTACCGTACGAGTAAGCTCAAGCTTTAACGGACTTATTCTTGCACAGGAAGATATTATTGTAGGAAGCGGCGGTAACATCGCTATTGATGCTCTTACGATTGATGAATTCACACAGATTCTTCTTGCAGAAAAAGAAGCAAGTGACGGCACAGAATACTATGTATTTAACGTATTTAATGATGGTAAAAACTATACGAGCGTAAATAGTGATTTGGCAACGGATTCTGACAATGCAATTGCCATGTCTGAGTTGATTGTTTATGAGCGCTGGTCTAAGAAATAGGAGACTACAGGATGAAGGATAATAAAGGATATTCACTTGTTGAATTAATCATTGTTATTGGAATTTTGGCAGTGGTTAGCGGAATTACATTTTATGGTCTCACATTATTAAGCGGTCAGTATGCAAAAGAAGTGGCGAACAACTTGAGTTCCGTGCTGGAAACAGAAAAGAATTACGCACAGACAAGATCTGCGGAGGCAGATTGCTATGTAGAAATCAGCTACGATGCAGACGGTGGTTTGTATGCAGAGTACTTTGCACCGGAAAAAGTAGTTGGTAATACGATGGTTAGTATAGAAAAACGTAAGATTGGAAGTAGCCGTGTAACGCTCGAGTTTGTAGGCGGCGGCTCCACTTACACGCTGGGACAGTCAGAGAAAATTCAAATTTCATTTGACCGCGTCAGTGGGGGATTTAAAAGTTTTGAAACAAGTACCGGTATTACCGTGGCATGCGACGAGATTTTCGTAAAACAGGGCGGTAGAACATACAAATTTACTTTGTATAAAGCAACCGGTAAACACGTGATGGAGCGTGTGATGAACTAGGAGGAGAGTATGAGAAAGAACAAAGGTTTTACGTTAGTAGAATTGGTTATCTCAATTGCAATTTTGGCAGTCGTTGTCTTAGTTGTCACTTCCTTTATGGTGACAAGTGGTGACACGTTTGCACGTGGTAATGCAGATTCCAACGTACAAAAAGAGGCAGAAGCAGCAATTGGACAAATCGAGGATTTGATCATTGATGTTAACGGCGGTGTATCTGCAAAAGATGAAACAGCTACCTATGACTTGATTATGTACAATGCGACAGAAGAAAGTGGTACCGTTTCTTACACAAAAGAAATGATTCAGTGGGATAAAACAGAAAAAGAACTGACTTATTCCAAATGGGATGTAGCGTACGATTCTGCTACAGATACATATACAGAAACCGGTTCGCCCATTCATGACAAAGAGTTATTGGCAGATAACGTAGAAAACTTTGTTGCGGATTTGTCCGATGTTTATTCGGAACAGGATGACGATGGAAGCATTCATGAATTCGTGCGTTCTGTAAAATTTGAAATTGAATGTAAAGATAGCTCGGGAAGATCTGCTTATGCATCAACACCGATTGTTACATTGCGTAACCGTATGATGCTTTCCGATGATCCGGAAGCCGTGTTTGATGATGTCAGAGTCGATCCGGAAGATGGTGAGCTTTGGATTTCCGGTTCGGAGATTAGCTTACAGGCAATAGGTCTTGGCACAGTAGTAGAACGTGGCAATGATTACAGTCTTTATGTGTTTACAAAAGATTCACACCAGAACATTACAAGCCAGGTAGTTTCCTGGGATATTTTGACACAGGATGCGGTAAGTACGATTTCAATCGGCGCGGACGGCGTTGGTAGTTTAAGTGTACATACATATGAGTCAAACTCTATGTTATCTATCGAAGCTACATTGTCAAACGGCTCAAAAGTGGCAGGAATGGTTACAGTAGAGGGTGAATTAGCTAGAAATTTCACACCTTATATTATTCCGGTATCTATGATGGAACTCACAGCAAATTATGATTCCAAAGTAGAAACAGAAGGTTATACAGCAAGTGAAGCAGCAAACTTCCAGTATGAGTGGAAAATACCGGAAACTTATCATCAATACTTGGAAAATAAAAATTCCATGGTTTGGAATAAGACTACATTTACACTTACAGTCACAAAGCAGGCAGAAACAAACGGAGTTTTAATTCCGATTGAACTTCATGTTACTGACCCGGCTACAGGCGTGACAAAAGTTGCTAGAACAACATATGGACCGGGAATTCAGTCCAAATTCCTTCGAGGTATGGATGGAAACGAAATCTATATTCATAAAGTAGATGACTGGCCGGACACAAGTCAGACAACGGAATGGAAATGGGACTGGTATGTATGTGATATTTATGGAAACGAAATTCCGGGAGAAAAGGAAGAATTAAAAAAATTAAATGATGGCGAAGATGTAATTAAACTTGATCAAAATGTTGGTGGTTTTGGTTTCAACATAAAAGAAGGTTTCCCGGCAAACAGAAGTGCTTATATTAAAGTAGCTGCATTTGGCATCATGAAAGACGGAAGTACATGGAGAAATGAATATCTGTATTTCCTTCCGGCTGTTTCCATTAAGGGACAGAATCATGTATACCCACAAGATAACATTTATAACAACAAAACGTGGGTTGAGGTGGATGTATACGCTTATTACTTAAAGAAATGGCAGTATGCAGACATAAATGATAAACCATATCTTCTTGAAGTGGTTGATATACAGTATGATGCACCGGCAGGTGCTGTTGTAACACCGAAATTTGAAATTCAAAGTGCAAACTGGGAACGTTATGATGCGGATCCGGCTTATGGAACAAGATATAATATTCCGGTAGGTTTTGAGGTCACAGGCTGTGACAAAGGACAAGTCAAATTGCTCAGTATGACTGTTAAAGTGACTGTGCTTGATCAAGATGGAAATTCAACAGGTGTTTCAACATATTGTAATTTTGAATATCAATAAACCAAACATGGCACCGGAGTATCCGGTGCCAATACAAAAGCACTTTACAAAGTGTAGATACGAAATTTCGTAAGTGACAAGGTATAAGAAATGAGGAAAAGCATGAGAAAAAATACAAAACAAAGTCGATGGAAGCGTTTTGTGGCGGCAACGGGGGCAGGCGTCATTGCTACTGCTGTTGTTGTGACAACGATTGCAAATAAGACATTGGAGTCGGAAGCGGCAGAGACTTTTCTTGGTATTGAGCAAATTAAATCAGAGGTAGCCGAGAGCGGTGAACCGTACAAGATTTTGGAAATCGTGCCGGATAGAGATGCGGCAGAAATCGGATATCTTGTAGGTGGCTACGAACCTGTCCTTTCGGAATGGAGTGATACTGAAAATCGCTGGATAAGCTGGCAGGAGCAGTTGATCGAGATAGAAGATCCGGCAGACCGTGCACAGTTTATTGAAGATAAAAAAGATGCGTTGGAAGCTTATTATTTGGATGAAGGTATTACAGGAGCATATCCGGTAATCGCTTACGCTGATCCATATGAAGAAAGTCTGGTGGAGGCAGAAGGTTATGAAACCATTACTGCGCCCGGATTAAAACAAACCGGTATTTTTGACCCTACCTATACAACCGGTGATGAGCCCGTTTTTGGAGGCGCATATCAGGTTGACTTTACGACGGCAGGTGCAGTAGCTGTTGTAGATGAAACAAATGGCAAAAACTATTATAGCGTAGAAAAATATTGGGATTTGTATCACATGACAGACGATGAATTGCAACAGCTGTCTATGGATACTATGATTTATACAAGAACGACAAACGGTTCCATTGTAACTTACACACCATATATGACGTTGATGGAGTATCAGGCAAGCATTACTTCTGAAGAAGATGCGGCACCGATGATGATGCAAAACAGAAACGAGAATTCTTCCACAGAAAACGATGGTGATACAACCGAAGACGGAGATACAACAACGACCGATACACCGGCAACAGGCGACGGTACAACGACCGATACACCGACAACAGGCGACGGCACACAGACACCAACCACAGGCGACGGTTCACAAACACCGACGACAGGCGACGGTACGCAGACACCTACCACAGGTGATGGTACACAGACACCTACCACAGGCGACGGTACGCAGACACCTACAACGGGCGACGGTACGCAGACACCAACAACAGGCGACGGTTCACAAACACCGACAACACCAACAACAGGCGACGGTTCACAAACACCGACGACAGGCGAAGTCGGATCGTAGCCATGTCGTTCTGTGAGCCAAGGAGTTGGGT
>JAZQDM010000096.1:0-2289 GCA_045546775.1 Lachnospiraceae bacterium | reverse complement strand
CTTCGCCAATTTCCGCTCCGGTCTGCGCCAATGGCTTGCCCGGGCATATATTCCCAGTAGAGTAACTTGTCCGTACCGCCCGGCTTCGGGTTGCTGCGCAACTCTACGCCGTGGCAGGCTTCACTTTGGCTTCGCCAATTTCCGCTCCGGTCTGCGCCAATGGCTTGCCCGGGCGTAAAAAAGGCAACCAAATTTCTTTGGTTGCCTTTGTGAAGCCTGGTGGAGTAGATGGGAGTTGAACCCACGACCCCCACGATGCGAACGTGGTGCTCTAGCCAACTGAGCTACTACCCCGTAAAGTTTCAAGTAATATATATCACCTTTGCAGAAATTTCAAGCCTTTTTATATATTTTTTTCTCTTGTGGCAATTTCAAAAGTCTTCAAAAATGTCTGAAAATTCTTGCAGAGATCTGAAAATGGTGCGTTTTCGGCTTGTCCGCCGTAGCCGTGGCGAAGGTGGATGGTTATTTTCCACACCTTGTCACGGCGCAGATATTATGAGAGACACAAGAGGTCTCTCATTTTTTATGTCTGAAAACAAAAAATGGTTTGCCTCTTGATAAAAACGGATTTATGTTAATCCAAGAACACCGAAGTCGCATAGTGCGCTTCAAAAATCAGGAGGACAAACCATGAATAATGTATCACAGGAACAGGAAAAAATCTACTTCGGATTGGACATTTCACAAAAAACTATTGAAATTTTTGCTTTGAAAGGCGAAAAAGGAGTGCCATTTGGTAAAATCCTAAATAATCAAAAAAGTTTGAATGACTTTTTCGATAAAGTACCTTTTCCTTCAAAAACAATAACTGTTGCACTTGAAACTGGCACACATTCTGCCTGGATAAGTCACTGCCTTGAACAGCGAGGATATGAAGTTATAGTTGCACATGCTCGTGATTTGGCATTTATTTATAAAGGTGATAAGAAAAGTGATCGTATTGATGCGGAAAAATTAGCCCGTGTTGCCAGAGCAGATAAAAAACTGCTGCACCCGGTCAGATTAATGAGCAAAACACGTCAGGAAGCATTACTTGCAATAAAAGCCCGTGATCTGCTTATGAAAGAAAGAACCTGCATCGTCAATGCTATCCGTGGATTTGTCCGTAGTCTCGGAATAGATGATGCAGAATATTCTATTGAAACAATAAGTAAAATGTATTCTGTACTGCCCAAAGAAATCCGTCAGAATTTACGAGGATTGTTTTCTGTTTTGACCGCAATCAACAACAATATAAGCAGCTACGATAAAAGACTAAAGAAAATTGCTGAAGAGTATCCGGAAACAAAAATTCTTCAACAAGTAAAGGGCGTTGGTCCTATTATTGCGTTAAGTTTTGCCTTGATCATCAGTGATCCCAACCGATTCAGTTCAAAAGAATGTGCTTCATATCTTGGATTAGTCCCCAAACGGGATCAATCTGGTGAAACAGACAAACAACTTGGAATCACAAAAAGCGGTAATAAACTTTTAAGAAGATTACTTGTGCAAGGGGCACAATACATTATGGGACCATTCGGTGAAGATTGTGATTAGCGTGACTTTGGCAATCGGATTGCACAAAGAGGAGGACGAATTGCCAAAAAGAAAGCGACTATTGCGGTTGCCCGCAAATTGGCAATTACAATGCTGGCATTGTGGAGAAATCCTGATGTGAAATATGATCCACATTTCAAGGCTGCTAATAAACAGAACAGATGTGCTTGATTAAGTTTAATCAACGAAAAACAACCAAAAGAAAAAATAGTTAAAAGAAGATTTTTCAGGATTTGCTTTTTGTCCAGTCCGGATGATCTCGTGCTAAGGCTGAGTCTGATATTGCCAATATCACAAAGAAGATTGTGGCGTAGATTGAAGACATCGGGACGGACATTTATCAGGCGTCGCTTTCGGCAGAAGCATTACAGAACGCGAATAGGAGCAAGACAAAAGCATACCTTTTAGGAATCATCTTTCGCTGATTATTAACTTTTTTAACGTTTTTTTGCAAACACGACTTGACAAATAGTCTCTCATAGGAGCCTTACCGGAAACTCTGCCAGTGAAAACAAACCGTAAACCCATGATCCGTCTTTCCGACCGCCGCATCGGGGAAAGACCGCAACCTACCACCAGCGGCAAGATGAAACTTTCAGATATCAGAAGGAGCAAAAATGGCTGAAAAAAAAGAATTTCCCGAGCATATTCAGCAGGCCGTTGACCTTGTTTCGGCTATTTTGCGCAGAATTAAGGACAGGACACTGGATAAAACGCAAAATCCATGCTTGTATATAGCAAAGCCGAAAG
>JAZQDM010000095.1:0-1718 GCA_045546775.1 Lachnospiraceae bacterium | reverse complement strand
GTTTGCAGTATTAGGATTTTTATTTATTTTCGGAAGTATTTTCGGAAGATTTGTGTGTGGCTGGTTGTGTCCGTTTGGATTGTTGCAGGATTTGTTACATAAAATTCCATTCTTTTATAAGAAAAAGAAATTGCCGCACCATGAAATTTTGAAATATGGAAAATATGTGGTACTGTTTGGACTGGTAATTGTTGGCTCATCGTATGTCTTTACAGGGCTTGCAAAAGTGCCGGCATTTTGTAAATATTTGTGCCCATCGGGGACCTTTATGGGTGCGATACCACTGCTTACCGCAAATGCTAATTTGCGGGCGCAGGCCGGTGGCTTATTCTATTGGAAAACAGCTATTCTTGTGGGAATTGTATTGCTGTCGGTGAAAGTGTACCGTCCGTTCTGCCAGTATTTGTGCCCGTTGGGTGCCGTTTATGGTTGGTTTAATAAGTTCAGTTTGGTGCAGATAAGATGGGAGCAGGCTGGTTGTACGAATTGCATGGCCTGCCGGAAGGCCTGCCCGGTAGACTTGTCACCGGAGAAGATTTCGGTATCTGCTGAGTGTATTAAATGTGGAAAATGTGTGGACGCCTGCAAAGCAGGATGTCTGAAGTTTGGAAAGTAGAAAAGAAGAGTAAAGCCTGCAATTCCTTGTGGTTGCAGGCTTTTGTATGTCAAAGAATAATTAAGAATTTTGCCGTTCACCAACCTGTAACACCCGGAACCCTTGCCCATGTACTTCACTGGATTCCAGTACAATTAAAAAAGCATGCGGGTCTGCAAACTTTACGGCGACCTGTACCAAATACATCTCCTTATTATTGCAAGCACACAGCACGATGTCTTTGTCGTCGCCCTGAAAACCACCTTGGGCCTTTATGAGCGTAGTTCCACGCCCGCAACAATGATTAATTACATTCGTTATCATTTTTCCATAGCTGGTGACAATGATTGCCAGCTTCCCGGCGTTCACGCCGTACATCATCTTATCCACTACAAAAGCAAAAAGATAGTTCACAATCATACCGTAGATAATTCCATCAATGTCCCGAAGTAAAATTCCCCCCACGACGATAATTCCGATATCTGCAAGGAATGCGATTTTTCCAACAGAAAGGTGAGGACGTTTGGCTTTAATGGCCATGATAATGAAATCAATGCCACCCGTGGAGGAATATTGCATATATATAAGAGCATAACCGATGCCGCCAAGCACACCTGTTGTTAAAGCAGCGAGCAGCCGATCGCCCGTATAGACCGGAAAAAGAGGTGCAACATAATCGATGAAAACAGACGAAACTACCATGCACCGTAATGAACTTAGAAGAAAATGTTTTCCAAGCAGACGATAGCAAAGCAAAGCCACCGGAATATTCAGCAAAATGGTTGTCAGACCAATAGGAACTTGTGCCAAACGATACAAAACAATTGCAATGCCGGAAAAACCTGTCATAGGAAAGGCCGCCGGAACTGCAAAGTTGTAGATGGCAGCGGCGATTAAGATACTGCCGATAAGCTCCCAAAAAAGTTGTATTGCAATGGCTTTTGTGGTTTCTTTCTCAATCCGCATATGGTGCACCTCCTTTTTATAGAATGCTCAAAAGGTTAAAAAATATAGCAGTTTCCAACTATTTCCGCGGTTACGAAGAATGAAAAACGAAAAAAGATTAAAAAATTAACGATAAACGTAAAAAAGTTGTTGACAAACGTTTTGAGGTGGTGTATAT
>JAZQDM010000094.1:0-17829 GCA_045546775.1 Lachnospiraceae bacterium | reverse complement strand
TGGCTACGATCCGACTTGTTGGAAGAATATGCGAGAAAAGCGTATTATTCCATCGAGAGCGAAGACAAGCAACAAGGTCTTGATTTGTTGTGGTTTATTTGGGCAAACAAAAATTCTCCGGTATTCGGAAAAGAAAAAATGACCACATTTGAGCGTTATTTTGTGGAAGATAAGGAGACGTACCACGAGCCCAAAAACCCGTATTATCGCTTTTTGGAAAACGAACAAATCGTCAACAAAATATTGACGGAATTTGGTTTGGAGGACGACGGGGACTCCCATATTATTAACGGCCATATTCCGGTGGAATCCAAGCGAGGTGAATCGCCCATTAAGTGCAATGGCAAGTTGCTTATTATCGATGGTGGTTTTTCGAAAGCGTACCAGTCAAAGACAGGTATTGCAGGATATACGCTTATTTACAATTCTTACGGACTTGTGCTGGCGGCGCATGAACCGTTTGAATCGATAGACAAAGCAGTGCGGGAAGGAAAGGATATTCATTCACAGCGCGTACTGGTACAACAGGTTGTAAAACGAAAATTGGTTGCCGATACCGATAACGGAAAAGAAATTTTGGAAAATATAGAAGAATTGGAAGAACTTTTGCTGGCATATCGGGAAGGTAAGATTACAGAAAAGATTTAAGGAGCATTTGAGAAATGACAGAACAGTTATTGGCATTTGTAGACAAAGGAGTGAGCAGCTTCCACGTGGTGGAAGAAATTTGTAACAAACTTCAGGAAGCAGGCTTTGAACCGTTGCGGGAAGAAGACGTGTGGGAATTAAAGCCGCAGGGCAAGTATTATATTGTGCGAAACGGCTCTTCCGTTGCCGCTGTGACAATGCCAAAAGAAGAGCCGGACGGCTTCCATATTGTAGCGGCGCACAGTGATTCTCCGACTTTTAAAATAAAAGCAAATCCGCAGATTACAGTGGAAGAACAGTACGTAAAATTAAATACGGAGAAGTATGGCGGTATGATTTTGTCTTCCTGGCTTGACAGACCGTTGTCGGTAGCAGGCCGGATTGTAGTAAAAGAGGGTGATGCGTTTGTTACAAAGAATGTCAATATCGACAAAGATTTGCTTCTGATCCCGAATGTAGCCATTCACATGAATCGTGACATGAACAAAGGGGTAGAGTACAATGCCCAGACGGATATGTTGCCGCTTTATGCGGGGGCCGGGGCCGAAAACGGAAGTGATTTTTTGCAGGAAGTTGCGATGGCAGCAGGCGTAGAGACAACGGAAATTTTGGACAGCGATTTGTTTTTGTATGTCCGCGAAAAAGGCAAGTTGTTTGGTGCAAACAAAGAGTTTATTTGTGCGCCCAGACTGGATGATTTGGAGTGTGCTTTCGGGGCAACGGAAGCAATTACCACGGCGGGAAATGCGGAACGATTTTGCAATGTTTCTGTCATTTTTGACAACGAAGAAGTGGGAAGCGGAACAAAACAGGGAGCAGATTCTACGTTCCTTACCGACATTTTGACGCGCATTCAGGAGTCTTTCGGAAAAGACAAATCGTGGCTTTGCCGCATGATTGCCAACAGTTTTATGATTTCTGCGGACAATGCCCATGCGGTACATCCGAATCACCCGGAAAAGGCCGACCCGACAAACCGTCCGTATTTGAATGGCGGCATTGTCATCAAATACCACGGAAGCCAGAAATATACGACGGATGCGTTGTCTGCTGCTGTTATGAGAGATTTGTGCAAGCGTGCGGAGGTACCGGTTCAGACGTACTGCAACCGTTCGGATATTGCAGGCGGTTCTACGCTTGGCAATATTTCCACAGCGCATGTGTCAGTCAATACGGTAGATATCGGCTTGGCGCAGCTTGCCATGCATTCTGCGGTCGAGACAGCCGGCGCAAAAGATGTAGCATACCTTGTGAAAGTACTGCAAGTATTTTTCGCCCAATAATATGCAAATAAAAAAGGACCTGTCATGACAGGTCCTAAGATGAAAAGAAAGAATCTTGCGGATGAAATGGTCCCGAGAGATAACGCATGGAGGAATCTTTTTCCAACATGGCTTTGTATTGTCTCGGTGTACAGTTCAAATATTTTTTGAAAAGCTTATTAAAGTAGCTTGTATTGTTAAAACCTACAGATGCGGCAAGAGACGAGATGCTTCTGGAATCAGGGGTGTCTCGTCGTATTTTGCGTGTAGACTCAAAAATTCGATATTTCATAACATATTCAATTGGTGTGATTTTGAGTGTTCGTTTAAAACAACGGCAACACTCACTTTTGCTAACGTGAATGGAATTTGCGATATCTTCCAACGTAATCGCGCTTGCATAATGTTTTTCTATGTACATAATAGCCTGTTTGACGCGTCTGGAGTCTGCAGAAACTTCAATGGTAGCTGTTTCGATAGGGGAATCGTCCTTTGTACACAGTTTCAACAAACCGGTCCAAAATAAAGTGAGTTCTGCTCTTGTCACAAGTTCGAAACCAAACTTACGTGTCAAATTGGCTGCAATGGCATTGTTGATATGTTCAATCAATTCTGCCTGCCATGTTACAGATTCATCCATCAATAAGTATTTCAAGGACGTTGAATCAATGACCGGTGCCAAATACTTTGAAGAAAGATAGGCCTGTCCGTAACTAAACAAAAAAGAAGGGTGAAACAGCATAGAGTAAAACGTACACTTTTCGTTTGGTATTGGTTTTACACAATGCAAAATTCCTTGATTTAGCATAATCGCCTGACCGGCAGCCAGAGTGATTGTTTCATCATCAATACAAATGGTGGCATAGCCATTGTTAATAATAATCAGTTCAATCTCTTCGTGCCAATGCCAACGCATTTGTCCCATATACATACGGTTTAAATCGACAAAGGTAGTATTCACCGGATAATTTATATTCTCGTCATTTTGCGGAATATAAAGCGAATCCATGTCTTTTATGCTATTTCTGTTTTCCATGTCCGGTTCCCCTCCTTTATCAAGATAGTCAATATACGGTTAATATAATGTCATTATACAACTTTAATTTTCAGTAATCAACAAAAAATAGTACGATATTACCATTTACAAACTAAAAATAAAAATATAGTAGCAGATTAATGGCGGAACAAACGTAGAATGGCTGTTTTGATACGCTGAAATAATACGATATTGCAAAATTGGATAAAATAATCCAAAAATAGCAATATTTTATTTGCGGTTGACGTGTAGGAATAAACAAGATATGATGAAGTAAAATGTATCATACTATTTAGATAGGAAATTAAAAAGAGGTAGAACAATGAAAATTTCAACAAAGGGAAGATATGCACTGAGATTAATGTTGGATTTAGCAATTCATGAGAATTATGATCCGGTGCGAATAAAAGAAATCGCGAACCGTCAAGAAATTTCGGATAAATATTTAGAACAGATTGTATCTGTCCTGGTAAAAGCAGGTTTTGTAAAAAGTTTGAGAGGACCGCAAGGAGGCTATCATCTTGTGAAGAAACCAAATGAATATACAGTAGGGAGTATACTTCGTTTGACAGAGGGAAAATTGTGTCCGGTTGCCTGCTTGGAAGATGAGACAAATATGTGCGAGAGAAAGGAAGACTGTATTACGCTTCCGCTTTGGGAAAAAGTTTATCAGGCGGTGGAAGATGTTGTAAACAGTGTGACATTGCAGGATTTGATAGACTGGCAGAAGAATAAAAATAGTTGATGCATTTTAGGTATGACAGAAAGGATTGGACAAATGGGTAAAATTGCAAAAAACTTGACAGAATTGATTGGTAACACACCATTGGTGGAACTTACAAATTATGAAAAAAAGAACGGACTTTTGGCTACGTTGATTGCGAAAGTGGAGTATTTTAATCCACTCGGAAGTGTTAAAGACAGAGTTGCTTTTGCGATGATAGAAGAAGGCATCGCGCAAGGGAAAATTAATCAGGATACGGTTATCATTGAGCCGACTAGCGGCAATACCGGAATTGGCCTTGCATTTGTGGCGGCTACAAAAGGGTTGCGTCTTATTTTGACGATGCCGGAGACGATGAGTATTGAGAGAAGAAGAATTGTTGCGGCATTGGGCGCAGAGGTAGTTTTGACACCGGGTGCGGAAGGCATGGCCGGAGCAATCAAAAAAGCGGAAGAATTGCAAAAGGAATATGGAAATGCCATTATCACGCAACAGTTTGAAAATATGGCAAATCCGGAGGCGCATAAAAAGACAACGGCGCAGGAAATATGGCGCGATACAGATGGAAAAGTAGATATTTTTGTTGCAGGTGCAGGTACCGGCGGAACGGTTTCCGGAAATGGTGCGGCATTGAAAGAAAAAAATCCGGATATCAAAATTGTTGCGGTAGAGCCGGCAAGTTCTCCGGTATTATCCGGCGGAAAAGCAGGTGCTCACAAAATTCAGGGAATCGGTGCAGGATTTGTACCGGGTGTCATGGATTTGTCCGTTGTGGATGAAATCATTACCGTGGAAAATGATGACGCATATAACGCGGCGAGAGAAGTGGCCAAAACAGATGGTATCCTAGTTGGTATTTCCTCGGGCGCAGCACTGTATGCGGCAACAGAATTGGCGAAGAGGCCGGAAAACAAAGGGAAAAACATTGTTGTACTTTTGCCGGATACAGGCGAAAGATATTTGTCTACTGATTTATTTGCATAAAAACGAGATACAAAAATAGTCATCCGCGGATGACGATTTTTAAGTTCAACTAAGTATAATGTTCAGATTGCATGTAAGTTTTTTAAGGAAACGTCCAAGATGGGAGCGGAGTGGGTGAGGGCACCACTGGAAACATAATCCGCACCGATATCGATAATCTTTTGGATGTTTTCTTTTGTAATGTTGCCGGAGCATTCGGTTTCGGCTTTGCCGGCTACCATTTCCACTGCTTTTTTCATGTCTTCGGTGCTCATGTTGTCGAGCATAATGATGTCTGCACCGGCATCCAAAGCTTCCTGCAACATGTCCAGGTTTTCCACTTCCACTTCAATTTTGCGGACAAACGGAGCATATTCCTTTGCCATTTTGACTGCATTTGCAACACTGCCGGCTGCACCAATGTGGTTGTCTTTGATTAAAACGCCGTCAGAAAGATTGTAGCGGTGATTGTGACCGCCGCCTACTTTTACAGCATATTTTTCAAAAATGCGCATATTGGGAGTCGTTTTTCTTGTGTCTAACAGTTTTGTTTTGCTGCCTTCCAGCAAATCAGCCACATTTCTTGTATAAGTAGCGATACCGCTCATGCGTTGTAAATAGTTCAAAGCCGTACGTTCGCCGGACAAAAGTACGCGGATATCTCCGTTTACTTCTGCAAGCAAATCGCCGTTTTTTACGCGGTCACCGTCTTTGCAGTACATCAAAACTTCAGTTGTCTCATCCAGCAATTCAAACACGCGTTTAAACACGTCAAGTCCTGCAATGATACCATCCTGCTTGCAAATCAACTGGGCAGTTCCGGCTTGTGCTTTTCGCATCACGGCATTTGTTGTTACGTCCTCGCTGGAAATGTCTTCCTGCAAAGCCATTAAAATCAAATTATCTACGTTCAATTTTTCTGTAATCGGATTCATCTCATTTTCCTTTCAAAATGGTTATTTGTGCAAATTGCGTTGTCGTTCCATTTCAGCAAAAATTGCCTGTTTATGTTGTTCTTCCAACGCGTCCAAATCGTTATACCCATCAAAATTTATATGATAAAAAGTTTCCAGTTGTTCTGGAGAATAAGCAGTTCGTTCGGCAAAGCGTTCTGCATCTGCTACTTGACTGGTCATGTGGAGCGCAGCATTTTTTGCAAATACAAGACTTTCCAAAAGGGAGTTGCTGGCCAGGCGGTTCGCACCGTGTACTCCGTTGCAGCATGTTTCGCCGGCAGCATAAAGATGTTTCATGGAAGTTTTGCTGTCCAAATCTACCTGTATACCGCCCATAAAATAGTGTTGGGCAGGAACGACAGGAATCCAGTCCTTTTTGACATCAAAGCCTTCTGCGAGGCAACGCTTGCAAATATTGGGAAAGCGTTTCGTGACGTCCATATCGGTAATGGTCTGCATGGAGAGCCATACAAAATCTGTTCCGTCTTTTTCCATTTGTTCGTGAATCGCTTTGGAGACGACGTCTCGCGGGAGCAGTTCGTTTACAAAGCGTTCGCCGTTTTTGTCATATAGTACAGCACCTTCGCCACGTACCGATTCGGAAATTAAGAAGCGGCGTTCCTTTTTTGTGGAATACAACGTGGTAGGGTGTATTTGTACGTAATCGATATGTTCCAGCTGAATATGATGTTTCAGGGCAAGTGCAACGGCGTCGCCGGTCAAGAGCGGGAAATTGGTGGAATTTTCATAGATACCGCCAATGCCGCCACAGGCAAGCAAAATGTTACTTGCAAAAATCGGATGAATGTGGCCGTCTTTTGTTTGAACGACAACTCCGTCGCATATATTGTCGTGACACAATAAGTCGACCATCGTCGTATGACACAAAATTGTGATATTATCCCGTTTCTGCACGGCGGAGAGCAAATTCTTTGTGATTTCTTCGCCGGTAATATCATCGTGATACAGAATCCGGTTCGTGGAATGTGCGCCCTCTTTTGTGTAGACATACTGTCCGTTTTCTTTCATAAAAGAAACGCCGTACTGCTCAAGTTCAGTAATGACGTCTCTGGAACAACGAATCATCATATCAACGGATTCTTTTCGGTTTTCATAATGTCCTGCGCGGAGCGTATCTTCAAAAAAACTGTCATAATCGTCGTCGTCTTTTTGGACACAAATACCGCCTTGTGCAAGAAATGAGTCGCTTTCTTCCAAGTCTCCTTTGGAAAGCATTAAAACTTTTAAGTCATTTGGAAGGTGGAGTGCGGCAAAGCAACCTGCAACACCACAACCAACAACAATGACATCATAAGTATTTTTCATTTTCGTATCCTCTGTTATTTTGCAAGCTCCAGCATGCGTTCCATAGGTTTTCTTGCCTGATTCATAAAATCTTCCGGCAACGAAACAGCGGGAGCGTTATGTTCTAACGCGGAAATAATTTTATCTAAAGTAATTTTCTTCATGTTGGAGCAAATCTGCATATTGCCGGCAGCAAAAAAGTGCTTGTCCGGATTGCGCTTTTTCAACTCATGCATGAC
The DNA here is from genome assembly GCA_045546775.1 of Lachnospiraceae bacterium. GTDB lineage: Bacteria > Bacillota > Clostridia > Lachnospirales > Lachnospiraceae > RGIG3002. The sequence continues at coordinate 10,696 of JAZQDM010000094.1, read as the reverse complement.
ACCAAGTTCTGTCACAACAATAAATTCGTTTGCAGAGCTGCCTTCCGTATAGGTAATAATGCCGGATGTACTTCCGGTGTAGTCTGCAAGAGCGGTAACTTCCGGTTTGCATTCCGGGTGTACGAGTACTTCTGCATGCGGATGGGCTTTTTTTGCCTCAAGCAATTCATCGACTGTGATGGAGTGGTGCACATGGCAGAATCCGTCGTTAAAGATAAAGTTCTTTTCCGGAAGTTTGCTTGCCACGTAGTGCGCAAGATTCTGGTCCGGAATAAAAAAGATGTTTTTATTAGGAAGCGCCTGTACGATTTTTAATGCGTTGGCGGATGTTACACACACATCGGAGGCAGTTTTTAATTCTGCTGTCGAGTTTACATAACAAACAACGGCAACGTCGTCGTACAAACGTCTGACTTCTGCAATTCTTTCCAGTGTAGCCATATGGGCCATAGGACAATCCGCACTTTCATCAGGCATAAGCACCGTTTTTGAAGGATTTAATATTTTGGCACTTTCTCCCATAAAGGAAACGCCACAAAATACAATTACTTCTGCATCTATTTTTGTGGCACATTCGCTCAAATAATAGGAGTCTCCTATGTAGTCAGCGATGTCCTGTATTTCGTCTGCAACATAATAATGAGCCATGATAACAGCATTTTTTTCTTTTTTAAGCTGTTCAATACGGGCGATTTTTTCGTTCAAGGTCATGTCCTCCCTCACTGTATTAATCGAGAGTATACCACGTTTTTATGAGAGTGACAAGACAACTTTCGACGAGAAATCCATATAATTAAGGAAGAGGTGTTGTGCATATGGACAATTCAAAAATAGAAAATTTACTTAATCTTGCATTAAATTCTACGCAGGAGGAGCGCAGGAAATCGGAAAATCTGAATGTGGGTTACAACGAAAACGACAGAACTTGGGAAGTAATCGTGAAATATAACGGAGATTTGAAACGGTTGCAAAGTGAAGTGATACAAGTGGAGGAGTTGTTGGCGGGATATGCCATTGTGACGCTGCCGGAAAACTTGCTGGATGCGCTTGCTGCACTGAATGAAATTGAATATATTGAAAAACCAAAAAGATTGTTTTTTTCTGTATTCAACGGAAAGGAAGCGTCTTGTGTGTTTCCGGTTACTACGGCGGTGCGGGGGAGCGTGAACAACGGACTTACCGGGAAGGGCTGTCTGGTAGCGATTATCGATTCCGGAATCGACTATACGAATATGGATTTTCGCACGGAGGACGGAACAACGCGTATCTTGTATTTGTGGGACCAGACACTGGAACAGGAGTACACAAAAGAACAAATTGATGAGGCGCTTGCTGCAGAGACAGAAGAACAGAGGAAGACATTGGTTCCCAGTGAGGATGCGTCGGGGCACGGCACTGCAGTCGCAGGCATTGCGGCAGGGAACGGAAACAATTCGGAAGGACTATATGCAGGGATGGCGCCGGAGAGTGAGCTGCTTGTGGTGAAATTGGGGACACCAAGGCCGGGTGGTTTTCCAAAGACAACAGAATTGATGCGGGCGCTGACTTACGTAATAAAAAGGGCGGTGGAATTAGGAAGACCTGTGGCGGTAAATTTGAGCTTTGGCAACAACTATGGGGCACATGACGGGACTTCGCTTGTGGAACGCTTTATGGACAATGTATCGGAAGTCGGAAGAAGTGTCATTTGCGTCGGAAGCGGGAATGAAGCCGCTTCGGCAGGCCACTTTTTCGGAAACTTTCCTATGCAGGCAAGGCAGACGCAAGTAGTGGAGCTTGCGGTGGCTGCTTATGAAACTGCATTAAATGTGCAATTGTGGAAAAATTTTACGGATAATTTTTTGCTCCAATTGACCGCGCCTTCCGGGGAAAATATTCGGATTCCGTTGGAAACGAGCGGAAGATATACGTTTTTTACAAGAGAAACACAGTTGCTTATTTACGTGGGGGATCCGGCACCGTATTCCGTAAATCAGGAAATTTATATTGATTTTTTGCCGCAGAATTATTATGTGGAGAGCGGAGTATGGCGGTTTGAACTTGTGCCCGTAGACGTCCGGGTCGGCACGTATTCCTTTTATTTGCCAAGCAGTGCGGTGCGCAATGCACAGACCGGCTTTTTTTCGCCGGCAACCGAGGCTACGTTGACCATTCCGTCCACAGCAAGGCGTGTCATAACGGTAGGCGCATATGATGTATTTTATGAAGCATATGCAGATTTTTCCGGACGGGGATATGCCGGGACGGGCAATTTGGCGCGCACTATGCTTCAGTTGGAAGTGAAGCCGGATTTGGCGGCACCGGGTGTTAACATTACCACGTCGTCTGTGGGCGGCGGATACGAGGCGGTAACCGGCACCTCGTTTGCCACGCCTTTTGTGGCCGGTGCAGCTGCTCTTTTGATGGAGTGGGGGATTGTACGTGGGAACGACCCGTTTTTGTACGGAGAAAAAGTGAAGGCATATTTGCGGCGCGGGGCGAAGCCCATCCGGGGAGAAGAGGAGTATCCGAACAATAGAGTGGGGTTCGGGGCGTTGTGCGTGGCGGAAAGTTTGCCATAATATTTGGAGTATATTGGTTTGAAAAATGAAAACTGTTCATTCTGTATATATTTTAGAAAATATTTTAGATAATTTTTAGATTCACACTGATTGACAGTAAAAGCGGACAATATTATGATAAAAATTGATATATTATGCTTTTTTTCTACGTGTATTGTAGGAATTGGGGAGAGGATGAAAGATGAAAAAGTTAATTAACTTAACAATGTTTGACATGTTAAAGGGTATAGCGGTGCTTGGTGTTGTGTTTGGACACAGCTTTGGTCAAATGGACAATGCGGTTATGGATTGGTATGGGAAATTTGCCCATTCGCTGCTTATGCCTGCTTTTTTTATTGTAAGCGGATACTGGTTAAAAAAGAAAAAAGTTTCAGTGGGTGTGAAAAGTGCCATTGATTATTTGCTCAAGCCCTATCTTTTGATGATTTTGATTATAGACGGTATCGGCCTGGTGCATCGGGCATTGCAAGGAAATTATCAGGAGTGGGTGGATGAATTTTTAATTCCCAGTGTGTTGGTATCTACAGACGGTGCCACCCGCATCGGACCGTTGTGGTTTGTATTTGCTTTGTTTATAGGCTGGAGCTTGTTTGCAGTCGTGATAAATATAAAAAATGAAAAGATACATATCGCAATTGCTGTGTTAGCAAGTATTGCCGGCTGTGCACTTATGCCGCTTAAACTTCCGTTTCAGATTGCGCAGGGGCTCGTTGGCTTCGGATTTGTATATTGCGGTTTCCTGCTCAAAAAGAAGAAGGTATTGGAGAAAAAAATTCACCCCCTTGCCTATATACTGATGGGAATTGTATGGATTGCCACGGTGATTTGGGGCAGTATGGATTTGTATATGTATGATATAAAATACGGTATCTTCTCTGTTGTCGGAAGCGTTTTTGGTTCCTTCCTGATGATAAAGGTATTTTTATATTTAAATTTATTGGAATGGCGTATTTTAGACGGAATCCGCTGGATGGGCAGATGTTCCATGTGGGTTATATGCGCGCATGCAATCGAATACGCGATTGTTCCGTGGAAAATTTTGTTCCGCTTTGTGGAACAGAACAGCTTGATAGGCAGCACGGCCCATTTTGTACTGCGGCTTATTTTTATTATTGTAGTATGTCTGGTCGTTCAGCACATACAAAAGATTAGAATTAGAAAAAAAGCAAATGCTTCATAAATAAAAAAGAAAATGAAAAGAGACAGGAGAAAAAGAGTATGTTAGAAAAAATTATTAAAATTGCTGAAAAAATTTGTGACACAACAGATGTGGAATTGAATGAGGATACATCCATTGTTATGGATATGGAGTTGTCTTCCATGGAATTTATGGCGTTTGTTTCGGAAATCGAGGCAACTATGGACATTCATATCAAAGAAAGAGAATTGAGAAAAATCGACACACTTGGTGAGCTGGCAGAACTTGTAGAGTCAAAATTAGGTTAAAAGGCAGAAAAATTGAGGAGAAAAGCAATGCAATTTGAAAAATACTATGGATTGACCGTATATGAAATGTTGAAAAAAAACACCGACTTGTATGGTGACAAAATTGTTTTTTCTTTTATGCGGGATGAAAAAATAGTGGAAGTTACGCACAAGGAGTTTTTGCAGGATGTCAGAAAAGTGGCATACCAGTTTGAAAAACGTAACTTAAAAGGCAAATATATCGTTGTGGAAGGCAAGGCGCAGTACGAACTTGTGACAGCGTTTTATGCAGCAGCTTCTATGGGAGCGGTAGCGGCAGTGTTTAATATGGATTTGCCGGAAGAAGAAATCTTTGAGGCGATGGACTGTATACATACTGCTATGGTGGTGAGTACAGAGGATAACTACGATATTGCAGATGACTATGCGAAAAATAACAACATAGAGAGCATGTGCAGCTTTTCAGATGAGAAAGAAGTAAGCATCCGTCAATGGATTGACGAAGGTGGGGAGCTTTATGAGTACGATGGCAAGCAAAAACCGGAGGATCCGGCGCTTGTATTGATGACATCCGGTAGTACAAGCAAAAGCAAGCTGGTATTGCTTCCGCATTACGTTTATATGCCGGACAAAGAAATTTATGCGGAGACAAGCATACTCGTATTTCCTACATATCATGTTGCCGGTATTGCGGTATTGGGCAACAGTATGTCAAGGGGAACCCAAATTTGTCTTTCAAACATGAAAGATGGTGTGCGTGATCTGGAATGGTTTAAAGCGGAGGATATTACTGCTGTTCCGGCGTTTATTTCCGTTTTAATCAAAAGAAGCAGACAAAATCTAATGGATTTATCGCATTTTAAATATATTACAAGTGCCGGAGCACCACAGAATTTGGAAGAGGCAGACTATTTGAGGTCACTCGGTATTTTTTCTTCATCTACCTATGGTGCAACAGAGGTTGGTGGTTCGGTTATTTATGCTACTCCGACGGAAACGAAGTTCGGTTCGGTTGGTAAGCCGGGGCCGTGGAACGAAATTACAACATCGGAGCTTGGTGAGATTCTTATCCGTGGAAAAAGTGTTATGCACGAATACATCGGAGCACCGGAAGAAACGGCAGAAGTGCTGGCGGGGGGCTGGTACCATTCCGGAGATGTGGGATTTATTGATGAAGATGGATTTTTGCACGTAACAGGCCGTATTAAAAATATTATTATTTTATCGAATGGTGAAAATGTCAGTCCTGAGGCAATTGAAAAGCAATTGTATCACTGTAATGAGATAGATGAAGTTGTTGTCTATGGTGAAGGTGACACGATAGTGGCGCATGTATGGTGCGGAGAGCCGGCGGATGACGAGACAAAACAGCTTGTACAAAAGTTTGTGGCAAAATACAATCGCACGGTACCAAGCTACCGGGCAGTACGAGATATTGTGTTCCGAGATGCACCGTTTGAAAAAACGGCAACCGGCAAAATTAAACGATAAGAGAGGGTAAAACAATGGGAAAATGGCAAAGAGTGTCGTATCTTCCGAATCTTCCGCTTGGAGAGAACGGCGAAAGGGTTACAGCCTGTAAGGCACATAGAGAATTATCCAAAAATGCAGCCAAAGAAGGTATGGTGCTTCTCAAAAATGAAGAGAAGCTCTTGCCGTTTGTGAAAGGTGCAAAAATAGCAGTATTTGGAAAAGCATCTTTTGATTATGTAAAAGGTGGCGGCGGAAGCGGCGATGTGACGGTAGACTATATTACAGGTCTTTCGGACGGATTTGCACAGATGAAACAATACGTTACAGTGTATGACGAGCTTTCTTGCTTTTACAAAGCACAGGTGGAAAAACAGTATGCGCAAGGCGTGGAGCCGGGACTTACGGAAGAACCGGTGTTGCCGGAAGAACTTTGCAAAGGTGCCAGAGCATTTACTGATACAGCAGTGATTACGATATGCCGTTTTTCGGGCGAAGGCTGGGATAGAAAAAGCAAATATGATAAAAAGGACGATCAGGCAGAAAATTCGGACCCGATTATGATGGATGGTGCCGGTTCAGCGCTTGCCAGAGCAGAGCTTTTGTTTGAAGATGGAGATTTTTATTTGTCCCATGCAGAAAAAGCGATGGTCGATATGGTAAAGAAATATTTTGACAAAATCGTTGTTGTGTTGAATGTTGGCGGCATGGTAGACACGGAATGGTTTATCCATGATGAAAAAATAAAATCTGTTCTTCTTGCATGGCAAGGCGGTATGGAAGGCGGTCTTGCGGCAGCAGAACTGCTCTGTGGTATAGGAACACCGTCCGGAAAACTTTCAGATACGTTTGCTAAAAATTTGGAAGATTATCCATCTTCCTTTAACTTCCACGAGTCTGTAAAATATGTAGACTATTCGGAAGATATCTACGTAGGGTATCGTTATTTTGAGACTATCCCGGGCGCTTCGCAAAAAGTGAATTATCCGTTTGGATTCGGGCTGTCTTATACAGAGTTTGTGTGGGAAGTTAAAAAAGTAATAGAAAAAGAAACGTCAATTAAGATGTTGGTGGATGTGACAAACATTGGTGCGTACGAAGGTAAGGAAGTTATTCAGGTATACGTTGGTGCGCCACAGGGATTGCTTGGTAAGCCCGCAAAGAGTCTTGTAGCTTTTGGAAAAACAAAACAATTGGCTGTAGGAGAATCCCAGACGCTTGTTTTAGAAGTGGAAAAAGCATCCATGGCATCTTACGATGATTTAGGTAAAGTGCAAAAATCTGCTTACGTTTTGGAAGCCGGTACATATGCGTTTTATGTAGGAAATAACGTACGTGACGCAGAAAAAACAGAGTATACATACGAGGTGCCGGAAACGGTTGTTGTAGAGCAATTATCAGCCAAACTGGTTCCCACTTCTTTGAAAGAAAGAATGACAGCAGACGGCAGTTTTGAAGCATTGCCTATGTCAGAGCCGCATGACCCGGAATATTCAGAAGTGGAACGTATGTATCGGACTTCTATGGATGGAATGTCACCGGATTTCCGTGAAGTGAGAGGCTTGCATAAATGGGTACAACCATACAAAAAGGGCGTACGTCCGCTCATTGATGTGTACGAAGGAAAGATGTCATTAGATGAATTTGTTGCACAGATGACAGATGAAGAAGTAGCAAATCTGCTTGGCGGTCAGCCTAGTACAGGCGTGGCTAACACACATGGATTTGGTAATATGCCGGAATACGGTATTCCGAATGTGATGACGGCGGATGGGCCTGCCGGACTTAGAATCGAAGAAAAATGTGGTGTATGTACAACGGCATTCCCTTGTTCCACGCTTCTTGCCTGCACATGGAACAAGCAATTGTTGTATGATGTTGGTGAGGCGAGTGCAAAAGAAGTCAAAGAAAACAACATAGCAATATGGCTGACTCCGGCAGTCAATATTCACAGAAGTCCGCTTTGCGGAAGAAACTTTGAATATTATTCGGAAGACCCGTATCTTACCGGTCATATGGCAGCTATGATGGTAAAAGGAATTCAGTCACAGCATATTGCAGCTACCGTAAAACATTTTGCATGTAACAACAAAGAAACGAACCGTAAATACAGTGATTCACGTTTGTCGGAAAGAGCAGCAAGGGAAATTTATTTGAAAGCGTTTGAAATCATTGTAAAAGAGGCTGATCCGTGGTGTATCATGTCCTCTTACAATATTATTAATGGGTATCGAGCTTCGGAAAATCGGGAACTGTTAGAAGATATTTTGCGAGCAGAATGGGATTATCAAGGCATGGTTACGACAGACTGGTGGACCAGCGGTGAACATTACAAGGAAGTGAAAGCCGGAAATGATATTAAAATGGCTTGCGGTTGTACGGAAAGTATTATGAAAGCAAGAGAGTCCGGTGTACTTTCCAGAGAAGAAATGGATATATGTGCAAAACGTATTCTGGGACTCATTTTAAAAATTGATTAAAGCGTATCTGGGAACACGTACAAGGATTTTCCTTGTACGTGTTTTTTTTGCCTTGTTTAGGAAATAACTTGTTACAAAAGAAGAAAATGACATATATGTCATATGGAAAATGAGAAAAACGACACAAAAATATTCGAGTTGACATTCGTGCCAAAATGTTGTACGTTTATCTTGTATAAGTGGCGTTTTATGCACTTTTTTAGGAAGTATATTGAAAAGTGCAGAGTGGTTTGTGAAATTACATAGTCCTGAAAGAAATATGTGGATTTCAGAATGGAGAATGGTATATGAAGAGACGTATAGCATACAAAATTTTGGGTGGATTGCTTTGTGTCAGCTTATTTATGCAAGGTAGTGTGGGCGTTTCTGCAACACAAATAAGCGAGACAGCAGAACAGATAAGTGAAATGGGAGAAAGTGACACTAATGTCACTGAAGAGATACAAATTCAGCCGGCGCAAAAATACATAGAAAATATAGAGGAAGCGAATCAGGCATTGCAAGTTATCGTACAAGAGCGAGAAGTAACCGCGCTTGTTTATTTGTGTGACTTATATGAGATGAAAACGCAACCTACACCGAACAGCGAGACTGCTTGTACTCTGGCCAGTGGTCAGTCGGTAAGTATTCTTGGTGTGGCGGAAGATAGTGGGAAAAATGTATGGTTCCATGTGAAGTATATGGAAGAATTTGAGGAAATAGAAGGATATGTGCAGAGAGAATATCTTGCCTGTTCTGATGAAAGATTTATTGACTGGAAAGGTCAATATATAATTAGCCCTATGACATACAACATGCGTATGTTCCGAGGCATTGGCGTTGATTATTCGGACGTACTCCAATTTCCGGAGTCTTACCAAGAAGTTTTGTTTGCTTTAAAAAATCAACATCCGAATTGGGTATTTGTAAAAATGGATACCGGCATTGACTGGAATACTTTAGTAGTTGCAGAAAGTGTACCGGAACGAAATTTAATTTACGCACCGACTGCATTAGATTCCTGGAAAACGGGCATGTATGATTCTACATGGGCGTATGCTTCCACGGACATCATCAAATATTATCTTGATCCGAGAAACTTCTTAAATAATGATGGTATTTTTCAGTTTGAACAGCTGACCTATAATGAATCTTATCATACGCGCGCAGCCGTACAATCCATATTAGACGGAACTTTTATGGTCGGTTCGGTAGAAGGCGGAGCAACTTACGCGGAGACGTTTGAGTTTGCCGGAAAACAGTACAAGATTAGTCCGTTTCTGTTGGCAAGTCGCGTACGACAGGAGCAGGGAACACAAGGGACATCGCCTTTGATTTCCGGTACATATCCGGGATTTGAAAATTTATACAACTACTACAACATCGGAGCGTCCGGTCAAACATTGGAAGCAGTTGTTGTGAGTGGATTGACAAAAGCAAGACAAGAAGGCTGGACAACAAGAGTGCAATCCTTAATTGGTGGTGCCCAGTTTTTGGTAAAAGGATATATGTCTCAAGGGCAAGACACATTGTATTTGCAAAAATTTGATGTAGACCCGCGTTACAATGGTTTGTTCTGGCATCAGTATATGCAAAATGTGCAAGCGCCGGCTTCAGAGGCAAAGACAACATACAATGCATACAATCGAAGCGGAGTTTTGAACGGTGCTTTTGTATTCAAGATTCCGGTATATAAGAATATGCCGTCAACACCGTGTCAAAAACCAACCGCATACGATAAGGTTACGCTAAGTGCTACGGAAATTTCCAATCTTCCGGTAGACGGTACGGCAGTGTTGAATGCATTTATTAACGGTCAGGCAGCAGTTGGTGTAGAAATGACATACTCCAGCTCGGACACGGCTGTTGCAACTGTAGATAAAAATGGTGTGGTAACGGCTGTAGCACCGGGAAGTGCAACGATTACATGTACAAAGGTAAATGGCACAACAGCCTCCTGTAAAGTGACGGTTATCAAGGCGGATATAGCTGATTATACAGTGCCGGAATTACCTCCGATTACATATGATCCGGCAAAAACACTTTGTGACATTACGTTACCGGAGGGCTGGAAATGGGTAAACGAATCCATTGTTCCGACTGTAGAAAATAAAGGTTATTCTGCATCTTATACGCCGGATAGTTCAAAATACAATGCGATAACAGTGACTGTTCCGCTTACGGTAAATAAAGCGAAAGCGGTTTACGAGACACTGCCGGCTGGCCTGAAGGGAATTTATGGCATGGAGCTTTCTTCGGTCGCACTGCCGAAAGGATTTTCATGGGAGAATCCGGAGACTGTATTGGACAAATTAGGTAAAGTAACCTATACGGCAAGCTTTAATCAAGATATTTTTAATTATGAAACAACAGAAAATATCAGCATTACAATAGAAATAACCTGCACAAACCACAGATATGGACAATGGGAGCAAACGGTCGCTCCAACCTGTACGGAAACAGGAGAAGAAATTCGAAAATGTCAAGTGTGCGGTGCTTCGGAAAAGAGAGAAAACGAGGCTACCGGGCATACATTGAAAGATGGAAAATGTGAAAATTGTTCTTATCAGGAAGAAATAAAAACGGATACACCGGGTAACGGTGAGCAACCGGAACAAGGTGGAAACACAGGCGGCGAAACCCCGAGTGAACCGGAGAAACCAAGTACTCCAAGTACACCGAGTGAACCGGAGAAACCAAGTACTCCAAGTACGCCAAGTGAGCCGGAGAAACCAAGTACTCCAAGTACGCCAAGTGAGCCGGAGAAACCAAGTACTCCAA
>JAZQDM010000093.1:0-32530 GCA_045546775.1 Lachnospiraceae bacterium | reverse complement strand
TGGCAGCGGAAATATCAGTATATTTTAATTGATGAGTTCCAGGATATTAATAAAATTCAGTATGATATCGTAAAAATGCTTGCGGCACCAGAGAATAATTTGTTTGTAGTGGGGGATGATGACCAATCGATTTATGGATTTCGTGGGGCAAATCCGATCATAATGCAAAAATTCCGAAAAGAATTTATGCATGTCAAATATGTTTTGCTGGACCGGAATTACCGCTCGGGAAAAGCGATTGTAGACACTTCTATGAAAATTATTTCCGAAAACAAAAATCGTATCAACAAAAAAATCATTGCCGGGAAAGCGGAAAAAGGAGAAGTTGTGCTCAAAACGTTTGAGAGCAAACAAAAGCAGGATGAGTATTTGTTGGAACAAATCAAGCAACAAATGCAGGAGAATAAATTGGAGGAATGTGCAGTTATTTTCCGCACAAACAGAGGGATGGAACAGTTTAACCGCCAATTACAAAAAGCAGGAATACCACATTCTTCAAAAATGCAAAAGCAAAACAATGCAAAACAAAAGTTGGAAAAAGATATGGAAGATTATTTCCGGTTTGCATTGGGGGAGCAGACGAGAGAACGTTTTTTACGTATTATGAATAAACCGTCCCGCTATATCAGTAGAGAAAGCCTTGGAACGGAAGCGTTTTCCTTGGAATGCGTAAAGCGCTATTACATGCATAAACCGGAGCAAAGAGAGGCCGTGGAACAGTTGGAATGCGGCCTGAAACTGCTTCCTTCTTTTTCCCCGTTTCTTGCAATCAATTACTTGCGAAAAGCAATGCGCTATGATTTGTATTTAAAGGAGCTGTCGCAATCGAGAGAATCGTGCAAAGAAATGGAAACTATATTGGATGAAATACAAGAAGAGGCCGCAAGTTTTCAATCGTTGGAGGAATGGATTTCGTTCCGCGAAACAACACCTTCCGGGGAAAAAAGTCAGAAAGAGGAAACCGGTTTACATGTCATGACAATGCACGGCGCAAAGGGATTAGAATTTGAAACAGTCTTTTTGCCGGATATCGTAGAAGGAAACGTGCCTTATGGAAAAATGTTGACAAAAGAGCAGGAAGAAGAAGAACGGCGCATTTTTTATGTGGCGGTAACGAGGGCAAAAGAGCGGCTTGAGATGTACAGTATCGAAAATGAAATGGATAAACCATCCCGTTTTCTGCCCAAAAAGAAAAACTGAGACTTCCAAGGAAATCCCAGTTTTGTAATGTGCTTGTTATGAAATATGAATGGTAAGCCTGACTTAGTTTTCTTCATCCACGATTTCGTCAAATTCAGCATTGTCAAGGTATTCGTCAAATGCATCCGCAACGATTTCGTATTCTTCGTCGTCAGAAATGTATTCCAATTCCGGCTCGGCATTCGGGTCATTCTCGTCCTCGAAATAGCGGTAAAACCACACTTCGCCGTCCTGATTTTCACCGTTTTCATCCAGCGGTAAAAGTGCAATATAATCTTTTTCCTGCACAGTCAAAATAGTAATAATGGCACAAGTCACGGTAGTGCCGTCATCCAATTCCAAGTCAACCGTCATTTCTTCATCCATCATTTCTTCGTTGTTTTTCATTTGTGTAACCTCCATATGGTTTTGCGAATTTTTTGTTAAAACAAACTGAAAAATAGAACTATATATGCCTATTTTACAAAAGTAAGATGATTTTATCAATAGTATTACGGAAAATTGTTTGAGGAAATGCAAAAATATGGTACACTATACTATATGAAATTTTGGAGGATTCTGCATGCAGACATCGAGAACGATAAAACAAGGTAATATATGGCCGAGAGGAATTAGTGCGTATCGGGATGGTATTAACGTTGCACTGCAAATTCCAAGAGGCGATTCATGTGGTATATATTTGTGGACAAAGTCAGAGGATGGCAAGGAAGAAAAGGAGACCATTCCTTTTTGTGATTCATTTCGTGTCGGTGATATGAGTTGTATGTACATTCCTGATGTGGATCCGGCAAGCTGCCGTTACCAGATTTTTGCGGACAAGAAGTTATGTAAGGACGTGTATGCCACAAAAGTATTCGGGACGGAAAAATGGGGCAGAGAATACCGACAGAAAGAGATTTCTTATGGTGTTTGCATGGAGCAGTTTGACTGGGAAGATGACCGTCCGTTAAAAACGCCTTACGAGGATAGTATTTTGTACTGTATGCATGTCAGAGGTTTTACAAAACACAGTTCATCGGGCGTAAAGCATCGCGGTACGTTTGCCGGTATGATAGAAAAAATCCCTTATTTAAAACAACTTGGGATTACGGCAGTAGAATTGATGCCAGCCTACGATTTTGCGGAAAATGATGTGCCGGAAGAAGTAAGGGACAACGGGAAATTGTCCATGGAGGAAGTGGCAAAGCAGTATGCTTTAGGAACGACTGCAACCGCGAAAAAAGATACTCGATTGAATTATTGGGGCTATGCAAAAAACGGACATTTTTTTGTGCCGAAAGCTTCTTATGCATCCGAACCGAAATGTGCGGAAACAGAGTTTAAAACACTTGTAAAAGAATTGCACAAAAACGGCATCGAACTTATTATGCATTTTTATTTTGAAAAACAAAATCCGGGATTTATTTTGGAAGTTTTGAAATATTGGAGAACACAGTACCATGTGGATGGTTTTCACCTAAAAGGACAGGATATTCCGCTTATGCTTCTTGCGACAGAGGAGATTTTGAAGGATTGTAAGCTGTTGTATTATCATTTCCCTTATGAAAATATATATGGGGAGGAAGAAAGGCCGTCTTACCGGAATCTGGCGTCTTACAGGGATGATTTTATGTATGACATGCGCCGTTATTTAAAAGGCGATGAAAATATGCTTCCGACAGTGCTTGGACATTTGCGCCACAACAGCGAACAACACGGCGTTGTGCAGTATATGACCAATTATTTTGGATTTACGTTGTTTGATATGGTCTCTTATGAACGGAAACACAATTTGGATAACGGAGAGGAAAACCGCGACGGAAACGATTTGAATTTCAGTTGGAACTGCGGAGCAGAAGGGGTAAGCCGCAAGAAAAATGTGCTTACTTTGCGCAAAAAACAGCTCCGGAATGCGATGAATTTGTTGTTTTTATCGCAGGGAACACCGGCGTTTTTTGCAGGAGATGAATTTGGTAATACGCAGAAAGGCAATAACAATCCGTATTGTCAAGATAACGATATCAGTTGGTTAAACTGGAATTTGTTAAAGAAAAACGAAGAGTGGTTTTGTTATGTAAAAAGCATCATTGCATTTCGAAAAAATCACGCTGTTTTGCGCGGAGAACGTCCGCTGAAACTGATGGATACACTTGGATGTGGTTTTCCGGATGTGTCTTACCATGGAAGTCAGGCTTGGAGAGCTGATTTACAACCGTATAACAGGCATGTAGGCATCTTGTATGCAGGAAATTACAGAAAAGATGACGATACACTATTTGTTGGTTATAATATGTATTGGGAGAAAGTGAAACTTGCCCTTCCCAAACTTTTAAAAGGAAAAAAATGGTATTTGTTATCGGATACAGCAAAAGAACAGCCTGTTATGGATACAGACAGTATTGAAAAAACAGAAGCGGTGGAAGGTATGGAAATTGAGCTTTCACCGAGAACGATTGCGATTTATGTTGCAAAATAACAAAGTGAAGGATGTTAAACGATGAAAGCATGGGAGCATTTTAAAACAATCACATATCACAAATTTTTGGTGGCACAAGGTTGTTTTAAAGTTGGATTATATAAACAGGGAATTTTGCACGATTTGTCTAAGTATTCGCCAACGGAGTTTTTGGTTGGAATGAAATATTATCAGGGAGACAGAAGCCCTAATAATGCAGAGCGCGAAGACAAAGGGTATTCGGCGGCGTGGTTGCATCATAAAGGTCGCAACAAACACCATTATGAATATTGGATGGATTACAGCATGAAGGATATCGGCGGGATTGCACCGGCACCGATGCCTACAAAATATGTAGTGGAAATGATTATGGATCGCATTGCGGCGGCAAAAGTTTACAAAAAGGAAAAGTATACGGATGCGTATCCATTGGAGTATTACAAGTATGGTGCAGAGAAAGCGGATATCCATCCGCAAACCCGTGCGTTGATGGAAAAGCTGCTTGTTATGTTGGCAAAAAAAGGCGAAAAAGAGACGTTTCGTTATATTCGAAAGAAAATATTGTAACCGTTTTTGGAAGCCGGAATAGGATAAAGTAAATAAAAGAAAAGAGACAACAATATGAATTGCCTTTTATTATTATTTTTACTTTGTGCCTGCGGCGGAAATAACGGTTGTAGAAGAAATGACAGATGTGGTTGTGAACACCATAACCATTGCGGTTGTGACTGTGTGACGAATTTTAGAACAGAAAGAAATTGCGGTTGCGATCATCAGTATGACCGCGATGATGACTGCGGTTGCGACAGACATAATCATTATGACAGAGACGATGACTGCGGTTGCGACAGAGATAATGACTATGGCCGCGACAATTACAAGAGAGCAAGAACTTTTACAGACACTTGTGGATGCTCTGAAAATCATCCGGAATAGGTGCCGTGAAGGTGAGCATTTGTTTGCTGATTGGGTGAGAAAAAGTAAGACGGTAGGAGTGAAGAGCCTGCCGTTTTATTTTTGTGTCGGAACTGTCCGATGCGATTAAGATATCGTTAATAGCCGGATTGTAAAGGCTGTCGCCAAGCAATGGATGCCCAATAGAAGCCATATGGACGCGGATTTGGTGGGTGCGTCCGGTATCCAGCATAAGAGAAACATAAGAATAATCCTCGCCTGTTTCCAAAACTTTATAACGGGTGCAGGCGTATTCGCCATTTGTTTCATCGATACAACGTTCAATAGTAGACCCGGGGAGTCTGCCGATTGGTTTTTCGATAATACCTTCTAAAGCTTGTGGGATGCCATGACAGAGCGCCCGGTACTCTTTTTCGATTTTGTGCTCGGTCGTCATTTTTCCTAAAAGATTCGCACTAACCATATGTTTTGCTAAAAGAGTGAGGCCGGTTGTGTTACGATCCAAACGGTTGATGCAGCGAAAGGTATAAGGTGTATTTTTGGAGGCAAAATAAAAGGCAGCTGCATTTGCCAGTGTGTTGTCGTAATTGTTTTGAGAAGGATGAATGGGCATGTCGGCAGGTTTGTTTACAACGAGAATGTCCTCGTCTTCATAGAGGATAGGGAACGGCAAATTTACTGGGACAATTTTTTCGGAAACTGTTTGCTCCTGCAAATGGACACGCAAACAATCGCCACATGTAAGCTTTGTGTTTACGTAAGCCCATACGCCGTTTAATAAAATACTTTCCTTCATTTTTTTTAGCTGAATGATATTTTGAGAAGAAAAACCCATAGATTTCAAATAAAAATCTATGGGTTTATTTTCGTATTCAGCGGTAACGATATAATTAAAAATGCGTTCCATACCGTGAACCTTTCGTTACGTTGTTTTGTTTTTTATGACTCTGTAAAATTAATTGGATTTTACTTCTTTCCAAAGCTCGTTATAAAGAGTATCGCCTTCTTCACCGAGGTAGGAGAATGTCTCTAAGTTAGAGTACTGGCTCAAATCCGGGAATGCGATAGAAGAGTTTTTGATATCTTCATCTTCAATCAATTCTCTTGCGCCATCGTTCGGTGTAGAATACGTAATATATTCAAAGTTCATAAGTGCAATGTCAGGACGGCACATAAAGTCAATAAAGGCATGTGCATTGTCTACGTTTGCAGCGTTTTTCGGAACAACCCAGGAATCAATCCATACGTTTGTACCTTCTTCCGGAATGACATATTCCAAATCCGGATTTTCACGCTGGGTATAAATTGCTTCACCGGAATAAATAACACCGATGGCAGCTTCGTTTCCGATCATTTTGTCGCGCACCTGATCGATAACATATGCCTGTACGAGCGGTTTTTGGTCGATTAAGGACTGTTTTGCAGTTTCCAATTCAGCTGTATCCATAGAATTCATGGAGTAGCCGTTTAATTTTAAGGCAACCATGAAAGCATCTCTTACGGAATCCTGCATCAAAATATTGTCTGCATATTTTTCGTCCCAAAGAATAGACCAGCTTGTTACCGGTTCGTCTACCATTGTTCTGTTGTAAAGAATACCTACAGTACCCCAGCAATATGGTACAGAGTAGCTGTTGTTTGCGTCGAACTGTGTGGACTGTTCCCAATATTGCTCGCCGATGTTAGCAGTAGCGTTAGGAAGTTTTTCAAAATCAAGCTCCTGTAACAAATCGTTGTCAATCATTTTTTGAATCATGTAATCGGAAGGGCAGATTACATCGTACTGTGCAGCACCGGCTTCCACCTTCGGATACATGGTTTCGTTTGTTTCGTATTCGTCGTAAATTACTTTAATTCCGGTTTCTTCTTCAAACATTGTGATAACTTCCGGGTCAATGTATTCGCCCCAGTTGTAAACGATAACTTCACCGTTTGCGTTTTCTTTAGACGAACCACATCCTGTCAAAAGGACAGAAGAAGCTGTGATAACAGCCAAAAGAAGCGCTAAAACTTTTCTCTTTTTCATTTTTTTCTCCTCACCATTTCAGTAAATTATTTAAAATATTTTAAAGTTAAATATTTTTCGTTTTGGTAGGCTGGGATGATTTTTTGCCAGCCACATTCACTACAACAAGAAGTATAATAACAGTAACAAAAATAATTGTGGAAAGTGCATACATTTCCGGTTTGATGCCTTTCTTTACTTCGGTGTAGATTTTCGTAGAAAGTGTATCAATTCCCGCGCCTTTTGTAAAGTGGGTAATGATAAAGTCGTCCAAAGACATCGTAAAAGCCATCAAAAATCCGGTTAATATACCGGGCAGTAAATCCGGGAATACAACTTTGAAAAATGCATAAATGTGGGAAGCACCTAAATCCAGTGCAGCCTCGTAAGTATGCGGATTTAAGCGTTTCATTCGTGGCATAACATTTAAAATAACATACGGTATGTTAAACGTGATATGCGCAAGCAAAATGGTGGAAAAACCGAAGCGGATTCCAAAACTGATGTACAAAAGCATCAGAGAAATACCGGTCACGATGTCCGCATTCAACATGGGGATATTGGTTACGGTCATAAATACCGTGCGCATTTTTTTGCTCATGCTTTGCATAGCCACACATGCGGCTGTCCCAATTACGACTGCAATAAGAGAAGAGAGCAGTGCAATCAAAATCGTATTCCAAAGTGCCTGCAAAATAATCTCGTCCTGAAAAAGGGAGGTATACCATTTGAAAGTAAAGCCACCCCATTTTGCGCGGGTCTTGCTGTTGTTAAAAGACAAAACAATTAATGTGACGATAGGAGCATACAAAAAAACAAAAATAATGGCGATATAAAAACGCTTGAAAAAGTTTTTCATCAGAACATTGCCCCCTCTCCGTCTTTATCGAAAATCGAAGAAAGAATCATGCTGATGATAATAAAAATCATCAAAACAATAGAAAGACCGCTTCCTAAATACCAGTTACCGGTCTGTGTAAATTCCTGTTCGATTACATTTCCGATTAATAATATTTTGCTTCCGCCTAAAATCGTACTGATGACAAATGTTGTTAAAGCCGGAACAAAGACCATCGTAATTCCGCTGATGACTCCGGGGATGGAGAGCGGGAAGATGATTTTTGTAAATGTTTTAACATTGTTGGCGCCTAAGTCCTTTGCTGCATTGATGACATTTTTGTCAATTTTTACAAGGCAGTTGTAAAGCGGAAGTACCATAAATGGCAAAAAGTTGTATACCATACCGAGTATAATTGCAAACGGCGTATTAATTATGTTTAAAGTTGGCAGGTGGAAGAAGGAGAGTATTCCATTGATAACACCTGTTTTTTCAAGTAGGGTTTGCCATGCTAACGTGCGGAGCAAAAAGTTCATCCACATAGGAAGGATGAAAATGACAACTATGAAACTATTTTGATTTACGTTCATATTTGCCAAAATCATTGCCAAAGGATAGGCAATCAAAAGGCAAATTAAGGTGCTGATTAAGGAAAGTAACATGGAAAGCCACAATGCCTTGGAATGTTCCGCCGTTGCAATGGCAGTAATGTTTTCCAATGTAAAGGCACCTGTTTTGTCTGTAAATCCATAATAAAATATCATGCACAACGGTATGATAATAAACATAACCGCCCAAAACACATAAGGGCCGGATAAAAGTTTCTTTTTATTCATCGATGCTTGCGGCCTCCTCGTCCTCAGAAGCAGGTTTGTTCATAATCTGGATGTTAAACGGATCGACTTTAATTCCGACTTTTGTTCCGACAGGGAACATTTTTGTGGAATGGACAAGCCATTCATACCCGTTTGCCATGACTTCCATTTCGTAGTGTACACCTTTGAAAATCATATGACTGACAACACCTTCAATGGTACCTTGGGAAGGGTCAACAAGTTCCACGTCTTCCGGACGAATCACAACATCGACAGGAGTATTTTCACCAAAATCTTTATCCACACAGGCAAACTTTGCCCCTAAAATTTCAACCAATTCGTCACGGATCATGACGGAATCAATAATATTGCTGTCGCCGATAAAGTCGGCAACAAACGCATTTTCCGGTTCGTTGTATATTTTTTCCGGGGAACCGATCTGCTGGATGTATCCCTGGTTCATAACGACAATCGTGTCGGACATGGTGAGTGCTTCTTCCTGGTCATGTGTTACGTAAATAAACGTAATGCCAAGCTCATTTTTTAAACGGATCAATTCATACTGCATGTCTTGACGCAATTTTAAATCAAGTGCTCCCAACGGTTCGTCCAAAAGGAGTACTTTCGGTTCGTTTACAATAGCTCTTGCAATGGCAATACGCTGTTGTTGTCCACCGCTTAAAGAGTCCGGCATGCGGTTTTCGTAACCGTCCAAATTGACCAGTTTCAGAGCATATTTAATTTTATCTTTTATATAAGCATTGCTTTTTTTCTTGATTTTCAAACCAAATGCGATGTTTTCTGCAATGGTCATATGGGTAAAAAGAGCATATTTCTGAAATACGGTATTTAGCTGACGTTTGTTTGGCGGGAGAGTGGTAATATCCTGACCGTCAAAAATGACCTTGCCGCTATCCGGTGCCTCAAAGCCGCCCAAAATGCGTAAAGTTGTCGTTTTTCCGCAACCGCTTGGACCCAAAAGGGTCAAAAATTCGTTCTCCAGAATGTATAAGTTTAAATCGTCGATAATCAGCTCGCCGTCGAAAGATTTAGAAATATTTTGTAAATTAATCAGCTCTTTTTTCATTTGGGCTCCTTTTCACTGTCAATTTATGCAAAAAAATAGTGATAAAAACAAATAAAACGTACTGTGATAAATTATATAAAATTCGTATAGAAAGTCAATTGAAATTTTGAAAATCTATTAACAAAATATAAGAAGTATGTTAGTATGAATCATAGGAGTCCATAATCTATTTGGATGAGGATACGTGGTTTGGAGGTTTACTTATGGGAAAACAGAAATTTGTAGCTTACGTTTCAACCTACACGATGAAGGACAAGCATGGGATTAAAATTTATGATGTGGATATGGATGATGGCAGATTTTATGAGAAAGATGAGGTGGAAATTACGAACTCGTCTTACATTACACTGTCGCACAATTATAAATTTTTATATTCCATTACCGATCAGGGTGTAGAAGCCTTTAAAATTTTGCCGGATGGTGGTTTGGAGTTTATCAACAGAGGTTCCATCAACGGCATGAGAGGATGCTTCCTTTCTACGGATTTTACGGATAAGTATTTGTTTGTCGGTGGCTATCACGACGGGAAAGTAACGGTGCTTCGTCTTCGGGAAGACGGCGGCGTCGGTGAAATTACGGACGAAGTGTTCCACAAAGGTCTTGGCAGTGTGGCAGAACGAAATTTCCGTCCTCATGTCAATTGCGTAAAGATGACAAAAGATAACCGCTATTTGTGTGCGGCAGATTTGGGTATGGATCACACGACGATTTATAAACTTGATCATGTTACCGGAAAAATCAGACAGGTGGACGTGGTAAGAAGTGAGATTGAATCCGCTCCGAGACATCTTGCATTCAGCAAAGACGGCAGATTTATGTATGTGGTGCATGAATTGAAAAACTGCGTAGATGTTTACAGCTACAGAGAAGAAGAGGATGAGCCGTATTTTGAAAAAATACAGTCCATTTCCACCATGGATGGCGATGATTCCGGTGTGGCGGCAAGTGCGTTGCGTTTCACGAAAGACTACCGGTATTTGTTGAGTTCAAACGCGGGAGACAACAGTGTTGTTTTGTATGATATGGATAAAGAAACCGGAAAGTTGGAGATGATTTTGTGTTTGCCGGTAAGCGGCCACTATCCGAAAGATGCGGCGATGTTCCCGGACAACAAGCATCTTGTATCACTGAATCATGAATCCAATACGTTGACGTTCTTCAATGTCAATATTGAAGAAAAAACAATTGTTATGAACGGAAGAGAGCTGGAAGTGGAAAAACCAAATTGTGTTGTATTCCACAAAATAAGTGAATAGGTAAGTCAGAATCGGTGCTTTGGACCGGTTAGACATTTAAAAATCCGCAGGTGATTGTCCTTCGTTGCAAGGGTCATCTGCGGATTGTTTTATTTGTCATAAAATTTTTTGATGTTATCCAGGCGCGCAGTCATATTTAAAAGCAGTGCGTCCAATACGGTAATAGCCGCCATACATTCTACTACAACAACAGCACGGGGAACGATAATCGGGTCGTGGCGTCCTTTGATGTTGATTGCGGTTTCTTCCAAAGAAGTTGTAATGGTTTCCTGTGTTTGGAAGATAGAAGGAGTTGGTTTGATGTGGGCGCGCATAACAACGTCAGAACCATCGCTCATACCGCCCAAAATGCCTCCTGCATGGTTTGTTTTTTTGGAAACCTGTCCATTTTTGATACAAAAAGCGTCGTTGTTTTCACTTCCTTTTGCATGTGTGACAAGTATGCCGTCGCCGATTTCCACTGCTTTTACAGAACCGATGGACATCATGGCTTTCGCCAGATTTGCATCCAGTTTTTCAAATACCGTATCGCCAAGTCCTGCCGGAAGATTTTTGAGAACACATTCTACCACGCCGCCAACGGAATCTTTATCAGCCATACACTGTTTCAAAAATTGTTCGGCTTTTTCGGAAGCGACTCTGTCCGGCATACAAGTTGGTGTTTCTAAAATTGCGACAGCATCAAAATGCTCCATATCTACTTCGATGTTGCCAATGGATTTGGTGTAGGCACAGATTTGGATGCCCAGTTGTTCCAAAATGAGAGAAGCAACGGCTCCTGCTGCCACACGTCCGATTGTTTCACGTCCGGAAGAGCGTCCGCCACCCCGGTAATCGCGGAAACCGTATTTGGCATCGAAGGTATAATCGGCATGTCCCGGTCGATACGTTGCGGCAATTTCGCTGTAATCTTTGGAAATCTGGGATGTATTTTTTACAAGCAGCGAGATGGGGGTGCCGGTAGTGCGCCCTTCGAATACTCCGGAAAGAATTTCTACTTCGTCATCTTCTTTGCGCGGAGTTGCAATTTTTGTCTGTCCGGGTTTTCGGCGGTTAAGAAATTGCTGAATGTCGCTTTCGCACAAAGAAAGACCGGCCGGACATCCGTCGATGACAACGCCAAGCCCTTTTCCGTGGGATTCGCCCCAAGTTGAAATTTTGAATATATTACCATAAGTGGAACCTGCCATATAATAAACCTCCATGTGAAAATGCATATTACTTTCAAAATTATAAGAGATTATGTAAGGGCTTGCAAGGGACAAATTTTTGCAAAAAAACAATTTATTGCATTTTTTTTGATATTTTTTGCAAAAAAAGGTGTACAAAAAAAAGTTTTATGTTAATATAAAAAAGAGTGTGTAAAACTGTCAATAGACAGTGTTTGTGCCTGTTTGATAATAATTGAAAAACGTTTTGACAGGCAGAGGAAAGTTTTTGGGATGAAAAAAACATTTGAACAAAAAATGATTTCTAAGTTTAAAAAATGCATAGAGAAGTATCCGTGGATGAAAATTCCTTGTGTTATCGGTCTTGTTGTTGTCGTCGGAGGATACAAGTTTGGCGAATACTTTGCTTCGAACGGAAAGCGGTTTGTTGCGTTAGGTGTTCTTGCATTGTTCTTCATGATTAACAGTAGTTTCTCTTTCCCGGGTTTTTCAACAGCAAGCTTATCCGTGCAGACGGAGGATGGAAATACATACAATTCGCAAGTAGAGTTGGCGGATGAATCCGACATGATGGTTTCGCTGGATGATGTGGAATTGCTGGATGATGAAGATGTGCTGGACGGTTACGAAGATGTGGAATTGCAAAATGTGGATTCTGTTGATAAGTATACGTTAGATGAAATTTTGGAAGGTCATGCACATTATGCAGATACAACAGACAATGCGACAGATTCGGAAAGTGAAGTTGTTTTTGATAAAAATGACTGGCGTCTTTTGCTGATAAATAAGCAACATCCGATACCGGATGATTACACATTTACACTTGGTACGATAAAAGGAAGCATGAAGTGTGATGAGAGAATCATCGGAGATTTGCTTGCTATGTTCCAAGCGGCAAAGGAAGACGGTATCAACTTGGCGGTGTGTTCTCCGTATCGTGATATAAGCAGACAGGAAATGCTTTTTAACCGTAAGATTACCGCTTATATGGCAAAAGGTATGTCTTATATGGAAGCGTACAGTCTTGCATCACAGGCGGTTACGGTGCCGGGGGCAAGTGAACATCAGGTTGGTCTTGCGCTGGATATTGTCAGTGATACATATACTACATTGGATGAAGGTTTTGAAGATACAGAAGCCGGTAAATGGCTTGCACAACACAGCTGCGAATACGGTTTTATATTGCGTTATCCGAAAGGAAAAGAGTATATAACAGGTATTCAGTATGAACCGTGGCATTTTCGTTATGTCGGCAAAGATGCTGCGACGGTAATTACAGAACGAGGAATCTGTCTGGAAGAATTTATTGAAGATTTATAAGAAATGCGATATGATATAGTGGATTTTCGAAACGAGAGTCCACTATATTTTTGTAGATAAGGAAAAAAGAAAGAAGCTTTGTTGAGCGGAGGTTTAAAGATGTATAAATTATTGAAACAGGAAGGACGGGCAAAACGCGGAGAGTTTCACACGGTACACGGAGTCATTCAGACGCCGGTTTTTATGAATGTGGGAACGGTTGCGGCAATAAAAGGTGCAGTATCGACGGAAGATTTGGAAGGCATTAAAACACAGGTAGAATTGTCAAACACCTATCATTTGCATGTGAGACCCGGGGATAAAATCATAAAACAGCTGGGCGGTTTGCACAAGTTTATGTCGTGGGACAAACCAATTTTGACAGATTCCGGTGGGTTTCAAGTGTTTTCGCTTGCCGGACTTCGTAAAATAAAAGAGGAAGGTGTGTATTTTAATTCGCACATTGACGGACGCAAGATTTTTATGGGACCGGAGGAAAGTATGCAAATACAGTCCAATTTGGCGTCCACGATTGCGATGGCGTTTGATGAGTGTCCTTCCAGTGTGGCAGAACGAAGTTATGTTCAAAATTCTGTTGAAAGAACGACAAGATGGCTGGAGCGTTGTAAAAACGAAATGGCACGTCTCAACAGTTTGGAAGATACTATCAATAAAAAACAGATGTTATTTGGAATTAATCAAGGTGCCATTTTTGACGATATCCGCATTGAACATGCAAAACGAATTCGGGAATTTGATTTGGATGGTTATGCCATCGGCGGACTGGCGGTAGGGGAAAGTCATGAGGAAATGTATCATATATTGGAACAGACAGTTCCCTATTTGCCGGTGGAAAAACCGACGTACCTTATGGGAGTGGGAACACCTGCCAATATTTTGGAAGCCGTAGAGCGCGGCGTGGATTTCTTTGATTGTGTATATCCGACCAGAAACGGAAGACATGGCCATGTATACACCAACCATGGTAAGATAAATTTATTCAATGCCAAGTATGAATTGGATGACCGACCGATTGAAGAAGGTTGTCAGTGCCCGGCATGTCAGCGGTATTCGAGGGCTTACATCAGACATTTGCTTAAGGCAAAAGAAATGCTTGGTATGCGTCTTTGCGTTTTGCACAATTTGTATTTTTATAATACGATGATGGAAGAAATCAGGGATGCTCTTGATGCCGGCGAGTTTGCGGCATATAAGAAGAAAAAATTAGATGGAATGCAACAGGGTTAATTTTCGGAAAAAGGCTTGCCTGTTACGGAAACCTTGTGTATTATATTTTTTAGGACACTAAAGTGTCAAATGATTAGGAGGCATACAAATGGGTATTTTATTGACAAGTGAAGCTACAACAGCTACAGCAGAAGCAGGAATGGGAGGCACAATTGTTTTAATCGTGCAATTGATTGTCATCTTTGGCGTTATGTATTTCTTCATGCTTCGTCCGCAGAAAAAAGAACAGAAGAAAATGGCTGCCATGCTTTCCGCATTAGAAATTGGTGACTGCATTTTAACAAACAGTGGTTTTTATGGAATTGTCATTGATATTACAGATGATACAGTAATCGTTGAATTTGGTAACAATAAAAACTGCCGTATTCCGATGCAGAAATCTGCCATTGCACAGGTAGAAAAAGCCGGTGAAGAATAAATGGCAAAAAGTGTTTTACGTTAAAAAAAGAAACAGCAAGGAACCGGTTTTTGAACGGTTCCTTTTGGTCTTTCTTGCGATAGTGCGGGAAAGAAAAATAAACAAAGAAGAAGGGTTATCGATATGGAATTAAAAATCACATGTATTCCCGGCGACGGCATTGGTCCTGAAATCGTTGCGGAAGCAAAAAAAGTATTAGATAAAACAGCACAAAAATTTGGGCATAACATTACATACACAGATATTTTAATGGGCGGCGCATCCATCGATGTGCACGGTGTACCGCTTACAGACGAAGCAATTGCTACGGCAAAAAGTGCAGATGCGGTGCTGATGGGTTCCATCGGTGGTGACACAACAACATCCCCCTGGTACAAACTTGCTCCCAACTTAAGACCGGAAGCAGGACTTCTCAAAATCAGAAAAGAATTGAACCTTTTTGCAAATTTAAGACCGGCAGTTTTGTATGATGAACTGGCTGCGGCTTGTCCGTTAAAAGAAGAAATCAGCAAAGCCGGATTTGATATGATGATTATGAGAGAGTTAACCGGTGGTCTTTATTTCGGCGAGAGAAAGACGGTGACGGAAAACGGTGTCCGTGTTGCAACAGACACACTTACATACAGCGAAGAAGAAATTCGCAGAATTGCCATCAAAGGTTTTGATATTGCAAGAAAACGTAACAAAAAAGTAACCAGTGTGGATAAGGCAAATGTACTTGACTCTTCCAGACTTTGGAGAGCGGTGGTAGAAGAAGTTGCCAAAGATTACCCGGATGTTACATTGGAGCATATGTTGGTAGATAACTGCGCGATGCAGCTTGTAAAAAATCCGGCACAGTTCGATGTGATTTTGACAGAGAACATGTTTGGTGACATTCTTTCCGATGAGGCAAGTATGGTAACAGGTTCTATCGGTATGCTTGCATCTGCAAGTTTGAATGACAGCAAATTTGGTCTTTATGAGCCCAGTCATGGCTCTGCACCGGATATTGCAGGCAAGAACATTGCCAATCCGATTGCGACTATTCTCAGTGCCGCTATGATGCTTCGCTTTACGTTCGATTTGGACAAGGAAGCACAGGCAGTGGAAGATGCAGTAAAACAAGTATTGAAAGAAGGCTATCGCACAATCGATATTATGTCAGAAGGATGCACACAAGTAAGCTGCAGCCAGATGGGCGATTTGTTAGCTGAGAGAATTTAGGGAGGATAAAAGAATGAGAAGTGATTCGGTAAAAACAGGTGTACAGCAGGCACCGCACAGAAGTTTGTTCAATGCGGCAGGTTTCACAGAGGAAGAAAGAAGACGACCTCTTATCGGTATTGTAAGTTCTTTCAATGAAATCGTACCGGGGCATGTAAACCTTGATAAAATTACAGAAGCAGTAAAAATGGGTGTCGCTATGGCAGGCGGAACACCGGTTGTGTTCCCGGCAATTGCAGTTTGTGATGGTATTGCTATGGGACACGTTGGTATGAAATATTCTCTCGTTACAAGAGATTTGATTGCGGATTCCACAGAATGTATGACAATGGCACACGGTTTTGACGGTTTGGTTTGTATTCCGAACTGTGACAAAAACGTTCCGGGCCTTTTGATGGCTGCGGCAAGAGTAAACATTCCGACTATTTTTGTATCCGGCGGACCGATGCTTGCAGGACGCGTAAAAGGAGAAAAGAGAAGTCTTTCTTCCATGTTCGAAGCAGTAGGCAGCTATGCGGCAGGCACAATGACATTGGAAGATGTATGCGAATTTGAAGAAAAAGTATGTCCTACATGCGGATCTTGTTCCGGTATGTATACTGCAAACTCCATGAACTGTTTGACAGAAGCATTGGGCATGGGACTTCGCGGAAACGGTACGATTCCGGCAGTATATTCCGAAAGAATCCGTCTTGCAAAACATGCAGGTATGAAAATTATGGAACTTGTGGAAAAAGATATCAGACCCCGCGATATTATGACAGAAAAAGCATTTATGAATGCGCTTACCGTAGATATGGCACTGGGATGTTCTACAAACTCCATGCTTCACCTTCCGGCAATTGCACACGAAGCAGGTGTGGATTTGAATCTTGATATTGCAAATGAACTTTCTGCAAAGACACCGAACCTTTGCCATCTTGCACCGGCAGGACATACCTACATGGAAGATTTGAACGAAGCCGGCGGTGTATATGCGGTTATGAACGAGTTGACAAAGAAAGATTTGTTATATACAGACTTGATTACTGTTACAGGTAAAACAGTAGGCGAAAATATCAAAGGTGTGACAAACAAAGACCCTGAAGTAATTCGTCCGGTAGAAAATCCGTATTCCGAAACAGGCGGAATTGCGGTACTGAAAGGGAACCTTGCTCCGGATTCCGGTGTTGTAAAACGTTCTGCAGTTGTAGAAGAAATGATGGTACACGAAGGTCCGGCAAGAGTATTTGATTGTGAAGAAGATGCCATTGAAGCAATCAAAGGCGGTAAAATTGTGGCAGGAGATGTTGTTGTAATCCGTTACGAAGGACCGAAAGGCGGACCGGGTATGCGTGAAATGTTGAATCCTACATCTGCCATTGCAGGTATGGGACTTGGCTCCAGCGTAGCTCTTATTACAGACGGACGTTTCTCCGGTGCTTCCAGAGGTGCATCCATCGGACACGTTTCTCCGGAAGCGGCAGTAGGCGGACCGATTGCACTTGTTGAGGAAGGTGATATCATCAGCATTGATATTCCGGCAAACAAATTGGATGTGAAAGTATCCGACGAAGAAATGGCAGCAAGAAGAGCAAAATGGCAGCCGAGGGAGCCGAAGATTACAACCGGTTACTTGAGCAGATACAGAGAACTTGTAACAAGCGGTAACAGAGGTGCTATTTTGGAAGTTCCAAAAAACAAATAACAATGAAACCTACAAAATAAAGCAGAGAGGATGAATGAACATGCAGCTTACAGGAGCAGAAATCGTAATTGAATGTTTGAAAGAGCAAGGCGTGGATACCGTATTCGGTTATCCGGGCGGAACCATTTTGAACATCTACGATGCATTATATAAACACAGCGATGAAATCAAACATATTTTAACTTCTCATGAGCAGGGAGCATCCCATGCAGCAGACGGTTATGCAAGAGCAACCGGAAAAGTTGGTGTGTGTCTTGCAACAAGCGGACCGGGTGCAACCAACTTAGTAACCGGTATTGCAACCGCGTACATGGACTCTGTGCCGATGGTGGCAATTACAGCAAACGTAAACTTACCGCTTCTTGGCAAAGATACATTCCAGGAAGTAGATATTGCAGGTGTGACCATGCCGATTACGAAACATGGCTTCATTGTAAAAGACGTGAACATTTTGGCAGACACAATCCGCAAAGCGTTTGAAATTGCGAGAAACGGTCGTCCCGGCCCGGTACTTGTAGACATTACAAAAGACGTTACAGCAAATGTATGTGAATATACACCGGCCACTCCAAAAGCAGTAGAACGTAAAAACCGCTACACAGAAGAAGACATCGAAAAAGCGGTGAAATTAATCAAAAAAGCAAAGAAACCGTTTATTTATCTTGGCGGTGGTGCAGTACTTTCCGGTGCAGCAGAAGAAGTAAAAGCGTTTGCAAAAAAAATCGATGCGCCGGTATGTGATACGCTTATGGCAAAAGGTGCTTTTGACGGACGTGATGAAATGTATACCGGTATGATTGGTATGCACGGCACAAAAACATCCAACTTTGGTGTAAGTGAATGTGATTTGTTGATTGCACTTGGTGCAAGATTTTCCGACCGTGTTGTTGGTAATCCGTCTAAGTTTGCAAGCAAAGCGAAGATTTTGCACATCGATATTGATGCAGCGGAAATCAACAAAAATATCAAAACAGATGCGTCTATCGTTGGCGATTTGAAAGCTGTTTTGACAGAGTTGAATGCCAAAGTAGAACAAAAAAATAACGAGGAATGGACAGCACACATCAAACAATTGAAAGAAAAATTCCCGTTAAAATACGAGGATGATAAACTTTCTTGTCCGTATGTAATCGAAGAACTTGACCGTATCACAAAAGGTCAGGCGATTGTGACAACGGATGTAGGACAGCATCAGATGTGGGCAGCACAGTTTTATAAATATTCCGAACCAAGAACTTTCCTTTCTTCCGGCGGACTCGGAACAATGGGCTACGGTCTTGGCGCTTGTATCGGAGCCAAAATGGGTCGTCCGGACAAAGTGTGTGTAAACATCGCAGGTGACGGATGTTTCCGTATGAATATGAATGAGCTTGCTACAGCAAGCCGCTACAACATTCCGATTATCCAGGTTGTAATTAACAACCACGTACTCGGTATGGTGCGTCAGTGGCAGACGTTATTTTATGACCACAGATATTCACAGACAATTTTGAATGACAGCGTAGACTTCTGTATGGTAGCGAAAGGACTTGGCTGCGAAGCAATCCGTGTTACAACAAAAGAAGAAGTTGCGCCGGCATTTGAAAAAGCATTGGCACTTGGCAGACCGGTCTTGATTGAATGCATGATTCATGAAGATGATAAAGTATTCCCGATGGTTCCGGCAGGAGCGCCCATCAGCGATGCGTTTGACGGGGATGATTTGAAAGCGAAAGAACAATAGTTTTTTATTTATGAGGGAAAAGGGTAAAACCGGGATTTGCGTATGAAAAAGAGAATTGGCTTCACGGTACTTATAACCGGTGCAGTTATTCCGAGTTGTATTTTGGGACTGTATTTGATGCTCAGTGCATATTATGCAAATGGGTTCGCTTATGACACATGGGTAAATGGTGTGTATTGCACCGGAAAAAGTGTGGAACAGGCAAACGATGCATTGGTGGAAGTATTTGATACAACACATGTAGAAATTAACTATCCGGATGGAACAGTTGAGAAAATTGCGCTGGATAAAATTGGATTTTCTGTCGATTATAAGGAGCCGTTAAAGCTCCTTATTGACCGACAAAGCAGTTTGTTTTGGATTTTTTACAAGCAGAAGGATGCAGAAACCGTGCTTGCGCCCAATGTTGTAATAGACGAAGAGGCGCTTTTGCTGGAAATAAAGAATCTGTCTGCGGTAAAGAAGGCAGGTATATCCGATGACAAAACAGTAGAAATTGTAAAAACAAAACATGGGTATGTACTTAATAACGAAAAGGCGGATGTTTTAAATGCATCGCGCCTTGCCCAAAAAGTAAGTGACGAACTGAAAGCGGGAAATTATTCTGTTTCAGTAGAACAAGATTGTTATGAAGATATGCCCTTAAACGCAGAAGAATTAAAGACGCTTGAGTTGTGGAAACAAGTGGATGCGTTTCAGACTTGTAACATACAATACGATATAAGCGGTGAGTTTGTGCCGATAGACAGCGGTGTTGTGTGCGAATGGATTATGCTTACAGAAGAGGGCGAGTTTTTCTTGGATGAAGACGGACAGCTTGTTTTGGATGAAAGCAAAATCAAGGAGTTTGTAGCTTCGCTTGCGGAAAAATACGACACGCTTGGTGCAGAAAGAACATTTTGGGCATCCCGTGGTGAACAGGTAACTGTTAGCGGCGGAAATTACGGCAACAAAATAAATCAAAAGGCCGAAGTAGATTTTTTAAAAGACGCGGTTAAACTTGATGTTGCACAGACCCGTATCCCGCAATACAGCAAAGAAGCACTGTATCAGGGAAAAAATGATATTGGTTCCACTTACATAGAAATTGATTTAAAAAATCAGATGATGTATTACTATACGGATGGTTTTTTGTATGTGGAAACGCCGGTTGTGACCGGAAATATTGCGGCTAATCACGATACGCCGGAAGGCGTCTGTTATGTAAATGCGAAACAGACAAGCCGCATTTTGCGAGGACCGGATTACGAATCATTTGTTAATTTCTGGGTGCCTGTGTGGGGCGATATCGGCATTCACGATGCACCTTGGCGCGGGCAGTACGGCGGACAGATTTACAAGACAAACGGTTCACACGGTTGCATTAATACCCCGTATGATGCAATGAAAAAAATATACGAACATGTAGAAATCGGCACGCCGGTTATTATTTTTTATTAACTACAAAAGCAAAAATAATTGACTTACAAGAAAATTGTGGTTACAATGAACTTTATGTGAAATATAAACTAATCAATTTTTTATAATAATGAGGAGGAAACGAAAGTGTCCAGAGTGTACAACTTTTCAGCAGGTCCGGCAGTTTTACCTGAAGAAGTATTAAAAGAAGCTGCAGACGAAATGTTAGATTATAAAGGAACCGGTATGTCCGTTATGGAGATGAGCCATCGTTCCAAAGCTTATGATACAATTATCAAAGAAGCAGAGGCAGATTTAAGAGAACTCTTAAATATACCGGATAATTATAAAGTACTTTTCTTGCAAGGTGGCGCAAGCCAGCAGTTTGCAATGATTCCGATGAACCTTATGAAAAACGGTGTGGCAGATTACATCGTGACAGGTCAGTGGGCTAAAAAAGCTTACCAGGAAGCTTGCATGTACGGTAAAGCAAACAAAATCGCTACTTCTGAAGATGAGACATTTTCATACATTCCGGATTGCTCTGACCTTCCGATTTCTGAAGATGCAGATTATGTATATATTTGCGAAAATAACACAATTTACGGAACAAAATTCAAAACATTACCGAATACAAAAGGAAAAACACTTGTATCTGACGTTTCTTCCTGTTTCTTGTCTGAGCCGATGGACATTTCCAAGTATGGTGTAGTTTACGGCGGCGTACAGAAAAACATCGGACCGGCAGGTGTTGTAATCGTTATTATCCGTGAAGATTTGATTACAGAAGATACATTACCGGGTACACCTACTATGTTGAAATACAAAATCCATGCAGATGCAGAATCTTTGTACAACACACCGCCTGCATACGGTATTTACATTTGTGGCAAAGTGTTCAAATGGATCAAAAACATGGGCGGCCTTGAAGTTATGAAAAAACATAACGAAGAGAAAGCTAAGATTTTGTATGATTTCTTAGATGAAAGCAAACTTTTCAAAGGAACTGTAAGAAAAGAAGACCGTTCTCTTATGAACGTACCTTTCGTTACAGGAAGCGATGAATTGGATGCAAAATTTGTAAAAGAAGCAAAAGAAGCAGGTCTTGAAAACTTAAAAGGTCACAGATCTGTTGGCGGTATGCGTGCAAGTATTTACAATGCTATGCCGAAAGCAGGCGTTGAGAAACTTGTTGAATTCATGAGAAAATTCGAAGAAGAAAACGCATAAAACAGATACATAGTAATATACAGATAAAAAAGAAGGATGGGAAATTATGTTTCAGTATCATTGCCTTAATCCAATTGCAGAGGTTGGATTAGTTAAATTTACAAACAATTATGAAAAAACAGATGATGTAAACAAAGCACAGGGTATTTTAGTAAGAAGTGCAGCTATGCATGATATGGAGTTCTCTGATGAACTTCTCGCTATTGCAAGAGCAGGTGCAGGTGTAAACAACATTCCGCTTGACAGATGTGCAGAAAAAGGAATTGTTGTATTCAACACACCGGGTGCTAATGCAAACGGCGTAAAAGAGCTTGTTATTGCAGGTATGCTTCTTGCATCCAGAGATGTTGTTGGCGGTATCGAGTGGGTAAAGAGTGCTGCTGACGATGAAAACATTGCAAAAACAGCAGAAAAAGAGAAAAAGAACTTTGCAGGAACTGAAATTCAGGACAAAAAACTTGGTATTATCGGTCTCGGTGCAATCGGTGTTAAAGTGGCAAACGCTGCAAAACATCTCGGTATGGAAGTTTACGGTTATGACCCGTATGTGTCTGTTGATGCAGCTTGGAACTTGAGCCGTGACGTAAAACACGTTCTTAATGTAGATGAAATTTATGAAAACTGTGATATTATCACAGTACACGTTCCGCTTTTAGATTCCACAAAAGGAATGATTAACAAAGAGTCTATCGCAAAAATGAAAGACGGCGTAATCATTCTTAACTTTGCAAGAGACTTGCTTGCAAACGAAACAGATGTTTTGGATGCAATCAAAGCCGGCAAAGTGCGCAAATATGTAACAGATTTCCCGAACCCGACAACAGCAGGTCAGGAAGGATGTATTGTTATTCCGCACCTTGGAGCTTCTACAGAAGAATCCGAAGACAACTGTGCAAAAATGGCAGTAAAAGAATTGATGAATTACTTGGAAAACGGTAATATTATCAATAGTGTTAACTATCCGAACTGTGACATGGGCGTTTGTAATCAGGCAGGAAGAATTGCAATCTTCCACAAAAATGTTGCAAACATGATTACTAAATATACAGCTTGCTTCGGTGAAAACAACATTAACATTACGGATATGTTAAACAAATCAAAAGGTGATGTTGCTTATACGATGATTGACGTAGAATCACCGATTACTCCGGACATTGTTGAAAAATTAGAAAGCATTGACGGTGTATTCCGTGTTCGCGTTGTTAAATAACGTGCAAGTAGTGTGAGATATAGTGATGCAAAACGATAATGAGATTTTAAATTATGAGGTGCCGGACGAAGGGAATCACGAAGATAGGATGGCGATGATTTCTCACTTTGTCATGGGAGCGGTAGCGATTCTTATTGTTGTAGTAGTGGCGGCAGTGTTGCTTGCAAGAAACAACCCTGTTACCTATAACGAAATCGATGCTTCCAATATTGAAGTTTCCGGAGTTTTTCAAAGAATATATGAGTGGGAACAGGATACAGATGAACGCGCAGGGGACGATACTTTTGTAGAAGAAAATGTAGCAGTCAGTGTCCTGACAAAAGATTCCAAAATACCGGATGGTCTTATGGAAGGTGTTTTGACAGAAATGCATGGTATTCAAATTTGCTTTTCCCAGGACAAAGAAAAGGGATATTTTGCAGCTTGTTTTACAAGCGGTGATACCACATATCTGTTAGAATCCGACCAAGTAGACAAAAAACGTTTTACAGAAGCAGTAGAACAGTTTGTAAAAGATCAATATTGATGATAAAAGAAAAATGACAGGTTTTATGCCTGTCATTTTTTAGTGTGGTGCCAGAAAAAAACGGATTAAATTTTCAAATCATCAAAATCCATGTAATCCCGGTCAAATTCTTCCTGTTTTTTAACGCCTGCCTGGCTTGCCAAATCCATGTAGCGGATAAAAACATCTTCCACAGCAACGTTTTCTTCTGCGGCGATTTCTTCCATAATTGGTTTCAATTTATCGAGCTGAATGGAGATTCTTGTTTTTTCGGGATTGGTATCCATATCTGCCATGACTTCTTCTGCGTAGTTTCCTATACGTTCTAAAAAAAGTTTATCTTGTTCGTTCATTATAAACACGGCCTTTCTTTTTATAATTTTCATGAGGTGAATAAAACTCACTTTCAACAATCTATTTTAGCATTGCCTTATCAATCTGTCAAAATATTGAGACAATTTGTTGTATTCATATCAAGAATTTGATAAAATTATATAGTATAAAATTGGAAAAGTTGTATGATTACAGCGGAACGGAGATAAACATGGCAAAAATAAGACCATTTATGGCGTATCGTCCAAACAAAGGACTGGAAGGACGGATTGCGGCGTTACCGTATGATGTTTACGATAGAGCGGAAGCGTTGGAAGAAGTAAAAAAAGAACCGTTGTCGTTCCTTCGTATTGACCGGGCAGAAACAAATTTTTCGGAAGACGTAGGAACGTATGACGACTGTGTTTACAAAAAGGCATCAGAATTGCTTGAAAAAATGATGGAAGAAAAGCAGTTTGTGCAGGAGGAAACACCTTGTTACTATTTGTATGAACAGGTGATGGATGGCCGCAGTCAGACCGGAATTGTAGCGTGTGCAAGCACGGAAGACTACATCAATGAAATTATTAAAAAGCATGAAAATACAAGAGCGGATAAAGAAGAAGACCGCATCCGTCATGTGGACACATGCAGTGCACAGACCGGTCCGATTTTTCTTGCCTATCGCAATGTGGAGGAAATTGCATCCCTTACGGCAGAAGTAAAGAAAGAGGCGCCTCTGTATGATTTTGTTTCGGAAGACGGTATTTCGCACAAAGTATGGGTTGTTTCCAAACCGGAAGAAATAGAAACGATTACAAAGGCTTTTGCCGAAATGGATAGCATCTATATTGCAGACGGCCACCACAGATGTGCTTCTGCAGTGAAAGTATCCCTGAAACGGAAAGAAGCCAACGCAAATCATACCGGAGAAGAAGAGTACAATTACTTTTTGTCCGTACTGTTTCCGGATTCGGAATTGATGATTATGGATTACAACCGCGTTGTAAAGGATTTGAATGACAAAACAAAAGAACAGTTTTTGGAATGTGTGAAAGAGAAGTTTGAGGTCATCGAGGCAGATAAGGCGCCGTATAAACCGACCCAAAAAGGAAAAGTAGGCATGTTTCTTGACGGAACATGGTACGAACTTTCTTATAAAGGCAAAGTCAGCGACAATCCGGTGGAAGCGCTTGATGTATCCGTGTTGCAGGACAATGTGTTGGCACCGGTGCTTGGTATCCAAGATCCAAAGACAGACAACCGCATAGAATTTGTGGGCGGAATCCGTGGATTGCAGGAATTGGAAAAACGTGCCACAAAATACGGTGGTGTGGCATTTGCGATGTATCCGACGTCCATACATGAGCTGTTCGAAGTGGCTGACGCAGGGCTTTTGATGCCGCCCAAATCCACATGGTTTGAACCGAAATTGAGAAGCGGTTTGTTTATACATAAGTTTTAAGAATACGGAAAGGGAAAGGGTTATAAGGATGAATAATAAATTATATAAACTGATGAATTGGCCGGCAATTGAAGAAATCGTGTTTTCAGAATCCGATCAGCCGCATACTATTTTGGGAGCGCATAGCGCAGGCAAAACAAATACATTAATTCAGACATTTCAGCCGGGAGCGCAGAAAGTCGTTCTTGTACTTCCGGATACAGACCAAAAAATTAATATGGACATGGCGGATGAAGAAGGATTTTTTGCAGCACTTGTTCCGGAGAAAAAGATAGAAAACTATTACTTTGAAGTAACCGGCGAAGACAAAAAAACAAAAAAAGTGGAAGACGCTTACCGTTTTGCACCACAAATTACAAAAAAAGATACCGACCGTTTTGCGGCAGGTATCCACTATACAATTTATGAAAAATTAGGTGCACATCCGATGACCATTGATGGAACGGACGGTGTTTTGTTTGCCGTGTGGGCACCGAATGCGATGAGAGTCAGTGTAGTTGGCGATTTCAACGCATGGGACGGACGTACACACCAGATGCGCAGACTTTGGGATTCCGGTATTTTTGAATTGTTTATTCCGGGTGTACAGCCGGGAGAAAATTATAAATTTGAATTGAAAGTAAAGGGCGGTCTTACTTACATGAAAGCAGACCCGTATGCGTTTGCCCAGCAGTTGCGTCCGGAGACGGCTTCTGTTGTAGCAGAGAAAGATACGTTTGTGTGGGAAGACAAAGAATGGCTTGCGGCGAGAGAGCAGTTTGATACAGCCACTGCGCCAATCAGTGTTTATGAATTGTATCTTGGTTCTTTTGTGAAAGCGGAAGAGGGAAAAGAATACGCAAACTACCGTGACATTGCACCGGAAGTTGTAAAATACGTAAAAGATATGGGCTATACTCACGTAGAGCTTATGCCGGTTATGGAACATCCTTTTGATGCGTCATGGGGCTATCAGGTAATCGGTTACTATGCGCCTACATCACGTTACGGTACACCGGAAGATTTCCGTTATTTTGTAAACGAATTGCACAAAGCCGGTATCGGCGTGATTTTGGACTGGGTTCCGGCACATTTCCCGCGCGATGTACAGGGCTTGTCCAATTTTGACGGTACTTGTTTGTATGAGCATATGGACCCGAGACAGGGATCACATCCGCACTGGGGTACTTTGATTTACAATTACGGCAGACCGCAGGTGAGCAACTATTTGATTGCAAATGCGCTTTACTGGGTGGAACAGTTCCACGCGGACGGTATCCGTATGGATGCGGTTGCTTCCATGCTTTATTTGGATTACGGAAAAAATGATGGTGAATGGATTGCCAATATGTACGGCGGTAATGAAAATCTGGAAGCCATTGAATTTATCAAACATTTGAATTCCATTTTGCACAAACGCAACAAAGGTGTTATGACGATTGCGGAAGAGTCCACAGCGTTCCCGAAAATTACCGGTGCGCTTGATGATGACGGACTTGGCTTTGATATCAAATGGAATATGGGATGGATGAATGATTTTACCGGTTATATGGCATACGACCCGTATTTCCGTGCACATCATCACAACGAGCTTACGTTCAGCATGATTTATAATTATAGCGAGAAATTTATGCTTGTATTTTCCCATGATGAAGTGGTGCATGGCAAAGCTACTATGATTGGCAAAATGCCGGGCACAAGAGAAGATAAATTTAACAACTTAAAAGCTGCCTACGGCTTTATGTTTACTCATCCGGGCAAGAAACTTTTGTTTATGGGCCAGGATATTGCAGAATTTGATGAGTGGAACGAAGAGCGTGCCGTACAATGGGAACTTACAAAAGTGCCGGAACACGAGGGCATCCGCAAACTTGTAAAACGTCTCAATGAACTGTACAAGACGTATCCGTCCTTGCATGCATGGGACCATCAGGCAAAAGGTTTTGAGTGGGTGAATTGCATTGACCGCGATAAATGCATGGTTGCCTACATGAGAAAGAGCGAGAACAGAGAGGATACGTTGCTTGTTGTTGCTAACTTTGCAAACGTTGGTCAAACGTTGAAGTTTGGCGTTCCGTACGAAGGAAGTTACACAGAAATTTTGAATACCGATGCAAAAGAATTCGGCGGTTTTAACCGGGTAAACAAAAAGCCTTGCCTGACCGTAGAAGAAGACTACGAAAACAGACCGTTCTCCCTTACTGTGGAAGCAGCACCGCTTTCTGTCAGCGTTTTTGAGTACAAAAAAATGGTGCCGGAAGCAGTGAAAGCACCTGCAAAGAAAACAGTTGCAAAGAAAGCACCTGTAAAGAAAACAACTGCAAAAGCAGAAACAACGAAAACGACAGCAAAAAAAGCTACTGCAGAGAAGAAAGAGTCTGTGAAAAAGACAACAACTGTCAAGAAAACGACAACTGCAAAAAAGAGTACTTCTGCAAAAGGGACTACAACCCAAAATAACCTTGTAAGCAGAAGAAAAGGTTAAAAAGACTTAAAATTAAGACAGAATCAGAGGTTTTACTATGTTAGAAATGATAGAAGTCGCATTTTCGGATGTGGCAACAGAGGCAATTGATATCGGCGTGTTGGAGCAGTTCTTTTCGGAACTGCCCGACAAAATGCTTCATTTTGGAGTGAGGATATTGTTGGCGATTGCAGTATTTTTTGTCGGCACAAAACTGATAAAAGTATTGCGCAAAATGGTAAAAAAAGCATTGCAAAAGGGCAATGCGGAGCAAGGCGTGATCCAGTTTTTGGATTCGTTTATTAAAATTGCACTTTACCTTGTGCTTGTTTTGATCATTGCTACAAGTTTTGGCGTGGATGCAGCAAGTGTCATTGCAGTCATTGGTTCTGCCGGTGTGGCAATCGGTCTTGCTTTGCAGGGAAGTTTATCAAACCTTGCAGGCGGCGTGTTGATTTTGCTTATGAAACCGTTTAAAGTAGGCGATTACATCAAGGAAGACACAAACGGAAACGAAGGCACGGTTGAGGAGATTCAACTTTTTTATACAAGACTTGTGACCGCAGAAAACAAAATCATTGTTTTGCCGAATGGAACGCTTGCAAACTCCAGTCTGACAAATGTTACCTTTGCACCAATCAGAAGAGTGGATATTGCAGTGGGCATTTCTTACAATGCGGATATCAAGAAAGCGAAGGAAG
The DNA here is from genome assembly GCA_045546775.1 of Lachnospiraceae bacterium. Lineage (GTDB taxonomy): Bacteria > Bacillota > Clostridia > Lachnospirales > Lachnospiraceae > RGIG3002. The sequence continues at coordinate 3,966 of JAZQDM010000093.1, read as the reverse complement.
TATTGGTAAACGTGTTAAAAGACGAAGCGCTTGTGATGAAAGATAAGGAGCATTTTGCGTATGTAGATTCTCTTGGTGACAGCGGCGTGAATATGGGGGTTCGCTGTTGGGTGAAAAACGAAAACTATTGGGAAGCAAAATGGAAACTGACAGAAGACATAAAATATGCGCTGGATGAAAATGCCATTGAAATCCCATATCCGCAGTTGGATGTGCATTTGGAGCAGGGGAAGTAATAGAACGCTTGGCATTACGGTGTTTTACAATTTGATTTTAAGAAACAAAAAAATCTCGAAGAAAAATTTCTTCGAGATTTTTTAAGCTGAAAAAGGGACTCGAACCCTCGACCCCTTCATTACGAGTGAAGTGCTCTACCAACTGAGCTATTTCAGCCTGTGTTTCTAACACCATGGATTATTATAATGGCTAAAGTGAATTTTTGCAACATAAATTTGTATAAGTTTGTTGCGGATTTATCGCGGATGATTGCGAGATGCGTAGGATTGGAGAACAAACATAAAAAATAAAATATAATATAAGAGACTACTGTGACAAAAAGCCAGTAGTCTCTTTTGCGTAAAAAAACTAATATTTCTTCGTAACATATTTTTCGAGCCATTGTATTGCCTGATAAAGCCCCAGGGCTATTATGCACAAAATAATGATGCTCATAATGACCATATGAAGCTGAAAAACTTGGGATCCGTAAATAATCAAATAGCCAAGACCGCGGCGGGCGGCAAGGAATTCTCCGATTACAACGCCTACTAACGCAAGGCCAATGTTGACTTTTGCAGTGCTGATGATGGTTGGGATACTGCCCGGTAAAACCGCCTTTGTAAAGCAGTCCCGTTTGTTGCCGCCAAGGGTGCGGATGAGGGTGAGCCTATTTTTGTCCACTTCACGAAAACCGGTATAGAGGCTGATGACAGAACCAAAAACAGCAACCGAAATTCCGGCAACAATGATGGTCTTTGTTCCGGTGCCCAGCCATACAATTAAAAGAGGAGCAAGGGCGGATTTTGGAAGACTGTTTAAAATGACAAGGTATGGCTCCATAATTTCGGAAAGTTTGTCGGAATACCAAAGCAACATGGCAAATACCGTTCCGAAAACAAAAACAAGCAAGAAACTGACGATGGTTTCTAACAACGTGACACCGATATGCACAAACAGGGAGCCGTTTTGTATCATCTCGTAGGCGCAGGAAAGCACAAGTGTCGGACTGCTAAAGAAAAAGCTGTCAATGATACCGAAACGGGAAGTGAACTCCCATAGAAGCAAAAAAGCAAAGAAAATAAAAAAGCGTGACAAAACAACGGAGCGTTTGTGACGTTTGTGCGTTTTGATATATTGTTCCTGTGCGGTAAGCTGTGGTCTGAGTTTATTTTTCATTGCTGATTTCCTCCCATAAACAATTAAAGTAAGATGCAAATTCCGGCGCATTTCTGGATGCCACTAAGGAGTCGGAAGTTTTGGTAAGTACGATAGGTAAGTCCTTTTTGATTGTGGCGGGGCGAGGAGAGAGGATAAGTACTCGGTCGGCCAGGGAAATGGCTTCCGACAAATCGTGTGTCACCATAATGGCCGTAATTTTTGATTTGTGTATGATGTTTCCGATGTCGCCGGACACTTGCAGTCGTGTCTGATAGTCCAAGGCAGAAAAGGGTTCATCCAAAAGTAAAATTTGCGGTTTTAAGGCGAGGGTGCGGATGAGTGCGGCGCGTTGTTTCATGCCGCCGGACAGTTCGCTGGGGCGTTTGTCTTTAAAATCATATAAGCCGTATTCTTTCAAAAGATTCGTTACATATTCGATGTTTTCCGGTGTTTTCTTTTTTTGCAATTCCAATCCTAAAAGTACATTATCCATAATCGTTCGCCATTCAAATAAATAATCTTTTTGCAGCATGTAGCCCACGTGCGGATAATGGATGGAGCCGTCCGGATTTTGAATGACGATCGTTCCGCTAGACGGTGTGATTAGGCGGGCGATAATGGAAAGTAACGTGGATTTGCCGCAACCGCTTGGGCCTACGATAGCGATGAATTCGCCCTCGTTTACTTCAAAGGACACGTTGGAAAGTGCCAAAGTTTCCCCTTGCAGGCTGTGGTAGGCGTAACTTATGTTTTTGAGTGTTAAAATAGGCGGTGAAGTGGTGTGTTTCATAGATAGCCTCCGGTTTGAAAGCATATATCATATGCTTTTTTATGAATAAATATTATAAATTAATATATGCAGGAAGCGTTTCTTTGGCGAATTTTGGTTATTCACGGACAAAATGCAGAATTTGTCTTTTGCACACGGACAAATGTTGCTCGGTGAGCGAAAAGGCTATTGAAATGCAAAATAAATTGTGTTAAAATCGAATTCTAAGTCACATTTAGGAAAAGAATACGGAGGTAACGTCATGGCACAGCTTTGGGGCGGACGTTTCACAAAAGAAACCGATAAGCTCGTATACAATTTTAATGCATCGATTTCTTTTGATCAGAAATTTTATAAACAGGATATTGAAGGAAGTATTGCCCATGTAGTGATGTTAGAAAAACAGGGCATTCTTACTGTAGAAGAGAAAGACGCAATCATCAAAGGTCTTACATCCATCCGGGAAGATGTGGAGAGCGGCAAGCTTGAAATTACGGATGAATACGAAGACATTCACAGCTTTGTAGAGGCAAACTTAATTGAGCGAATCGGGGATGCCGGCAAAAAATTACATACCGGAAGAAGCCGCAACGATCAGGTTGCCCTTGATATGCGACTTTATACAAGAGCGGAAGTGTTGGAAGTGGATTTGCTTTTAAAAGAGCTTCTTACGGATTTGCTCACCATTATGGAAAACAATTTGGAGACGTATATGCCGGGCTTTACCCATTTGCAAAAAGCACAGCCGGTTACGTTGGCACACCATATGGGTGCTTATTTTGAGATGTTTAAGCGGGATAGATTGCGTTTGAAAGATATTTATTTCAGAATGAATTATTGTCCTCTTGGAGCCGGTGCGCTGGCGGGTACAACCTACCCGCTTGACCGAAATTATACGGCATCTTTGCTTGGCTTTGAAGGACCTACTTTAAACAGTATGGATTCCGTGTCTGACAGAGATTATCTCATTGAGTTTTTGTCAGCTATGTCTACGATTATGATGCACTTGAGCCGTTTTTGCGAAGAGGTTATCATTTGGAATTCCAACGAGTACCGTTTTGTGGAAATAGACGATGCATATTCCACCGGAAGCAGCATTATGCCGCAGAAGAAAAATCCGGATATTGCAGAGCTTGTAAGAGGTAAGACAGGGCGTGTATATGGTGCTCTTATGTCGCTTCTTACAACGATGAAAGGAATTCCTCTTGCCTACAACAAAGATATGCAGGAAGATAAGGAGCTTACCTTTGATGCCATCGATACGGTAAAAGGATGTCTTGCGTTGTTTGACGGCATGGTGAAGACAATGAAATTCAACAAAGAAGTGATGGCAGAAAGTGCCATGAACGGCTTTACCAATGCAACAGACGCAGCAGATTACCTTGTAAATCACGGGGTTCCGTTTAGAGATGCACACGGTATCATCGGACGCCTTGTTTTGTACTGCATCGAAAAAGAGACTTCCATTGACAAATTGTCCTTAGAAGAATTAAAAGAAATCAGTCCGGTATTTGAGGCCGACATTTTTGACGCGGTTAGCTTAAAAACTTGTGTGGAAAAACGACTTACACTGGGAGCACCGGGACCGGAAATGATGAAAGAAGTCATCCGCATGGAGAAAGAATATCTTGCAGATGAGTGGCAGAAATAGAGAGTGCGCAGTTTCATGAAGCGCAAATGCAAAATAAGTACGCAAAAATCCTTACAAAAGGTAAAAACATAAATGTAATATAAATGCCGCATAGAAATGGCATTGCGCGTAAGCGCAGGAGAGGAGAAATTATGAGTGATAAATTAAAAGTTGGTATCCTTGGTGGTAC
>JAZQDM010000092.1:0-40499 GCA_045546775.1 Lachnospiraceae bacterium | reverse complement strand
GCTGAACTTTGATTTGGGTGAAACCGTAAAAGTTTCTTATGCTGCATCATCCAGAAATGAGTTTGAAAAATTAAAAGACTCGCAAAAAAAATATATGAATGAAGCACTTAAACAGTTTGGGTATATCGGAGTGCGAGACCGCATGACAAAACAGATGGTAGAGCAATTGGATGTAGAGTTTCAGGTGAATTTAAACTGTGATCCAACGTTTCTTTATTCGTTTGGTTTTGACAAGAAAGTATATCGAAGGAAGTTTTGCCGGAAATACAAGCTGGATGAGTCAAAAAAGATTATCGGGATTATGATTCCGGATGACCGGTTGTGCAAGGCAATTCGCCAAAAATACGGGGATGATTACGATGACGTGGAAAACAGCAAAATATATGATTTGCTTTCCAGATGTCAGTTGGGAGAGCATTATTTCCCTTATCAAAAAACAGGAACATCGCGTATCAGGGAAGAAATTCTGAATAAAATGGACTCTTTCTTGAGCGATGAAAAGAAAGCAGATTTTAGCGCGGTTGTACGCGAAGAAAAGAAGCATGCAGAAAGTTTTACAAATTATATAAAAAGTATAGTAGGAGGGCATGACAATGAATAAAGGTATTGTTGCAGTTTTATCAGCAGTAGTAGGAGCAGGAGCGGGAGCTGCTGCTATGGAAGCAAAGCGTGTGCAGGATGTGGAAGCAAAGAAAGCGCTTTCGGACAAACATCTTAAAATGTTTAAAATGATGGACCGTTGGGTTGGAATTAAGCAGGAAGGCAAAAATCTTGCACAATATTTCGAACAGAATGGGTACAAGAGCATTATTATTTACGGTATGCATTATGCCGGAGAACGCTTGGTGGAAGAGTTAAAAGGCACTGACATTGAAATTGTATGCGGTATCGACAAAAATGCGCAGACAATGTTTGCGGATGTAGACGTGATTACGAAGGAAGAAGAAATCCCCCAGGCAGATGTTATTGTAGTAACTGCAATCAGCTTTTTTGATGAGATTGAAGAGGAATTGAGAGACAGAGTGGACTGCCCGATTGTTTCTTTGGAAGATGTGGTTTATGAATTGTAAAAGCCAGAAGAAAATAGTATTAATGTATCATCGCGTGAATGATACATCTTCAGATTACAATCGAATTACGGTAAGTCAGGTGCATTTTGCAAAGCATATGTCTATATTGCAGGAAAAATACAATGTTCTTCCGCTTCGTGATTTTTTGGAATATGAAGGGGAAGAAACCGTTGTGACAGTTACGTTTGACGATGGTTTTGAAGATTTTTATACAAATGCGTTGCCTATATTGGAACAGTATCAGATTCCGGCTGCAATTTTTGTGGCAACAGGAAAGCTGGATACAAAACAAGAACCTTGGACTACGGAGATTTTGCAACTTTTGTATGAAAACAATTCCGCATGCAGAGAACTACAGGTATCATTGTGCGGACTTGAGTTTCTTTTGCCGATTGCTACAATGGAACAACGCGCCGTTGCATATCGCAGTATCCGACAGTTTTTGATGCAGTTATCCGGTGAGGAGCTGGAAGAGATATTGATGTCTTTACGTGAGCAACTGGAAGCGACAGGAGAAGGCAGAGCAGCATATCGGATGCTAACTACAACACAATGTAAAGCGTTGGACAAACATCCGCTTATTACAGTAGGTGCACACACCGTCAATCATGTTTCTGTAGGGCGTGTGAAAGACGAGGTTGTACGATATGAAATAGAAGAGTCTGTGGTGTGCCTTGGCCAAATGCTGGGACACAAAATAGACTATTTTGCATATCCGTTTGGCGGAAAACAAGATTATTCCAAGCAAGCTATAGAAATTTTAAAATCACAAGGAATTCAGGCGGCCTTTACGGTTAATGCGAGTTGCTATGATGCGCAACAGTATAGTGTTTATGAGATTCCAAGGTTTTATGTGGATGATTTGGAAGAGGCAGCCTTTTGTCGATTTATGGAAAAAATAACAACACCGGATGACGGTGATTTCTGCAACAGTGAGTTACCGGAAACTTACATCGGAAAGCTTGCGGACGATGTAGAGTTGTTGAAATCAGAACAACCTATTATTATATGGGGCACCGGCGTACGTGGGCGTCGTTTAAAAGAGCAACTGTTGGCAGCAGGAGTGAGACAGGATAGACTTTCTTTTGCAGACAGCAATGAAAAAATGTGGGGACAAATCGTGGACGAGTTAGTCGTTCTGACACCGGGGCAGGTAGCCCAAAAGGACGCGCATGTCCTTCTTTACAATACGCATGATATGCAAATATATAAGAGTTTGCGTAGGTTGGGCATTACAAAGATTCATTGGATAGTTTGATAGGAAAGGAGTTTGGAGGATTCAAAAAATATGAAGGTGATTTTATATGGAATCTTTGGTAATGGGAGAAGAGAAGTAGAACAAAATTTAAGTGATAAGTTTGAAATAATTGGTTATATGGATTCTTCGCCGGAAGTGGCTGGATTACGACAGTATGATTTTAAGCCGTTATATAAAGTGGAGGATTTGAGAGATTTAGAGTTTGATTATCTTATTATCACATCAAAGACACTAGCTTCATACAACGAAATAGTAGGAAGATTACAAGGATTTGTTGATGAACAAAAGATTATAGGATATGCTTTATTTCACCGAGTTTATTATCCACAGCCATATGAACTTTTTTGTAAAGTAAGAGAAAATGTCAAATTTAATGGGTATGTTCTTGGAATGTCATATGCATTTGAAGGGCTGGATGTGAATTATATAAAGGATGAAATTTTCAATTTTGCTTTTAGTTCGAATGATTTCTTTCATCATTATCATCTGTTGAATAAGCTCGTTCGGGAAAAAAATATAGATGATTTAAAATATATCGTGTTTGAATTGCCATATTATATTTTTAACTGGGATCGTTCCAAGGCAGAGAGTTTTGCTCGCTGTATCAATTGCTATACAGTGTTGGAAGGAGAAGAAAAACAGTATCACCATAAGGAAAATTCAGAATTAATCGAAAAATATAAAGTCTTTGAGCAAATGTTTAAAGAAAAGAAGTCCTATAATAATTCTACATTTCATGCAGCGGAATATCCACTTTCCAAAGACATAATATGGGATGGGAAAGATATTACATTAAGCAAAATATGGTATTTGGAGCATGAAGATACAATTCTGGAAAATAGAGTATATTTCCAAAAAGCATTGGAATTACTGCAGCAAGTGAATCCAAATATAAAAATATATCTTGTCGTTTTTCCGCAGAGCCCGCGGTTTTACACAATGTATCGTGAAGAAATCGAACATATGAAAAATATTTTTTATACAAGTGTAACGCCTTTTTTGAGCGACAATATACAAGTATGGGATTATTTTGAGTTTTTTGAGGCCTGCCCACATTATTTCAAAGATTCAGGTCACTTAAATGTGTCAGGACGAAATGCTTTTACAAAAGAAATAGATAGACGCCTACAGAACAACCATCCCCCCATATTGTAAATCCTCCCATCCTATGTTACAATGCCTTAAAAGCATACATATTTCTTACTATTCTGTGAAAATCTATTATAAATTCTTATATCTATTCAGAAAATCTATGCTTTTTATTTACCCAATAATAAAAATGCAGGAGATTTTTTGAAGCTCCTGCCATGCAGACAGGAGGAGATGAGAATGACGATTTATCAAGATGTCACTTCGCCGGAAGTGCAGTACGATGAACATGTCAAGCGGGTGCTCAGTGACCGTTATGTGCTGGCTTGGATACTCAAACACACAACCGGTGAATTTGCGCAACTCTCGATTGAGACAATTGCGGAGGAGTGTATCGGTGATGACATCGAAGTGTCGAGAAAGGCTGTTTTGCCGGGAAGGATTGCGGGAAGCAATACGGAGGACAAAGTGCCGGGAGAGGGAACGGTAAATTATGATATCCGTTTTTCGGCGTATGTACCCGTAGCATGCGCAGAACAATGCGACGAAGCAGAAGCGTGTCAGACAAAGCCGGTTCTACAGGAAAGGGCAGATGCCATTAAAGTATTGGTCAACGTGGAAGCACAGAAGGATTTTTATGTAAACTATCCGCTTGTGACACGTGGGGTGTTTTACGGAGCAAGAATGTTGTCCTCACAGATGGATACAGAGTTTTTCGCAGACGATTATTCCGGAATGAAGAAAGTGTATTCCATATGGATTTGCATGAACACTCCGAATTATATCGGAAACGCAATTTCGGAATATTTGTCTTAACGGTACAAAAGGCGGCAAAGAAAAAGGGGAAGGAATTGTCGGGTTTCTGAACACATTGCTGGCAACGGACATGGAAGCGGAGCAAAAAATCAAGGCTCTGGAAGAAACATACCGACTTCCAATCAGACAGGAAATGGGAAAGGAGTTTGGTCATATGTGTAATTTAGGTGAAGGAATCAGAGAGCAGGCATTAGAAGAAGGCAGAGCAGAAGGCAGAGCGTCCGGTATCGCGCAAGGTTTGGAAACTGCTTTGCAGGCGATGGTACAATCTTTAAAAAGCATTTTGCCAAACTTTGATGAAGTTTATAAAGCAATTGTAAAAAATGACATATACAAAGATGTTACTGAGGAGCAGGTTAGGAAGTATTTTTAAAGGAAACCATTGTTATTCCGGCTAAATAGTCCTATAATGGATAAGACAGAATATACAATAAAAGAGGTCTTAGTATGCATTACGATTATTTGGTTGTGGGCGCCGGACTTTTCGGCGCCACATTTGTGAATAAGATGAAAGAACGCGGCAAGACGTGTTATGTGATTGATAAACGGGAAAATGTGGCGGGCAATATTTATACGCAGGAAATAGCCGGCATTCAGGTGCACAAATACGGTGCGCATATTTTTCACACATCCAATAAAAGGGTTTGGGATTATGTAAACCAATTCGCGAAATTTAATCATTATATCAACAGTCCTGTGGCCAGTTACAAAGAGGAGTTGTACAACCTTCCTTTTAACATGAATACGTTCAGCAAGATGTGGGGCATCAAGACGCCGGCTGAGGCGAAAGAAAAAATTGCAACACAGATTGCGGAACTTGGAATTACAGAACCGCACAATTTGGAGGAGCAGGCACTTTCCCTTGTGGGAACGGACGTATACGAAAAGCTTGTAAAAGGTTACACGGAAAAGCAGTGGGGCCGGGATTGTAAGGAGTTGCCAGCATTTATTATCAAGCGTCTGCCGCTCCGGTTTGTGTATGACAACAACTATTTTAATGATCCGTATCAGGGCATTCCGAAAGGTGGATACACCAAACTTGTACAAAATATGCTTGCGGACACACCGGTGCGTCTGGGCGTGGAATATCGCGATTTCTTAAAAGAAAATGAGGCAGCAGGCGAGCAAAAAATCACCTTTGATAAAGTAGTTTATACCGGTATGTTGGATGAGTATTTTGATTATTCTTTAGGTGAGTTGGAATATCGTTCTCTCCGCTTCGAGGAAGAATTTATCGAAGGCGAAGAAAACTATCAGGGAAATGCGGTTGTAAATTATACAGAGCGTGAAATTCCATATACGCGTATTATCGAGCACAAACATTTTGAGTTTGGCAAACAGCCTGATACAGTCATTACTAGAGAGTATCCGGCGGAGTGGAAAAAAGGCGATGAGCCATATTATCCGGTAAACAACGAAAAGAATGATGCACTTTTTGCGCAGTATTGCAAATTGGCAGCAGAAGAAAAAAATGTTTTGTTCGGCGGAAGGCTCGGACAATACAAATATTATGACATGGATAAAGTGATTGAAGCGGCTTTTGAAATGTGTGAAAAAGAGGTTGGGGCACAGTAGTGCCCCAACCTCTTTTTTGATGTGTAAGAAGAATGTGCTTTATGGAGACGATAGCTTGCAACGACAAAAGTTTTTTATAAACATAAAAATATGCTATAATCAAAACATGACATAATGATGACGTGTTTGATGTGTTACGTTAGAGACGAGAAAGGAAACGCAATGAAAATAGACCGTTTGATAGGGATTTTATCTGTACTTTTGCAAAAAGAATGTGTGACGGCACCGTATTTAGCAGAAAAATTTGAGGTATCAAGGCGGACAATAAACCGGGATATTGAGGCGCTTTGTAATGCCGGAATACCAATTTGTACAAGGCAGGGACAAGGCGGTGGAATTTCCATTATGGAAGGATACAAATTGGACCGTACGCTGCTTACCGGAACAGGATTACAGTATGTTTTGCAAGGAAATCAGGACATTTCCATAGACCTTTCTTCCTGGTATAAAAATAGTCTGACGCCAAAAATTGAAACGATTCGACGTAGCATCGATGAAGGAAAGGAATTGGAATTTGTGTATTACGCGCCAAAAGGTGAAAGTGTGCGAAAGGTACAACCGTATTACTTAATCTTCCGTTGGGCCAGTTGGTATATGTGGGCATGGTGCAAGGACAGGCTGGATTTCCGGCTTTTTAAGTTGAATCGTATGGACGAGGTAAGTTTGTGTGACCAGACGTTTGAAAAAAAGAAAGTGCCCATGCCGGATTTTAGTAACGAGCGCATCTTTCCACAGGAAATACAGGCAAAAGTGCTGTTGGAACCGGATTGCAAATGGCGGCTTGTAGAAGAGTTTGGCAAGGATAGTTTTTCAACATTGGAGAATGGAAAGTTGCTTTTTGAATTTTCTTTTTCAGACAAAGAAAATTTGATCACATGGGTGCTTAGCTTTAGGGAAAAGGCGCAGTTGTTGGCGCCGATTTGGTTACGGGAGGAAATACAAAACAGTCTGAAAGGTATGCTGGAACGATACCGGTAAGCAGTGTAAGCGATTCGTAAAAAAGAGGAAAAAGGAGATTTTAGAAGATGGCATTTGATTTTAAGAAGGAATATAAAGAACTTTATCAGCCCAAAAACAAGCCCATGATTGTGAACGTTCCAAAGGCAAATTATATCGCGGTAGAAGGTGTCGGCGATCCAAACGAGGAGGAGGGAGACTACAAAAAATCTATCGGTATTTTGTATGCGCTTGCTTTTACGCTAAAAATGAGCTACAAGACAGATTATCGGATTGACGGCTATTTTGAATATGTGGTACCACCGTTGGAAGGCTTTTGGTGGCAGGAGGGAATAGACGGTTTTGATTACAACCACAAAGAAAAGTTTCATTGGATTTCGGTTATACGTGTGCCGGATTTTATCAAAAAGGAACATTTTGATTGGGCGGTAGAAACCGCATCCAAGAGAAAGAAATTGGACTGCAGTGGAGCCAAATTTATTACGATAGACGAAGGACTTTGTGTTCAAATGATGCACATCGGACCATACGATGACGAGCCAAATACAGTAGCCACAATGGATGCCTACCTGGCGCAAGAAGGATATGAAAATGATCTTTCAGACAAGCGTCTGCATCATGAAATATATTTATCAGATGCGCGAAAGGTAGCACCGGAAAAGAGAAAAACTATCGTGCGTCATCCAATCAGAAAGAAAAAATAACGGTCACTTGCGGTCACTAAAATAGTGCATTTTCCCGGATAATTTTGGTTTTTTGGGTTTTTCGCCAACGTCTTCATTAAAAACAGCAGCAGCACCTTTTGTAAAAGCACGGATGCAGTCCGGGCAAAAACGTCCGCAACGGATATCGCAACCACATTTCTCGCAATGCAGAAAAAAGCGGCTTCCTTCCGGTATTTCTACGCGGCCTTTGCGCAAAAAGCCTTCGATCACATCTTTGTCTACGCCGGTTGCTTCAGAGATGGCAAAAATGGGCATTGGGCCGTATTCTTCCAAAAAGGATTTTACTTTGCCAAAATCGTCAAGGGTCTGTGCCTGACAATCTTCACATTCGTATTTTCCACCGCCTACATACAACATGCGTCCGCGGCAATCTCCGCAGCGAATCGGGCGGTTACCGATAATCAGGTTTTCCAGATTGGGTTCGTGTCGTTTCGTCATAGGCAGTCCTCCTTTGTAATTCGAATTCATACAATTCAACTCGGAATTGTAATATTATTATACTATAATATCGACATGATGGAAATAGAAAATAAGGTTGTCAAAGTATAAAAATAGTGTTAAGATTGTAACAAATAAGGGAGTAGTCAGCACAGTAAGTGTGACTGGATTCAACATCATGGAAGTATTCCTGGTCCAGCCTGAAATGACGAGACTTATCTGCAGTAGTGGATAGGTCTCTTTTTTATTTTGTGAAAAAAGAAAGGATGAGTTGTATGAAGACAATGGAAATTATGGCGCTATGTATGGTTGCCGCAATCGTTTCATTTTTGGGGTTTGTTGTAGAAAATGTGTGGATTGCAATATTGTTGATTTATCTTATATTGGGAACCCCCAACAAGCTGAGGATTTTTAGGAAAGTATTATCTGTACAAAACAAAATATTGATGCTTGTGATTTATTTTGTTGGTGTTATGATTTGTGTCAGTCTTGGCGAAGTATTATTAGGTACTGTGGTAGAAAAGGTTTGTCATTTTCAGTGGTGGGATTATTCAAAGATACCATTTCACTTTACACAGTACACTTCTCTGCCGACAAGCTTCATGTTTTCGTCCATGATTACTGCTTTCATGAATCATTTTTTTGAACCGTTATGTCAGTTGTTTTTATCCTGGGACAAACATGTTTTGATGGTGGTTTCCGTAACGGTATCGGGCTTGCTGCTTGGCGATTTTTTCTATAATGGTTACAAAATGTACAAAACAAAGGGTATGATTGTAAGGTGGAAAATTGTTTTTGCAAAGAATAAGTTTGTATTAATACGTGGGCAATGATACAATACAGTGGTAGATAATACGGAAAAACAAAGGAAGAAGTAATGAGAAGAAAAATTTATGAGTGGGTGTATGTTCCCGACGAAAAACAGGAAAATGACTGGTATGATTGGCTTATGTTTGTAGTGACAGTTTTAAGCATTGTTCCGCTTATGTTTCACGAAAGTACCTTTTCCATTTTTCAATACATAGAATATATTGCAGTTGTCTTTTTTGTTATTGATTATATTTTGCGCCTTGTGTGTGCGGACCTTATTATGAAGAAGGAGCATTGTAAACGTTGCTTTTTTTTATATCCGTTCACGTTTATGGCGCTGGTGGATTTGTTGTCGATTTTATCGGCGGTACGCCTTGTGAATCAAAGCTTTCGCCTGTTAAAAACATTGCGGTTAATTCGCATTGTAAGAATATTTAAACTACTGCGATATTCCAGAACGGTAACGATGATTTTGAATGTGTTCCGGAAGCAGAAGGATGCATTGGTTGCAGTATGTAATTTTGCCATTGCCTATATCTTTTTGTCAGCGCTTGTTATTTTTAATGTGGAACCGGAATCTTTTGAAACATTTTTTGATGCGATTTATTGGGCAACCGTGTCCCTTACGACGGTAGGCTACGGTGATATTTATCCGATAACAGATTTGGGGCGGATATTTACGATGATTTCATCGGTACTTGGTATTGCAATTGTTGCGTTGCCGGCAGGTATCATTTCGGCAGGTTATATGGACGAATTACGAGACGACAGAGAAAACAGAAAAAAGAAACAAGAAATGTAAGAAAAGTGCTCCTTTTTAGGGAGTTCTTTTTTTATAGAATTAAATTGACATTATTTTGTCAAAATGTGCGAAAAAACAGCGATTTTTATGTTCAATTTAGTCAAATTGTGCTATAGTAATAAGTAATTAGAGCGTGACGGATTTGAATATAAAGGAGCAAGTGAAAAGGCGTGAAATTGCTTGTAATAATACCTGCATATAACGAGGAACAAAGTATTGTAAAAGTTGTACAGGAATTACAAAAGACAGGACCGTACGATTATGTGATTTTGAACGATGGTTCTTTGGATGATACTGCGAAAAAAAGCAAAGAAAATGCCTTTTCCTTAATTGATATTCCGAAAAATGTGGGATTAAAAAAGGCATTTCATATCGGAATACAATATGCTGTTGAAAATGGGTATGATACGGTTTTACAGTTTGACGGGGATGGCCAGCATCGGCCGGAATACATCAAACCAATGTTGAAGAAGATGGAACGTGGTGGTTTTGATGTTGTCATCGGAAGCAGAAGCAAAAAGGCAATAGGGGACAACGGTCTGCGTGGAATCGGAAACCGTATTTTAAGCATGTTGATTTATAAAAAAACAGGAAAAAAGATAAGCGATACTACTTCCGGTATGCGGTTGTACGGACCACGTATGTTACGGATGTTTTACCGCAATGTGAATCTTCCGCCGGAACCGTGTATGCTTGCGGTTGTGTCTTTGCGACAGTTTAAAATTGGGGAAGTGAATGTACAAATGCGAGAAAGGCGGTTTGGAAAAAGCTATTTAACTTTTTGGCGTTCGATGCGTTATATGATAGAGCAGAGTTTAGCCATTCTTTTTGTAAAGTAAATGTGAAAACGGAAATAGCAAGGAGGAGCAGAAGTGAAAGTGCTGTTGTGCGGAACACAGGATTCCGCTTTTTTAAAAAACTTAATCTCCCGTTTGCATAAGGAACGACATGAGATTTTTGTCCTGACAGGAAATAAAAATCACAAGGAACCGAAGGTGAAAGGGGTATTTCAGAAATATTCCTTTGTGTACACGGATATGGGTGTTTCCAATGTTATTGCCAATGTGTGCCCGGATGTGATTGTATTTATGGGCAGCATGGATAAAAATTTCGGGCAAGAGATGGATAAAGGTGAAGTCATCAATTATATTTCCGGTCTTACCAATATTATTCTTTCGGCAAAGAGTGCGGGAGTAAAGAAATTTGTATATTTATCATCCCTTTCCATCTTTTCCGGTTCGGAAGAAGTGAAAATTGACTTTGACACAGAGCCGGCACCTGTGACGGAGCGGGAAGAGGCCATTTCCCAAGGTGAAGAAATCTGTAAGTTTTACCGGAGTGACCGGTTTGACGTGTGCATACTCCGCATGAGTCATGTGTATGGGGGCTTTGAGGATGACCTGATGGACGAGAGTGTTATGGAGCCACTCGTTCAGATGGTAAAAAAACAAAACAAAATTACGTGTGATGGATCGAAAGTATACTTTTTGACGTATATATCCGATGCAGTGGAGGCGGTGTGCCGTGTTGTTGGCAGAAATAGCATGGACGTGCAGGAAGGTGTTGTAACCGGCGAAAATTTGGAAGAGGAGACGGTAATTCGTAAAATCGCCGGTATTTACGGCAAGCACGTTCAACTGGACGTGATAAACGAGGATAAACCGCAGAAGTACTACTGCTTTGAGGAGATGGATGCGTACGGAATTCGCTTGAAATATAAGTTTAAAGACGGCCTTTTGCAGTACATGAAGAAAAAGCATGCAAGCAAAGACGAGGAAAAACAGCAGGAAGAAACAACAAAAAAATATAAATTGTTATTGGAAAAATGCAGACCGGTTATAGAAACTTGTGTGTTGGCTTTCGTTGCGTATTTTCTGGAACTGTTTGGTGAGCGAAGCAGTATGTTCGGGGCCATAGATTTTTATATGATTTATGTGGCGCTTATCGCGGCAGTGCACGGAACCAACTGTGGTCTTGTGGCGCTTATGCTGAGTGTAATGAGTAAGTTTATATTTGGCCTGTCAGGTGGCGGTTTACAGACGCTTGTTGTGGATTATACGCAGTATTTGTGGGTACTTCAGTTGTTGACGGTAGGGGTACTTGTGGGCTTTATGCGGGATAAATATTTGCGGAAAACGCAAGATTTGACTGACGAATTGAAGCATTACCAAATGGAACTGGACAATATGGAAAAAATCAACGAGAGCAATGTCTATGTGAAAGATGCGTATGAAAAAAGGTTGATTAATTACAAAAACAGTCTTGCTCGAATTTACGAGATTACGTCTCAACTTGATTTGCTTGACCCGAGAAAGGTTACGTTTAAGACGGTTGAAGTTATCAAGGAAGTAATGGAATGTGAAGAGGTTTCTATTTTCCGCAGAAGTGGAAAAGGACCGTTTTTCCGTATTGTGGCATCGAGTACAGACAAGTACAAAAATATGGGTAAATCTTTTTGTTATGAAGATAAATTCCCTCTGTATGAAATGCTAGAGGAGGAAGGTATTTTTAGAAATCGAACGTTGGATGAAAAACTTCCGGTATTTGCAAGTGCGATAAAAGATGCGCATGGAACGCAGACGATTATGATGATTTGGTCGCTTGACCTTGCAAACATTAACCAGTATCAGATTAATATGTTTCGGGTGCTCACAAGGCTGATTGAAAAGTCGTTAAGCCGTGCAAACAAATACATGGAAAACATTTACAAAGACGCCTATTATCCGGACAGCCGGGTTATGAAACAAGAAGCGTTGGCGGAAATCCTTGAAACGTACCGGGAAGGCCGGAATAAAGAAATGCTGGATTATGCATTGTTGCAAGTAGAGCGCACGACACAAGAGGAAGAAGAGTGGATTGCATATTTGAAAACTGTCCAAAAGCAAATGCGTGAGACGGATATAGTCGGGGTTAATGAAGCGTCGGAAGGACAAATTATTCTCCCGGCATCAAATGCGGAGGATGCGCAGTTTGTAATTAAGAGATTGGCAGAAAAAGGAATAACAGTTACTTTAGTAGACTGACGAGGAAGATACGTGATTTGGTTACTGATTGGATTTATTAATTTAGTGTTTGCATTTTTGAATTTGTGCTTACAGGTGGCAAGGAAGAAATCTGCTTATGGTGTGGTTACTTCTCTTGTCATTTTGTGCTGTCCGATTGTCAGTGTAGTTGTTTTGTTGGT
Organism: Lachnospiraceae bacterium; assembly: GCA_045546775.1. GTDB lineage: Bacteria > Bacillota > Clostridia > Lachnospirales > Lachnospiraceae > RGIG3002. The sequence continues at coordinate 27,775 of JAZQDM010000092.1, read as the reverse complement.
TGCATGGATTACCGAAAAAATCTTTTTCCGTAATCAGAGCAAGAAACTCAATGTGGATGAGCTGACGTTTAAGAAAGAGCGCGTTAAGCTTGTGGTTGCGGCAGATATCAAACAGGAAATCGAAAAGGTGCCTGTGGAAGAGGCGCTTCTTGCATCTGACAAATTTAGCAAGCGGGAAACCATTTTAAATATTTTAAAGGGTGACTACTCGGATTCTCTTACGACGATTCGAAAAGCAGTGGATGACTGGGATTCGGAAATTGCCCACTATGCTGCAACGACGATCACGGATGTTATCCAGAACTTTAAAAACCGGGAAATGGAAATGCGAGAAGAACTTGCAGAGAATGGGACTCCGGAAGCGGTTATGGATTATATGGTTTTTGTGGAAGACTTTTTGGAAAAGCATCTTTTGCCCGATTTTGAATTTAGAAATTATGTGCTTGGTTTGAATGAATATATGGAGTGGACAAAGAGCGTGCAGTACGAATATTTCAATTCGGAAATTTGTAACCGCCTTGTCCGTCTTTTGATGGAATGCAAGGAATTTGATATGGCAGGCCAGTGGCTCAGTTTTTTGTTTTCTACATTCGAGGAAGATTTGGAAACGTACAAGAGCGGTTTGCGTTTCTTTTATGTGACCGGCAGAAATAAAAAATTTATGGAACTGCTGTCACAGTTAAAAGCGTCCAGTTTGATTTTGGATGCGGAATCGCTGGAATGGGTGCGTTTCTTTAATTAAAATGGAGGCCGGTATGGCACGGAAAGAAAAAAGTCAGTATAAAGTAAAACGAAATAAGTATATTACGATTACAATGATTATTGTCATTGTCTTTTTTGCATTTCAAATAGTGTATAACTTTGATTATTTTGTGCATATGGCTTTTGCGGAGCGTGCGGAAAGTATGGTGGACGCGGAACTTGCAAGGGAGTATGTTTTTGGTGGAAACACGGTAGGTCAAGGTGGGGCAGAGGAGCCCACGACACCGGATGAGTCAAAACAGACGGCAGACTTTTGTGTTATTTCAGATATGCAGTACGAAGCCGAAATGACGATATGTATGCAGGTGCTTGACGGACAAAAAAGGGACTACATACAAGCAAAAGATGTTACATCGTTGGAAACGTTAGCACCACAAGTTGTATTGATCTTAAAAGCCGATCTGAACGAGGAAGAAACCGCGTGTTTGCTTCGGCTTGTAGAAAATGGCACACAAGTTATTTTTCTGGCGATGCCGGATGAAGCCTCACTTCGTTCGGAGGCGTTGTGTTCGTTGCTTGGAATATATGAGACAACCGGACAAAGTGTGCACACGGGAATCCGTTTTATGACCGATTTTTTTGTGACGGATGAGTTGATTGAGTCACACGATATTGAAATAAAAATGCAGGATTGTATCCTCGCTCAAAAGACGGTTACGTATGCGTATAGTCTTGCGACAGAATGGGATACGGAAGTGGATAATGAAGAACTGCCGCCGGCAATTTGGAAGAAAAATTATTTGCAGTCCAATGTGTATGTAGTGAACGGTAATTTTGTGGAGTTAGGATGTTTTCCGGGAATTGTGACAGCGCTAATCAGTATGACGCAGGAAGATGATATTTATCCGGTGATTAACGGTTACGGTGTAATGATACAGGGAATGCCTTACATAAAAACGACCAATGGTTCGCATATGGAACAATTATACAGCCGTGATGCGATGGGACTGCAGCAGGATATTTTGTTTCCGGCACTTATCAGCAGTGTGCGCAAGCACTATTATTTACCGACCTTTTTTTGCAGCGTTGCTGGATATGAACGGAAGCCAGATGAGTACATTCAAAAGCAGATTGCCTATATGGAGAAAGAAATTACGGCAGCTTCCGGAGAAATTGGTCTTTTATACGAGGGGGACGTGCCGGTGGATGATGCCGAGTCTCCCATTGCATACGGCACTGCTTTGTATGACAGTGGATCGCATGAAATGGATGCAAAGATATATACTGCCTTTCCGACTATTGTCAAGGAAGATCTTACATTCGGAACTATGATAAATGAAAAGACGCAAACGGTTTATGTGCCGGTTGTGCGAAGCGATGTATTTGAGGAAGAACGGGGGAGACTTGCGGAAATTTCATCCGTTACAGCAAATGGTTTGCTGACGGTGCTGATCGATGTGGATGCAGTGTTGCAGGGAAGTGCAGAACAGTACAACTGGGTGCAATATACCAAGCAGTGTGAGACGGTGTTGGGAGCGCACAACGAATATTATGCGGACCTGACAAGGCTCAGTGCAAGCCAGATTGCAGAGCGTATTCTTGCCTATGAGGCAATGGAACCGCAAGTGCAAAAAGAAGAGAATGAGATTCGGATACATATTGACCGCTACACCGGATATGGTTGTTTTGTTTTGCGGACGGAAAAAGAAGTGACAGACGTACAAAACGGCGTAGCCATTGAAATTGGAGACAGTGCTTATTTTGTAGTGGCACAGGATGCGGATGTGAAAATTATATTGGAGAAGGAGAAGGATGTCTTTTGAAAATTTGTTTGATCGTAGAAGGCGCGTATCCTTATGTGAGTGGCGGTGTATCATCCTGGATGGTGCAGCTGATGAAATCCATGCCACAGCATGAGTTTGTCGTGCAAGTTATATCGCCTGAAAGAACGGAAGAAAAAAAGCCTTTTCAATGTGAGATTCCGGACAATCTTTCCCTGATTGAAGAAGTGTATTTGCAGGACGATGATTATGTGGGGAAACGGGCCAAAAAAGTAAAATTGAATCAAAAGGAAAAAGATGCCATAAAGCAGTTTTTGTTCGGTACATTGACAGACTGGGAAACGATTTTTGACCTTTTCCAGAAAAAAACAGTGTCATTAAACAGCTTGCTTGGCAGCAGTGATTTTTTTGAAATAATAAAGGAATGCTATTTGGAAAAATATGACCGCATTGCCTTTTCTGATTTTTTGTGGACGTTGCGCAGCATGTGTTTGCCAATGTTTACGATTTTGAAATCGGCACCCATGCAGGCGGATATTTATCATTGTGTATCGACCGGCTATGCAGGCGTTTTGGGAAGTATGCAAAAATACCTTTTTGGCGGGAAACTGATTGTGACAGAGCATGGTATTTACACAAGAGAACGAGAGGAAGAAATTATCCGTGCAAACTGGGTAAAAGGCATTTACAAGGATTTGTGGATAGACCAGTTTAAAAAATTGTCACTTTGTGCATATCATTATGCGGACGTTGTTACGGCACTTTTCAAGGAAGCAAGTATTTTTCAAAAAGAGCTTGGTTGTCCGAAAGAAAAGCAGCTTGTGATTCCAAACGGTGTGCGTGTTGGTGAGTTTGTGGGCATACCGATGAAAGAGCCTTCAGACAGCTATATTAACGTAGGCGCTATGCTTCGCGTGACACCGATTAAAGACGTGAAAACGTTAATCAGTGCGTTTGCGGTTGCAAAAAGTGTGGATAACCGCTTGAAACTTTGGATTATGGGACCCACGGACGAAAACCCGGAATATGCAAAAGAGTGCGAGCGGCAAATTGCAGATTTGAAAATACCGGATGTGGTTATGACAGGCCGCATTCCAATGAAAGAATATATTGGAAAAATGGATTTCCTTGTGCTCAGCAGTTTGAGTGAAGGACAGCCGCTTGTTATTTTGGAAGCGTTTGCGGCAAAAAAACCAATGATTACAACAAATGTTGGTAACTGTCGAGGTATGCTTTACGGAGACCGGGAAACAGACGATTTGGGAAAAGCAGGCATTGTGGTTCCTATTTTGGGGGTCAACCAGATGGCGCAGGCGATGCTTGATTTGGCAGCGGATGAAGAGCTTCGCAAGACGATGGGAGAAATCGGATACGAGCGGGCTGCAAAATATTTTGACGGGAACGAAGTTTTTGACAAGTATTTGGAATTGTACAGAATATAAGGAAAAAGCAATATGGCAGGAATCAATTTTGAACTAAAAAAAATATTCAAACAAAATAATATCGGCAGTACCGTTGTGGGAATTGCATATAGTTCCATCATTACAATCGGACCTACGATGATATCCATGTTGGCAATTTTTGTGTTGTATATGACCACCGGATACATGGGAGTTTCCTACGCGGAGCGTGAGCTTTTGTCGTCCACGCTTGTGTATTGCTTTATTTTTCCGGTTATTAATACGTCTACGACCGGCGCCGTGTTGTCCCGGTATTTGGCGGATAAATTTTATGAGGAAAAGCTGGAAGACATTTTGCCGTCGTATTATATGGGGCTTTTGATTACGGTGTTATTTGCAAGTATTTTAGGAATTCCGTTTGCCATAAGATTGCATGAAGTAGGCGGTGTGGAGCTTGTTTTTGTGCTTGTTTCTTATGCACTGTTTATGATTATGAACATTTTGTTTTTTTCCATGACTTACCTGTATGCGACAAAAGATTACAAAACAGTGACAGCCTCTTTTATTATCGGTCTTGTATTAGGAATTTTTGCAGAAAATGTTTTGCAAAACATAGTTGGAGTGCCGATTATTTATGCCATTTTATTTGGTGTGACGATTGGATTTTTTACTACGGCGATACTTATTGTAGCGTATATTAAAGCTTCGTTTAAGGAGTGCAGTGATAATTATACGGAATGTCTGGTATATATGAAAAAATATTGGGGACTTATTGTATCCAATTTGTTTTATTATCTTGGCATTTATGTGCACAACTTTGTGTTTTGGACAACGCCCATGCAGCTAGTCGTTGCGGACAGTTATTACACGATGCAGCCGTATGATATGGCCAGCAGTATCGCATTATTTACAAATATTTCAACCATTATCATTTTCCTCGTTATGGCAGAAACAAGATTTCATGAAAAATATCACAAATACATTGAGTGTATCATTGGCTCGACTTACGAAGAAATGAAACGGAAAAAGGAGAGTATGTTCCGTTTATTGATTCGTATCATTGGTCATGTTTTTGCCATTCAGATGATTATTACCGCGTTGATTTATCTCATTGTTGTTATTTTTTCACCACAGTTAGGCTTAAACGGATTGACGATGGAAATTTATCCGGCGATGGTTGTGGCGTACATGGTTATCTTTTTGATGTACGGAAATATCGTATTTTTGTATTATTTCAATGATGTGCGTGGAGCGATGTATACGTCCGTTTTGTTTTTTGGGGTAACGTTAGCCGGTTCCCTCGTAGTAAAAGAACTGGATGTCGTGTGGTACGCGATGGGTGTGTTGATTGGAGCAATCAGCGGTTGGACCTTTAGCTATTTCCGCATCCGTTATATGGAGAAACATTTTGATGCACATATGTTTTGTAAAGTGAAAGTAATACCGGAACAGTACAGGCAGCAACCAAGAAATGTAGTTTACAGCAAGCGCAAAAGACAGGAGGTAAAATATGGCACAAGAAAAAATTAGTGTCATTGTACCGGCTTATAATTGCGAAAACACAATAAGACGATGTCTGGATGCTATTTTTGCATCTACGCATCAAAAACTGGAAGTGTTCGTTGTAGATGACGGATCTACAGACCGTACGGCAGAATTTGCGTTGGAATACACAAAAAAATTTGAAGATGTGACTGTAATTCGAACAGAAAATCACGGACCTGCCAGTGCAAGAAACAAAGCGCTTGACCAAATAACAGGGCAGTATTTTTTGTTTGCGGATGCGGATGATTCTATAGAACCGGATGCAATAGAAAAGTTGCTGGCAGTGGCAAAACGCACAAAGTCCCATATTGTGTGCGGCGGCTATCATCGTCTGGAAGGAGACAAAAAAGAAACAATACTTCCGCCGGTTCCGACAGGTTTTATCTCTTTGCAAGGAAACAAGCAGGAAGTGAAGCGGTTTCATCAAATGAAAACGGAAAGCTGTTTTGGATATGTGTGGAACAAATTGCATGAGACCGCTTTTTTTAAAGAACAGGGCTTACGGCTGCCGGAGTGTGGCGTAATCAATTTGGAAGATAATATATTTTATGCAAATGTGTGGACAAAACACCCGCGCTTTTTTGTCACCGATATTGTAGTGACCAATTATGTGGTGGGGGAACAATCCCTTACAAGACGCTACGATGGTCAATATTATGAAAAATCATTGAGAAGTATGCAGGCCTGCTATCGTATTTTGTGCCACAAAGATGGTGGAAAAGAAGCGATGACGCTTGTGGCACCGCTTGTGTTGCGACTGTATTGCTTTACACTGGTGCGCAATGCGCGGTATGAAAAAGCAAGCCTCAGGCGATGGAAAACAATCACACAAGGCTTTTTACAGCAAAAAGAATTTCGGGCAATTGTGCAAGCAAAGTCTTGTATACCGGCTTTGCAAACAATACAAAACAGTTGGCACAGAATCGGTTTTTGCGTATGTGCCCGATTGTTACAAAAAAGATGGGAAGTACTTTTTTTACTTGCGTTACGAATAGGTTACCCTTTGGTGGCAACTTATATCAAAAAGACGCTAAAGTGGAGATGGATGTAAATGGCAGACACAGTAGGTGTTGTGGGAGCGATTTTGCTTTCGTTATTGTCGACAGGAGTTTTTTATGGAAAAGGCTGTCAGGCAATGGAACAGGCAAAAGAGACAACAATTACATGGCAATACGAAGAGAGTGTAAAAGAAGTGTGCAATCCGGAACGTGGATTTTATATACAAGCGGATGTGACGGATATACATACCCACGAAGACGGATATGAACCATATTACCGCTTGCGGCTTCTTACATTGAATTTGAGTGGATTGGAACAAGGTGAGGACATTCCGGATTGGAAATTGCAAGAGCTTCGTGACGCCCTCTTGACATACCGGAAACAGGGCATGCAAGTGATTTTTCGGGCAGGGTATTGCTTTGAGGAAGGTGCGGCTGCAGAGCCACCTGCGTTTGATTACATAGAAAATCATTGTCGGCAAATATGCGAAATCTTGAATGAATATTCGGATGTGGTTCTTGTTGTGCAGGCGGGTTTTATCGGGCCGTTCGGAGAATGGCATACAAGTCCGTATATGAAGCAGACGGATGAAAACGGAAAACAATTGCCCATTGTGCTTTTGCACATACTGACAGAAAATCTGAAAGAAGATATTCAAGTGGCAGTGCGAAGTCCCATGTATTTAAGAGCCGCCATGGAAGATGGGATACCGGCGAACCGCCTATGTTTTCATAACGATGCATTTTTGGCATCGTCCACGGATATGGGAACGTATGAGGATGAAAATTATACAAGGGAAGAGGAATTGTTGTGGGTACAACAGTCCTTGCCGGAAGCGTTTAATGGTGGAGAGACAACCAATTTAAGTGTATATACAAAAGTGGAAAATGCCATAGAGGAAATGGATGCGTTAAATATTAGCTATTTGAATCGCTACTACAGTCAGGACGTGTTAGACGCATGGAAAAAGGTTACGTATGGTCCGCAAAGTGCGTTTACGTATATTAACAATCATTTAGGGTATCGGTTTTCTTTGAGAGATATCACACTGCAAAGCGAAATTTATGTAAACCAAGATTTTGGAGTGAGTGGGTACCTGAGAAATAGCGGATTTGCTAAGCCGAGAGAAGTATTTGACCTTTATGTTGTGTGGCAAGGCGCGGACGCGGAGCAATTCGTATTGGCAGAGGCTGTTTTTGAAGGAGAAGATACGTTGGCGTTTCAAAGTTTTGCCCAAATATCGGAGGAGTGGCAAACAGAAGAATCCGTTCGAGTGGGAATTTGCATGACAAAAGATGTGGACAACCGACAAAACAACAGTATCGAATTTGCCAACGATACGATTTCTTATGAAGACGGTATTCATTGGATTGCCACTTATGAAAAAGAAGGCGACGGCACTTTTTTGAACCCGTATCGGTTTGTACTTTGCACGGAAGGACAATAAAGTTATGAAAGAACAGGAAAAAATTAGTGTGATTATTCCGGCATATAACATAGCTTCTTATATTGATAAGTGTGTCACTTCTGTGTTTGAACAGACATACACCAATATAGAAGTGATTGTTGTAAATGACGGTTCTACGGATGCAACAGGAAGAAAAATAAAAAAATTGCAACAACAGTTTCCGACCATGCTTGTCATAGAGCAGGAAAACAGAGGTTTATCTGCCGCAAGAAACGCTGGAATGCGTGTGGCGACAGGAGAATACATTGCGTTTCTCGACGGGGACGATTATGTGGCAGACGATTATTTGGAACAGTTAATGACCGTAATAAAGCAGCAGGATGCGGATATTTCCATGACCGATTATGCGGTTGTATATGACAGGGGAAAGATGGAGTTACGTCCTCATTTTCAAGTTCCGAAAAAAAACGAGGCATGCGGCAGGCACAAGGGAGGCTGCCTAAGCGGTGCCGGTGCATTGAAACGGCTCATCGTATACAAAGAAAACATTTATGCCAGAGCATGGGGAAAATTGTACAAGCGTTCCCTTTGGCAAGACGAAGCATTTCCCCTTGGAAAGTGCCACGAAGATGAATTTACGGTTTACCGCATTTTGCACAAAGCAAAACGGGTTGCCGTTGTAGCCGAACCGCTCTATTTTTATGTGCAGAGAAAAGGAAGTATTACCAATTCACCTTTTACAATAAAACGCCTTCACAAAATAGAGGCCATGAAAGAACGGATGGATTATTTTGCGGCCTGTGGCGAAAAGGAGCTTTCGTTAGTTTGTAAAAAGCATTATCTCATGCAGTTGCAGGCCGGATTTGCCAGAGTATGGCTGTATCGAAAAACGGAGCGGTATCGTGCAAAAGCACTGTTGCAGCATGCGTATCGATATTACCGGCAAAACAAATGTGAAATAAAGAAGGTAAGCACCGTTTCGGAAATGTGGCTCATAAAACTTTGTTTTACTTGTCCCGGAGCATATTGTCTGTTCATGCGATTGTACGAGGCGGGAATAGGTCGGAGAATATAACAATGGATAAAGAGAAGCAAATCTTGTTTGAGTGGCTCAGGACAAGCATATATACAGGGCAGAAACAAGACAACGCAAGCGTAGAAACAGCGGATAGGACGCCTGCGTTTTTGGAAGATGCGTCTTTTAAAAGTGCATACGAGAAGTTGCTTTCTTCCCATCTGGCAGCAGTTGTGTTTGAAAGTTCTTTGACGCAGCAATTGGGGGAGAGGGACGTCACACGATACGATGTCATGAAAGCGCAGACAAAAGAAACTGCGGTACAGTTTTATCGGAATTTTTCCTTTTTTGGCCAGTTGGTACAGCAGCTTAGTGCAGAAAATATAACCTTTTATGTGTTGAAAGGATTTGGTCTGTGTTCCCTGTACCCAAAAGAAGAAATGCGGTATATGGGAGACATTGATCTTTATATTCCGGACAGCCGGCAATACAAACGGGCAATCCGACTGTTTGAACAGCAGGGCTATCAATGTGCACAGAAGGAAAGTGCGCATCATGCGGAGTATTACTGCCAATGGAGAGAGGACATTATAAAATGTGAATTGCATCATTTTTTGGTGGATAAAATTGGCAGCAGGCGTGTCTTTTTGGATTTGCACAAAACGATGGAAGAACAACTTTTGCAGGCAAAACCGGTGCAGGAAACCGTAATGGGAACTACTTTTCCGGTTTTACCGCCGACGCTTCATTTGTGGTATTTGTTGCTGCATATGTTCCATCATTTTTTGGGATTTGGAATCGGCATACGTGCGTTGTGTGATATTGCCCTTTTTATACAAAAAAAAGGGGCAGAAATGGAGGCAGAACTATTTGCCTTGTGTCTGAAAAAAAGCAAGATGACCCAATTTGCGAAGGTAGTTTTTGCGTTGTGCGAGGAATGCTTTGCTGTGAAAATTCACGCAGGATTGGCAGAAGCGCTCCGCGCAGATGCAACACAGTCGGATAGGTTGCCGACAGAGGCTTTTTTGACGGAGTTGTGGGAGTACGATGAAAAGACCGCTCCAACGGAACGTACGCCCATTAATTTGGAAAAATATACGTTTATATCTTATATCAAAACGTGTCATAAACAAATGAAATATCATTTTCCAAAAGCATCCAAAGTATGCTTGTTGTGGCCTGTTTTGTGGCTTTTGGTAATTGTACGTTTTTTGCGACGGGCAAAGAAAGGTACGACCGAAAGCAGTGAGTTGATTTTGGAAAAGAATAACGCAAGAAGAGAGCTTGCGCGGAAATTAGCAGGAAAGGATATGTGAGCAAGATGAAACGGCTGTTCCGTAAAATATTAAAAATGTATACGGACGATAGTGCAGAAACAGTTTATAAAAGCTGGCAATGGGTATTTCGATATATTGCGCAGTACAAAAGAGAAATGGCTGTTTATATTGTGTTCGGCATTGTATCAGTTTGGATGTCGCTTGCCAGCGCGGTTGCGTCCAAGTGGCTTGTAGATGCAGTGTCTTCGTACAATGCAAAAGCGGTTGTCCCGGCAGTTGTGTGGATGATTGTGCTTGCTTTGCTGGGCATTGTTTTTCAATGCGTGGCATCCCGTGTTTCCGTGCGGATTCAAATTAAAGTAAATAACGATATTCAGAAAGATATTTATGAAAAAATATTACATGTAAAGTGGCTGGAACTGTCCGGTTTTCACAGCGGAGATTTGTTAAACCGCTTTCATTCCGACACCATTGTTGTGGCAGAGTGCGTTTCCGGATTAGTACCGAACATTGTAATCAAGACGGTTTCCTTTGTTTCTTCGTTTGCAGTGATTATTTTTTATGATTACACGATGGCGTTTATCGCGCTTTTGAGTGCACCGGTTATGCTTTTTGCATCCAAGCTTTTGATGCGGAAACTGCAGGAGCACAATGCAAAAATGAAAGAAATAGCCAGTGAAACAACGGCTTTTGGTGTGGAGACGTTCCGCAACGTAGAATCCATAAAATCGTTTTCGCTGACGGATATTTTTGTGAAAAAGTTATTGCGTTTGCAGGAAAAGTACAAGGCAGAGACGGTTACATACAATCATTTTTCAACGAAAATGACGATGTATTTGTCGTTTGTGGGGCTTGGCGTACATTATGCATGCTTCGGATGGGGCGCTTTTCGATTGTTTATGCGAAAAATCAGTTACGGTACGTTGACGTTATTTTTGCAACAGGCTACCGTGTTGTCTTCCACATTTCAGGCGATTGTCAATATTATACCGTCTACGGTGTCAGCCATGACATCTGCAAAACGCATTATGGAAGTCGTATCTTTGGAAAAAGAAGAAGAGTTTGCGCCGGAGGTATTAGGTAGGCCGGATGTTGTAAAAATGGACCAGGCTGCATTTGGATACCGGGAAGGTCACACGGTATTAGACCATGTTTGTATGGAAGCAAACAAAGGCGAGGTTGTTTGTATTGTAGGTGCTTCCGGAGAAGGAAAAACCACATTGTTGCGCGCACTTTTGGGGCTGTTACAGCCAAGCGAAGGGAAGGCGTATTTGGAAGAAAACGGGCAAAAGGTTATGCTGGGAAGTCGGACCCGCCGCTATTTTGCATATGTACCGCAAGAAAATACGTTGTTTTCCGGAACGATTGAAGATAATTTAAAATTGGTTGCACCGGAGGCGACGGAGGCGGAAATGCAGGAAGCACTGCGAGTTGCTTGCGCGGATGAATTTGTTTTCAAGCTTCCGCAAGGTTTGCAGACGATGGTGGTAGAAAAAAATGGTGGTCTTTCCATGGGTCAGAGTCAGAGAATTATGCTTGCAAGAGCCGTTTTGGCCAAAGCCCCCATTCTTTTGCTGGATGAGGCAACGAGTGCGCTTGATATGGTAACAGAGCGCAATATTATGCGCAATCTGGCAAAAAACAAAGACGGAAAAATCTGTATTGTCACAACGCACAGACCGAATGTCCTCTATATGGCGGACAAAGTATATCGGGTAGAGGAAGGCAATGTGACAATGATGACGGAAGAAGAAATCGAAAATTATAGAAACGAGTTTTAGTACTTGTGACTGGAAGGTGTTAGCTGTGATTTACTGGGAGAATGTTGCAATTTTTATAGCGATTTTGTTTTTGTGGGTAGTGTCGATGGTGTGGTATCCGTCGTTACTTCTTTCTCCGCATTTTCGTAAAATACGTTTTAGTGAGAGAATTTTGTTTTATCAGGTAGTGTCGGTTTTGTATATTACGGGACTCACCTTTTTGCTGGGATTCTTAAAACTGTATCACGGATTTACGATTTTGTTTGGGTACTTTTTTGTTCCTGTACTTGTTGTATGCTTGAGGAGGCCAAAAAAAACAGCTGAGAAAATAAAGCGGTCTTTTCAATTGTTCAGCGATGTAGTGCAAGGGCGTTACGGATTGAATTTGTTATTGAAAAATGTTTCCGTTTGGCTTAGAAAGATGCGAAACAAAGTGTTTGCGGGAATAACCAAAAGAGGCCGAATCGAAGTGCTTTGGCTGTTTATCCTTTGTGTTGCGCTTGTTGTCTATTATGGCATGTTCAAATTTACCAACCATACTTATGCGGCACCGGACGAGGAAGTTCATTTGTACTGGATTCAGTCTACGTTGCAAAATAATATGATGCCATCCGGCATGTATCCTTACAGCATGCACAGTGTTATTGCGCTTTTTTGCGTGTTACTTCCGATGGCAGACATTAAAATTATATTGAATTTCTCGCCGATCATTGTGCTGTGCGTGTTTTATTCGTTTTATGTGTTGTTTAAAAAGATGCAGAGAGGAAGCTGGACGGCACTGGCAGCGGGTACGTTTTTTGCGTTTGCCGGGATGTTTACCGAACTATTGTATAGCCGTTTCCAGTTCACCGTGCCGATGGAATTTGGAATGTTGGGAATTCCGGCCATGCTTGTTGCACTATTCAATCTGCTGCAGGAAAAAGAAAAGCGGCATAAATGGCTTTTTGCTCTTGCGGTTGCCTTTTCTATTTCCGCCCATTTTTATGCCGGTATCTTGGCAGCCATTGTATGCCTCTGCTACGGTGTTGTGTACTTAAAAGATTTGATAAAGCGTAACGTTTTTGGTTCTGTTATCGTAGCAGGCATATGTGGTACCCTGCTTGCCTGTGCGCCCTTCGGAATAGGGCTTTTGACCGGACAGAAGTTTGAACAGTCCATGGAATGGGCGCTGGATGTGATGCAGAGCGAAGCTGCAACCGGTGGCATGGATATCGAAGAAAATGTGCAATATTGGTTGAATCCGGACGGAAGCATCAGCGTAGTTGACAAGACAGATGCAACCGGCAGGGAGATGTCGTTACGGGAATATGAATTAAGAAAAATATGGTTTGACTTGTGGACACAGCTGCACGACATGTTGTCAAATACAATAGCAATGTGTTTCTTTGGCATAGTACTTTTTGGAACATTCTTTTTTGGTATCGTAGGGTCTATTGCAAGCAAACAGCACAAGATTTATTTTCAATTTATGGTAGGTGCTTCGCTGAGTGCGATTTTTATGATTGCACTGATTTGGCTTCCTGCGCTTGGTGTGCCGGAGCTTGTGGAAATCAGCCGTGCAAAAGTATTTTTATTTGTTTGGTTTGTAGTACTTATGTTTTGCGTGTTTGAAATGGTTACCTTTGCGGTGCGCAAAGCAAAGATGCAAAAAACAGTACTGGTAATCGCCTTGTGCGCCTTGTTTGGTTTTTTGGCAATTACCAATAATCTGCACAGAGTGCGCGTGGTATATTGTATGAACCACGAGGAGGCAACGTATGCCTGCCTCAAGATTATGGAAGCGTATGGGAAAGAAAATTTTACTATTGTATCCACCACAAATGAGTTGTCCGCGATTCGGAATTATGGCTATCACGTAGAATGGATTGACTTTTTGACAAAGCTGGAACAGGCGGAGGAAAACGAAAGATATACGATTCCCGGAGAAACGGTATTTTTTATTGTAGAAAAAGAAATTTTGGATTATGGCGAGCTGGATTATGAAGACGATGGTTTTGGAAACGAAGTAATCGGTCAAATTTCTGAACAATCTGCCGATATACCTATTGAGGAGAAATATTTGGAAGCGGAGGGCGCAATCCGCAGTGAAGTTTACAAAACACAAAGAGATGTGGTCATGTCCAAGGCATATTATTGGGCGATAGAATACCAAAAATATTACGAAGAAGAGTTCCGCATTGTCTATGAGACGGACAAAATTGCGGTATTTCAGTTGGAGCAAAATCCGTATGCGTTGCACAATTTGATTTTGCCCGATGATGTGTAGGATAAAGGATAAAGAATAAAGAAAAAGCGTTATCGGACGCGGGAAAGAGTCACGGAGCATGGAGGTGAGGCCCATGGAAAACAAAATTAAGTCGATGCCGGTAAAGGAACTGTTTCCCATGCTTCTGGCCAGAACACAAGCCGGAGAGCGGGCAAGTTTTGTTGTTTCCGGTATGAGTATGTGGCCTTTTATGCGCCACGGAAAAGACGTAGTTTTTATCGAAAAATGCGAGCCGGAAAAAGTAAAGCCCGGGGATGTGGTGCTTTTGTATACGCCGGATCAGGTGTATTTGTTACATCGCATTATGAAATGTACCAAGCGGGGGATTGTTACGGCGGGAGACAGCAAATGCCGCTATGATGGCGAATTCCCGAGAGAATGTGTAAAGGCAAAAGTTGTTATGGTGAAACGCGGAACAAAGTATATCCGCTGTGATAACATTTTTTGGAGGATTATATTCGGAATATGGAGAAAATTATTCCATTTTCGAAGAAAACTCTTGATTTTTTCTGAAAAAGTGAGAAAATTAAAGTAGGAAGATAGTCACAAAACAATATTCGGATGACGTGTAAAGAGTCGCATCTTTTTTGGATGCAGAAAGGAGTACATATGAAGAAAACATATCAAACACCAACGATGGATTTGCAAAATTTCGTGCCCAACGAGCATGTGGCAGCGTGCTATTTAGTACATTGCCCGGTACATTTGAATCCGCAAAACTATAACGATTATTCCCATGCGGGAAAAAACCAGTGGTTTGAAAAGTCCGCGTCAGAACTTTTGGCAGGCGGTATTACACAGTCACAGCTGGATCATATTGATTCGTTGCCGGCAGATACTGCGGTTGGAAGTCATTCCTTGACTGCAGCATTGGGTAATGACGGTGTGATGAGCCATTCAGATGTACAACTTAAAACAGACAGAAACGGAACGAACTTTGGTTCTTAACAGGATAATGGTATGCATGAATTTGGATTGCAGTTGGGGCAATGCCTGATACGGGTGCAGTCGGAACGACCGTTTTTGCCGGATAAGGAGACTGCACCGTTTGTAGTGCCGATAGCCGGGCAAACGCCAGACTATACGTACCGCTTTTGTAAAGTGGATGCGGTTGCGGTGCCTGACGATGTAGAGTGCGTAAAGTGGGGCCAGTGGTGGATTTACAATCCGGGTGGCAACGAAGTGCGTATCCGTGTGATGGATGACAGCGGCATACCGTATATGCGCTATGAACAAGTCGGACAAAAAGAATATCGTGTGGAATACATAGAAGCAATGGAACCCTATATGAGTGCAAGTCGCGTTGCACTTTCCTTTATGGCGCTGGAGCGTCGCATGCTAGAACAGGGCGGACTGATTTTGCATGCATCCTTTGTGGAATATAAAGGGTATGGGGTTCTGTTTTCTGCGCCTTCCGGTACCGGAAAAACGACGCAGGCGCGTTTGTGGGAGCAATATTTACCATGCGAAATGATAAACGGAGACCGGGCGCTTTTGATGAAAAAAGACGGCCGCTTTTTTGCCTATGGTTGGCCTATAGCCGGTTCTTCCGAAGTGTCCAAAGCGACATGTGTTCCGATAAAAGCAATTGTGCAATTGGCACAAGGAACGGAAAATAGCATTACAGTAGAAAAGAAAGCACAGCGTTTTGCCGGACTGGTTCCGGAAGTGACGGTCAACCGGTGGGATGAGGCGTCTTATCAAAAAGCGTTGGATAAGATAGAAGAACTGGTAAAAGAAGTGCCGATTATACGTTACAGTTGCAATATGTCCGAGGCGGCAGTGCGCACGCTGGAAGCCTACTTGTTTGGCGAAGACGAGGTGAGAGCATGAACAATCCGGAATTGGAAAAACAGCTTGTTTTAAAAGCGACACAACAGCATATTCCGATTACGGCAACGTTTGAGCTGACGCCCGCCTGCAATTTGCGTTGCAAAATGTGCTATGCCAGGGAGGACCTTAGTCGTATTGCGTCTGCAGGCGGATTAAAAAGTGCAACCCAATGGCTGGATGTGGCAAGACAGGCGGCGGATGCAGGCACTTTGTTTGTTCTTTTGACGGGCGGGGAGCCGTTGTTACACCCGGATTTTAAACAAATATACAAGGGGCTTTTGGCACTTGGCATGATTGTCAGTGTCAACACAAACGGGACCCTTTTGAACGATCAGTGGGCGGAATTTTTTGACTGTTATCGTCCACGAAAAATAAACATTACCCTGTACGGTGCATCCGAAGAGACGTATGCAAAAGTGTGCGGACACGGTGCCGGATTTTTCCAAGCAGTGGCAGGCATACAGGCGTTGCAAAAGAAACACATTCCGATGAAACTGAATGTGACGTTAATACGGGAAAATGCCTCTGATTATGAGGCGTTGCGTGGGCTGGCAGAGCAGTTTGGTTTGCCCATGAAGGTAGATTCGTATTTGTACCCGTTTTGCCGCAGTGGTTGTATGGAAGAGTTACAAAATGCCCGTCTTTCGCCACAGGAGCAGGGACATTACTGGATGCTGGAAAAAATGCGGCAGGATGATTTCGCAGAATGTGTGAAACAGGCAAAGCAGATGATGCACTTGCCGGAATATGCGAGGGAAGCGGAGGAGCCTTTTGTTTCCGAATGCCGCGCCGGATCGAGCAGTTACTGGATAGACTGGCGGCATCGTATGTTGCCTTGTATCTTTTTACAAGATGCTTCGGTGGAAGTGGAGAGCGTGGTGCAGGCGTGGCAGCAGTGCGTAGCATGGATGCAAGGATTGGAATTGTACCGTGGGTGCACGGACTGTCCGAAACGACCGCTTTGCAACGTGTGTGCAGCGGCAATTTATACCGAAAATCTTGCCAGGGACAAGGAAAATGCGTATCGGTTAAAACCGGATTATTTGTGTGAAAGTGCGCAGTGCTATATCCGGGAGCTGGCGGCACAGGACGAAGCAAATTAGAAAAAAGAGGTACTTATGAAGCTGACAAACAATTATATGAAACGGGAAATTGCGGGCGATGTGCTTTTGATTCCGATGGGAAAAATGGCAGCCCGGTTTAATGGAATGATTACGTTAAACGAGACTGGAGCGTTTATTTATGCGTGCCTGGAAGAAGGGCTTTCCAAAGAAGAAATCATTGCAAAGATGCTTGCAGAGTACGACAGCGACGAAGCTACCGTGCGCGCCGAGGCGGAAGCTTTTTTGGAACAATGCATAGAAACAGGGGTAGCGGAAGAAGATAATCTTTCTAGATAGTTAATAAGCATAGAGCACAAGTTAGCATTATGCTTATTAACTAATATGAAAGAATATCTTATATTTCGATATCGCTTGCGTCGGACAAATGCATTTTTGTATATAAAAATACCCGGTCGCCGGCGTGTAAAACCATATTTCCGTTTGGAATCAAAGCCTTGTTTTTCCGTTTTACAAGGACAATAATGGATTGGCGGGAAATGTCCAGCTCACGGATGCGAAGTCCCACCCAGGGATTTTGCTTTTTGAGGACAATTTCTTTTAAGTTGATATGGTCGTGGTCCTCATAAGGTTCTGCGCCAATGACAATCAAATCATCTTCTTCCAAAATCATATCACCGCGTGGAATTAAAATTTCTTCATCTCTTTTTACAATCGAAACAATCATGCCGGCAGGTAAATCCAAATCTGCGATTCGCATGCCCACCCATTTATCATTCGTGTCCAAATATATTTTGATAAAATGCATGTCTGCCTCGTAGCCGTATTCATGGCGTTTTTTGAGGCTTGCATACTGGTCAACGAATCCGGCAGAAATAATACCGGTAGGGATAGCGACAAGGCCGACACCCAAGAAAGTGATGGCAATGCCAAATACCTTTCCTAAAAGTGTAATCGGGTAAATATCGCCGTAGCCGACCGTAAGCAATGTGGAGGCGGCCCACCAGATGCCGGAAAAGCAGTTTTTGAAGACGTCCGGCTGTGCCTCGTGTTCCAGACTGTACATGCAGAGGCTGGAGCCAAGCATCAGGACTAAAATAATAAACACAGAAGAAATCAATTGCTGGCGCTTGCTATACAAAACATCGGTAATCAGACTAAAGGAGTCATGGTATGCATTGATACGGAAGAGTCTGAAAATGCGCACAATTCTTACCAATCGGAAAACGTTGGTTCCGGTTGGGAAAAAGAATGGCAAAAAGTATGGCAGCCAGGAAAGAATATCAACAATACCAAGGAATGAAAAGATATATTTGCGGATAGCTTTTGATTCCGATATATCTTTGTCGTCCTCGTACAAAAATCTGGCAGTGATAATACGCAGTGCAAAATCGACCACAAAAAACAAAACAGTGATAAATTCGAGTACCTGTAAAACGTTGCCATACTGTGCTCTTATATTTTCGTAGGTATACAAAATACTTACCGCAAGGTTCAGCAAAATAGCAATGACATTAAGCCAATCGTAAGAACGGCTGATATTGTCCAGCGCATAGCCTACTTCCACAATTTCATAAAGACGCTTGCGGCGTCGAAACCATTTTTTTTGCATCGTAATACCCTCCCGGAAACTTCTGTCAATTACAGAAATATCTTGCTACATTTTATCACTATTTGCGGTAGACAACAATAGCTTTTGACGGCTAAAATATAAGTATGGAAAAGGCAAAAGACGAAAGGAAGGGTGTTATGCAATACCGAAGATTGGGAAAAACAAATTTGCAAGTCAGTGAAATCGGTTTTGGTGCAGAGTGGCTGGAACGCATGGATTTGGAGGGCTGCAGAGCAATTATAAAGGCGTGCGAAGAGCAGGGCATCAATATTTTGGACTGCTGGATGGCTGAGCCAAACGTGCGCTCCATGATTGGTGAGTGCATCAAAGACACGAGAGAAAATTGGTACATTCAAGGACACATCGGCTCCACGTGGCAAAACGTCCAGTACGAGCGTTGCCGCGATGTGGCAAAAGTGAAAGAGGCATTTGAAGATTTGCTGACGCGCCTTCAGACCGATTATATTGACTTTGGCATGATTCATTATGTGGATTCCGAAACAGAATGGGAGGAGCTTCTTACAAGCCCTTTCATGGATTATGTACATGAGTTGAAAGAAAAAGGCATTATCAGGCATGTGGGCTTAAGCTCCCACAATCCGAAAGTGGCAAAAAAAGCCGTGCTTTCCGGAGAAATTGAGATGATGCTGTTTTCCATAAATCCGGCATTTGACTTGATGCCGCCTACGGAAAATGTGGACGATTATTTTGCAGAAAAATACGATGCCGCTTTGGCCGGCATGGACCCGGAGCGGGCGGAACTGTACAAGCTGTGCGAGCAGCACGACGTGGGCATTACCGTTATGAAAGGCTTTGCGGGAGGCCGTTTGTTTGATGCGGACGACTCACCCTTTGGTGTGGCCATGACTCCGGTGCAGTGCATCCACTATGTGCTGACAAGACCGGCGGTTGCAAGCATTATGGCAGGTTATTCCAAGCCGGAGCATGTGACAGACGCGGTAAAATACGAAACCGCAACGGAGGAAGAAAAAGATTACGCCAGTGTTTTGGCCTCCGCACCCCATCACGCATACAGCGGAAAATGCATGTACTGCAACCACTGCAAACCGTGCCCCGTGGACATTGACATTGCCATGGTAAACAAATTGTACGACTTGGCAACGATGCAGCCGGAAGTGCCCGCATCTGTAAAAGCCCATTATCATGCACTGAAAAAGAATGCGTCGGATTGCATTGCCTGCGGCGGCTGTGAGACAAGATGCCCCTTTGGCGTGGGCGTTGTGGAACGGATGAAAAAAGCGAGAGAGCTTTTTGGGGAAGCTATGTAGAAAAAGGAAAGAAGAAAAGGTGTTACACGCGTGTGTAACACCTTTTTGGCATCTTATAAAGCGACTCGCAAAACGTGTAAACGTTTGCTGTCCTTATTTTTTGTACAATTCTTTTGGTGTGCAGAGATGTCTCGGAATACCGTCTACCATAACCGGAGATACATCACCCTGAATCAATGGTTTGATGTAAGTTACGAACTCATCTGTCACATAGGTGCCGTCGCTGTTAATCCAGCTTCTCGGAACACATTTTTCATCGTTTGCAATTTTGTGTACATTTTTTACAGCTGTCTGGCACTGGTACGGATCATCGGAAATTCTCTGAAGAACAACCATCATGCCGGAATCGCCTTCGTCAGCAGCTTTTACTGCGGCACCACCAACCTGATATGCTTCCAAAATATCAACACGGGAAGCAAGGTGAGAGCCGGCTCTCTGTAATGTACTGAGCTCAATAGCACGTGTCTTTGCGCCCAATTCTGCAGCAATGAAGCTTGCAAGATAAGAAGCTGTTCCGGAAAGCTGTTTGTGCCCGAATGCGTCTACGAAGTCTACGCTGTTGCCAAGTTCACAAACATATTTGCCTTCTGCTGTGCGGATACCTTCGGAAACCGCAACAACAACGGATGTTTTTTCTTTTAATAATTTCTGTACTTTGCTCTTGAAGCTCTTTAAGTCAAAAGTAACTTCCGGGAGATAAATCAAGTCCGGACCGTCGCAATCTTCGCCTTTGGAAAGGGCAGCTGCGCCGGTAAGCCATCCTGCATTACGTCCCATAATTTCTACAATCGTTACAAGTCCGTGAGAGTATTCCAAGCAGAAACCGTCGCGGATAATTTCTTTTAAGGAAGTACCGATGTATTTTGCAGCACTGCCGAAGCCCGGTGTGTGGTCTGTCAGTGCAAGGTCATTATCAATCGTTTTCGGACATCCGATAAAGCGGATTTCACTTCCGGTAAGAATTGCATAGTCAGAAAGCTTTTTGATAGTATCCATGGAATCGTTTCCACCGATGTAAACAAAAGCTTCGATATCCAGTTTTTCCAAAATAGCGAAAAGCTTCTCATACACTGCGCGGTCTTCATGAATTGCCGGTAATTTGTAGCGGCAAGAACCAAGGAATGCAGCGGGTGTTCTCTTCAAAAGCTCAACATCCAAATCGGACTGGATGTAGTTGGACAAATCCAAGTATGATTCGTTTAATAAACCCTGTACACCATGTAACATACCGTATACTTTCTTTGCTCCACGGTCGATAGCGGTACGATACACGCCTGCAAGGCTGGAGTTGATAGCGGATGTCGGTCCGCCGGATTGTCCTACAATTACATTTCGTTTCATAGTTTAAGGCCCTCCAATACAATTGTGTGATTTTTTGACACAAATCAACACACATTTTCTTAATTCTAGCATACTTATCTGATAATTGCCAAGTAGAAGTTGCGTAATATTGTAATTTTTGGTGGGAAAATGGGAAGTGTGCATTAAATTTTAACGGGGAGATGTGGGAAATGAATTAACACTTACCGAAAAAGGAACTACGTTTAGCCAAAAACTATGTACTTATTTTGTCGAAAAGTTATGCTGAATTTATCCGGATAATACAACGGTATATACGGAAAGGACAAAACTGTGCGTAACAAGATATAGGGGACGTGGAACTTGTTAGGTGATCGGATTTTTAAGAAAGCAAAGTTTTTTCTTTCGTGTTAAGCGAATTTTTGTTATAGTCAAAATGACAAATATACTTTTGAACGGAGAAAAAAGATGATCTTTGCTTACGTATTGGGAGATATTTTACATCTTGTTAAATTCATAGTTTTGTGCGACATGTTTTTTGTGTTTCAAAGGAGAGTTACCGGTTATAATAAGCGTATGATGGCCGTTGCCGGACTTATCATGACTCCTGCATCGTTGTTTATTTATTTCTATAACAATGAATTTGCAGAGATGTTTGTGTATGCGGTTGTGATAGTTGCTTTAATGTGCATGTTGTATAGGGAGAAATTCCACAGAATTGTCATAGTTTCGATAGGTCTTATTTTTGCGTTCTCCATGCTTGATACAATGACGGATATTTTGGTTGAGACCACAATGGAATTGATTCAGGTAAATGGAGAGGAAATTGCCAAAATAGGGGCGGCCATTGTCTCATTGGTACTCGTGTATATAGCGGGAAGAGTGTTTCAGAAAAATTCCGCTATAGGAATGAAGACATTTGGCACAGTTCCGTTGCTTGGATTAACATTGCTGATAGGTGTGGATACGATAGTTGTTACGGTAGCGGCCGTGACGAACAGTCAATTTCGGTTTGAAAAGAACAAATCACTTTATCTGGTGGCAGTGATTCTAACTATTTTAGGCATTTTTGTTCAGTTGATAGCAGTAATTACGCTTCTTGCACAACGTAATATTTACAGAGAGAAAAAGCAGCTTACCGAAAAATACTTGGACGAACAAAAAACGTATTATGAGTATTTGGAAAAGCGTGAAAGAGAAACAAAAAAGTTCAGGCATGATTTTAGAAGCCATATGGAACTGATATCCACTATGGTAAAAAATCAGGAATACGACAAAATAGAAGACTATCTTGAAAAGATGCATATTAGGATGGAGGAGCTTGGGAATAATGTTACCGTGCAAAACGGGATTGTTGATGCTGTCTTAAACCAATATTATGCCAAAGCGGGGCAACAGGGCGTAACATTGGAAGTAAAGGGACGGTTTCCGGCGGATTGCAAAATAGATGCATTTGATATTTGTACGATATTTTCAAACATATTGAGCAATGCGTTGGAGGCCTCTGCGGAAACAGAAAAGAAGCATATGTCAATAGAGTGCAGATACAACGATACGAAAGTTATTATCGTAGCTAAAAATTCGTTTTATAACAATCGGAAGACTGCCGGTACTTTGTTAAAATCGCAAAAAGGAAATATGGATTATCATGGTTTTGGTCTGGAAAATATGAAGGACAGTATAGCAAAGTATAACGGTGTATTTGACATTGAAACAAAAGATGATTTGTTTATATTGACAATAATGTTTGATAATGTGAGAGAGTAAATATATGAAAATTGCAATTGTGGATGATGATACAAATTGGAGAGAGCGTATTCAAGCCCGAATCATGCAATGTGGTGATATGGAAATTGATACCTTTTCATGCGGTGAGGAGTTTTTGACAAGTGCAGGACATTATGACATTTCGTTTGTTGACATTGAAATGTCCGGTATGGATGGTTTTGAAACGATTTCAAAGGCAAAACAGCGTGACGAGGATAGTATTTATGTAATATTGACAACGCACACAGAACTTAGCAGAAAAGGGTATTGCGTCAATGCGTTCCGGTATATAGATAAGGCACATCTGGAAGAGATTGATGAAGCAATAGAATCTGCTGCCGTCGTTTTGGGGCGTAATAAAAAAATTGAGGTCAATGTAATTGGCGACGGCGCGAGAGACATTGTCCTTAAAAACATTATATACATTGAGACGGAGAAACATTATATTGTTGTTCATACCAGGCAGGGAGCCTTGAAATGCAACAATAACCTGAAGGATATTGAAACCATATTACCCAACACATGGTTTTGCCGTTGCCACAACGTATTCATCGTGAATTTGGATGAGATTCTCCGCATCGACGGCAGAATCGCATATTTGAGCAACGGAGATGATATCGATATCTCTTATCGAAAAATGAGTCAGTTTAAAAAATTATATATTAATAGGCAATATGAATGTGCCAATGCATAGAGAAGTCCCGAATACCGTGGTGGTGTTTGGGATTTTTTTGTAGATGCTGAAGGAGTCCGTCTTATAGTACAGTATAAATGCTATTTTTATAATATAGAGAATCGGAATGCGAAATATAGCAACGATAGTATCAATTTTTTTATAAGTACGAAAGGAGACTGACAGTATGATGAGTAGTGCACAGAAAGCATTCCCGGCATGCGTTAGGAGTGTCAAAAGAGGAGATGTTTATTATGCGGATTTTGGAACTGTGGAAGATGCGGTAGGGCATGAGTTGGCGAAGCGACGTCCGGTTTTGATTATACAAAATAATCTTGGCAACAAGAAATCAACCACAACGATATGTTTGTGTCTGTCAACAAAATGTAAATATGGTATTCCTTACCATGTACGTTTTAATGATTTAAATATTGTAAATCGGGAAAGTGACATTTGTGCGGAACAGATAAAAACAATCGACCAGTGCAGATTAGAACAGTACCTTGGAAATGTGGGCAATGAAGTTATGGAACAAGTGGATAGAGCACTGGTTATTAGCTTAGGAATAAAAAAAACGGATTTGCCCGAAGTAGTGGAGAATGTGGAAACCAATGTAACGGAAGTGGAGCAGGAAACACCGGATATTTTTCAACATATGGGACAACAGCTGCGTTTCTGGCAAGATATCGAAGTCAGGATTTCTTTGATTAAAGCGGAAATTGCCAGACTGGACGATGAAATAAATTCCGTTTTGAATTACATCGAAGATACGCATTACAATGTTGCACAAGGTTATAAAGTTTACAAAGTATTGAGAAATAAGCAGATGGAGCGAAAAGCGTTGGTGAAAGAAGTGGCTTGTCTGGAATCCATGATTGCGCATGTAGATACGGAGAAACTTGTGCAGGCATTTCAGGAAAGTATAAAACTATCAGACCAAAAAATGAAAGAAGCAAACCGGATTACATTTGTGAAAGAATTGATGGAGGAAAACTAAAATGGCATTGACGCAAAGACAGATGGAAGGCGTAATGAGCTTGTTTGTAAAGGCGTTTATAAATGCATCAAATGAAAGAGAACGCAAGAAGACGGTAATAGATTTTGAGGATACTTTTGGCAGAAGCATATCCGATTGGAAAAGAATATGCCGGGAGCAAATAGAACAAATTTGTTCGGACAAGAAAATTGTTGATGCGTACGACACTCTCGTAAACAGAAATGTTGTCAGCAACCCAGGCGAGGAGTATGAAATCAGATCGTTTGTAAAAGAAGACCTTACGGCAGTATGTGAGCTGTTAAATGCGTCGTTTGAAATGTATATAACGCCCTTTGATGAACACAAGTTTGTAAAATATCTGGAAAGCGGATATTCGTTTGTAATATGCGCGGAAGGCAGTATCCTAGGTGTGCTTTTGGCACAGAAAATTCCAAGTTTAATTATGGATATCGTGTACATCGAAAGTTTTGCTGTTGCTGAATCGGTAAGAGGACGTGGAATCGGGAAAAGACTTTTTCGGCGATTGTGCAAGCAGATGAAAGCGGATGGTATCTGGTCGTTAAGATTGCAAACGGAGCGAACAAGAGAAGCTTATGAAATATACAAACACTGGGGATTCGAAGAAGTCGATATGGTGCAGATGAAGAGGTATGTGGTGTGAGGTGGAATGTCAGCAAGTTGTTTTTTGAGAAAGCCTAGTAAAATCAAGGGTTTTGGGAGCTTGAGAGAGGATTTTTATACCAAAGTTAAGCCCCCAAATTGAGGATTTGGGGCTGTGATCTGGCGGAAAAAGAAAAGGAATTTGCTTTTTCTGCAAATTCCTTTTTCTGAAATTCTTTAAATAAAAAAGAAACGAGCAACCTTTTCTGGTCCGAAGACTTTACTCAGCACAAAACCCGCTTCATGAGTTCATATTATCTAACTTTGACGGAAGAATCAAGAGGAAATTTTGATAACATCGGTTTTGTTAGGGGTTAAGGAAAAAAGTAGCACTGGAGGAGAGTAAAGTGTCAAGTGTTAGATAGTTTTCGTTGATATTCGGCGGTTAAACGCTTATAATATATTGAGGAGTATTATGTCGATTTATAGATATTTACGGAGATTTGAAATATGGATTATATGACTGTAAAAGAAGCAGCTAGAAGGTGGAACTTATCAGAAAGAAGGTTGCAAACAATTTGTAACGAAGGGATGATTCCGGGCGTTATAAAGTTTGGTAGATCATGGGCTATTCCGATTGATTCTGAAAAACCAATAGACAAGAGAATTAAAACAGGGAAGTATATTAAGTACTGATTTTTTGGACACTTACTATGAGATACTGAGGAAAAGCAATATTATTCTCGCTTTAAAGGAGAAAAAACGTATAAAGACTTATAAATGAGGTCAAATATTTCAGAAATAGAAAGAATTATTAGTAGTTTCCTATATTGGAAAATGAGGGGGATAAAGGTGCGTAATATTAGTGAACTTATTGGTGTTGTTAAAGGCATAAATTTTGATGGCATAATAAATGATATGGAAATAGTACACCTTCAAGATTGGGTTGATAAAAACAGGAATCTGGCGTATGAACCGAGGCAGGCAGAACTTATTAGATTAGTGGATGATGTTTTGACGGATCATATTATTACTGATGAAGAAAGGGAAAAACTTGTTACACGGGCAGAGGAGTTCTTGGAAGAAATAGGTGATCATTCTGGAAAGATATACGAGCTTAATGGAATACTTGAGGGTATAGTATGCGACGGAGAAGTAAATCCGCCAGAAGTATGTCGCCTCAAGGAGTGGATGGATATATATGGGGATTCGATTAGAGGGCACAAGTCGAGTGAAGAACTATGTAATACTATTGATAGTATTCTTGGAGATGGTGCTGTAACAGAGGATGAGCAGTTTCAACTGCTTGATATGTTGAATACAAGAATTAGCAATTCTCATTTTGAAACAAAACTTGATTATCTTTGCGAACAAGTAAAAGAAAGAAAAATTATTGGAACAGACTTAATGGACATTTTAGATAATGAATCTGCTATAACAGCAATTCATAGAAAGGCTGAAACGCAGATAATTAAAGCGTTATCCATTGGTAGCTTTTTATGTGTGAATCGGGAAATTATTGTAGTCTCCCTTGTGCTGATCGCAATGCTCGAGTATGACGGAAACTATTACGGAAGTGTTCGGTCTACATACAAGGAAGTTTATAAATGTTACTCAGAACAAAAGGTAGAGGGATTTATTAGAACGATTCTTAACAAATATAAGAAACAAAATGATTCTAGTAGTAGAACAAGAATTATAAATGTCGCATTGGAGAATGCAATTGTGCCACAGGCTTTTTTATCGGCATTCTTCGAATTTGTATTTGATATATATAAAATGAATTTAGAATATGACTTACCAGATGATCTATATGAAGATTTTAAATTTGTGTTTGAAGGTCTTCGTAGCAATATGCTTTCTGACGGAGATGACATTTCTATCAATGTTACTCAAAAAACTTATAAATTGATAGCTGCTACAAAACGGTTAATTACGAAAGAGGAAGGAATAGATGCAGTTATTAGGCTAAGTATTATTATTGTAAAGCTTATTGATAAGCATTTCTGGGATAAAGAGGTAAGAATCTTTAATCCATATCTTAAGGTTGGATACGAAGGCTGGAAAAAACAGTTAAAAGAAAGTGTACGCGGTGGCCGTGGAAATAGAACAACTACATCTGAACTTAGATCACGCTGGGAACCTAAATATGTAATGGTAAATGATTCTGTTTGTCTTGTTCCACCAGCGCATAGAGTAAAAGCGCAATATGATTATCGATGCATCGCTGTTGTTGTTTTAAATGATGGCGGAGAAATATATAGAAAAAATGATTGTTTTGTAAAAGAGATTATTGGCGGATATCAGATTAATCCACCGAAGATAGAAATAGATGACCCGTTGGGAAAACTTACATATCGTTTAGTATGTGGGGATGAGATAGTCTATGATAGCAAAGATAACCTATATAGAAACTACATAGTTTTTAACGAAGAAGGACAAGAAATTAATAATAACACAGATTACGAAGGAACAGTTTATATTTGCTATA
>JAZQDM010000091.1:0-28763 GCA_045546775.1 Lachnospiraceae bacterium | reverse complement strand
GGTGGAACCGGCGGCACCGGTGGTACAACAGGCGGAACAGGTGGAACTGGCGGAAACACCGGCACGGAGCGAAAACAAGGTGCGTTGCATTTGCTCGTTGGCGCGGAAGCAGACCATGTGATTGCCGTTTATATTGATGATATGCATGCAAAAGCAATTGGTCTTGATAATGTTTCTGTTATGGATGAGGAGAAAGCAGGCGAGACGATAAAAGCTTGCAAGACAGCAATCCAGGCAGTGTCTACGATGCGCTCCGACATTGGTGCATACATAAACCGACTGGAACATACAATCCGCAATTTGGATAATGTAGTAGAAAATACGCAGGCGGCAGAAAGCCGCATCCGCGATTTGGATATGGCCCAGGAGATGGTTGCGTACTCTATTAACAATATTATCAGACAGGCCGGTCAGGCAGTGCTTAGTCAGGCAAATACAGCAAATGAAGCAGTACTGTCGTTGCTTTAATTCTAAACATAGTAAGAAACAAGCCAAGAGTTTTCAAGTGAACTCTTGGCTTTTGTAATCCATACAAAAAAATATAAAAAAGGTACTTGACGGATATATTGTCTTCATGTATTATATGAATTGGTTAGTGGTGGCTAACTCCTCCTTCCTAGCAATATGCCTTTTCAGTATCTAAATTTTTTTAACATAGAGTTAGCCTAATCTAACCGGGAGGGCAAAAAGGAAACAGAAATACAAAAGAATATATGAAATGTACTTATATAGTAGCGTTATAAGCAACTATATATTTTTTTGAAATGAGTTAGTTAAAACTAACCAAAAAGTAAAGAAAATATTGAATAAGGAGAAAGAAGACGTGTCGGCTATTTATAAAAAAAGTTGGTTCATCACAGTGGCTTTAGCAATCGTTTTGGCGATTCTTTCGATTGTATCGCTTTTTATCGGCGTGATTGATATGAATGTCGGACAGTTGTTTTCGGGAGATGCAGAGAAAATACAACTCTTTTTCGTATCAAGACTTCCGAGAGTTTTAGCAATCCTTTGTACCGGAATGGGAATGAGCGTAGCGGGTTTGATTATGCAACAGCTTTGCATGAATAAATTTGTTTCGCCTACGACAGGAGCAACATTGTCGTCTGCAAAGTTTGGTATTTTGTTGGCCTTGCTGTTTATGCCCAATTCCACTTTGTGGAGCAGAGCAATCTTTTCTTTTGTTTTTGCAATTTTAGGAACGTGGATTTTTGTATTTTTTATTCAGAGAATACAGTACAAGGATACGGTTATGGTGCCGCTTGTCGGTATTATGTTTGGAAATATCATTGGCGGTGTTACAAGCTTTTTGGCATACCGCTTTGAAATGACTCAGGCACTTTCCTCATGGGAAGTTGGACATTTTTCGATGGTGCTTCGCGGAAGGTACGAAATTGTGTATATGGTTGTTCCGCTTCTTGTATTGGCATTTGTTTTTGCAAGCCATTTTAACATTGTAGGCATGGGAAAAGATTTTGCGAGCAATCTTGGAGTAAACTACAAAGTAATTCTTGTTATGGGACTTACGATTGCAGCGGCAATTACGGCAAGTATTGTCGTAGTGGTTGGCTCGATTTCTTATGTGGGATTGATTATCCCTAATATTGTCGCCATGGTTAAAGGCGATAAAATCCGCGGAACGCTTGTTGATACGGCATTGTGCGGTGCGCTCTTTGTTCTTGTGTGTGACATTCTTGCGAGAGTTGTGATTATGCCCTACGAGTTGCCGATTGAATTGATTATCGGAATTATCGGCAGTGTACTGTTTATTGGTATTTTGCTTCGACGTTTGAAACACGGTAGAAAAGCCATTCGAATTACAGTAAATAGGGAGAAAGGCAGGAAAGCGGCATGAGAACAAAAGCTTACAAAATCAACGTGCAAAAACTAGTTGTTCTTGGTGTTCTTGTTGCTGTGGCAGCTATTTTGTATATGACAGTGGATGTGAATTTTTCCAGTGAGAAGCTGTTTCGATTTTCTATGAAAATACGAACACCAAAATTGGCAGCAATGCTTGTTGCAGCAATGGCCATCGGGGGTGCGTCGATTGTA
Source organism: Lachnospiraceae bacterium (assembly GCA_045546775.1). Lineage (GTDB taxonomy): Bacteria > Bacillota > Clostridia > Lachnospirales > Lachnospiraceae > RGIG3002. The sequence continues at coordinate 26,714 of JAZQDM010000091.1, read as the reverse complement.
TTTCAATCTATCATAAACAATACAATCGTAACCCCGTGTTTGCTTGGGATGAATGCACTTTATACACTCATACATACCATTGTGTTTTTTGTATTTGGTTCCGGCAGCATGTTGGCGACAAACACAAATCTTGCCTATATGGTAGACCTTGTGTTAATGGCGATAGTGGCTGCGTTTATATATGGCTATTTGTTTAAGAAAACAAAATACAATGTGTTGTATGTTTTGCTTATAGGAACTGTTTTAACATCCTTTTTCTCCAGCATACAGTCTACGATGATTCGTGTGATGGATCCAAACGAGTATGATACATTGCTTGTTTCGCTGGTGGCAAGTTTTGACAATATCAATACGGAAATTATTTTGTTTTCTGTAGCAATTTTGTTGCTGCTTGCGTTTATTTTGCGAAAGGAACTGGCATTGCTTGATGTGATTACACTTGGGAAAGAGCAGGCGATTAATCTCGGTGTAGATTACGATAGGTGTATTCGAAAATTATTAATCGGAGTAACGGTTTGTATTGCAGTTGCAACAGCCATGGTAGGACCGATTTCTTTCTTGGGTTTGATTATCGCAAACCTTGGACGTCAGCTTATGAAAACGTACAGACATACGCATTTGATGCTTAGCTCATCGTTTATCGGAATGCTTGTACTTGTTGCCGGACAAATTGTAGTGGAGCATGTTTTTTCTTATGCAATTCCGGTAAGCGTGTTTATTACAGTGGGTGGCGGAATTTACTTTTTATATTTGTTACTCAGCAAAAAGAAAGGATAATCTTTTATGCATATAAAAAGACTTGTAAAAAAATATGACGGAAAAACAGTAGTGGATTCTGTCAGCTTTAAAATTCACAAAGGAAAAGTTACCTCATTGATTGGTCCGAATGGTGCCGGGAAATCTACAGTAATGGGAATGATATCCCGGTTGATTGCAAAGGACGATGGTGTAATTCATTTTGAAGAGAAAGATCTGGCAAAGTGGAAAAGTAAGGAATTGGCAAAGAGACTTGCCATTTTGACGCAACACAACAACGTGCAGATGAAGCTTACTGTACGCGAACTTGTATCATTTGGGCGTTTTCCTTATTCGGGCAGTCATTTGACGCGGGAAGACAACGAAATGATTGACAAAGCGATTGCTTATATGGAGCTTGAAGAGTTTGAAGACCAATTTATCGACGAACTCTCCGGAGGGCAGAGGCAAAGAGCATACATTGCCATGGTAATCGCACAGGATACAGAGTACGTTTTACTGGATGAGCCGACAAACAATCTTGATATTTATCACGCGTCCAATATGATGAAAATTGCCCGAAAATTATGCGATGAACTTGGCAAGACAGTAATTCTTGTTTTGCATGAGATTAACTATGCAGCGTTTTATTCGGATTACATATGTGCTTTTGTAGACGGAAAAATTGCAAAATACGGCACAGTCAAAGAAGTAATGACGAAGGAAACGCTTGGACAAATCTACAATGTAGATTTTGAAATTATGAAAATAAATGGAAAACCACTTTCTATTTATTATTAATAAATTACTTAAAAAAAGGAGACATAAGTTATGAAAAAATTAGCAGCAATGTTACTTATCGCAACTATGGCAGTAAGCATGGTTGGATGTGGTAGCAAAAAAGAAACAAGTACGGAAAGCACAGTGGCTCAGACAACTGAGGAGGCAACAACAGAGGAAACAATAACAGAAGAAGCAACAACAGAAGCCGAAAAGCCGGAAACAATTACTATTACAGGTTTAAACGGTAACAAAGAAGAAGTTCAGGTAACGATTCCTTACGATCCGCAGCGTATCGCAATTTTGGATATGGCTTCGCTTGATATTATTGACGCACTCGGGTTGGGAGAACGCGTAGTAGGTAGTGCTACAACTTCCATTGAGTATTTGGCTGATTATGCGCCGAGTGATACTATCGCAAATCTCGGAACAATCAAGACTGCGGATTTGGAAGCGGTTATGGCGTGTGAACCGGACGTTATTTTCATCGGGGGAAGATTAAGTAGTTCTTATGATGCGTTGAGCGAAATTGCACCGGTAGTTTATCTTCCGAACGATTATGAAAACGTTTCTACATTAACAGAAACAAATGCAAAAACGATTGCGTCTCTTTTCGGAATGGAAGAAAAAATTGATGAAATGATGGCAGGTTATGCAGACAGAATTGCAGCACTTGCGGAAGTTGCAAACGGAAAAACGGCAATTGTTGGTATGTGCACAGGGGGAAGCTTTAACGTATTAGGGAACGATGGACGTTGCTCCATTATCGGATTGGAAATCGGTTACGAAAACGTTGGTGTAGAAGCAAATATTGACACTTCCACACACGGAAATGAAGCATCTTTTGAGTATATTGTAGAAAAAGCTCCGGATTATATTTTTGTAATGGACAGAGATGCGGCTATCCAGACAGAAGGTGTACAGCTTGCACAGGAAATTATGGAAAATGAACTTGTTATGGGAACAGAGGCTTACAAAAACGGCAACATCGTATACCTTGCACATCCAAATGTTTGGTACACAGCAGAAGGCGGAATTCAGGCACTTGATATTATGCTGCAGGACTTGGAAGCAGGTTTGTTGAAATAATTTTATTAAAAAGAAGGTATTTTATATAAAAAAGTGCGGATGAGATTTTATTCTCATAATTAGTAATTCCTAAAATTATGCCGAATGAATAATGGGATAGGGAAGCCCCTTGGAAATGGTAGTATTTCCAAGGGGCTTCTATGTGTGTGACTTGGAAAGAGTAAAGATAGCGTAAGATGCGTGCAATTCACCTGTTGCGGTGTGGCGGTGCATGTACGGTGCGAAAATTACCACAGATTTAAAAGAATTATTAATAATTTAATGTTTTCCGTTAAAAAACCATTGACAAGCATAAAAAGATAGGATATATTGTATTTAACGATAAACGTTAAAAAATTAATGCGGAGGGTTTAAGAATGGAAAAATTAATGAAAACAGCAAAAAAATTGGATACTTTTTTCAAAGTTTTGCAAAAAATCATGCAGGTGCTAATAATAGTTGTGGCATGTATAGGTGTAGCAGCTGTAGTTGCTACAGTGTTTATGGGAGCAGAGTCTATTATAAGCGAAAGGAATGTAGTTGACATTGGCTTTATGACGCTGACCTTGGCAGAAGGGTATGCACTCGATTACAAAACAGTGTTAGCATATTGTGGGATAGCACTTATTCTTGTAATGGTGTTGTGTGTGGGAGCACTTTTTATACTTGGACAGATACGAAAAATTTTGCGCCCCATGATGGAAGGAAATCCGTTTGATGCTACAGTTAGCGTAAATATTCGTAAGATGGCTTATGCAAGTATTGTAATGGGAATTGTTGTTAACGTTGTATACTTTATAGAAACGCTTGTGACAGGTCAGTATTTGCGTTTATTGGAACTTGAGAAAATCGCCGGAATTCAGTCCGTTACAATGAATTATACATATGATTTATCATTTTTAATTGTATTTTTTATTTTACTTTTGGTATCCTATATTTTCCGTTATGGAGAAGAGTTACAGACACAAGTAGATGAGACATTGTAAAAGGAGGACGGGCTATGGCTATTATATTGAGATTAGACCGGGTAATGGCGGACCGAAAAATGAGCTTAAATGAGCTTTCAGAAAAAGTTGGTGTGTCCAATGTAAATTTGTCAAAGATTAAAACAGGAAAAATCAGTGCGATACGTTTTTCCACGTTGGAAGCTATTTGTGAAGTGTTGGATTGTCAACCGGGAGATATTTTGGAATATCAAAAAAATGAACAGAAGTAGGATGGTGCCACAAATCTTGAAAAATCGGGATTTGTGGCACTTGTTTTATGTAACGGAGAATAAATTTAAAAATTTTTGCATTTAACAAAACTTTAACATTTCCCAAAACATTTGCAAACATTCCGGCGATATTATGAGTTCAAACAAAGGGAGAGCGGAATCGAGTTTGACAAATACAACCGCTTTGGAATGGAGGATAAAATGAATAAAAACGATCAGGAATTTTTAGTACAAAAAATCCGCACACAGTACACCGAAAAAGAACACACACAGCTGGATGAACTGAAGGCACTTGATGCAAAAGTAAAACGCCCGGCGAATGTATTTGCATACATATTCGGAAGCATCGGCGCTGTTATTATGGGAAGTGGCATGAGTCTTGTTATGACGGACATCAGCTCCGTTATCGGTATTGAAAGTGCAATGGTTTTGGGAATTGTCATTGGAGTAATCGGTCTTTTGATGGCAGTTGTAAACTATCCGATTTATAAAAGCATACTTGCAAACCGCAAAAAACAGTATGCGGACGAAATTATGAAACTTAGCGATAAAATGATAAGTGAACAATAAATAGACAATAGAAAAGATAAAACAGAAACAAAACTTTAACATTTCCGTGGTATGATAGCTTTAAGAAAACAGGATTTTTGGAGGAAAAGTAATGTTTAAGATATTAGTTGTGGAGGACGATAAAGAACTGAATCGCACGGTCTGTTCTTTTTTGAAGCATAGCGGATACGAAGCGATAGGCTGTCTGACTGCGATGGATGCGTACGATGCGCTGGAGGAGCATCTGTTTGACCTTATTGTGTCGGATATTATGATGCCGGACATCGATGGGTTTGAGTTTGCGAAAAATGTGCGCGAATTGAATGACAATATTCCCATTTTGTTTATGACGGCCAGAGATGATATGGCGTCCAAGCAGAGAGGTTTCCGCATTGGCGTAGACGATTATATGGTAAAACCGATTGATTTGGATGAATTGTTTTTGCGTATCGGTGCGTTGCTTCGCCGGGCAAAAATTGCAGCCAACAAAAAAGTGGAAGTGGGACAATTTGTGATGGATGCGGACGAGCATACGGCGTATTTGGATGGAGAAGAAATTTTGTTAACCAACCGCGAATTTAGTATTCTTTACAAATTACTTTCTTATCCGAAAAAAACCTTTACAAGAACACTGCTTATGGATGAATTTTGGGACGCGGATACAGAAACTGCGCCGAGGGCTGTGGATGTCTATATGACAAAGCTACGCCAAAAACTTTCGGCGTGTGATGATTTTGAGATTGTAACCGTTCACGGACTTGGATATAAGGTGGTTTTCAAATGAAAAAATCAAAGGTTTCTTATAAACTGCTTCGCACCATGTACAACTATTTGCTCTTTTTTTTGCTGGTTGCTTTTCTTGTGACCTGTTCCACGGCATTGTTTGTATCCATTTTGGCAGATACGCTGCAGGTAGAGTTGACCGGAGCAAATTTAAATATGGCGGCGAAACTGACTTTTGCCAATGTTGTTCTCTTAAGCATATTATTTACTGTGATTGATGCAATTCGCAGAAAATTAACGACGGAACGTATTACGAAACGCATTGCGGAAGCGGCAAAAAAAGTGGTGGAAGGCGATTTTAGCGTAAGAATTGCACCGGTGAACCGCTTTGGAGCAGATGAAAAATTTAATGAAATCATCCAGTGTTTTAACACGATGGCAGAGGAGCTTGCCGGTGTGGAAACGCTCCGTACGGATTTTATTGCTAACGTGTCCCACGAAATGAAGACGCCGCTTGCGGTCATGCAAAATTATGGGACTCTTTTGCAACAGCCCCATTTAGAAGAAAACAAGAGAATCGAATATGCAAAAGGCGTTACCGATGGTTCGCGCCGTCTTGCGGATATGATGACGAACATTTTGAAGCTTAACCGGCTGGAAAAACAACAGATTTACCCGGCAATAGAACAATATGACTTAGGAGAGCAGCTTTGTGAGTGCCTGCTTGCATATGAATCAGTTTGGGAAAAGAAAAATATCGAAATTGAGACGGACATTGCGGAGGATGTGCAAGTGAATGCGGATAATGAGCTGCTGTCGCTTGTGTGGAACAATCTGTTTTCCAACGCCTTTAAGTTTACGCCGGAAGGTGGCAAGGTGATGGTTGCTTTGGAAGCAACCGAACATCATGCAATCGTGAAAGTGAAAGATACCGGCTGTGGCATGACACCGGATGTGGGGGCGCATATTTTTGATAAATTTTATCAGGGAGACACGTCTCATGCCACGCAGGGAAATGGTCTTGGTCTTGCCCTCGTAAAACGTGTAGTGGATATTATGCGTGGAGAAATTACGGTGGAAAGTACAGTTGGAAAAGGCAGTATTTTTACCGTGAAAATTAAAAGGAATTAGCGTGAAAATATGAAAAACTGGAAAAATATATGCAATAAACTTTTCTTTCCGCCATTGTGGGTAACGATTGTACTAACGTTTGTCAGTGCAATATCACTCGTTGCAGTTTTTGTAAAAGGATGGGAGATGACGCTGCCCGCGTATATTGTCTATGTAGTTTCCTTTTATACACTGACCATTCTATGTATTATCGGCTGGAAGACGATTCCGGGATGGTACAAAAACGCAAGAGGAAAAGTGTACGATAATCCGTATGCGAACCGGTATTTTACGGATGCGGCTTTTAAGACGCATGTGAATTTGTATCGTTCCCTTGTCATCAATTTATTGTATGTAGCGGTGAATGCCATTTCTGCGATTGTTTACAGTACATACTGGTTTGCTATTTTTGCGGTTTATTATGCAATCTTGGCAATTATGCGGTTTTTGCTGCTTCGTTATGTAGGACATAACGAAATCGGGAAAAAAAGGACGGAAGAATTGAAACGTTCCAGACTTTGTTCCTGGATTTTGATGACGGTCAATTTGGCGCTATCCGGTGCGGTGCTGATGATGGTTTACCATGGCAGAGGCTTTGCGTATCAAGGTATTTTGATTTATGTGATGGCATTGTATACGTTTTACGTTACGACGACAGCCATTATCGATATGGTGAAATATCGCAAATATAAGAGTCCTGTCATGTCTACATCAACAGTGATTAAGCTGGCCGCCGCACTTGTATCCATGTTGTTTTTGGAAACGGCAATGTTTGCGCAGTTTGGCGGTGAAACCTCACAAAGCGTGAAGGATATTATGATTATGGCAACGGGCGGAGGCATCAGTGTTATTGTTGTTACTATGTCCGTGTATACCATTGTTCAAGCAACAAAAGAATTAAAGAAATGCAAGACAAAATGAAGGAGCAGATGAAACTATGGAAAATAGAAACGAAGGATTTACTTATACCTATTCGGCAAAAGAACAGGAAGAAGTGAAAAAGATAAGACAAAAATATGCACCAAAAGAAGAGGACAAAATGGCACAGCTTCGTCGCCTCGATAGCAACGTAACGCAGAAAGGCACGATGGCATCTATCGTTATTGGTGTGCTTGGTACGTTGCTTTTGGGTGTCGGAATGTGTTGCACCCTTGTCTGGCAAGGTGTGTGGTTTGTGCCGGGCATCGTAATCGGTCTTTTGGGAATTGGCATTTTGGCAGTTGCTTATCCGGTATACAAAAATATTACCCAAAAAGAACGGGAGAAAATTGCACCGGAAATATTGCGCCTCACGGATGAATTATTGAAATGATAAGCGGTTCAAGGGCTTTTAAATATTGTCCGGCAACTGCACTACATAGTTTACTTCAAAACTCCGTACTGCAAATATATGTTTTTCTAAGTGCTTTATGCAAATCTTTGATTTATAACGTAACCGGCTTACATTCGCCATCCGTGGCGAAACAAGCCTTTCGCTGACATCGTGTCAGCGAATTACTAAAATTAAAAAAAGCACTAAGAAAAATCATATGTTTTCCGTAAGTCGTTTTGAAGTAAACTATGTAGTGTAGTTTGCCGGACAATATATTTAAAATCCCTTTTAGCATCTATTCAGCCGGAAATGCAATATGAATGCGCAGCTTGCTGCTTTCGTATTCGGCGTATATGGTTCCGCCCATCCGGTCTACCAGTGTTTTTGCGATGGACAAGCCAAGTCCTGTGGAGTTTCTTGCAGATTCCACTGTATAAAAACGGTCAAACAGTTTGCCTACCTGCACTGCAGTTAGGCTTTTTGTTGTATTGGAAAAAGTTATTTGTCCGGTCTGCGTTAAGCTGATTTCTAAGTCGCCGTCACTGTATTTTATAGCGTTGTTGAGGAGATTGGAAAATACCCGCGCCAGTGCAGAGCGGTCCAACGTGCGGACAATGTTTTGTTCCGGTATTTGGATAGTGGGGGAAATGCCACGCTCGGAAAGTGTTGCATAAAACGCGGCGATACTTTCTTCCAACACATCGTTTAGGACTACTTGTTCTTTGGTGCAAGACGATTCCGGTGCAACAATAACCGAATAGCCAAAGAGTTCTTCTGTCAAAGATTTCATTGTTTCAATCCGTTCGCTGATGATGGAAAGATATCGTTCTGTTTCCTGCGTCTTTTGTTCGTTTTCCAGCAAATTCAAATACCCACAAATGGCAGTAAGCGGCGTGCGAAGATCGTGGGAAATGTTTGTAATTGCTTCTTTTAACTCTTTGTCACCTTGCAAGTAGCGGTGCTGTGCTTTGCGCAAAATCCGCAGCTGTTTATTTAAGTCATCCGCAAGGAGCCGCATATCTTTATCATAGCTTGAAAGCCGGATTACGGCATTCGTATCGGCTTGCAGTATATCGGCAAATTGGACAGAAATTTCCCGTGCAGATTTTTTCATCAAATAGAGTTTGATAAGCAGGGCAATGACAACGACTGCCAATATGCCAATTACTGCGTAAACCATACAAAATACCTCATTTCAAATCGCTTTTTTTGAAAAAATGAATGCCAAGCGCGGTAAGGGCTATACCAAAACCAAGAGGACACAAAAGTGCACTCAAAATATGCTCCGGCATTGTGAAAATGTAAAATTTAGAGAAATAGCCTTGTGGTACAATACTACAAATAATTCTTTGAATCAAAAACTCTTCGGCGATGTCAGGGGTAATACCGATAATCATAAAAGCGTATTGAATCAGTATGACAACAGCGATGCTTTTTCCGCCGTGCACAAAGGTGCACACGCATAACGATACTGCCACCGTACTCACAATCATAATCGCCATAAGGAGCAACACGACAACGGCTGCTTTGGCGTCTGTATTTTCTACTTCAAACTGGCTCATGCCTACCACAAGGGCAATGATTTCGTATACGACATAGTAAATCAATGCCACAGCCGAAAGGGTTACAAGTGCAGCAAGAAAAACGGATTCGTGTTTGTGTCCGACAACGATTTTGTTGCGGATGGTTCCGTGTGTAAATTCCGGGTCCATAAACAAGCCTGTAATGGTTGCCATTATAATGGGCATAACGAGTAACGGCAAAGTTGGAATACCGGAAAGCGTTCCGTTTTCTCCCGACATATAAGCGATAGCCAAAAAGGCGATTCCTACTGTACAAAACAGTCCGATATAAAACGCACGGGACTTAAAAACTCTTACAAAATTAGCGCGAATTAAATTACTCATAACGTCCACCTCCTACAAGATTGAGGTAGAAGCTTTCCAGACTTTCGTCACGTTCCTCCATAGAAATCACTTCACAGCCGGCATCGTAAAGTGCGTTAACAAGCTGCGTGCAGTTTATCTTTGCATACACATCAACGCAAGTATGGTTCAAAACTCTGTACGAAATTTGCATTTCATCCAGTGTACGAGCCAGAATAGAAGCATCCGATACTTGCATGCGGATGCATTTTTTGCAAGCTTCTTCCAGTTCTTCGGCACTCATTTCCCGCAGTAGTTCCCCATGGTCAATGAAGCCGTAATGCGTCGCAAGGCGGGACAATTCAGACAAAATATGGCTGGAAATCAATATGGTGATTTGTTGCTCGCGATTTAATTTTAATAACAATTCCCGAATCTCAACAATACCTTGTGGGTCGAGACCGTTAATCGGCTCATCCAAAATTAAAAAGTCCGGATTGCCGACAAGGGCAATTGCGATACCAAGTCGTTGGCGCATACCAAGAGAAAAATGCTTTGCTCTTTTGTGCCCGGTATTTTCCAGTCCGACCATTTTCAATATATCGTGCAAACCAAAAAAACTAGGTTGGCCTAAAATAAGATACTGTTGTTTCAGATTGTCTTCCGCTGACATATCGGGATAGATGGAAGGTGTCTCCACCATAGCACCGATGCGGCGGCGTGACAGAATGAAATCCGGGGCAGTATGTTTTTTATCATACAGCGTGTAATTGCCGGACGTGGGCGGCTGCAGACCGCATATTATACGCAAAAGCGTTGTTTTGCCGGCACCGTTTTTGCCGACAAATCCATAAATTGCGCCCTTCGGGATGTGCATGGAAAGACCGTTTAATGCCTTAAAATCTCCGTAGTGTTTGCAGAGGGCGTCTGTTTGTAAAACATATTCCATAAAAGTACCTCCTTGTGTGATACGCACATCGTACCTCACACCTGTAAAGAAAACAGTAAAGGAAATAGTAAAGAAACAGTAAATATTTAGGGGGATATTAATTTAAAACCAATGCCCCAAACTGCTTCAATGTAGTCCTCGCCGCAATTTTCCCGGATTTTTTTGCGAAGATTGCTGATATGCATTTTCAGAGAGCTTTCCGTACAATCCGGCGTATCATCGCTAATCCGGTCAAGAAGGATAGATTTTGTGAGTACTTGCGTCGGATTTTGCAGAAAGAACTTCAGAATGGCAAATTCTGTTCTCGTAAGTTTTAGGTCACATCCGTTTGCGGAAACGGTGTGTGTCGTTGTATCCAGGCAAAGATTTTTAAAGGATAAAACAGTACTTGTAAGATTATGGTTGTTACGCAGTGCCACAGCAATTCTAGCCAAAAGTTCTTTTGGTTCAAATGGTTTTGTGACATAATCAACAGCGCCGCCAAGAAGTAATTCTACTTTGCTGTTTACATCTATTTTTGCACTCACAACAATCACCGGAATTCCTTGCAATTTCGGCAAAAGTTCTTCACCGGAAAGCCCCGGCAGCATCAAATCAAGTAATATAAGGTCCGGATGCTGGGAGGAAAGAACAAGCAATGCTTCCGTTCCGGAATAAGCACGCGTGCAGCGATACCCTTCCTTTGTGAGCAGTTCTTCCAGCATATTTCCAATAGGTACATCATCGTCAATGATTAATATATGTTTCACTTTTTATAGCCCTTTCTCCAGTTCATATGTACTTACAATTATAGGTGTATTTTCAAAATTGTTCAATAGAAGCGACGGTGCATAGAGGAATGTCATATTTGCAACACAGTGCGCAAAATTATATAAAATTTGTGTAAAAAGAAAAAACTTTCTTGCATATACTAACATGCGGTAGTATTATTTTTGTGAAATTATTTTTCAAGAATCGAGGTTAACAAGATGATTAGATTTATTTGTACAAAAGATTATGAAGATATGAGCCGTAAGGCAGCAAACATTATGGGAGCGCTGGTTGTAAATAAACCGGATTGCGTACTTGGTTTGGCAACGGGTTCCACACCGATTGGTGCATACGCACGCCTTGTAGAAGGATATGAGAATGGTGATTTGGATTTTTCCCAGGTAAAGAGTGTGAATTTGGATGAGTACAGAGGCTTGCCTCATGACAACGACCAGAGTTACTACTACTTTATGAATCATCATTTGTTTAGCAAAGTAAATATTGATAAAAATAATACATATGTGCCGGACGGAACCATTGCAGATGCGGATGAAGCATGCAAACAGTATGATGAAATTGTCCGTTCTATGGGCGGTGTTGATTTGCAGTTACTTGGTATGGGACACAACGGACATATCGGCTTTAATGAACCGGGTGACGTATTTGTTAAAAACACAAATTGCGTAAACTTGACACAGTCTACAATTGACGCCAACTCCCGTTTCTTTGCCTCCAAAGAAGAAGTACCGACACAGGCATATACAATGGGAATCCAGACCATTATGAATGCAAAAAAAATCCTTGTAGTAGTAAGCGGTACAGACAAAGCAGATATCGTGGACAAAGCATTTTTTGGTGATGTGACTCCGCAGGTACCGGCATCTATCCTTCAGTTGCATCAGGATGTAGTTGTAGTGGGAGATGAAGCTGCATTCTCCAAAATTATGGATAAAATTTAAGCAAAAGGAAATACGGCATGATAAAAACAGTAATTTTTGATATTGGAAATGTACTGGTTGGCTTTCGTTGGAAAGAGTACTATGATTCTTATCCGTACAGTCAGGAAGTGAAAGAAAGAATTGCAAAAGCAACCGTGCAGAGCCCGGTATGGGATGAATACGATAGGGGTGTCATGACGGATGAAGAGATTATGGAGGCTTTTGTAAAAAACGATCCGGAAATCGAAAAAGAAATCCGCGAGTCGCTTTCTAACATTTCGGGTATGATTACGAAAAAGGACTATGCCATTCCGTGGATTAAATCACTGAAAGAAAATGGTTATCAAGTACTCGTATTGTCGAATTATTCCCATAAAGTATCTACCGACTGTGCGTATGCTTTGGATTTTTTGCCGTATACAGACGGTGGAATTTTGTCTTACAAAGAGCATGTAATCAAACCGCAACCGGAGATTTATGAGTTATTAATTAGCCGTTACAATCTGGTGCCGCAGGAGTGTGTCTTTATTGACGATTTGGAGCAAAATATAAAAGGCGCAGCCGATGCCGGCATCCACGGTATTGTGTTCAAGGATGTGGAGCAGGCAAAAGAAGAACTGCGCGCTTTCGGTGTTACATTTTAATTTTCAGAATCATTTGCCTCATCGATAGATGGGGCATTTTCTTTTTCCATATCAGCAATGGTCTGCTTCTGCGTCATTTTTCCGTACAACCAGATGTAAATCCAGCACAAAATCGGCAAAAACATCATTGTGAGAATGCACGCCTGAAATAAGCCGGAATCCTTCGTGTCTGTCAGTGCCACGACAAGCACGGCAATCAGTGAAAGTGCAATCAGAATTAAGCAGACAATGGCTGCGATTTGTTTCCCTGTCATTTTCTTTTTCATATAAAATAACCTCGTTTTCCTAAATTAACTTGAAAACAGTGTAACATAAACGAATCTGTTTTGCATCAAATTTTGTGTGGAATAAATAAAGAGTCCGCTTGCGGACTCTCGCGTTGAGCGCGGTCGCGACAGCGACATTTTCTTTATACGCGCGAGTGCGCAGCCTCGCGGAGCGTTTTTTACTTTATAGAGGAAAGCCGGGGGCTTTCCACTATAAAGTAAAAAAGCCTGCACGAGGCAGGCTTTCGGGGAGGATTGTATTACTTGTCTTGTGTAACTTGTCAAAGGAGGGGGTCCGTTGACTACTAAAAGAATAACCATTTTTTTGCATCTTATTCACATTTAAAAGATTTTTCTTTCAAGCAACACTAAATACATAACTTCCAAACTCCATACTTTAAATATAAGTTTTTCTAAGTGCTTTATAATAGTTGTTGCAACAAGACGTAACCGGCTTATATCCGTCATCCATGACGAAATAAGCCTTTCGCTGACATCGTGTCAGCGAATTACTAAAATCTAAGAAAGCACTAAGAAAAAACATATATTTTTCGTAAGTCGTTTTTCAGTTATGTATTTAGTGCAGCTTGAAAGAAAAAGGCTTTGAAACTATATTTAAACATCGGTAATAAAATGTTTCTTGCAAAAAAGTGGACGAAATTTGTTTTTTGAGATATAATGAGTTACCAAAAGAAAATTATTGAGATAATACGGAGGAATTTTGTAATATGGCATTGTTAGATCAGTGGAGAGACAGAGCATACGATGAAAGCGCAAACAAAGGCGACTTGCAGAGAATGTGGGCTGCATATTTTGAAGAAGAGAAAAACATCTATGCAGAAATTTTGAAAAATCCGGATGAAGTTGTAGAAGGAACTGTAAAAGAACTTGCAGAAAAATTCGGTGTTTCAGTTATGACAATGACAGGTTTTCTGGATGGTATCAATGACAGTCTCGTAAATCAGAACCCGATTGAAGAGATGGAAGAAGATACAAAAGTAAACCTTGGTTTTGATAAAGAGCTTCTTTACAAAAACATGGTGGCAGCAGGCGCTGACTGGTTGTATGGTTTGGAAGAATGGAATGCTATTTTTGATGAAGACAAGCAGAAAGAGCTTTACAAAGAGCAGAAATCTTCTACAACAGTTGTAAAGGGAGACAAAGTGTATCCCAACGACCCGTGCCCGTGCGGATCAGGAAAAAAATATAAAAAGTGTTGCGGAAAGAACTAGTTTCTTTTAGGAACGATGAATTTAGGTGTTGCCTTGTGGCAGCACCTTTTTTGCTTCGTAGATTGTTTTTTGGGGATTAAAATAGTAAATGGCTGCGGTAAAAGCATTGTAAAACAATGAAATCTATGCTTTTTATTCACCAATAATAAAAACGCAGGAGATAGGAAAGGAGTTTGGACATATGTGTAATTTAGGCGAAGGTATCAGAGAGAAGGCATTGGCGGAAGGAATGCAAGTTTTAATAGAAACATTAAAAGATTTTTGTTCATCTTTCGATGAGGTGTATAGAGCAGTAACAAAACATGATATTTACAAGAATGTTACAGAAGAACAGGTTAGAAAATATTATTAAATAATAGCAATTTCATAAATAATGACGAGTTCGTTTGTTTTCGTGTCGGCAATGGAAAGCAAGCGGACTCTTTTTACGTGCCGGGTTATTTGTCGATGGTTTATGTTGCCCTTAAAATCATATTTTTGGAAAATGGGACATACGATATGAAAGATGCGTTTGAAAATTTGATTTTGGAAGGAAAAGAAATTTTTCATGGAACGATTTATAAAAAGGCAGTCGCCGGGAAGGGTCATTACCCTTGGGTTTGCGTGTGCTATTTTACTGGGAAGTATGCTTTTGTTGTTGCCGGTATCGGTAAGGGCGGACGCGGAAGTTACTTTTGTGGATGCGCTTTTTACCTCGACCAGCGCGGTATGCGTAACCGGGTTAATTGCCATTGATACGGCAGACCATTTTACGCCTTTTGGACAGGCAGTAGTGGCGTTGCTCATTCAAATCGGCGGACTGGGTGTGACAAGTGTCGGCGTTGGCATTATTTTGGCAACCGGAAAGCGTGTCGGACTGAAGGGAAGGCAGCTTGTGCGAGAAGCGATGAACATTGAAAGCGGCAAAGGTGTCGTCCGTCTTGTGAAATTTATTTTGATTATGACGGTAGGGTTTGAGTTTGTTGGTGCCGTATTAAGTTTTTGCGTGTTTATACAGGATTATCCGTTTTGGCATGCGCTTGGGATTAGTTTGTTTCATTCGGTTGCGGCATTTAACAATTCCGGTTTTGATGTGCTGGGTGGATTGCAAAACTTAATCCCATATCAGGGAAATATACTTTTGAATTTGACCACGTGCGGTTTGATTTTTTTTGGCGGTATCGGTTTTTTTGTCATACTTGACATGATGCGCAACAAGCGTTTTAAGTATTTGTGTCTGCATTCAAAAGTAGTATTGTCGACGAGTATTGTATTGCTTGCAGTGGGAACGTTGTTGTTGAAAGGAACGGAAGATATTTCGTGGCTGGGTGCTTTTTTTCATAGTGTTTCTGCCAGAACGGCCGGATTTTCCACCTACGCCATTGGCGAATTTACGGATGCAGGATTGTTTGTGTTATGTGTCTTGATGTTTATCGGTGCATCGCCTGGGTCGACAGGCGGCGGTATCAAAACAAGTACATTTTTTATTTTGCTGCAGTCGCTTCGCGGTGCATTTTCAAAAAGAACGGTGGGAGCTTTCCGCAGAAGCATTTCCAGAGAAAATATTTCCAAAGCATATATGATTACGATTTTGTCATTTGGTGTTGTTTGTGTTGGTACATTTTTGATGTGTCTGGCAGAACCGGAATACGAGTTTGTACAGCTTTTGTTTGAGGTTGTGTCAGCCTTTGGTACGGTGGGATTGTCCACCGGTATAACGCCACATTTGGGCGATGTGGGAAAACTGATTATTATAGCAATCATGTTTATCGGGCGACTTGGCGCATTTACTATTTTGGCAATGTGGATTGTACGGCCGGAAAAAAGCACGCGGTATACGGAGGAAACAGTAACCGTGGGATGAGAAAAGATGTAAAAGAAAGGAAATTCCTTCAGGAAAAAGGTGTAAAAAAGGATGAGAAAAGAAGCGACATCGTTTGGTGTCATCGGACTTGGAAGATTTGGGGCGGCGTTGGCAAAATCGCTGGCGGAGGAAGGAAAAGAGGTCATTGTCATCGACAAAGACGAAGCCAAAGTAAAAGAACTGCGCTATTACACGGAATATGCATTTGTGGCGGATGATTTGAGTATGGCTACTTTGCAGGAAGTAGGCATCCAAAATTGCGACGTTGTCGTTGTCTGTATCGGGGAAAAAATTGATACGAGTATATTGACCACGATGCATGTAGTGGATTTGGGTGTACCGAAGGTCATTGCAAAGGCGCTGAGCCCGGATCAGGGCGCTGTTTTGAAAAAGCTTGGTGCGGATGTGGTGTATCCGGAGAGGGATATGGCGATACGGTTAGGGAAACGGTTGGCGGTCAGTGTGGCGGGGGAATAGATGAGGATTCGCTATGCTGTACATTTTTGCATGAACCATATAAAGAATATACACCATATGGCGTGTACAGATACTAAGAAACACTAAATGCCTTCAAAGAGAGAAACGTCTAGGGGACGCAACCGGCGCAAATTCGCCATCCTGGCTCACTTACGCCTTTTTCAGACATCGTGTCTGAAAATTGCTAACAAAGAAGAAGGCATTAAGAGTTTCTAAGCATCTGTACAATGCCATAAAGGTGCATATTCCTTATATGGTTCATTGCAAAAAATGTACAGCATATGCGAATAGCCCATCTGATTCACGCGGAAAAGTTGACAATGCACCTCTAAATAGATAAATTAGTGAATATACGGAGTAAAACGGAGAATGCTATGAGAGAAGAATTTGCGAGAACGGGGCTTTTGATTGGAGAAGAGGCGCTGGAAAAATTGTATCAGGCAAAGGTGCTTGTTTTTGGCATCGGCGGTGTAGGCGGCTATGTGGTGGAAGCGCTGGCGCGAAGCGGTGTGGGCAATCTGGATTTGGTAGATAACGATACGGTGGCAAAAAGTAATATCAATCGCCAGATTATTGCTACGACAGATGCCATTGGAAAATACAAGACAGAAGTGATGAAAGAGCGCATTTTGTCTATTAATGCATCGGCAGAAGTGAATGTTTACAACTGTTTTTATTTACCGGATACGGCGGAGATGTTTGATTTTTCAAAGTATGATTACATTGTGGATGCGGTGGATACGGTAACTGCAAAAATAGATATTATTGTGCGGGCAAAAGAGGCAGGTGTGCCGGTTATAAGTTGCATGGGAGCCGGCAACAAACTGGACGCCACAAAACTGACCGTGACAGATATTTACAAAACAACCATGTGTCCGTTGGCGAAAGTGATGCGCAAAGAGTTGAAAAAACGTAACGTGGAAAGCTGCAAAGTAGTATATTCTACAGAAAAGGCAATTAAGCCGAAGCAACCGGAAACTGCGGAAGAAGAGCAGACGACAAGACGTTCCACACCGGGAAGTATTTCTTATGTGCCGTCGGTTGCGGGATTGTTAGTGGCAGGTGAAGTCATCAAAGAATTAATTGATTATCAGCCGGATATGGACATGTTACAATAAAAAAATACTTTACAGAACGAAAAAGTTGGAATATGATATTTGAAGAATGAAAAATTCATACGTAACACGTTGACGAGACGAGTACGATAGGGAAGATGACAGAGAGAGGTGTCTGTTTGACAGTGCTGGAAACACCTTGATTGGAACTATCCGAAAACTACCTCTGAGTGGCCCCAATCCGGCCCGGTGATTCCGTTATCATCATAATTAAGTGGTCCTAATAAGACGTCGTCTTTTTTTGAAAAAATGACAGCGCATAGGGCAAGTAGGGTGGAACCGCGATTTATCGTCCCTTATGTTTACAGACACAAGGGGAGTTTAAATCGCTTTTTTTTATTTTCAGTTTAGACAAATGCGATTTGCAAAACGTATTGTGTCCGGCAGTAAAAAGCAAAAAAGAAAGGAAGAGAAACATGAAAGTAACATTGAAAGACGGCTCTTTTAAAGAGTACAGCGAAGCAAAAAGTGTAATTGAAATTGCAACGGATATCAGCGAAGGTCTTGCCAGAGTTGCGGCAGCAGGTCAGGTAAACGGCGAAGTAGTAGATTTGAGAACCGTGATTGATACCGATTGTGAATTAAATATTTTGACAGCCAACGACGAAGAAGGTTTAAGAACCGTACGTCATACCGCTTCCCACGTTTTGGCAGAAGCAGTAAAAAGAGTGTTCCCGGATGCAAAACTTGCCATCGGACCGAGCATTGACACAGGTTTTTATTATGATTTTGAGCACGAACCTTTTTCACGCGAAGATTTGGACAAATTGGAAGCCGAGATGAAAAAAATCATCAAAGAAGGTGCCAAATTAGAGAAATTTACACTTCCGAGAGAAGAAGCTATCAAATTTATGGAAGAAAAAGGCGAGCCGTACAAAGTGGAATTGATTCAGGATTTGCCGGAAGATGCAGAGATTTCTTTCTACAGACAGGGCGAATTTACAGATTTGTGTGCAGGTCCGCACCTTATGAGCACAAAAAATATCAAAGCATTCAAATTAATCAGCTCCTCCATGGCTTATTGGAGAGGCGATTCCAACCGTGCGCAGCTTCAGCGTATTTACGGAACTGCATTCAACAAAAAAGAAGAATTGGCTGCTTATCTTGAGCACTTGGAAGATATCAAAAAACGCGACCACAACAAACTTGGTAGAGAGATGGAATTGTTCACAACAGTAGACGTTATCGGCCAGGGACTTCCGCTTCTTATGCCGAAGGGCGCAAAAATGGTGCAGACAATGCAGCGTTGGATTGAAGATTTGGAAGACAACGAGTGGGGCTATGTGCGTACAAAAACACCGCTTATGGCAAAGAGCGACTTGTACAAAATTTCCGGTCACTGGGGACATTACCAGGCAGGTATGTTCGTTTTGGGTGACGAGGAAGTGGACAAAGAAGTATTTGCACTTCGTCCGATGACATGCCCGTTCCAGTACTATGTTTATAAAGCTTCACAGCATTCTTACAGAGATTTGCCGCTCCGTTACGGCGAAACATCTACGTTGTTCCGTAACGAGGATTCCGGTGAGATGCACGGACTTACCCGTGTGCGCCAGTTTACCATTTCCGAAGGTCACTTGATTGTAAGACCGGACCAGATGGTAGAAGAATTCAAAAACTGTCTTGCACTTGCAAAACACTGCCTCACAACATTGGGTGTAGAAGAAGATGTAACTTACCATCTTTCCAAATGGGACCCGGACAACAGAGAAAAATATATCGGCGAGCCGGAAGTTTGGGAAGAAACACAGCAGCATATGCGTGACATCATGAATGAGCTTCAGATTCCGTTTGTGGAAGATGTGGGAGAAGCTGCTTTCTACGGACCGAAAATTGACATTAACGCAAAGAATGTTTACGGCAAAGAAGACACCATGATTACAATCCAGTGGGATGCTCTTTTGGCGGAACAGTTTGATATGTACTACATCGACCAGAACGGCGACAAGAAACGTCCGTACATCATCCACAGAACTTCTATGGGATGCTATGAGAGAACGCTTGCATGGTTGATTGAAAAATATGCCGGAAAATTCCCTACATGGTTGTGTCCGGAACAGGTTCGTGTATTGCCGATTTCCGAAAAATACGCAGACTACGCAGCAAAAGTAGCAGCCGAATTAAAGAAAAACGGCGTGCTTGTTGAAATTGACAACCGTTCCGAAAAAATCGGTTATAAGATCCGTGAGACAAGACTTGCAAAAGTTCCTTATATGCTCGTTGTAGGCCAGCAGGAGGAAGAAGACGGACTTGTTTCCGTAAGAAGCCGTTTTGCAGGCGACGAAGGTCAGAAACCGCTTGCTGATTTCATCGACCAGATTTGCAAAGAAATCCGTACAAAAGAAATCCGTAAGGAAGAAGTGGTAGAGGAAAAAGCGGGAAAATAGGTTTGATTTTTAAAAACCCAAAATCTTCCAACCCCATAAATCGTGTATCAGAACAAAAAAATTGCAAATACTATAAGCGGAGAATTCCAAATATTATGCGAGAAAGGATGCTTACAGTATGGCTGAATTAAAATGTTCTGCAACAAATTGCGGTTATAACAACGATTACTATTGCTGCAAAGGCGATATCACAGTTGGTGGAAAATGTGCTTGCACACCGGACGAAACTTGTTGTGAAAGCTTCCGTGACAAAAAAACGGACTCTTACAAAAGTGCAATGGAACATCCGGACAGAGTTATCATGATTGATTGCGAAGCAAAAAACTGTGTTTATAACAAAGAATACAAATGCTACGCTGACCATGTTGACATTATGGGTAACAACGCAAGAGACAGCAAAGGAACTGCTTGCGGTACGTTTAGAGAAAAATAAATAAAACAAAGAAAACTGTTGCATGTAACATTCTGCGTGTAGCAGTTTTTTTGTACGTCAAATGCCTGAACCCACGCAACCCACGGTTGCGAAAAGTTGTAAACGAAACTTGCTGGAAACAACAAGACTGATTTGGTATACTGTGCATGTAAATTCAGTTTCACAAAACATGGGAGGAACGTACATATGAAAAAGTATTTTTTTAAAACGAATCGTTTTAAATGGCTTTTGGCGGATATATGTGCATGGTTAGTTTGTGTTGGGATTGCCGATGTCCTCTATTATCTGTTAACAAAAGCGCATATTGTTTCGCTTTTTAGACCGATGCTAATGGTAGTTCCGATACTGGGGAAGGCAGATGGCCTTATGGCAAAAATAGCAGTGCTGCTGTTGCTTGCTATTTTTGTGGGGGTTCTGTTTATCATGGTGCTGTTTGTCACATTCCCGATTATTATCATTTATTATGGCGTGACAAAGCCAATGCGCAAAAACCAAAAAGCGAGGATGCGTTACGATGTGATTTCCGGCATCGATTATTACCGGGATGAATTTCGGGATTTGAGCCCCATTGATATTAGTCTTTTGTCCGATTTAAAAGTGGAGCGGAGAAAAGACGTGGTGGCAACGCTTCTTAGTCTGGAACAGAAAAAATGGATTCGCATTCAAAACGGGACGGTGGAATGTCTAAACGGTGGGGAGCCGCTTTTGTACAGCGAACAGGAGTTGTTGCGGATTCTTGCGACGAACCAGTTTCATCCGGGAGCACTTGCACGCTGGGAACAGGCATCCACACAGGAGGCGGTGCGGAAAGGATTGTTGGTAAACAGCCGCTCCTCCGCAAAATTAGTGCGAAAGCTTTTGCTATTTATAGCGCTGTTTATTTTTTCGATTATTGCATTTAGTGATGCTAAAGAAACAGGGGCAGAGGCAGATATTGCCTTTGAGCAAATGGCAATAGTCGAAGAAGAACAGGCAAGGCGATATGCAAGCATGGGAATCGATGTGGATGAGCTACCTGAAAAGGAGCAAATCAAGTTGGTTCTTGAGCAACTGGAAGAACCGGCCGTGCAACATGTAGTTGTGTTGTTGGCGAAGTTTTTGATGCAAGCAATTTGCGGACTCCTTGTCATTATATTGCCGTTTGCGACCGTTATTTATTTGGTCACATATGCAGTGTCCCACGCCGCATCAAGGCCGAAATACAAGCGGACCCAGCAGGGAAAAATTCTTACCGAAGAACTTGCAGGTATGCGCAACTTCATTCATGATTTCAGTAACTTAAAAGAGGCGGACAAAGCCCAGCTTGCACTTTGGAACAATTTCCTCGTCTACGCGGTAGTGCTGGAAGAAAACCAAAGTATTGTGCAGGAAATCGGACGGGTACATAACGTGGACTTGTCAAAATATAACATGATACGATAAAATAAATCATAAGTAAGGGAAAGGAAAAAAGTCGGAAGAGACTTAGGTAAAAAAATATGGCAAAATACATAGTAATTGCAGTGGTTGCACTTTTAGTAATTTGGGTGATTTTTACGTACAACGGATTGGTTGGTTTGCGCAACCGTGTGAAAAATCAGTGGTCACAGGTGGATGTACAGTTAAAAAGACGTTTTGATTTGATTCCCAATTTGGTGGAAACGGTAAAAGGCTATGCGTCCCATGAAAGAGACACATTGGAAGCGGTTATGGCAGCGAGAGCAAAAGCGCAGGGCGCATCTTCTGTTGCAGAAGTTGCCGGTGCAAACAGTGAGTTATCCAATGCGTTAAGCCGTCTTATGGCAGTTAGCGAAGCATATCCGGAATTAAAAGCAAATTCCAACTTTATCGAGTTGCAAAATGCATTGCAGGATACGGAGAACAAAATTTCTCATGCGAGACAGTTCTATAACGATACGGTTATGAAATACCAGAACAAGAAAGAAATGTTCCCTACCGTATTGATTGCAGGCTTGCTTGGCTTCAAAAATGCAGAGTATTTCCGCGCGGAAGAGGAAGCAAGACAAAATGTTAAAGTTTCTTTCTAAAAACAGTTGACAACGAGAAAAAAGGGTGATATTCTATCTGAGTGTGTGAACACACATTAGAACAAACAAGCAGAGTATCCACTCTCACCCTATGGCAATCGGGCTTATAGGTGTCAACAGTTCAAACCAATATGTGATTATTTTGGATGAATGTAAGTGGATAGTTATGCTATCCACTTTTCTTTTTATGATGGAGGTATAGGGCAATTAGCGATTTAATGATTAACGAACAAATTAGAGACAAAGAAGTACGCTTGATTGGAGAAGACGGAGAGCAGTTAGGTGTTATGTCTTCCAGGGAAGCTATGAGATTGGCAGAAGAAGCCGGATTGGATTTGGTAAAAATTGCGCCTACCGCAAAACCGCCTGTATGCAAAATCGTGGATTACGGTAAGTACAAATACGAACAGACCAGAAAAGAAAAAGAAGCTAAGAAAAAACAGAAAGTGATTGAAATCAAAGAGATTCGTCTTTCACCGAACATTGATACCAATGACTTGAATACAAAGATGAATGCTGCCAGAAAATTCCTTTCCAAAGGGGACAAAGTAAAAGTGACACTTCGCTTCCGTGGACGTGAAATGGCACATATGGCAAACAGCAAACATATCTTAGATGACTTTGCAACAGAGCTTGCAGACATCGCAGTAGTAGAAAAAGCGCCTAAAGTAGAAGGCCGCAGCATGACAATGTTTTTAACTGAAAAGCGTTAGTTCGTACAGTTAAAATAGATATTTTGAGAGATTTAGGAGGAACTTGATATGCCAAAAATGAAGACAAGCAGAGCAGCTGCAAAACGTTTTAAAGCAACAGGAACAGGTAAATTAAAAAGAAGTAAAGCTTATAAGAGCCATATCTTAACCAAAAAGACAACTAAGAGAAAGAGAAATCTTAGAAAACCAGCTATGACGGACTCAACAAACGTTAAGAATATGAAGAAGATTTTACCGTACTTATAATTGGTTAAGAAGGAGGAGATGAAACAATGGCAAGAATTAAAGGCGGATTGAACGCAAAAAAAAGACATAACAGAGTTTTAAAACTTGCAAAAGGTTATAGAGGAGCAAGATCCAAACAGTATAGAATCGCAAAACAGTCTGTAATGAGAGCTTTAGCTTCTTCTTATGCAGGTAGAAAAGAAAGAAAACGTCAGTTCAGACAGTTGTGGATTGCACGTATCAACGCTGCAGCAAGATTAAACGGATTATCTTACAGCAAATTTATGTATGGACTTAAATTAGCAGGTGTTGAAATCAACAGAAAAATGTTAGCAGAAATGGCTGTTAACGATGCAGAAGGATTTGCTTCCTTAGCAGAGCTTGCTAAATCCAAAATCGCATAATATTATCCGTAAAGGATATGATAAAGGCAGATGTAAAGTCATTGATTTTACATCTGTTTTTTATTATACTTATAAATATTGTAAAAGAGAGGCTGATAGTATGAGTGAAGTTTTAAAACATTTGGAACCATGCGAAGTATTTCATTTTTTTGAGCAGATATGCAACATTCCGCACGGTTCAGGCAATACCGATAAAATTAGTGATTATCTTGTGAATTTTGCAAAAGAAAGAAATCTGGAATACATCCAGGATTCCATGAAGAATGTCATTATTATAAAAGAAGCAACAGAAGGCTATGAAAATCAGGAACCGGTTATTATCCAGGGACATATGGATATGGTTGCGGTGCACAAACCGGATTGCGATATTGATATGAAAACAGAGCCGCTTCGCCTTGCCATTGATGGGGATAATATTTATGCGGAAGGAACAAGCCTTGGCGGTGACGACGGGATTGCCGTTGCGTATGCGCTTGCGCTTTTGGACTCTAAGGATATTCCGCATCCGAGACTGGAAGTAGTTATCACGGTGGACGAAGAAGTCGGCATGTACGGTGCCATAGCAGTGGATTTGTCCATGTTAAAAGGCCATCGCATGTTAAACATCGATTCCGAGGAAGAGGGATTTTTCCTAACAAGCTGTGCAGGCGGTGCACGTGTTACTTGTACACTTCCGGTAGAAAGAGTAAAACAAGCAGGTACTATATATGACATTACAATCAGTGGATTAAAAGGCGGTCATTCCGGCTGCGAAATCGACAAAGAGCGTGGCAATTCCCACTGTCTTATGGGAAGATTGCTGGCACAGGCAGATGGGGCATTTGGCTGTGCGATTGTAAACGTTGCAGGCGGTCTTGCGGACAATGCCATTCCGAGAAATACAAAGCTGCGTGTATCTGTCGCAAAAGAGGCAGAGGCGTTTGAGCAGTATGTGCGAGATTTTGAAGCAACTGTCAAAAAAGAATTGCAGACAAAAGAACCGGATTTTGCCGTGGAAATGCAAAAAGTCGGTGTGTCGGAAGAACTTGTTTTTGCACCGGAAAGTCATGAAAGTGCAGTGAATTTGTTGTTTACACTTCCAAACGGCGTGCAGGCGATGAGCTTGGACGTAGAAGGACTTGTGGAAACTTCTTTGAATATGGGCATCGTAACTACAACCGAAAATGAGTTTAAAATTCTGATTTCAGTCAGAAGTTCCATTGAAAGCGCGAAACAAGAGTTGCTTGACCGGGTGGAGAGAGTGATAAAACTTTGCAATGCCACAAGTGTTGTAGATGGACAATATCCGGGCTGGGCGTACCGTAAAGATTCCCCGCTCCGTGACAAAATGGTCCGCATTTACGAAGAAATGTACGGCAAGAAACCGGTGATTCAGGCGATTCATGCAGGTCTGGAATGCGGCATTATTGCAGAAAAAATTGCAGATTTGGATTGCGTGTCTTTAGGACCGGATATGAAAAACATTCATACGACGGAAGAGACATTAAGCATTTCTTCCGCAAAACGTGTGTGGGAATATTGTCTGGAAGTGCTCCGACAAAAGGAGGAATAACATGAAGTTGGACAAAGGGAATATAAAAAGCATTCGACATCTTATTTTATTTGCTGCAGCAGTCTGTCTTGGGGTGATGTACATCAAAGAAGTGCTGGCGGCAATCGGACTTGTGCTTGGGATCGCACAGCCGTTTTTGTGGGGGGCGGCAATTGCATTCATACTGAATATTCCGTTACACAGCATCGAAGAAAAACTTTTGAAAAAATGGACCGGTAAATGGGCGGACAAACTAAAACGTCCAATCAGCATTTTGCTTTCTATTTTGTTTGTCATTGCAATACTTGTTTTTGTCATTATGACAGTCGTGCCGCAGCTTGGCAGAACGATTATTGAAATTGGAAACAAGTTACCAGTCTTTTTTAATAATGTTTTAATCTGGTCGGAGGAAGTATTTGCGTCCAATCCGCAGATTGTGGAATATTTGGAAAATTTACAGCTTTCGGAATTTGACTGGGAAGGCATTTTGAATAAAGTAGTCGGCTTTTTGCAAAGTGGTGTAGGCAGTATGCTTACTTCTACGTTTAGCGTTGCAAGCAGCATCATCGGTGGCGTGGCAAATGTGTTTATCGCGTTTATTTTTGCCATTTATGTACTGACACAAAAAGAAAAATTGAAAGACCAGGCACAGCGCCTTGTGAAAGCATATTGCTCTGAAAAAGTAAATGTGCGGGTGACAAAAGTGGTAAGACTTTTGAGCAGCAATTTCAGCCACTTTGTATCAGGCCAGTGTACGGAAGCCGTGATACTTGGCGTGATGTTTGTTGTCGTACTTAGTATTTTCCGCATTCCGTATGCCATACTCATCGGCGTACTGATTGGATTCACTGCGTTGATTCCGGTAGTTGGTGCATTCATCGGTTGTGGCGTTGGTGCATTCCTTATTCTGGTGGAAGACCCGATGCAGGCAGTCATTTTTGTGATTATCTTTTTGGTATTGCAGCAAATTGAAGGAAATCTCATTTATCCGCGTGTAGTCGGAAATTCCGTAGGTTTGCCGTCCATGTGGGTGCTGGCAGCAGTGACGGTTGGCGGAAGTTTGATGGGAGTTGTCGGAATGCTTGTTTTCATTCCGCTTGCCTCTACCGTATATATGCTGGTGCGCGATGATGTGAATGCCAGAAATACAGCAAAGGCTTTGAAACCGCGTGAAGAAAAGTTGGATGAGGAAGCGGTTGACATGGAACAAACCGGTCAGCGACATGGACAAGATGCGCAGGAGGAAAATGCTCCTTGTGCAGAAGCTGAAAACGAAACAAAGAAAGAGAATAAAAGAACTCCGGCATCACAGAAAAGCAGAAGAACAAAAAGAAGACGTTAACAAAAGGGCTGTTGCAAAAGTGCAACAGCCCTTACTTGCTATGTAGTCGGAGTGACAAGACTTGAACTTGCGGCCTCTAC
>JAZQDM010000090.1:0-2234 GCA_045546775.1 Lachnospiraceae bacterium | reverse complement strand
CCGTGTTCGAGAAGTGCTAAACGCTTGATTCAAACGAAAAAAAGAGAGAGCCGCGAGGCCAATGCAATTCGGGGGATGACGGGAACTGTCAGGTTTTCGTCATCCCCCGAATTTCGTTATTTTGGTGTGTTCGGTTTTGGTAAACTTATTTTGAACAAATTTTATGCACATTGACAGTGATAACCTCTTGTGTTATCCTGTAACTGACCTTAGTAGTCCACATGAGAGTTTTGAGAGTTTGTTTAGATTTTTTGATTTTTGACTGATTTTTAATTTCGTGCTGCTGTCCCGACATATAGATGAGTGTCTTAGGAGCGCATGACAAAGGCTTCCCAGCCGGTGGGAGTTTTTGTCATGCGCTTTTTTGCATCTCAAATCCGGCAAATACACATGACAGGAGCAAAAACTATGAAAACAAATATCGCTGACAGAACAAAGGCGGAGTTCGATGCCGCTATTCGTAAGGCTATCGAGGACTGGAAGCGCGACACTAACGAAGAAACCGTTCACTTCACCAAAAAGAGCAAACTCGACAGAGTGACGATGATTAAAATGCTTTGCCTTATGGGTGGCAACAGTTTACGCAAGGAATTGCACGATTACCCCGAAGTAAATGTAACGGCTTCCAGTTTTTCTGAACGCCGCGCCGCTATCGACTCGGAACTGATGTATTATGTTTTGCGCCGCTTCTCTGACACAGACAGCGGCAACGAAAAGTTTCTTTACAAAGGCCGCAAGCTGATTGCTATGGATGGCGTAAACTTTAATACTGCACTCAACAAAGATACTCCATCCTTTATGCCTGCACCTAATACCACAAAGGGCGGATATAACCAGTACAAGGCAACGGTAATGTTAGACTTGCTATCACACCAAACAGTGGATATGGTGCTAAATCCGATTAGTGCCCAAAATGAACACGCTGACGCGGCATTTATGGTGTATTGGAATGATTTCCCACCCTGTATCGTGGTTTGTGACCGACTGTATTCTTCCTACTCGCTGATAGCTGATTTTCAGCAAAGGAAAATGGATTTTGTTATTCGCACGAAGCAGAATGTTGGTGCTTTGAAACCCATACAAGCATTGCCGATGGAAGAGTTGGATGTTGATTTGGAATTTGTGCTGACTGACAGCCAGTCGCAGGAGAGCAAGGCAAAAGGGCACATCTTTGTCAACACAGGCAGTAAGCGCGGCAAAGAAAACAGTCCAAAAACCTATGTATCCCGCTTTGCGTATCCATTGCCATATATCATGCGTCTGCGCGTGGTGCGTGGCAGACTGCCTAACGGTGATTTGGAAACGCTCTTGACATCTCTCCCTCGTGAGGAGTTCAGCGCGGCAGAAATAATGGAGCTTTACAAATTGAGATGGCGTGAGGAAATTTTCTTTAGACATATCAAATATGACTGCGGAGCGAGCCGGATGAAGTGCAAAAAAGAGGACTATTCCCGACAGGAGCTATACGGACACTTCATTACCTCCGCCGCCGTATGGAAGATCATTAACGGCATCGTACTTGAGCAGAACTCCAACAGCACCTATGAATACAAAATCAATATCAAGATGGCGACTTACCTTGTGAAGAAGTTTTTAGCGACACCTAACGCGAGCGGTGAACAGCTTATAGCGGATATGTCCCGATATTTAGTGCAAGTGAAACCCGACAGAGCCAATGTGAGAAACCTGCGCCCTACCTCTTTCGTCCCTTTCAATTACCGCGTTGCGTAATCTATCAACTTGTCTTGTGACTGTATAAAAAATGGGCGCAGACTTTCCGAAAATCTGATAGCATAAAAATCTCAACAAGTCGCAGGACTGATATAAAAATGAGAAGAAAAACAGCGGAGCGGCAAAAGTACCACTCCGCTGTAACTTATCCGAGAATTGCAACATGTATTGGGAACGCTCCAAAAATCAGCCTTAAAACAGGAAAAAGCAATTTAACCAAATTCACCACAATAGAAAACCAACGATTTTTGTAGAAAACCAAAAATTAAAGTTGTTGGTTTGGTGTAAATCCAATTTAACACGGCTGTTTTCCCTTGATTTTAGGGCAATTTATAATAGTTTTGAGAAATAGATTTCTTGCAAGCAACTGAAAAAGAGCGGTCAAGGATTTAAGCCTTGACCGCTCTTTGTTTATATAATGCACGACAGCAAACGGGATGTGGCAAATCTGCTCCATGAGGAAGCGGAAGCACGCTCCATCCGTGAACGTCTGCGCCGTAGCA
>JAZQDM010000089.1:0-2266 GCA_045546775.1 Lachnospiraceae bacterium | reverse complement strand
GGGAAGTTTTCAATACCTCTCAAAGTTTGTACACCATACAAAGCACTTGCCGGAATTTCGCGTGCGCCAATGAGGTCGCTTTCAACGCGAGTCAATTTTGTTTCCATAATAATAGAAATTTAAGTTATTAGATATAGTTTTCTTTCAAATAATCCACGAATATACGCATTTACATTTTGTTATCAAAATCTAAAGGGAATTTATTTTCGTATAAGCAACAGAGGCATTTTTGGCGTAAAAACATCTTTTTAACCATAAACCTAACAACAAAATAACAATTGCTCGCAAAAAAGGACAAAAAAGAAAGGAATTGCAAAATATTGCGTCATTTGATTTTTATAAAAATTTGATAATTTGTGTCTTCAAACACAGGAGTAAGCGACAAATAACCTCTTTTTATCCGTCCATTCTCCATTAGCAAAGGACATATCCTCTTCATGGATTCATGAAAACGGAGTGCTTCCCCCCTTTGCGGAAAATACTCAATGACATAGCTCCCTTCCACCGACCGACAGATATAGTTATCGTACAACAAGCGGGAAACCACTCCCATATTCATCCGTAGATTCACTTCCACACAAGGATGAACTTTATATCCGTCGCCGTCTTTACAAATCATCATATCCACTCCCAAATAGCCTTCATAAGAACCGGCTACAAGCACATCCAGTTCCTCCATGCAACGATTCCTGATTCCTGCAAGCACTTCCACAGGAACATACGAAGCCAGTCTCGCCTCAATGGCCTTGTCCGAGGCCAACACATTCTCTTTATAAATTCCACGGCCATCCGTTTCGAACAACGAATAACCCACAAAAGAAACTTCCTTTCCGTCCGAATGGAACTCCATGGCAAAATCCACAACCTTCTGATAAAAAGGCTCCACAATGATACATCCTTGGGAAGAAACGACACGCTTGGCCCATCCATAAACCGAAGTGTCCGGCACACCTTTCACTCTATGGATTCCCTTTCCACTACCCGACCAAGGACTTTTCAACAAAACCTCTTCATCTTTTTGCAAAA
Source organism: Lachnospiraceae bacterium (assembly GCA_045546775.1). Lineage (GTDB taxonomy): Bacteria > Bacillota > Clostridia > Lachnospirales > Lachnospiraceae > RGIG3002. Next base: position 1,240 of record JAZQDM010000089.1, on the reverse strand, counting down.
ACATCAAGAGCTTTTCAAAAAAGCTGAAGACGAATGATTCTCCGATGGTTTGCTCCATCCGCAAACGAGGCAACAAATCCACTGCTGTCTGCCGACTTGACAAGCATCGCACCCTCTTCATCTGTTCTTCCGACAACATTGCCTCCGAAGAAACCCCTTCTTCCTTCAACCGGCGAAGCAATGCCGGATTCCACCCCCACGGACATACCTTAATATAATAAGGGGCAATATTTACGGTCCATTCCACCGGAAGCGAGAAACGACATTCCTTTTCCATCCATTCCCTTTGCCGGTTATCACCCAGAAGCACACTACTTCCTTCTGGAGCATACCAAGCCGGCAAAGCCGAAAGGTCGGTCGCCATCTTCCTGATGTTGGCAGGAGTCATATAAAAAAGACTCGCACTTGCCAGCGCCATGTCATTCTCCGGATTGAACAAATATAGCGTTTTCATAACAAAAGCAAATATAGACATTTTCCATTCCAATTGGAAGTTTTTTAATACATTTTGCAATGTCGACTTTGCAAATAGAGGAACTTTCATTATATTTGCATGATAAAAAAGTTTTCATGGAATCATTTCACAGGACACATCGCTATTTGGTGGAACACACCGACGCTTCTATCCGCCGTGGTTTGATGGACGAAATAGACTGGAGCAACAGGCTAATCGGCATCAAAGGCACCAGAGGTGTGGGAAAAACGACATTCCTCCTACAATATGCCAAGGAAAAGTTCGGTACCGCCCGTTCCTGCCTGTATATCAACATGAACAACTTTTACTTCTCCCAATACAGCTTAGTGGATTTTGCCCGCAAATTTGTTGAAGGAGGAGGAAAGACGCTGCTTATTGACCAAATGTTCAAATACACCAACTGGAGCCATGATTTGCGCATTTGTTACGACTTGTTTCCGGAGTTACACATTGTCTTTACCGGTTCGTCGGTCATGCGGTTGAAAGAAGAGAATCCCGAATTGGGCGGGCTCACCGAAGTATATTACCTAAGAGGACTATCTTTCAGGGAATTCTTGAACCAGCAGAGCAGAAACAATTTCCGGCCCTACTCGCTACAGGAGATTCTGGAAAACCACGAAGATATAGCCGGAAGCATACTGAAAAAAATAAATCCTCTAACACACCTGCAGGATTACTTGCACCACGGTTTTTATCCTTTTTTTCTGGAAAAACGTAATTTTTCGGAAAACTTGCTGAAAACCATGAACAAGTCGGAGGCCAAGC
>JAZQDM010000088.1:0-73806 GCA_045546775.1 Lachnospiraceae bacterium | reverse complement strand
TTCCTCTCCAAAGGGCCGGACGTACCCACTTACGTGGAATACGGTGCCGCAGACATCGGCGAGGTAGGGAAAGATACGCTTTTGGAAGAAGGAGGAAGAGTATACGAAGTGCTTGATTTGGGCTTTGGTAAATGCAGAATGTGTGTCTGCGGACCTGCCAGCGCAAAAGAGTTGTTACAGCATCACGAGCGCATTCGTGTGGCAAGCAAATATCCAAACATTGCAAAGGATTATTTTTACAATAAAAAGCACCAGACGGTAGATATTATCAAATTAAACGGTTCGGTGGAATTAGGACCGATTGTGCAACTTTCGGATGTGATAGTGGATATTGTGGAGACCGGTTCTACGCTTCGCGAAAACGGCTTGGAAGTGCTTGAGGAAATCTGCCCGTTGTCTGCAAGAATGATTGTGAACCAAGTGAGCATGCAGATGGAGTCTGAGAGAATCAAAAAAATTATCAACGCGTTAAAAGAGCGTATTTAATAGAAAAGTGCCGCTTTGTAAGCGGACGCTTTATGGAGGATTACTATGAGGATTGTACAACTGACAAAAGAGACAAAAAACAATCTTTTAAATGATTTGTTAAAAAGAAGCCCGAACAATTACGGTACATACGAAGCAACCGTTGCGGAAATTGTGAATAAAGTAAAAGAAGAAGGCGATGAGGCGCTTTTTGCATACACAGAAAAATTTGACAAGTGTAAGCTTTCTAAGGACACCATTCAGGTGACAAAAGAAGAAATCGAAGAGGCGTATCAGGCATTGGATGCAAAATTTGTGGAAGTGATGAAAAAATCTGCTGCAAACATCCGCAAATTCCATGAAAAACAGCTTAGAAACAGCTGGATTGAAACAGAGGATAACGGTTCCATTTTGGGACAGCGCATTACGCCGCTTGAAAAAGTTGGTGTATATGTGCCCGGTGGAAAAGCAGCCTATCCGTCCAGCGTATTGATGAATATTGTTCCTGCAAAAGTGGCAGGGGTAGAGACGATTATTATGACAACACCACCGGGAGCAGACGGCAAAGTCAATCCGGGTACCCTCGTTGCTGCAGATATTGCCGGAGCGGATGTGATTTATAAAGTAGGTGGTGCACAGGCTGTTGCAGCCCTTGCTTACGGCACGGAAAGCATCCCAAAAGTGGACAAAATTACAGGACCGGGCAACATTTTTGTAGCCCTTGCCAAAAAGGCAGTGTATGGCCATGTCAGCATCGATTCCATCGCCGGACCGAGCGAAATTCTTGTGTTGGCAGATGAAACCGCCAATCCCAGATTTGTTGCCGCAGATTTGTTGTCTCAGGCAGAGCACGACGAACTTGCGTCCGCGATTTTGATTACAACGTGCAAGGAACTTGCAGACAAAGTTTCTGTAGAAGTGAACGCTTTTGTAGAGCAATTGTCCCGCACCGATATTATGAAAAAATCATTGGAAAACTACGGCTATATTTTGCTTGCGGACACGATGGACGAAGCCATTGAAACAGCCAATGAAATCGCATCGGAGCACTTGGAGATTTTGACAAAAAATCCCTTTGAAACGATGACCAAAATAAAAAATGCAGGAGCGATTTTCCTCGGAGAATATTCTTCCGAACCGCTGGGCGATTATTTTGCAGGTCCTAACCATGTACTTCCGACAAACGGAACCGCAAAATTTTTCTCACCTCTTAACGTAGATGACTTTTTGAAAAAAACAAGTATTATTTCTTACTCAAAAGCGGCGTTGGAAGCAGTACATAAAGATATTGAGCTGTTTGCTGAAAACGAAGGTTTGACAGCACATGCAAACTCCATTAAAGTCAGATTTGAATAAGCAGGGAGGGTAATACGATGGCAAGAGTTGCAAAAGTAGAAAGAAAAACAAAAGAAACCGATATTATGCTGCAATTGGAATTAGACGGAACCGGAAAAGGTGAAATCAGTACCGGCGTCGGATTTTTTGACCATATGTTAGAAGGCTTTGCAAGACATGGATTTTTTGATATGACTTGCAACGTAAAAGGTGATTTGAACGTAGATGCACATCACACAGTAGAAGATACCGGAATTGTTCTCGGAACGGCAATCAAAGAAGCGCTTGGCGATAAAGAAGGCATTTCCCGTTATGGTTCTTTTGTGTTGCCTATGGATGAGACACTTGTGCTTTGTGCCATCGATTTGTGCGGACGCCCGTATTTTTCTTTTGACTGCGAATTTAGTGCAGACAAAATGGGCGACATGGATACCCAGCTTGTAAGAGAATTTTTCTATGCCGTATCTTACAGTGCAGCCATGAATTTGCATATCAAAGTATTGTCCGGCTGCAACGACCACCACAAGGCGGAAGCCATGTTTAAAGCATTTGCAAAAGCGCTTGATATGGCAGTTACAAAAGACGAACGCATCCAAACTGTACTCAGTACAAAAGGAAGTTTATAAAGGAAGGTAACTTATGCAACAGAAAAAATTTATCCCATGCATATATTTGTATCAGGAAAAAGCGGTAAAAAGTATCGAAGACAGAACCGTTGTAAATATGAACCCGGTTGAGCTTGCAAAATATTATGATGATAACGGGGCAGATGCGCTTCTTGTGTTTGACTTGTCAAACGGAGATGCGGAACACGAAGCGGCGTTGGATGTGATCAAAGCAATTTGTGCTATCGTGGAAGTGCCGGTTATCGGTGCCGGAAATGTAGAACGTATGGAAGACATCAAAAAGCTTCTCTATGCAGGATGCAAACAGGCGGCACTCAATTATAGCAAAGCGGGAAACATTGCAATTACAGAAGAAGTTTCCTTAAAATTTGGAAAAGAAAAGATTGCTGTGTGCTTTAGTGGCGCTGATGCTATTCACGAACATAAAGAACTTGTGGAAGAGTACGTTGGCGAATTGATTCTTGTGAATGAAGCCGCAATCAAAGACGCCTATCTTGTGTGCGATGTTCCGGTTATTTTTATGTTGCCGGATGTTTCCTTGGATAAAGTATTTGAAATTTTGAGAAATGAATCGGTGAGTGGTATATCCGGAAATGCTATCAACGACAATGCGAAGGAAATTTTTTCGTTGAAAGAGATGTGCAAAACTTACGGAATCAACGTTTGTGTGACAGAGCCGGCATTTGCTTGGAGCGATTTTAAATTAAATTCCGACGGCATGATTCCGGTTGTTGTACAGGACTACAAGACCGAGCAGGTTCTTATGGTCGCATATATGAACGAAGAAGCGTTTAACCATACGTTGAAAACAGGAAAAATGACTTATTTCAGCCGCAGCCGCAACGAATTGTGGGTCAAAGGCGACACAAGCGGTCATTATCAGTACATGAAGTCTCTGACAACAGATTGTGATAAAGATACGCTTTTGGCAAAAGTGTCTCAGGTTGGTGCAGCATGCCATACGGGCAGTTACAGCTGTTTCTTCAACGAAGTTGTTCCCGGTGAAGCAAATACAGCCAATCCGTTAAAAGTGTTTGAAGATGTCTTTTCGGTCATCAAAGACCGTAAAGTAAACCCGAAGGAAGGCTCTTACACCAATTACTTATTCGACAAAGGAATTGACAAAATCCTGAAGAAATTGGGCGAAGAGGCAACGGAAATTGTCATTGCGGCGAAAAATCCTAACGCCAACGAAATCAAATACGAGATTTCGGATTTCCTTTATCACATGATGGTTCTCATGGTGGAAAAAGGCGTCACTTGGGAAGAAATTACAGAAGAGTTGGCAAATCGGTAATAGAGGAGCGGCATGAAAATACCGTTCAAATTATATTTAAGTAGTAGAAGAATTTGTTAAGCACCTTATACAACCCCAAAAGTTGTATAAGGTGTTTTTCTGTACTACTGCCTCCAATTCCATCATATCTTTTAAAAAAAACAACTTACCTAAGGACCACGACTTTAACCATAAAAAATGAAAAAGGAGTCCCTAAAATGCAACATATTTCAACCGACACAAAACTCAAACTTGTTCAGATGATACGAGCGGAATCGCAGGAAAACAGACAGAAAATGCGTTCCAGGGAAAGCTTGTTAAATTACGGATATACGTTTGATGAACCGAAGGCCGCGGAAGGAGACGGTTATTCCTTGGCAGGAATGCGTTTGCGCATGTTTTTGGCGGCAGCACTGTTTCTTTCGTTCTTTGCACTGGATTATACAAAGGCAGAAGTTGCTTCGGTAAATTCCACCAAAATTGTTCGCGTCGTGGAGCACAATGTGGATATAAATGCAATTGATTTTATCCGTGATTTCACTTATACTTTATCTGATAACGAAGAATAGTATAACGATAGGATACAAGGAAGGTACACTATGAAGAAACCTGCATTGTCAGATGAAATTTTGTTAAAGATTGATAAGCCGGCTCGCTATATCGGAAATGAGATAAACAGTGTCATAAAAGAGAAAGACAAAGTGGATATCCGTTTTGCGATGTGTTTTCCGGATGTATATGAGATTGGCATGTCACATCTTGGTATTCAGATTATTTATGATATGTTAAACCGTTTTGAAGACACGTGGTGCGAGCGTGTCTATTCGCCGTGGGTGGATTTGGATAAAATTATGCGCGAAAAGAATATACCGCTTTTTGCGTTGGAGTCCCAAGAACCGATCAAAAATTTTGATTTTCTCGGTATTACATTGCAGTATGAAATGTGCTACACAAATATTTTGCAAATTTTGGATTTGTCCGGCATTGCTTTTTATGCAAAAGACAGGGACGAAAACGATCCCATTGTGATTGGCGGCGGCCCGTGTTCGTACAATCCGGAACCGATTGCAGATTTCTTTGATATTTTTTACATCGGAGAAGGCGAAACAAGGTACCGTGAACTTTTGGATGCCTACAAAGAAAACAAGAAAAATGGTGGTTCCAGAGAAGATTTTCTGTATAAAGCAGCACAGATTCCGGGGATGTATGTGCCTCGCTTTTATGAGACAACTTACAAAGAAGACGGCACAATCAAGGCGTTTACGCCCACAAAAGAAGGGGTGCCAGCTACCATTGTAAAAGAGATGGTTACGGATGTTTCCAATACGTATTATCCGGAAAAACCGGTTGTGCCTTTTATAAAAGTGACACAGGACCGTGTGGTTTTGGAAATCCAAAGAGGCTGTATTCGTGGTTGCCGTTTTTGTCAGGCGGGACAGTTATATCGTCCGGTCCGTGAGCGCGATGTGGAAGTGCTCAAGCAGTATGCAGTTACGATGTTAAAAAACACTGGACACGAAGAAATTTCGTTAAGTTCATTAAGTTCCAGCGATTATTCCCAGTTGGAGGAACTCATTGACTTTTTGATTGACGAGTGCAAACGCAAAAAAATCAATATTTCCCTGCCGTCACTGCGCATCGATGCGTTTTCCCTTGACGTGATGAGCAAAGTGCAGGATGTAAAAAAGAGCAGTCTTACGTTTGCTCCGGAAGCTGGGAGCCAGAGACTTCGCGATGTCATCAACAAAGGTCTTACGGAAGAAGTGATTTTAAAAGGCGCGGCGATGGCGTTTGAAGGCGGTTGGACAAGGGTAAAATTGTACTTTATGCTCGGCCTGCCGACGGAAACGGACGAAGACATCAAAGGCATTGCGGATTTGTCCAACAAAATTGCAAAGACGTTTTTTGAGACCGTACCGAAGGAAAAACGAAACGGAAAAGTGCAGATTGTAACAAGTACGTCGTTCTTTATTCCGAAGCCGTTTACGCCGTTCCAGTGGGCGCAGATGTGCACAAAAGAACAGTTCATCGAAAAGGCGCATACGACAAAGCGCGCCATTATGGACCAGCTGAACCAAAAGAGCATCAAATACAACTGGCATGAGGCGGACGTAAGTGTATTGGAAGGTGTTTTTGCAAGAGGCGACCGAAAAATTGCTCCGGTTATCGTAAAAGCATACGAAAAGGGTTGTCTGTTTGACTCCTGGAGTGAATTTTTCCATAACGATGTATGGCTTCAATGCTTTGAAGAATGTGGTGTATCCATTGATTTTTATACGACAAGAGAACGCAGTCTGGATGAAATTTTCCCGTGGGATTTCTTGGATTGCGGTGTGACAAAAGAATTTTTGAAACGGGAATGGTTAAAGGCGATGGAAGAAACGATATCTCCAAACTGCCGCGCGCAGTGTCAGGGATGTGGTGCGAACCGCTTCGGATGCGGTGTTTGCCTGGAAGAAAGAGCCTAAAACTATTTTTGTCAAAGAAGGAAACAGAGTATGAAATTAAGAATGAAATTTTCCAAATGGGGCGTGATGAAATTCATCGGTCATTTGGATGTAATGCGATATTTTCAAAAAGCAATGCGTCGTGCAGACATTGACATTGCGTATACAACCGGATTTAGTCCTCACCAGATTATGTCCTTTGCGGCACCTTTGGGCGTAGGGCTGGAAAGTGACGGGGAATATTTTGACATGGAAGCCAATTCTGTGACTTCATCCGAAGATATGAAAAACCGTCTCAATGCAGTGATGGCGGATGGAATACGTGTAGAAAGCGTCCGCATGTTGCCGGAAAATGCAGGAAACGCGATGGCAAGCGTGGCTGCGGCAAAATATGTAGTGACATTTTCTGAAGGAAATGCGCCTGCTTTTGTCCTTGCAGATGCAGTAAATGCTTTTGTACAAAAAGAAGCAATTGTTGTGACAAAACAAACAAAGAAGAGTACGATGGAGCTGGATTTAAAGCCATTTATTTTTGAAATGAAGGCAATCGATTGTGGTATTGAGCTTCTCGTAGATGCAAGCAGTTCCGGCAATATCAAACCGGCACTTGTCATGGAAGCGCTGTACGCGGAGAACGGGCAGGAGCTTCCGGAGTTTGCTTTACAAGTAAAAAGAGTGGAAACTTATACGAATATCGGTACAGAAGAGGAAAAGAAATTTGTTCCGCTTGAGGATGTAGGTCATGAGTTTGGATAAAGGGAAACTGCTGCTGACAAATTACAAAGGGAAAGTTGTTTTGCTGCACATACAAAATAACCGCCTTGTCTTTGCCCGTGCTTTTTCGGAAAACGGAAGTCTTGTAGGTAACGTTTATATCGGGAAAGTGACCAATGTGCTGAAAAATATCGATGCGGCATTTGTAGAAATCTTTCCCGGCCAAATTTGTTTTTTGCCCATGAAAGAATGTCACAATGCAACGTTGACCAACCGGACATTTGACGGCCGTATTGTGGCCGGGGATGAAGTGGTTGTACAAGTTTCCAAAGATGCGGTAAAAACAAAGCAACCTGTCGTGACCGCAAACATTTCTTTTACGGGCACATATTGCGTCGTTTCTACAGGAAAGAAAAAAACAAGTTTTTCTACAAAACTGTCGGAAGGCGAAAAGAAGACAATCGGGTCTTATTTTAAAACGATCAAACCGGAACTGCCAAAGGAACAATCGGTTGGCTATGTATTCCGTACAAACTGCAGGGAGCTTGCGGATGATTTTGAACCGCTGAAAAAAGAATTGCTTTTGCTTACAAAAAAAGCAAATGAGTTTTTGGATACGGTTGCGCATCGGACATGCTACAGTTTGCTTTCAAAACAGGAAGCACCGTATTTGGCTGCGGTAACGAATATTTATCAGAGTGAATACGAGGAAATTGTGACCGATGATGAGACGATTTTTGCACAGCTAAAAGACTGTGAAGCGCTGAAAAAAATACCGGTCCGTTTGTATGCGGATGAAATGCTTTCCTTGCATAAATTGTATTCCGTGGATACGAAAATTTCCGAAGCGCTTTCCAAAAATGTGTGGTTAAAATCCGGTGGCTATCTTGTAATTGAGCCCACGGAAGCACTGACGGTCATTGACGTAAACACCGGAAAAGCGATTGCAAAGCGCACCCCGCAAGAGCAGTTTTTTTTGACGAATATGGAGGCGGCAGAAGAGATTGCACTGCAACTGAAATTGCGCAACATATCCGGTATTGTAATCGTGGATTTTATCAATATGGAATCCACGAGTCACGAAGAAAAAGTACTGAGCAGACTGAGAGAACTTTTGAAAACAGATTCCGTCAAAACAAGCGTCATTGATATTACACCGCTTGGACTTGTAGAAATTACGAGACAAAAAGTAAACAGCTCTCTGTCGGAACAGTTTAAGGTATGATGACCAAAGTGGTCAAGAAAAAATAAAGTAGTATCAAGGTAGTAGGCATGAAATTTTTAGGCATAAAGAAAGTGCGGGAAGGGAACTACTTAAAACAGTATGAACTAACCTACTTAAACAAGGCAGAAAAAGAAAAAACATATGAGATGGTAAGTTTTTCTGATATAAAAGATGCTTCTCAAATCGGGGCAAAAGTAAACGGTATTTCCATTGTCGCCTTTTGTGAAAATAAATTATTGTTGTTGAAAGAATTCCGCATGGGTGTGAACCGTAGCATTTATAATTTATGCGCGGGAATGCTGGAAGAAGATGAAACAATTGAGCAGTGTATAGAACGGGAGCTGTATGAGGAAACCGGGCTTAAATTAGAGCGGATTATCAAAATACTTCCGCCGGCGTTTGCGGCAGTGTCCATTTCGGATGCCAAAAACCAAGTGGCATTCGTGGAGGTAAGCGGCGAAATGGAGGATCACACATCGCCCAATGAAGAGATTGTTGCGGCGTTTTATACGAAAGAGGAAGTGGAATGCCTTTTGGAGCAGGAGGAATTCAGTTCCAGGGCGCAGTTGGCGGCAGTGATGTTTTTGCATTGTGATAACTGGAATTAAAAAACAAAAGAAGGTGGAATTTTGAAGAAAAAAATTATTTTCGGAAGCATTGCAGTTTGCTTTATTATATTGTTTGCTTTGAGTTTATTTTTTGTTCGGAAATTATATATAAAACGAGAAAATTTGTTGATGGCATACGAGCAGCAAATTATTCCGGGCATTGTCTGTTATGGTGATTCGCTTACTTTTGGGTATAGAGACAGTGGCGATTCTTATCCTTCTGTTTTGCAGGAAAGATTACATAGTAACCGGATGTATATTCCGGTTGTGAATATGGGTATCGGAGGCGAAAATACGGTTACAATAGCCGGGAGAGCCGGTGCGATTCCTTTTTGTGTGGATTCGTTTGTGATTCCGGAAGAGGTAGTACCGGTGGAAATTACTTTTGTGGAAGAAAAGGGAATGGAAATCCGTCCGTTTGTGCAAGGATATGCAACGGGAATGAATCCGTGCACGATTGCCGGTGTGGAAGGAACGCTAACAGCAAATAAGCTAGAAAACGATGAAATGCAGTATTTTTTTACAAGAAGTGAAGCCGGAACGGAAACTTACGTTTCGCAAGGTGCCGAGATAAAAACACAGGCATCTGCTTTATACAACGATTACATTTTTGTTGTGTTCATCGGACAAAACCGTGGATGGAACGATGACATAGATGTTTTAATCCGACAACAAAAATGTTTTTTGGAAATGCAGGAAAAGCATAAAGGAAAATATATTATAATAGGTCTTTCTACCGGTTCAAAAGCGGAGCGTGAAGAACTGGAAAAAGCACTACAGGATACGTATGGTGAAAAGTTTTTTAACATTAGGGAATACATGAGTACAGAAGCCTTGCATGATTTAGGTGTAAAACCTACGGAGGAAGACTTAAATAGAATGAGCGAAGGGCGAGTTCCTAACTATCTTTTGGACGATGAAGTGCATTTTACAGAAGAAGGATACCGGTTAATCGGCGAGGAACTATATCGAAAAATGGATGAACTGGGCTATTTTGATGAGTTGAAAGAAGCGGTTCATACATATGGTTGAAGCAGAATGCCGGAAGTTCGCAATTCTTCAAAAATATTTGTTGACATAACCAAAATTGAATGCTATTATATTTGAGTATGCCGCATAACGAGGTACAAGTGCGTCCAAAAACGCCACCAAAGTTAGCGAGTAAAGCGGAGAATTCCGTTGAATAGGAGGTGCCTATATGTACGCAATTATTGCAACAGGTGGAAAACAGTACAAAGTTTCTGAAGGAGATGTAATCAAAGTTGAAAAACTTGATGTAGAACCGGGAAACACTGTGACATTTGACCAGGTTGTCGCTGTTAGCGATGAAGCTCTTAAAGTTGGCGCAGACGTTGCAAACGCTTCTGTTACAGCTACAGTTATGGAGCAGGGTAAAGCTAGAAAAGTTATCGTATACAAATACAAAAGAAAATCTGGCTACCACAAAAAAAATGGTCATAGACAAGCATACACTCAGGTTAAAATCGAAAAGATTAATGCTTAATCGTGGTTAATGATGTATGACTACTGTAATTATTAGAAAGTCGGCACAAAATGAATACAAAAGTTTTACTTGCATGGGACACGCAGGATACAAACGTTTTTTCTTTGAGAAAGATTTAGTTTGTTGCGCCGTTTCGGTTCTTGTAATTAATACAATCAATTCGTTGGAAGAAATTGCAAAGGAAGAGATGGAAGTTACGGAGAACAAAGAAACCGGATTTATCCACTGTGTGTTTCAAAATCCGATTTCGGAGGAAGGTACACTTTTTATGGATTCATTCGTACTCGGCTTAAGCTATATTGAGAAGCAATATGGCACAAAGTATTTTAAACTCAAATTCGAGGAGGTGTAAAGCCATGTTAAATATGAACCTTCAATTTTTCGCTCACAAAAAGGGTGTTGGTTCTACTAAGAACGGTAGAGATTCCGAATCCAAGAGATTAGGAGCGAAAAGAGCTGACGGTCAGTTCGTAAAAGCAGGAAATATTCTTTACAGACAGCGTGGAACTAAGATTCATCCGGGTGTCAATGTTGGTATCGGCGGTGATGATACATTATTTGCATTAGTTGACGGTGTTCTCAGATTTGAAAGAAAAGGAAGAGACAAAAAACAGGCTTCCGTTTATCCTGTAGAGAAATAATGCATTTACTTAGGCTTCAAACACTTTGTTTGGAGCCTTTTTTACCTAATTCTAAATAAAAATGAAAGGAACACTTTATGTTTGCAGATAGAGCCAAAATATATGTAAAAAGTGGAAAAGGCGGCGACGGTCACGTTTCCTTCCGAAGAGAAAAATATGTGCCAAACGGCGGTCCGGACGGCGGTGACGGCGGACACGGCGGAAGTGTAATCTTTGAAGTGGACGAAGGGTTAAATACACTTACGGATTTCAGACATATTCGAAAATACGCAGCGCAAAACGGTGAGGAAGGCGGCAAGAAAAATTGTCGTGGAAAAAACGGACAAGACATTATCATTAAAGTTCCGGAAGGTACTGTCATCAAAGAAGCAGAAAGCGGAAAAGTCATTACAGATATGTCCGGTGATAACAGACGTGTTGTACTTTTGACAGGCGGCCGTGGCGGTAATGGTAACCAGCATTATGCAACCAGTACGATGCAGGCACCGAAGTACGCACAGCCAGGTCAACCTGCGAAAGAACTGGAGCTTTTGTTGGAACTTAAAGTAATTGCGGATGTGGGCCTTGTCGGGTTCCCGAATGTTGGAAAGTCTACGTTCTTGTCCCGTGTAACAAATGCAAGACCTAAAATTGCAAATTATCATTTTACTACATTAAATCCGAACCTTGGCGTGGTAGATTTGGAAGATGCAAAAGGCTTTGTCATTGCAGATATTCCGGGGCTTATTGAAGGTGCATCGGAAGGTGTTGGGCTTGGACATGAATTTTTGAGGCATATCGAGCGTACAAAAGTGATGATTCATATAGTGGATGCGGCTTCCACAGAAGGTCGTGATCCGATTGAAGATATTTATGCAATTAACAAAGAGCTGGAGCTCTATAATGCAGATATCGCAAAGAGACCGCAAGTAATCGCAGCCAACAAAATCGATATGATTTATGATGATGGGGAAAGTGAAAGCCCTATTGATAAAATTAAAAATGAGTTTGAACCGAAGGGGATTAAAGTTTTCCCAATTTCTGCAGTAAGCGGACAAGGTGTAAAAGAGCTTTTGTATTATGTAAACAATTTACTTGGTACATTGGAAGAAGCACCTATTGTGTTTGAACAGGAATATTTCCCGGAACTTGTTTTGGTGGACGGAAACGAACCATTCACGGTAGAATACGATGCAGAAGAAGACGAATATGTAGTAGAAGGACCGAGAATCGAAAAAATGCTTGGTTATACCAATTTGGAATCGGAAAAAGGTTTCGTATTTTTCCAGAAATTCTTAAAAGACAATGGTATTTTGGAGCAGCTGGAAGAACTTGGCATCCAGGAAGGCGATACGGTACGCATGTACGGATTGAGCTTTGATTACTACAAATAATTGATACAAACGATAGGAAAGGTGAACAATATGACGAGCAAACAACGTGCTTATTTAAAAAGTCTTGCAAGTACGCTGGACCCTATTTTCCAAGTAGGAAAAGCAAGCATTACACCGGAAATTACTAATGCAATCGGAGAAGCGTTTAATACAAGAGAATTGATTAAAATTGCTGTATTGAAGAATTGTTTTGATGACCCGAGAGCCATTGCGGAAACAATCGCAGAACGTACACAATCACAGGTTGTTCAAGTAATCGGTAAGAAAATTGTTTTGTATAAAGAGAATAAAGATAATAAAAAAATCGTGCTCCCACAATAAAGTTTGTTTATATTGCCTATTGTATTTTTTGCGGATTGTATTAAAATAAATACAATGACAATTATTTATCAAACATATTGTTAGGAGAGAGATTCATGGAATATAAGAAAAAAGTCGGAATTATGGGTGGAACGTTTAATCCGATCCACTTAGGGCACATGTTAATTGCAGAAAATGCATATGAGAATTATGGTCTTGACGAGGTGCTTTTTGTGCCTACCGGTATATCCTATTTGAAAGAGCATGTATTGGATGCAAAAACAAGAATTACGATGACAGGTATTGCGATTGAAGACAATTCACACTTTGCATTATCCACTATCGAAGTAGACCGTGACGGCTATTCTTATTCCTACGAAACGATTAGGGATTTAAAAGAAGCGAATCCGACAACAGAATATTACTTTATTGTAGGTGCAGATTCTCTTTTCCAGATGGAACAGTGGATGTGTCCGGAGAAGATTTTTAAAGAAGTTACCATACTTGTTGCAAGACGTCTTGGAAGCGACGATACAGAGCTTGAGAAAAAGATTGCAGAGCTGAAAGAAAAATTCGACGCTGATATCCGTGTTCTTCCGATGAACTGTGTGGATATTTCTTCCACCAACATCCGTAAAAAAGTTGAAGAGCACAAATCCATACGTTATATGGTACATTACCGCGTAATTGAATATATTGATAAAAATCATATTTACTGGGCAGAGGATGAAAAATAATCCTCTGCATCATTTATCTTTGCGGAGGATTACAAGATGAAAAATGCGGACACAAAGAAAATCAGAAAAGCGATGGAGAAAGTGCAGGATGACAAGCGCTTTGAACACACCTTAGGAGTTGCTTATACTGCGACGGCACTTGCCATGCGTTATGGTTGTGATTTGCGAAGCGCAGAATTGGCCGGTTTGTTGCACGATTGTGCAAAGTGTATGGACAATGTAAAGAAAATACAAATATGTGAAAAGCACAATATTCCTGTAAATGATGTGGAGCGGAAAAATCCGACTCTTCTTCATGCAAAGGCAGGCAGTTTCATTGCCATGGATACGTACGGAATTTCGGATACGGATATTATCAATGCTATTTTAAACCATACAACAGGCAGACCAAATATGAGCCTTTTGGAAAAAATTATTTATGTGGCCGATTATATTGAACCGAACCGTTCCAAAGCGCCAAATTTGGCAAAAATCAGGAAAATTGCGTTTGAAGATTTGGATGAGGCTTTGTTTATGATTTTGTCAGATACGCTTGCGTTTTTACTCGCCGGCGGCGGTGAAATTGATCCTATGACAAAGAAAGCATATGAATATTACAAAGATGAATTGGAGAAAAAATAAATGAATTCAATGGAAATGTGTAAAGCTGCAATAAGTGCTTTGGAAGATAAAAAAGCAGAGGACATCAGCATAATTGATATCAGTGAAGTGTCAGTTCTGGCGGATTATTTTTTGATAGCCAGCGGTACAAACAGAAGTCAGATTCAGGCTTTGTGTGATAATGTGGAAGAAATGCTCGGCAGAGTCGGTGCGCACGTGAAACAGATTGAAGGTTATGACAGTGCGAATTGGATTTTGATGGATTTTGGCGATATTATCGTTCATATTTTTGACAAAGAAAATCGTCTTTTTTATGATTTGGAACGAATCTGGAGAGATGGTAAGAAAATCGAGATTTCAGAATTGATGTAAAGTTCAAATAGATAGGATATCCTAGAGAATATAGTAAACCTCCGGTTTGAAACCGGAGGTTTTATTATTTCATGATGCGGAAGACACCGAATACTTTACCTAAAATCGTACAATCATCGACGATAATCGGATCCATGGAATCGTTTTCCGGTTGGAGACGGATGTGACCGTCTTCTTTGTAAAAAGTTTTAACGGTAGCAGAGTCATCAACCAAAGCTACTACAATTTCGCCGTTTCTGGCTGTGGAACACTGGTTTACAAATACCTGATCGCCGCTATGTATGCCTACATTAATCATCGAGTCACCTTTTACATTTAATGCAAAAGAAGTACCGGAAGGAACAAATTCTGCAGGAATCGGAAAGTAGTTTTCAATATTTTCATCTGCAAGAATCGGGGTTCCTGCGGCAACATTGCCGATGATTGGAATGCTCACCATTTCTGTACGCACCATTTGAAAGCTGTCATCGCAAATCTCAATCGCCCTCGGTTTTGTTGGGTCACGGCGAATATAACCGTTTTTTTCTAATGTTTCCAAATGAGCATGAACAGAGGAAGTGGATTTTAAATGAACAGCCTCACAAATTTCACGAACAGCAGGCGGATATCCTCTCTTTAATATTTCCTCTTTTATATAATTTAATATTTCTTGTTGCTTTGCAGTAATTTTACCGGCCATAAGAATATTCCTCCTAAAAATCTGTTTTCTATAATTAAGAATAACACAGTAAATCCAAAAAAGCAAACATATATTCCAAAAATTTGTTCGATTTTTTGAAGAATAAGTATTGACAAAAGAATGCACGTTCGATAAAATACGAACATAAAGAACGAATGTTCGCAACAAGTGTTCGTTTTTCGGAGGTGTAAATATGAACGATAGAGTGATAGAGAGACGTATTAGAAATAATAAGATTAGAAGAACAAGACAGTTGAGAAGAAGAATTTCTATTTCTGTTTTTTCGATAGTTTTAGCAGCATTTTTAGCTACTTGGGGATTTTCTGTTTCCTCCAGTGCGAAAGATGGATCGGAAGCGATTGAAATGAAATATTATACAAGTATTACGGTGTCCGGTGGGGATACATTGTGGTCGATTGCCAATGAGTATATGGGAGAGCATTATAAAAGTGCTGACCAGTATATCGCTGAAGTCATGTCTATGAATGGCTTGTCTGATGAAACGATTTGTGCAGGACAGCACCTTATTATACCTTATTTTTCTGCAGATTATTTGAAGTAAAGCGTTTTCTATTTTTCTTCGCGCAGTTTTACTACGCGTGCAGCGCGACGTCGACGTTCATCTTCAATAGCAGCATAATGTTTTCTTGTTGTGTTTACATCTTTATGTCCAAGGACATCTGCAACAAGATAAATATCTCCGGTTTCTTTATATAAAGTTGTGCCGTAAGTGCTTCGAAGTTTGTGAGGAGTTATTTTTTTTAGTGTAGTAACATTGGAAGCATACTTTTTAACAAGGTTTTCTACGGCTCGAACAGAAATGCGTCGGTTCTGCATAGATAAAAAGAGGGCATTCTCATGTCCGGACTGTGGAATGATGTGTTTTCTCTTTTCTAAATAATCCTTGAGTGCAGTTTCCACCTCGTCTCCAAAATAAATGACTGTTTCATAACCGCCTTTTCGACGGATTTTCATACCGTTTGTATGGAAGTTTAAGTCTGAAATATCTAAGCCCACACATTCTGAAACACGGATACCGGTTCCTAACAGCAACGTCAGAAGAGCAACATCGCGAATCTTTGTTTTTTCGTGATATTTAGCTTGCGATTTTGTGAGCTTCTCGCCGGCTTCAACCATATCAAGGAGAGTTGCCACTTCGTCCGGCTCAAGCCGGATAATTTCCTTTTGATGTTGTTTTGGAAGAGGAACAAGTACGGCCGGATTTTTTTCAATAAGTTCATTTGTAAAATAATAGTTATAAAAACTGCGAAGAGAGGCAAGTTTTCTTGATTTGCCACGTTCTTTGTTACTCAGTTCTTTTCCATCTTTTTCATACAAGCTCACATATTCCACGTATTCTTCAATATCCTCGCGGGAAATGCGATCCAAAATGCTCAATGGAAATTCTTTGATTTCCATTTTTTTACAAACACTGTTGTTTTCGTGTATAAATTCAAAGAAAATACGTAAATCATAAGCGTATGCAAGTCTTGTCCTGCTGGAAGTTGTTTCCTCAATTCCTCTAAAAAAAGATTTGCAAAAACCGGGTAGTTCACTTACAATTTCACGCATTTTCAGTATATTTTTTTTATCTTGTTCATCATGATAGTTTGGATTTTCCACTTAAATCTTCCCATCCTTTTATATTGCCCGTAGTGATAGCTGTAAACATCCGCATTTTTACACCGGGGTTTTCCTGATTGAGTTTTTTTAGTAGTTCGTGTACATATTCTCGCTTTGTGTACCCATCGGCAGGGCAAGGGCTTTTGACTACCGGAACGTTGTTTTTGTTTACAAAACCAATGACATCTGCCTCATCCATATAGATAAGAGGACGTATGACGGTCAAATCCATGCGGTCCAAATAGGTAACCGGACTAAAGGTGTGAAAACGTCCCTCATAAATAAGGGAAAGAAGCATGGTTTCTACCACGTCATCTTTGTGATGTGCATAAGCTACTTTATTGCATCCCGCCGCTTTTATGGCGTCATTTAAGGCGCCTTTGCGCATTTTGGCACAAAGTGAACAGGGATTACTTTCTTTTCGTTGTTCAAATATAATATCAGCGATTTCTGTTTTTACAATTGTATATTCCACACCTAATTCGTTACATAGGGCTTCTATTTTGCTCAAATTTAGGTTTTTAAAGCCGAGGTCGACTGTTACGGCATGGATGTCGAATTTCTTTGGATAAAAGCGTTTTAAGCCGTTTAAAGCATAAAGAAGTGTGAGGCTGTCTTTCCCGCCGGAAATACCGACAGCAATTTTGTCTCCATCTTCAATCATATGATAGTCGTCGACTGCTCGTCTTACAAAACTCATTACTTGTTGTAATTTCATTGATTACTCCATAATTTTTATTTTTCATCTTATTTTATCGTTGAAATAGAAATAAAGCAACATACAAACAGTTAAAACATCTATAAAAACAATGAAAAATATGTTAAAAAGAAAAACTTAACAATACAAACGAATAAAAAAATGTTATACTAAAAAAACAAGTTATTTAACAAAAAACAGGAGCGAAAAGGCATATGAGGATTAAAATTGACAAAAAATATTTGTTTTGGGGTATTACTGCATTTTTGGTTGTCGGAGCAAGTATTTTATTAGCTTATTTTATCTTTAACGGAAATAGAATATCAAGCGGATTCGATACGATAGTCACTGTGGCTATGCCCATTTTGTATGGAATGATTTTGGCATATTTGTTTACACCTTTAGTAAACGGATTTGAAAAAAAATTGTTTTTTCCGTTGATGAAAAAATATAACAAAGAGTTGACAAAAAAGAGCAAAAAGAGAATACGACTTGTATCGATTTTACTTACTCTTGTTGTTGTAATTTCAGTTGTATATGCTTTTTTTGCAATGGTAATTCCGCAGCTGTTGAATAGTATACAAAGTATTATTGAACAGTTCCCGCGTTATATTGAAAACCTGGAAGCATTTATTACAAAGATTTTGTCAAACAATCCGGATATATATGAGGCAATAAACAACGTCTTAGAAAATTATTCCAATCAATTGACCAATTGGTTCGAAGGCACTTTAATTCCGCAAGCTAATTCTATTATTCAATCTCTGTCAAAAAGTGTTTTGGGAAGTGTCCTTGGCGTATTAAAAGCGTTGTGGAATTTAGTAATCGGTTTAATTATTTCCATTTATTTACTGGGAAGCAAAGAAAAATTTTGCGGACAAGCTAAAAAAATGGCATACGCTTTTTTTGATAGAAAGACAGCGAACTCTATTATTAGTGATTTCCGTTTTGCCCACAAGACATTTGGTGGTTTTATCGTTGGGAAAATTATTGATTCCTTGTTGATTGGACTGATTTGTTTCTCCTGCGTGTCTCTTATGAATATGCCGTACACAGTTTTGATTAGTGTTATCGTTGGTGTGACAAACGTTATTCCGTTTTTTGGTCCGTTTTTTGGTGCTGTACCATGTTCGTTTTTGATTTTGTTAGTTGATCCGGTAAAATGCATTTACTTTATTATTTTTATTATCATTTTACAACAGTTTGACGGAAATTTCCTTGGACCGAAAATTCTGGGAGATTCTACAGGTTTGGCGAGCTTTTGGGTTATATTTTCAATTACTATTTTTGGTGGACTGTTTGGTGTTTTTGGCATGGTTGTCGGTGTGCCGATTTTTGCTATTTTCTATGCATTTGTTAAGAAAACGACCAACAAATATTTGAAGAAAAAAGGTTTACCAATCAGCACGGAACAATATGTCCGTTTGGATATTATCTCTTCGGGCAATGTTTTTTGTGAAATGAAAAGTGAAGAAACCGCATTGAAGAAGGACAATGAAACTACAGAAGATGTAGCAGACGAATCCGATGCTAATGAAACAAAACACAATGAAATAGATGAAAAAGAAGTAGAAGAAAAGGAAGTAGAAGAAAAGGAAGATATTGCTCTGACAGATAACAAAACGAATGGTGAAAGAACGTATGATTTGACCCATCTTCCGGAGAAAGAGGATTTGAATGATATGAATGATAAATAAGAAATTTTCAGACAATTCGAACAAAATGAAGTAGTAGGAGAAGAGTGTAGTATGCGCTTTTTAATACAGAGAGTAAAACATGCAAAAGTGGACGTCAATGGTAACACGTTGGCGTCTATTGAAAAAGGATTTCTTGTTTTTATAGGTATTTCCAACGAGGATAACGAGCAAATTGCAGATAAAATGCTGCAAAAGTTACTTCGCTTAAGGATTTTTGAGGATGAAAACGGAAAAACCAATTTGGACATTAATCAAGTAAATGGCGAAATTTTATTGATTTCACAGTTTACATTGTATGCAGACTGCCGCAAAGGCAATCGTCCATCGTTTGTGTATGCCGGTGCACCGGATATGGCAAATCAATTGTATGAATATATTATAAAAAAATGCCGCGAAGATTTCCCACAAACGTTCTGTGGTGAATTTGGAGCAGATATGAAGGTTTCTTTATTAAATGACGGACCGTTCACAGTCATGTTGGATTCAGAGGAAATCATGTAAAGTTGTAATGATGTTGCTTGACTATTCGTTAAACTTGTCTTTTGCGAATAGTTATATGTATCAAAATATAGCGCCCTTCCTTCATATTTTAGGTTGGACGCTATTATAGTTTCCTTATTTATTTCTCGCTTCAAAGTCTTCAATATATTGTGTGATGAGTTTAACAGTTCCTTCCACACCTAAGACACTGCTGTTAATACACAAATCGTAGCTGTCTGCGCGTCCCCATTTTTTTGAGGAATAATAATTGTAGTAGCTTTGACGCTGTTTGTCTTTTTTCTGAATCATGTCTCTGGCTTTGCCTTCGGACAATTCATATTTTTCCATAATACGTTTTACTTTTACATCTTCGTCACCATAAATAAATAAGTGAACTGAATTTTTGAAATCACTTAAAGCGTAATCAGCACAACGACCTACAATAACGCATGGACCTTCGCTTGCCATTTTCTTAATTGTATCAAATTGTGCCAAAAAAACTTTGTGACTAATTGGCATATCAACAAATGAAGAGGCATTATAGCCAAATGAATACGTATCCATAACTAAATTATAAAGAAATGAATTGGTTGGACGCTCATCGTGATTCTGAATCATTTCTTCACAAAAGCCACTCTCTTTTGCTGCTCTTGTCAATAATTCCTTATCATAACAAGGTATATTGAAATATGCAGCCACTTTTTCACCAATTTCTTTTCCGGCAGAACCAAATTGTCGACCTATTGTAACTATCGTGTTCATTGTGATACACTTCCTTCCCCGTCAATGTATAAACCATAACGCTTATTTTATTGATATTATACAAAAAAAAGTAAAAAAACACAATATATTTATAGGATTTTGAGTAAATGCTCAAAATATTGTGGTAAAGGAGCATTTATTTCAAGATATTCTCCTGTTGTAGGATGAATGATACCTAATGTCATTGCATGTAAAGTCTGACCGGTTAATTTGAAAGGAGATTTCATGGAACAATAAACGTCGTCTCCTAACAATGGATGTCCAATACTTGCCATGTGTACGCGGATTTGATGCGTTCTGCCGGTTTCCAGTTGACATTCGATATAAGTATAGTTGTTGAAACGTTCCAGTACTTTGTAATGTGTGATGGCGTCCTTGCCGTTTTTTTCATTGACAGCCATTTTTTTTCGGTCTATCGGATGTCTGCCGATAGGTTTATTAATTGTGCCGTTATCTTCTTTTAATACCCCATGGCAAATCGCACGGTATTTTCGGGTTAAACTATGTTTTTTTAACTGCTCTGCAATATGTTGATGTGCAAAATCATTCTTGCATATGACAAGCGATCCGGTTGTGTCACGATCGATACGATGAACGATACCGGGACGTAACACTCCGTTTATGCCGGACAAATCGTCTTTGCAATGATACATAATTGCGTTTACAAGGGTACCGGAATAATGTCCTGCAGCCGGATGAACAACCATCCCTTTCGGTTTATTTACAATTAAAATATCACTATCTTCGTACAAAATGTCAATTGGAATATTTTCCGGGACAATGTCCGGTTCTATTGACTCCGGAATGCAAAAGATAATTTCATCTTCCGGTTTGACACGATAATTGGATTTGGCCGGTTTCCCGTTAACAAAAACCTGTTCTTCTTTTATGATTTTTTGTATATAAGAACGTGACAAAGACTCGATAAGTCCATTGATACACTTATCGAGCCGTTCTTCTTCCCACTCTTCTGTTATAACAAAGCGAAGTTCTTCCATTTG
The DNA here is from genome assembly GCA_045546775.1 of Lachnospiraceae bacterium. Lineage (GTDB taxonomy): Bacteria > Bacillota > Clostridia > Lachnospirales > Lachnospiraceae > RGIG3002. The sequence continues at coordinate 52,644 of JAZQDM010000088.1, read as the reverse complement.
TTATTTAATCTCCCTGATTTTTTTCTGTTTGAAGCTTAAGAAGTTTAAATCTTCTTCTTTATAAACAAACAAAATCAAAATAGACATACCGACAAGTGCAATTGTGACATACATGTCTGCTACATTAAAAATCGGAAAATTAATTAATATGAAAGATATAAAATCAACAACGTAATCAAAACGAATACGATCTATCATATTGCCAATGGCTCCGGATGCAATCATTACAAGAAAAATGTGAGTAATCGTGTATTTTTTCTTGGCAGGTATCTTAATGAGTACATAAACAATGACAAAAAGCATAATAATACCGACAAACAAAAAGAAAAACTTTTGGTTTTGCAACATACCAAATGCGGCACCACGGTTTTCTAAGTAATTAAACTCCAAAATACCGTCTAACAATGGCAAAGCCGGACGATTTTTCAATTTGATAATGGCAAAATATTTTGTAATTTGGTCAATTGCAACTAATAAAATAAGTGCAATGGTATCTAATAATAAAATAGTTCCCTTTTTTTTATTCATATTTATCCTCGTCGCTATAATAGATTTCTTTTACGGCATTCAAAATGTCCTCATCTGTGACACTTGTATCAATGATAGCTTTGCCGACTTTTTTTAGTAAAACAAATTTAATTTTGCCCTGTTCCATTTTTTTGTCTGATTTTGTAAGCTTTACTATTTCATTTGGGTCAATACCTTCCACAGAAATCGGCAATGAAAAAGGAACAAACATATCTCTGATTTCGTAGTACTCTTCTTTTGAAAGTAGTTCGTGTTGCCAGGAAATGTATGCAGCTGCTACTGCACCCAGTGCAACGCACTCTCCGTGCAACAATTCAAAATTCTTTGCTTTTTCAATAGCATGTCCAATGGTATGTCCAAAATTTAAAAGGGCACGTTCGCCTTTTTCGGTTGGATCTTTTTCAACAACCATTTTTTTGACATTACAGCTACGCATAATCATTTCAGAGAGAGTATCCAAATCTCTGTCGCAAATTTCCATCATATTGTCAAGTAACCAAACATAAAAGGCTTCATCTTTTATAAGACCATGTTTCATTACTTCAGCAAAACCGGAAAAAAACTGCCGTTCATCCAATGTTTTTAAAACAGAGGCGTTCATATAAACAAGTTTTGGCATATGGAATGCGCCAACCATATTTTTGTATCCATCAAAATCAACACCGGTTTTTCCACCAATGCTACTATCGCATTGTGCAAGTAATGTAGTCGGTATTTGAATAAAGGAAATTCCGCGTAAATACGTAGCCGCGGTAAAACCGGTCAAATCTCCCACAACACCACCACCAAGAGCGATAAGCATATCTTTACGGTCGAAACCGTGTTCAATTAAAAAGGTATATAGACTTTTAACCGTGTCCAAATTTTTGTTTTCTTCTCCCGCAGGAAAAGAATATAATACAGCTTTTGCGCAGCAGTCGGATAAATGGTCTAATACCGTCTGGCCATACAAGTCGTTTACATTAGAATCTGTGACAATGCAAAGTTTTTTGTTTTTGCAGTCCAGTTTTTCAAGTTCGGAAGCTAAAGAAGAAAAATCTTTCGAATAAACGATGTCATAACAAGGTTCATTATTGTACTGAATTTCCATTCTGGGCAACATAAAATACACTCCTTATAAAAAAGCTTCCTGCCTTAAAAGACAGGAAGTTTTGTATACTAATCCATTAAAATCCATTATTAATCGGAACGTCAAACGAACCGGATAAAATTTCCTGAAAATCTCCTGAAATATCTACACTCGGAGGTGTAATGATAAATATGTAATGTGAAATCTTCTGAAGATTTCCGTTGATGGCAAAACAAGAACCGGATGTGAAATCAATAATACGCTGTGCAATTTCCATATCCAAACCTTCTAAGTTTAAAACGACGGTTCTGTTTGCTAATAATGTTTCTGTAATCTCTCGTGCATCCTCTACTGTGGTAGGTTTAATGACACAAACTTCCATTCCGTTACCGGTCATTTTGCGGGCACGAATCGGTGTTACCTTTGCAGCTGGTTTGCGCGCTGCTTTGTCAGAATCTGCATCAACAGAAGACTCTTTCTGCGGGGCTACTTTACGACTGGGTGTTTCCACTTCATCGCTGTCATCGTAATCGTCGTAATCATCATAATAATCTTCGTCATCTTCACTTAATTTCATGTAATTCAAAAACTTGTCCATTACACCCATTTTTTATATCCTCTTTTCTCACATTTCAGGCGAACCTGTCTTGCTGTTTATATGTTATAATCGCGCTCACCAAATATACCCGTACCAACACGTACATGAGTAGCGCCCTCTTCTGTTGCTACCATATAATCTCCGGTCATACCCATGGACAAAATATCCATAGAAACATTATCAATGTTTTTTTGCATTATGTCAACAGATAATTGTCTTAAATTGTTAAAAAATTGTCTGTTTTCCTCTGCATTTTCTACATATGGTGCTATTGTCATGAGTCCTTTTATGGAAATACCGGGTAATGAAGCTATTTTTTCTACTAAAGAAAAGGTCTCTTGGCTCGTTGTACCGAATTTTGTTTCTTCCATTGCCACATTGACTTCTACAAGAATATTTACGGTAACGTTCTTTTTTAGTGCTTCTTTACTTATTTCTTCTGCAAGTCGGAGAGAATCTACGCTGTGAATTAAATAAACTTTATCTACGATGTATTTTACTTTGTTGCGTTGTAAATGTCCGAGCATATGCCAATGGATATCTTTGGGAAGGATATCATATTTTTCGACAAGTTCCTGTACTTTATTTTCACCAAAATGTCTACAACCATAATCATAAGCTTCCTGCAAAAGAGAAACCGGTTTTGTTTTGCTTACGGCGATGAGTGTGACATCTTTTGGGGAACGTCCGCTTTTTTCGCATGCAGATGCGATGTTTTGCTCTACTATTTTAATGTTTTCTTTAATCATTATGGTATCTTCCTTTTTCTATTCGTAAATAAAATCATTTTCGTCTACTGTTGATGCATCCAAAACAATATAGTCATAAACATTCAAACCGTATGCAGTGTTGGACTGTACAATAGCATATTCGTCATTTTGATATAAAATTACAACCTGTTTGAAGTCAGCATAACCTTTGTTAATATTGTAAACGCCAATAAGCGACCCTTGTTTGCTAATCGTATATGTTTCGGTAGAATCCGGTTTGATTAAGCGGTCACCAAGGCGTAATGTACTGTCGTCCAAATAATATTCACCATCCGTATTATTATAAATGGTTGTTTCAATAAATTCGGTACTTGGTGTGCCGTTTTCCAAATAGGTTTCGCGCATGACGCCATAAGCACTGCTGTTTCCGCCTTGAATCACATATTCTTCCGGAACTAAGAAAAATTCTTTTTCCACGATAGCGGAATTTGGAATTTTCAAACCGCTTTCATCATCCAATATAAGTTCAATATCAAGAAATCGTTCTGTACAAAATGTAATCATGGAATTAGAAAAGGTTAATCCGACTAATGTTTCGCCTTCGGCGTTTGTATAAGTACTTACTTTCCCCCATGCCTCATCTTGATTTTTTAGGAAACGTACTTTCACATACTCTTCCGCCAGTAATTCTTCTGCCTTTTGGGCATCGGTTTGAATGACAACGGTCCAGTTTTCATTTGTGGAAAGCTTGTATACCGGGTCACTTCCTGCAATTAATTCATTGCTGATTAACTGCTTCTTTTCGTAGTTTTTTGTGTCAAAATCTGCAGAAGTTAACTGTTCCGGTGTTTTGTCTTCAAAACCGTCAATAGAGTAGATGACAATTCCGGAATCAGCGGAATTTCCATACTGAATAAGGGCAGACAAACCTTCTAAATCACTTGCATTTTCTAAAAGAGAGTTGTTGGCAAGTTTAAGAACAGTCCCTTTCATTCCATATTTAAAATCATACACTGATGAAAAATCATCATCAGAAAAAGTATGTGCAAAAACAGAAATCTCAGATTTTATTTCGGAAAGATTATCATCAGAAAGTGTATTTTCACCTGTTGCAGATGAACTAACATAATCAGATAGCCGTCCGGTTTCGTCCACAGTGTATACAAGGTCGTTGAACGCTACTCGTTCTCCTTCACGCGCATAATAATTAATATAACCGGCACTGTTGCTGTAGTAGATTGTTTCCTCACGCAACGCAATTCCCTGGTATATATTATTGGTAGATAAGGAACCTTTGGAAACCTCATAACCTACAATATGTTTTTCTGTTGCATAAGTAAAAACACAAATAATAATATACACAAAAACAACGCCGAAAATAATAATACCAATATTAATATTAAGCGGTTTTTTATATTTTGCTATTTTCTGATTGGAATCATTCCTGTTTGCCAAACTATAACCTCCAAATTGTGTCTTAAAATGACACCTTAAGTCGATACTTTAAAAAAGCCCCGGGAAGCATCCGAGGCTTTAGTATTCACATAAATTTTCATGAATAAATGCAAATCAAATATCCGAATTATAGAAATAATATAAAACTGAATTAGAGTGAAACAATAACTTTAGATTGAACAGCTTCCGGCAATTCGTCTGCATCGACGGAAACACTTAATGTAAAATCAACTTTAAATTGTTCACTAATTTTTTCAAGTTTATCAATGACCGGTGTAATATCGGCATCTTCTAAATGAGCAATCTTTAAAAAGCTATCAAGATACACCTGCTCTAAATCTCTGTCCTGTGATAAAATACCACTTACAAAACCTAAAAACTCATCACAATTTGTAATCATGTACTCAGACACATCAATGAGTCTGACTTTGTTATTCAATTCATACATATGTTTTCCGCTTTTATCAAGGTAAACGATACTACCTTGTGTCTCGGAAACGGCACTATTTACTTTGTCTAAAAGATGTTTTGTTTTTCCTTTACCCTTTTTACCTGTAATTAATTGAACCATTGGTGAACCCTCCTGCCGTAAAATTTTGATATACAAAGTACACTCAAAAATTCTTTATATAACCTTATAAATATTATAGATTATCTTGTGGTAAAAAACAACAACTATTTCCTTATTTCGGACAATAATTCTGACATTTTTTCATACATGACATCACGGGATTCGGCACTTAAAATAATCGAAATATAGGATTTGCCGGAAGTGTCTTTTGAAAGCAGGATAAGACAGTGTCTTGCGGCCGTTGTAGTCCCTGTTTTTCCACCAAGTACGTTTACATTTGCAGGCATCGCACATGTTCCGTTTATGTACCAGTTTGTGGATGTTGCAGAATATTCTTTTTCTTTGCCGTTTTTGTCATGGTATATTGTTTCGTATGCACTCATATGAATAATTTGAGTAAATAAATCATATTCAACAGCTTCGTTGAAAATTAAATACATATCATATGCAGTCACATAATGATTGGCATCTGTGAGTCCGTGAGGATTGACGAAATTGCTGTTTGTTGCGCCGATACGCTTTGCCTCTTCGTTCATTAGAACAGCAAATTCTTCTACGGAACCGGCAACGTGTTCCGCAATCATAACGGCTACATCATTTGCAGATTGGATTAACAAAATATGTAAAGCCTGCTCCAATGTCATTTTGTCTCCGGGTTTTAATCCGCATACAGTAGCGCCGACTTCATCAATAATAACATTTTCGGAAGCAACCATGACATCATCCACATTGGCATATTTTAATGCAACCAGCGCAGTCATTACTTTTGTCAGGCTGGCGGGATGTAATTTTTCGTGCGCATTTTTTGAAAAAATTACTTCAACATCGCTTGTACTAAAAAGTCCTGCCGCATTTACTGCTGACATATCAATGGTTTCACTCAGAACATCGTTGCTTACTACGCACAAATCTTGTGCAAAAGGTGTTGCAGTGTTTTGTGCTTCGGAGTTAACAATTCGGAAACTACTGTTAGGCGAGTTGACGGAATATTGCATATCATATGGAGCTTTTCCGCAAGCAGTTAACAACATTGTAACAAGTAAAAGCCAAACACAACATTTTATCTTATTTGTACATTTCACGCCACTCTAAATCTCCTCTGTCCAATGATTTGATTAACAATTCGGCAGATGCCAAATTGGTTGCGAGCGGGATATTATGCATGTCACAAAGTTTAAATACATTGTTTACATCCGGCTCGTGAACTTTTTGAGTTAAAGGATCACGAAGGAAAATAACAAGATCAATTTGATTGTGTTCAATCTGGGCACCGATTTGTTGTTCTCCGCCTAAATGACCGGCAAGATATTTGTGAATACTTAAATTTGTCACTTCTTCAATCAATCTTCCGGTAGTACCTGTTGCAAAAAGATCATTTTTGCTCAAAATTCCCCTATACGCAATACAAAAGTTCTGCATTAATTTCTTTTTTGCATCATGAGCGATTAACGCAATATTCATAGTTTCGCACCCTCTTCTCTCACTAATATTTTCTGCCTTGGGATAGTCGTACATTTAGAACAAAGCCCATCCCGATATAGGCGCTTAATAACGATGTCAGTCCATAACTTACAAGTGGTAACGGAATCCCTGTATTTGGCAATAATCCGGTGGCGACGGATATGTTCATAGTGCCTTGAAGACCTATGAGTGCTGCCATACCGGTTGCAATAATAACGCCGGAAAGATTTTTTGATTTCCGCGCAATCATAATACATTCTATAGCAATACCAATCAAAAGACCAATTACAATACAACAGCCAAGGAATCCAAATTCTTCGCCGATAACAGCAAATATGAAGTCCGTTTGCGGTTCGGAAATGAAGTTGCCGTTTTTAACAGAACTGATTACATTTGTCTGGTAGCCTTTTCCCAAAAGCTGGCCGGAACCTACTGCAATCATCGAATTCATCTGTTGGTATGCAATACTTGTTGCATAGTCCTCCGGATGCAACCATGCCAACACACGTAAACGATGGTATTCTTCTACCATACCGTTTTGAATGAGAATGTTGGACTCTACCGGCTGCAAAATTAGGAAAAATGCAATTGCTACAAGCGGAATTGCGATTGCCAAAACAGTTAATACCAATTTGTAACTGATACCGCCTACAAACATAATGACACAAAAGATTAAAATCACCATGATACTGGTGGACATATCCGGTTGTGTATAAATCAATAATAGAGGCGGTAATAATAAGCCAACGCATAACAAAATAAATTTGAAATTATTGATACGTTCCTTATTTACCATAATAAACTGTGCAAAAAATAAAATCAATATGATTTTAGCAGTTTCGGAAGGCTGAAATTGAAATCCGAATATATTTAGCCAACGTTGTGCACCACCGGCTGCTTTCCCAAAAAATTTTACGGCAAGGAGCAAAACCATATTTCCGGCATACATGAGCCAATTTAGTTTCAATAATACGTTGTAGTCAAAAAGACTGATTGCAATCATAATAAAAATACCTGCAATCATACCAACAAGCTGCTTGGATTGTAAGGCCTCCTGTGCACTTCCGACAGCAAGGACACCTATAGTGTTTAATGCAAGTATCATTAAAACAAGTTTTATATCAAAATCACGTAGGCGATATTGTCTATGCACAGTGAAGAACCTCCTAAGTATATGTAGCACAAGAAAATGTGTGCGGCAAAATCTTGTGCCACATGAATTCTGATGCTATTGTTTTAAATCCAGAATCGGGATATTTGCACAAAGGGATGGATTTTTTAATGCACGCCCTTTGTTGCCGGTTTTTGTAATTTGTATTTCCATGCTTTTGGTGTCGATTTTCATGTATTTGGAAATCACTTTGGCAATATCCGTTTTTATCATTTCCATCATTTCCGGCGAACAGTTAACTCTGTCGGAAATCAATAAAATTTTTAATCGGTCTTTTGCAATTTGTCTTGAACTTTTTTTATAAAAAAATCTGCTTATGATCATTTTTCGGCCTCCATCCCACTTTTAGTTTTTGTGAAAAATTCCGGTTACTTTTGTCCAAAAGGAAATGCTTTTTTCAAACTCCATAAAAGGAATTTCTTCCCCAAGAACACGGGAACAAATATTTTGATAAGCTTTCCCGGCAAGTGTAGCATTGCCAACCAACGGTTCGCCTTGATTTGTGGCAATTACTACATTTTCATCATCCGGCACAATGCCGATAAGTGGTATGGATAAAATGTCAACAACGTCTGCAGAAGACATCATGTCCCCTCTTCTGACCATATCAACACGAAGACGGTTAATGATTAAGTCGATTTTTGTAAAATCATTTGCTTCCAACAGACCGATAATTCTGTCAGCATCCCTTATAGCGGAGACTTCAGGAGTTGTCACTACAAGTGCTCTGTCGGCACCGGCAATGGCATTTTTGAAGCCTTGTTCAATTCCGGCGGGACAATCGAGAATTATGTAATCAAAATGTTGTCTCAATTGGTCAATCATTTTAATCATTTGGTCTTCTCGAACTGCTGATTTGTCTTTGGTTTGTGCAGAAGGCAGTAAGTATAGGCTTGGATGACGCTTGTCACGTATAAGAGCCTGTTTTACACGGCAATTTCCTTCTACAACGTCTACAAGATTGTAGACAATTCTGTTTTCCAGACCCATGACAACGTCAAGATTTCTAAGTCCGATGTCTGTGTCAATCAACACGACTTTCTTGCCCATTGCTGCAAGACCTGTTCCAACGTTTGCGCTGGTGGTTGTTTTACCAACACCGCCTTTTCCCGATGTGACGACAATTACTTCACTCATTTCTTTTTCCTCCATTTCAAGACCATTTGTCTTCTAAAAATAATGAATTAATTTTCGTCCCCTGAAATGCTTGTTAATACAAAACATCCAGTAATTCTTTTGTAATCGGTTCTAAAACTACTTTTCCGTCTTCGACGTAAGCAATTTTCGGCTGTACTTTTGGCTTAACGCCCCATTTGCTTTTGTTTGATTTTGGTTTATATTTGAAATCACCGATTTTTAATTTTTCCGGTGCCATTTCAAGCGCTACAATAAAGTGATCCGGATCGCCGCTTCCGCCGGCATATGCTTGTCCGTATAAACTGCCGAGAATAATAATATCTTTAGTGGAAATAATCGCAGAACCAGCATGCACATCCCCAATTACGACAATGCTGGATTCGGTTTCTAAAACCTGACTGTTTTTTAAAGTCCCTTTATAAAACTGTCCGTTGCATTGTGTATTGTCGAATCCTTTTGCTTCCTGCATTGCATAATACATTTCTTTGTTCTTTTCTTCATCTTTACCGACAATACATACAATTTCGACTTTTGAATTTTGTTGAATGGCTTCCAGTATGGCGTACTCTTCTTCCTCAGTCACGAACCTTCCTTCAATAGAGAGTGCCATCTTTGCATTTCCAAAAAATTTGCTTGTCTCTTTAAATTTGTATCCAATTTCTTTCAACAGTTCGTCAAAAGGAACTTTATCGGCTAAATTAATAGAAATACCGTTTTGAAAACTTTTTATGATAACTGCATCACGCATGAATAATCTCCTTTCGATTATAACGAAATATGGCTTAGTCGCCACCACCGCTTACGGCTTCCAATTCCATAGCAGATCCGCCTAAAATCTCTTCCTGTTCCTGGGCGCTTCCGTAATAGTATTGAATGACTTCTTTTGTTGTCTGTGCAGCATAATCGGAAGTGTAACCATATGCAATACGGGTTGCTATGGCGATTTCAGGGTTATCATAAGGAGCAAAACTTACAAATAAAGCATGGTTTGCACGTCCTTTTTTCTCCTCCGCAGTTCCTGTTTTGCCGGCAACTTCGACGGCAACTTCTGAAAAATAGGGTTTTGAGACAACAACTTCCCGCATACCGGTATGAATTGCATTCCAATATTCATCAGGCATTTCAATCTCGTTACGGATTTCGGCAGCATTTTCATACAAAATATTATTGTTTCGGTCCGTGACGTGGTCTATTAATGTTAGATTATAACACGTTCCACGGTTTGCGACTGCTGTAACATATCGCGCAAGACCGACAGTTGTATAACCGCTATTACCTTGTCCGATAGCAGTTCGAACCGGGTCTTGATTGGAAACTTGCGGTTCCGATTCTTCGATTTCTACGCCGGAAAGTTCGGATAAACCGAAAAGACTTGTATATTTACCAAGTGTGTTTAATCCTTTTTCCGTATTATAGGATCCATCCGACATGGTGCTTAATCGATAACCAACTTCATAAAAATAGTTATTACAAGAATGCTTAATACCTCCGACGACGTTTAAGTTGCCGTGGCTGGATGGATAAACCCAACATCGTGCATTCGGCGTAATTTTATCAAAAAGACCGGTACAAAGTATATAATCATTACGGTCAACAACGTTTTCCATCAGACCGGCAGAGGCAGAAACCATCTTAAAGGTGGAACCTGGTGCGGTTTTTTGTTGTGTCGCATAATTTAAAAGCGGTGTTGCCTGGTCGTCAAGCAACTGAGCATAATAATCTGCATCTACTCCGTTGGCAAGGCGATTGTTGTCGTATCCCGGATAAGATACGAGAGCCAGTACTTTCCCGGTGTCCACATCTGTGATTACCATAGAACCGGAATACGGGTCTAATGCCAGTTGCGCCGGTGTAATATCTAAGTTACGAATGCGTTCGATGAGAAAATTGTACGGGGTAATTGCTCCGCGATACAACTGGTCTTCTTCTTGCGCACTGACATCAATCACGCCTTGTTCGCAAAGTAAAATACATACTTCACGTCCGGTAATTTTATCGCCCTTGATCATATATTTGTATATTTTTTTGGAAAATTCGGAATTGTTGTTAATATTGTCAACAATATATTCCACAATTTTTTGATATACTTCTGTAGAATCGGAGTACTGCCCTGCCAAATTCAGTTTTGAAACATCAATCCAATTTTGGGAAATGGCGTATTCGATATATTCTTTAAAGCTGATCGTTTCATCAATACGAAAAGCTACGTACGTAGGTGCGGTTTTGTCTACTTCACTGTCTAAAATTATGCCGTTTTCGCTCAGCATGGAAGTAATATAACTTTGATAAACCTGATATTCCAGAGGAAGTTTTTCATACGGAGTTGCCGTTTCTGTCATCTCTGTATACAGGGTTGTCAAAACTTTTTCTTTGTATGTGTCAAATCTTTGGGCAATGTCTTTTTCAAGATTGCCGGCATTTTCGGAACTAAAATGTCCAATATCAATTACGTTGTTTTCAAAAAGAGCTACATAAACGTCGTAAATTGGTATTTTGATATTAATACTCTTTGTGTTTTCGGTTGCGTCAAATTCTTTGATGTTGGCAATCTGATTGATGAGAATACCTGCGATTTTTTGCTCAAGAATATCATAAGCGGCAATCTGTAATTCTTTGTCCAGAGTTAAATACACATCGTTTCCGGCTACGGACTCTACATAACTGCTTGTTTCGATTACTTTTCCAAGGTTGTCAACATAAACGGTTTCGCTGCCTTTGACGCCTTGTAACGTAAGCTCCATATAAGCTTCAATACCGGATTTTCCGACAATATCGGACTGCGTGTAATTGTGGGGACCCACTTCTGCATCCGGGTTTGTCGCGTTTTCCAAATCCTGTTGTTGTAAGGAAGCAAGTTCCGTGGAAGATACTTTACCGGTATAGCCGATAATATGACAAAAATATTCACTATCCACATATTTGCGAACGGTATCTTCGGCAATAGCAACACCATCTAAGCTATCGCTGTTTTCCATAATTACAGCTACGGTTTCTTCACTGACGTCTGTTGCAACCGTTGTGGCAATATATTTTTGATAACTGTTTGCACTCATGGCATAACGGATTGTCAATATTTGTAAAAGTTCTCTTTTTGTGTAGCCTAAGCCAACCTGAAAAGATTTGCTGTCGTTGGGGTCGGCATAACCGCCAATGCCAAACTTGCTTTTTCCGGCAAGATAGGCCACAACTTCGTCTGCAGTTGCAGTTTTTTCGCTGTATTCCAGCTTATCTATCGTTGTGTGTCCGTAAACATCGGCCAAAAAACGTAAAAGCTTTGCATCTTCTACAGCAAACGCATAGGAACCGTCCTTATCAATAATAATATCAAAATCATTAATAATGGTATCGCCATTCTTTTCAATCATTTTGATAAGTCGATACAACGTGTCATTGATATTTGCATTCTTTTTGCTGCCGGATTCAAAAACGTCTTCAAAAGTAACGGAATATGCAAGCTCATTATAAGCAAGCAGTTCCCCGTCTTTGTCATAAATATTTCCGCGTGTTGCCGGAACAATTCGCTCTTTTTGAATGGTCAGCTCGAAATTGTTTAAGTAATCTTCACCGCGGACAATTTGGAGTTCAAAAACACGCCAAATAAGCATGGCACCGAGTGCAAGAAACAAAACGGTCATAACAACGAGTCTGGAATTTACATTATTAAAAAAATTGTTTTTCATTTGCTTAAACAAACTTTTTAGCACTCCTTTTCTCGCTCGATTCCAAACGATAGTTAATTTTCAAAATAACAGGATACAAAGCAATCGTTACAAGTATTGTATAAACAATCTCGGGTAAAATGATATGTTGCAAATAATATCCAAACTGAAAACGTCCACGTAAAAGAAACATAAAAACATAACAGACGATACCGTAACAAAAATCACTGCCTACAATAAGACAAAGCGGCATTTTTATATCTTCTGGATAAAACTGTCTGCTGAATTTTCCGTTAATATATCCGATGTACATATATACAAGGGCGTAAAAACCAAGAATATCTGCAAAAAAAATGTCGGTAAGAAGTCCGCAAAAAAAGCCGATTAACACACCGGTTGTCTCCCCACGCATAAATCCAAAAGCTGCAGTCAGAACAATGAGAAGATTTGGAACTACCCCACCAAAATCAATTGCCCTAAATACAGTACACTGTAAAAGAAAACAGAAAAGGATTAAAAGGATGCTTATAATATTGCGTTTCATAAGATGCGAACTCCTTTACTCTTCTACTTGTTGTTTTAATTCCGTAATAACCAATACTTCTTCCAAATGTTCAAAATCAACGGCCGGTGTTAACTGCCCGGATTTTGTCAAATTGTTGGAATCGGCAGAGATATTTTTTATATAACCGATTAAAATTCCGGGTAAATATTTGTCGCTAATGGATGAAGTGACAACTTTATCCCCTTCGACTACTTGATTTTCGGAATCAATCAGCTGGCTGAAGGAAATGACACCGTTTGCCATTAATTCCAAATTACCGGAAACAATCAAATTATCCGCCGTTGACAACACTTTGCCACTGACATTTGAATTGTCGGCAATGATGGATGTAACTTTTGCCCAGTTGGGGCCTACATCAACAACAATACCAACGAGACCGGAACCTGCCATAACATTCATATTTTTTTTAATACCATCATCGGTGCCTTTGTCAATCACAAAAGAGGCATACCAGTTTCCGGCATCCCTTGCTATAATTCTTGCTCCGATTTTATTATATTCGTCATATTGTGCGTCGAGTTGATACAACTCTCTTAAATTGTTTAATTCATATTTGTCCTGTTGTAAACCGGTAATATCGATAGTAAGCTGGTCGATTTGTGCTTTCAGTTTTTCATTTTCTTCAATTAAATCCTGAATTTCGGACAATTCATCGGAACGGTCGTTTAACCAGCTTCCGACGGAGCTGATTCCTTTTTGAAAAGGCACTACAACATAACCAACAATCCGTCCGAACACACCATTAAACAAATTTGTGTTGAAAGTCAATACCATTAAAAAAAGGCAAACAACTGTTAAAATAAAAAGGAGATATTTACTCGGTAAAGTAAATTTTTCTCCTCTTTTTTTTACGATTGGACTCATTATTTACTCATCCCTTCAATTGCATAAGCTACTGATTTATAATTATCGTCTTTTATAATTTTTGAGAGTCCCATAGCAACACTTGTAATCGGATCTTCTGCTACGTTTACTTTCAGCCCTGTTCCGTTACTTACAAGCTGTGCAAAATGATTCACCTGGGAGGCACCACCGGTGAGATAAATACCATGACGATAAATATCGGCAGCAAGTTCCGGAGGAGTTCGCTCCAAAATAACTTTAATATTATCAATGATGGATGTGAAATGTTCTTTCATTGCATCATCTACCAATTTCGTTGGAATTTCTTTTTCAACCGGCAATCCGGTAACAATATCGCGGCCATAAACAAGTGCGCCTTTACCCTCCTTCTCCAAAGAACGAAGGCTCATTTTTACATTTTCCGCTGTTTTACCGCCGATAATCAAACTGTATTCACGACGAATCGCATTTCGGATAGCATCATCAAATTTTAATCCACCGGTTTTGATTAATTTGCTTAATACAATGCCGCCTAGAGATAAAATGGAAATTTCCGTTGTGTCATAACCGACATTGACAACGAGAACACCTTGAGAATTTTTGACATCAATATCAAGTCCGAGTCCGTCTGCAACGGCTTTTTCTACAACCATAATCTTTTTGGATTTCAAGCCGGAATCCTTGATTAAGTCATAAAAAGCTCTTTTTTCTACTTCTGTCACATCGGTAGGCACTGCAACATAAAACTCAGCCGGTTTGTTATTACCTTTTGTAATATCATTAATAAAATATTTGATAAGCGTTTCCATATTTTTGATATCCGCAATAACACCATTGGAAAGCGGATAAGAAATATGAATATTTCCTGGTGCTTTCTCATACATTTCAAAAGCGGAATCACCATATGCAAATAAATTCTTTTTGTTTTCGATGGCAATCATATTTTTTTCCACAAAAATATGGTCTTCTGCCCTACTGTAAATTTTAATGTTGTTGGTACCAAGGTCGATGCCAAATACGTTGTTTGCCAAAACGACAACCCCTTTCTATAGAAAACCTGATTCTTTTAAACTTGTGTAGCGTTTATCGCCGATAATAATGTGGTCAAGCAATGGAATATCAATCATTTCGCCAGTTTTAATGAGGCGTGTTGTAATGTCTAAATCCTGTTTGCTTGGTTTTGGATCACCACTTGGATGATTGTGCAAAATCATAATGTAAACAGCTTGCATTTTTAATGCTTGTCGAAATACTTCTCTTGGTGAAATAAGAGAGGCATTGACGGTGCCTACTGTAAGAATGGATTGCGAAATCATCTGTGCTTTGTTATCCAAACATAATAGCACAACTTTTTCCTGCTCTTCGTGGCGTAACTGCTCCATGAAATAGTCGGCAACCGTCTGTGGTCTGTCAAATTTCATCAGAGGTTCATTTTTTGCTTTTGCCATACGCATGGAAAGTTCTGCAATACATTTAATCTTTATGGCCTTTACCTCGCCTATGCCGCGTATTTGTTGCAATTCCTTTACGGAAATGTGATACAAGCCAAGCAGTCCTTTGTGTGGGGAACTTGCTAGATTTAGTATCTGTTTGCCCAGTTCTACGGGGCTGCAGTCCTTTGTGCCAATCCTTAATATAATTGCCAAAAGTTCTGCTTCTGATAAGCTTTCCGGACCATATTTCATAAATTTTTCATAAGGTAATTCTTGTGTTTGTTTTTTTTGGGTTTCCTTTTTCATCGATACCTCTTTCTACACTCTCCGGGCAAAAAAAGTATCTGAAAATCCTTATATAAAGCGATAAATAACCAAAGCGATCACAATACCCAAAATACTTGCAATTGTAATTTTGATAGTCAGTGCAAAGGTAATGCACAGAATACCTAAATCAAGGACAACCGGACTGGATAATCCAAAAGTTTGTCCATAATTTAACCAGCTGGCCGGAAAAAGACTTCCGACAAATCCACCAATTACAATGCCTGCTAAAATTAAAAGGAAACATGCCCAATTATTTTTTCGCATATGACTCCTCCGTTTTTGTTCAAAATGGAATGGCATTGGATGTAAACTGAATCGCTAACATAAAACACATACCACAGAATAGTTTACCATAAATGCCAAATAATGTATACCTGTTTCGTTAGAATTTATCCGACAAAATTCCACTTTCATAAAGGGACTGTACGGTCTTCATAATACCAAATTTTGCATGCTGCCAAGTAAGCCCACCCTGGAAATATACCGCATAGGGCGGTTTTATCGGTCCGTCTGCAGAAAGCTCGATGGAAGAACCGGAAACAAATGCTCCTGCCGCCATAATAACGTCGCTGTCGTATCCGGGCATTTCCCAAGGTTCCGGAGAAACGAAACTATCCACCGGTGCTGCGGCTTGAATACCTTTGCAAAAAGCAATGACCGCATCCGGATTTTGGAATTCCACCGCCTGAATGATGTCGTGTCTTGACTCGGTAGCATTTGGCACTACTTTGTAGCCTAATTTTTCATAAATATTTGCTGCAAAAATGGCGCCTTTTAAGGCTCCTGCCGTCACGGTCGGTGCAAGGAAAAATCCTTGGTAAAAAGAACTTAAAATGCCAAGAGAAGCACCCACTTCTTTGCCGAGTCCCGGGGAAGTAAGGCGGAATGCTGCGTTTTCCACACATTCCTTTTTGCCTGCAATATAGCCACCGATTGGCGCAAGTCCGCCACCCGGGTTTTTGATTAAGGAACCGACAATCATATCCGCACCCACATCTGTAGGTTCTATGCGTTCCACAAATTCCCCGTAACAGTTGTCGACCATGCAGATGACATCCGGTTTGATTTCTTTCACAAAGCGGATCAATTCACCGATGCGTTGTACGGATAATGTAGGTCTTGTCTGATAGCCTTTGGAACGTTGTATGGTAACAAGTTTTGTCTTTTCGTTAATTGCTTTTTTGATGTTTTCGTAGTCGAAGCTACCATCTTCTAGCAAATCAACCTGTCGGTACGAAATGCCGTATTCTTTTAAAGAACCTTTGGAATTGCGGATGCCGATGACTTCTTCTAAAGTGTCATAAGGCTTTCCTACCGGGGACAACAATTCATCTCCGGGACGTAAATTGCTCATAAGTGCAAGTGCCAAAGCGTGTGTGCCGCATGTGATCTGAGGACGCACCAAAGCATCTTCTGTATGAAAAACAGAGGCGTATACTTTTTCCAACGTATCCCGTCCGATGTCGTTGTAGCCATAGCCGGTTGTCCCAAGAAGGCATGCTTCACTGACTTGATTTTCCTGCATTGCCTGTAATACTTTTAACTGGTTATATTCAGCTGTTTTGTCTATCTCCTCAAAACGTTCTTTCAGAGAATCTGCTATTTCTTCGCAAAAAGCATACACGTTACCTGAAATACCGAGCGCTTTGTATTGGTTTTCTATTCTTGTATGTTCCACTGTTGTTGTATCTCCTTCCATGTGTCCAGAATATATTGTAAAATGGCATTCTCATCGTAGGAAAAATCCGCTTTGTTTACGTAGATGACATCTTTTTCCCGACGAAACCATGTAAGCTGTCTTTTGGCAAAATGCCTTGTGTCCCGTTTGATGAGATAAACGGCTTCCTCTAATGTGATTTCACCGTCCAGGTAGCTTAATATTTCTTTGTAGCCTAAGCCCTGCATAGAAACAAGGCTGCGGTCACATCCCATTGCTTTTAATGTCTCCACTTCTTTGACAAGTCCGTTTTCTATCATTTGGTCTACCCGCAAGTTGATTCGTTCATACAAATGCTCTCGTTCATCGTCCAACACAAAATATGCGGATGCATAAGCGGATTGTTTTTCCCGTTCCTCTTCGTTGTGTTCGGAAATTTTTTGTCCGGTAAGCTCAAAAAACTCTAATGCACGGATGACTCTCTTTTTGTTGTTAGCATGAATCATTTCAGCAGATTTGGGATCTACTTTTTGTAATTTATCATGCAAATATTGTGCTCCGTATTGAAGGGCTTCTTCTTCCAGACGTTTGCGAATGGCGCTATTTTCCTCGTTTTCGGTAAAATCAATGTCATACAATACGGCCTGAATGTAAAATCCGGTGCCGCCTGCCAAAATAGGAATATGGTTTCTGGAAACTATATTCTGAATGCACTCTTTTACCATCTGTTTAAAAATAACAACATTAAATTCATCAAAGGGCTCCAAAATATCGATCATATGATGCGGTACACCCTGCATTTCTTCGGTCGTAATTTTGGCAGAACCAATGTCCATATGTTTATAAACCTGCATAGAATCGGCAGAAATAATCTCTCCGTTTAACCGTTTTGCAAGTTGGATGGATAAGTTTGTTTTCCCTACTGCAGTAGGGCCTGTTAAAACGAGCAAGGGTGTTCTTTGTGCCATGTGCCTCTCCTTTGTTAAACGATACGTTTGAATTTCTTTTCCAGTTCGTATTTGCTCATGGATATCATCGTTGGTCGTCCGTGAGGACAATGATAGGGGTTGTCCAGTTTTAAAAGCTGATCAAGCAACGCTTCTACTTCTGCGGTGCTCATACTCATATTGCCTTTTACGGCAGCTTTACAGGACATGGAGGCAATCTTTTCTTCGATGACAGTAATATTGCCGCGGATTGGTCCTTGTGTCAGTTCATCCATCACATTTTCGAACAGCTCTTTTTCACTACATCCATACAAATCGGTAGGCACTGCACGAATGGCATACTCATTCCCGCCGAATTCTTCGATTTCAAATCCAAGCGTTGCAAATACATCTTCATACTGTTTGTAAAGCGTTTCCTGCTGTCCGTTTAGACTCACGACCACAGGAGGATTTAGCATTTGCGAGGTAATGTTTTTTTCATGCAAAGCTTTTAGGAATGTTTCGTATTTTACTTTTTCATGGGCAGCATGCTGATCCATAATAAGCAATTTGTCTTGATAGCGGAACAACCAGTATGTATCAAAGATTTGACCTAAAATGGAGTACTCACTTCTTGCCTCTTTTGTGAGTATTTTTTCTTCAAACAATTCCATTTGTAATGGTTTGCTTATTATTTTTTCTTTAAATTGTGTTTTCGTTGCAGCCGGTTCCGGTGTTGGGATATTGGATACAAAGAAATCATCTTCGTCATCTGTTGGTGTTTCAGAAAGTACCCGGTTCCATACCGGATTTTGGGCGTATTCGCTTTTTACGGTTGGTTTGTCAACCTGATAGTCAACTTCTTCCTGCACAAAATTACCGGCAATAGGACTTGATTGGTGAATGCGGTTTGTTTCAAAAGGTTCCGGAACCGATTCTTTGATGCTGTCCTCTTTTTGTACAATCCGGTCTTCCAACACAACTTCCGGAATCATTTCGCGGGCAGACAGTGTTTTTGTTATTGCTTTAGAAATTTTAGTAAAAAGCAGTTCACCGTTCGTAAAACGAACGTCCATTTTAGTCGGATGCACGTTTACATCGACACTGCCTGTCTGTATGTCAAAATGCAACACACAAAACGGATATTTGTGTTGCATCAAATAACCTTTATATCCTTCTTCAATGGCTTTTGCAAGCAGACTGCTTTTGATAAAGCGTCCGTTTACAAAATAGTTTTCAAAATTACGATTGGAACGGTTTATGGTCGGTTTGCCCAAAAAACCGGAAATTTTCAAATCATCATATTCTTCTTCTATCGGAAGCAACTCACCGGCAATGTCTCTGCCAAAAATGCGGTAAATGATTTCTTTCAAATCACCGCTTCCGGTTGTGTGAAATTTAATTTGCCCATTTACGATATATTTAAAAGAAACATACGGCTTAGAAAGTGCCATATGTTCCATCAAATCAGATACATAACCGCCCTCGGTCATCGGTTGTTTCAAAAATTTTTTTCGCACCGGTGTATTATAAAAAAGATTTCTCACAACAATGGTTGTACCATCGGGCGCACCGACTTCATCCATTTCTTTTAAGACTGCACCTTCCACAATGCAACGTACGCCCATGAGGGCCTGTTTGGTTTTTGTAATCATTTCCACCGCTGCTACAGCAGCAATACTGGAAAGCGCTTCGCCTCGGAAACCTAAGCTTAAGACGCTGTCAAGGTCAGAAACAGTGCGGATTTTACTTGTGGCATGGCGTATAAACGCCTTTTCAATTTGGGATTTATCGATGCCGCAACCGTTATCTGTGACGCGGATAAAAGAGGTTCCCCCCTCTTTTATTTCAACGGTAATTGCGTCTGAGCCTGCGTCAATGGCATTTTCGACAAGTTCCTTTACAACACTTGACGGTCTTTCCACAACCTCTCCGGCTGCAATTTTATCTATTGTATCATGGTCTAAAAGATGAATTTCGTTCATAAATAACACAATCCCCTTTCCGTCATGTGGCAAATGTTTTGTTACCAACGATTGTTTAACTTGTTTTGCAAACGGTATAACGTGTTCAAAGCATCCAAAGGTGTCAAGTTGGACACATCAATTTCCTTCAGTTCGGTCAAAACATCTTCGTCCGTAACGGTGTCAAACAAAGACATTTGCGCCAAATCAACTTCGTCGTATTTGGGCACGGATTTTTTTGTGTCATTGCCTTTTATATCAACAAGAATACTTTGTACTTTTTCGGTAATGTCGTTGTCGCTCAATTCCTTGACAATTTCTTTTGCGCGGTCAATGACCATATCAGGAACGCCGGCTAATTTTGCAACTTGTATACCGTAGCTTTTATCGGCGCCGCCTTTTACTATTTTTCGAAGGAAAACAATGTCATCGCCCTTTTCTTTTACTGCAATGCAATAATTGTTTACGTTACTCATTTTGCCTTCCAACTCGGTCAATTCATGATAATGGGTTGCAAACAGCGTCTTTGCACCGAGTATTTTGCGGTTGCTGATATGTTCAATGACTGCCCAAGCAATACTGAGTCCGTCAAAGGTGGAGGTACCACGACCGATTTCGTCTAAAATAAGAAGGCTGTTTGATGTTGCATTTCTTAAAATATTAGCCACTTCGTTCATTTCCACCATAAAAGTACTCTGTCCGCTTGCCAAATCATCGGAAGCACCCACACGGGTAAAAATGCGGTCTACAATGCCAATGTTGGCAGTTTTTGCAGGAACAAAACAACCGATTTGTGCCATCAGCACAATCAGTGCAGCTTGACGCATATAAGTGGATTTTCCGGCCATATTCGGACCGGTAATAATGGATATACAATGAGACTGGTTATCCAAAAACGTATCGTTATGAATGAACATATCCCCCGAAAGCATTTGTTCTACAACCGGGTGACGGCCTTCTTTTATATCAATAATTCCTTTTTCGTTTAAAGTAGGACGTACATAGCCGTTTCTCTCGGAAACAAGAGAAAGGGACGCGAATACATCCAGTCTTGCAATGGCTTTTGCGGTTTTTTGGATTCGTTCTATTTCCATGGCGATGGAATCTCTTATTTTGCAGAACATATCGTATTCCAACGTATACAGCTTATCTTCTGCATTCAAAATCGTATCTTCCAATTCCTTTAGCCGTGGTGTTGTGTAACGCTCCGCATTGGCCAATGTCTGTTTGCGTATATAATCTTCCGGTACCAAGTCTTTGTAAGAATTGGTGACTTCGAAATAATAGCCAAACACTTTGTTATATTTGATACGCAGGTTTTTGATTCCCGTGCGTTCTCTGTCCTCTTCTTCCAGCTGGGCAAGCCAGTTTTTTCCTTCTGTTTTGGCGTTGCGCAACGTATCAATGTTATCATCAAAACCATCTTTGATAATGCCGCCATCCTTAATGGCAATGGGCGGATCTTCCACGATAGCTGCGTCAATCAAATGGTAAATATCTTCCAGACCATCAATTTCAGAATTAATATCCGTAAGTAATTTTTTGGAGAAACCTTTTAAAACCGATTTGATGTGAGGAAGCATTTCAAGGGAATTTCGGAATGCAATCAAATCGCGCGGATTTGCAGATTTGTAGCTGACTTTTCCAAGCAGTCGTTCCAAATCATAAATAGGATTTAGGTATTCCCGCAATTCATCCCTGGATACGGTGTCTTTGCAAAGCTCTTCGATGGCATCCAGACGGTGTTCCATCTCCTCTTTGTCAATCAAAGGCTGTTCCAAATAACTGCGCAGTGTACGGGCACCCATCGCCGTTTTTGTTTTGTCCAAAACCCACAACAAAGAGCCTCGCTTTTGTTTTTCGCGAAGCGTCTCTGTGAGCTCTAAATTTCTGCGTGTAGAGCTGTCTAACAACATGAATTTGCTTGTTAAATACGGATACAGATGCGTAAAATGGCTTAATGCCGTTTTTTGTGTCTCGTACAAATACTGAAGCAAAGCACCGGCAGCCACAATACCAATGGGGAAATCGGCAATGCCAAGCCCGGCAAGGGATGTTGTTTTAAAATGTTTTAATAACACTTTTTTGCAGTTTTCATCATCAAAACAGTGCGGTTCCAAAGAATGCACGGATATATGAAGACGACCTTTTAAATCTTCGATGTCAACCGTACTCATAAAAAGTGCATCGTTGCTGACGATTTCGGAAGGTGCATATTTGTTGATTTCATCAAGAAGCTTCCGGTCGTCTTCCACTTCTGTCAAATAATAGTCACCGGTCGTAACATCTGCCACGGAAATGCCGATTGCATCCGGGAAATAGGCAATTGCCATAAGGTAGTTGTTTTTAGTCTCTTCCAGTGCCTGAATGTTTAAGTTGGTACCGGGCGTCACAATTCTTACTACTTCTCTTTTTACAATGCCTTTGGCTGTTTTCGGATCTTCTACCTGTTCGCAGATGGCGACTTTATACCCCTTCTGCACCAGTTTGTTTAAATACCCATCCACCGCATGATAAGGAACGCCACACATAGGGGCGCGCTCCTCTAAGCCACAGTTTTTCCCGGTCAAGGTGATTTCCAGCTCTTTGGATGCGGTAAGGGCATCTTCAAAAAACATTTCATAAAAATCGCCCAGACGATAAAACAAAATGCAATCGGAATATTCTTTTTTTGTTTCCAGATACTGTTGCATCATCGGTGTTAATTCTGCCACGTTATTTCTCCTGTGTCTCTAAGTTTGCCTGAAGTTCTTCGGCGCGTTTTAACGCATCGTCAATGCAGCTACAGAAGTTGTCAAAACCAATTTCTGCATCAAATCCGGATTTGTGCATGACCTGACGAGGCTGTTCGTTTACATGGGATATGATAATCTGTATGTTTTTCTTTTCGCATTGTTTGCGCAACTCTTCTAAGGAATGCATTGCAGTTGCATCAATCGCATTCACGCCGCGCATTCTCAAAATAAGACATTTGTCATTTTCGTTCAATGTAATATTAAGAATTTTGTTTGCTGCAGCAAAGAATAACGGTCCACTCAGCTCGTAAACAAGTGTGTGCGGAGGCACTTTTTTCAAAGTAAGACTGTCCGGATCATCCTCATCGTCGATGTACTTCCATCCCTCAACTTCGGTCACATCGCTCATTCTCTTCATAAAGAGGATCGCTGCCATCAAAATACCTACTTCAATCGCGATAACAAGATCAAATACAACAGTCAAAACAAAAGTTGTTACCAATACTGCAATATCGCTCTTCGGTGCTGTTTTGCACAAATGTACAAATTTGCGCCATTCACACATATTGTAAGCAACCATAAACAAAATAGCTGCAATCGTCGGCATCGGAATCAAAGCCGCATATGGCATCAAAATTACGAGTATTAAAAGTAAAGTAATGGAATGTACCATACCTGCGATTGGTGTTCTACCGCCGTTTTTCACGTTGGCTGCCGTTCTTGCAATAGCACCTGTTGCCGGAATGCCGCCAAAAAATGCAGAAGTAATGTTACCCGCACCTTGTGCAATCAATTCCATGTTGGAACGGTGTCTGCTGTTTACCATACTGTCAGCAACGACACAGGATAACAAAGATTCAATGGCTGCCAAAACCGCAATTGTAATCGCGTCCGGGAATACATTTTTTACTAAATCAAAAGAAAACTGTGGCATGGTAAACGCCGGCAAATCGTTGGAAATTTCATACAAATCACCAATTGTATTTACATGCATATCTCCGAATTTTACCATAGCAATACCAACCAAAACCGCGATCAATGAAGGCGGGATTTTTTTGGAAATATATGGCCAAACAATTAAAATAGCAAGGCATACCACACCGACTAAAACGGCTTCGATATTGAAAGTTCCGATAAAGTCGGCAACACCTTTTAATTTCTCCATTGTTTCAATCATCGGTTCTTCCGACTTGATGGTAAGACCAAGGAAATCTTTTAACTGACCGATTACAATTGTCACGGCAATACCGGATGTAAAACCGGTTGTAATCGTACAAGGAATGTATTTGATCAAGTTACCGAGACGCAACAGACCCATACCAATCAAAATAACACCGGCAATAATCGTTGCAACAACAAGACCTTCCAGGCCGTTTTTGGCAACAATGCCAGCAACAATCGTTGCAAATGCTGCCGTAGGGCCAGCAATCTGTACACGGCTTCCGCCCAGGAAAGAGATAACAAATCCAGCTGTAATTGCAGTGTAAATACCCATTTCCGGTGTGACGCCTGATGCAAGTGCTAAGGCGATAGAAAGAGGCAATGCAATAATCGCAACGATAATACCTGCGATGACATCTTTAAAAAATTGTTGTGTAGAATATGTTTTCATGACCGAAAACAACTTTGGTTTAAGCTTTTCCATAACTGCTCCTCATATGTATTTTTTAACTTTTATATTTTATAGTGATTTTTTTTGTTTTTCAAGTTTTATGTTTTGGACAAATTCGTTATTTTTATACCATTACACAATGGTACCTGTGTAATAAAAGCCGTGGCATTCATCCAAATGGACATTCACAAGTTGGCCAAGCATACTTTCGTCCCCTTTGAAGTGGACGAGAATATTGTTGGAAAGGCGACCTGTCATGAGCGTATCATCCTGCTCATTGCGTTCTTCCACCAAAGCTTCTAACGTCTGGCCTTCCAAACGGGCTGCGCGGTTTCTTGCAGTCTCTTGCACAACCGAAAGCAGTTTATCAAAGCCCTCTTTTACGATTTCTTCCGGTACCTGTTCCATAGCAGCTGCCGGCGTTCCGGTACGCTTAGAGTATATGAACGTGAAAGCGTTGTCGTATTGCACTTTTTTTACTACTTCGATGGTCTCTTCCACATCTGCCAATGTTTCGCCGGGGAATCCCACAATAATGTCCGTAGTCAGGGAAATATCCGGTATTTCACGCCGGATTTTCTCAGCCAATTCCAAGTACTGTTCTTTTGTATAACGGCGGTTCATGGCCGTCAAAATGCGGGTGGAACCTGCCTGTAACGGCAAATGTAAATGGCGGCATATTTTTTTGGAATGTTTCATCACATCAATCAGTTCGTCGGATAAATCTTTTGGGTGCGATGTCATAAAACGGATTCGTTTTAAACCTTCAATTTTTTCGACTTCTTTTAAAAGTTCCGCAAAGGACATCGGCTCATCCAATGTTTTACCGTAAGAATTGACATTTTGTCCAAGCAACATAACTTCCACAACGCCGTCTGCAACCAATGCCTCAATCTCGCGGATAATGTCTTTTGGATTGCGGCTGCGCTCTCTTCCGCGCACATACGGCACGATACAATAGCTGCAAAAATTGTTACAGCCAAACATAATGTTGACGCCGGATTTGAAAGGAAATTTACGTTCTGCGGGCAAATCTTCCACAATTTTGTCTGTATCCTTCCAAATATCAATGACCATGCCCTCCTGCTCAAAAGTAGCACATACGAGCTCAGCAAACTTAAAAATGTTGTGGGTTCCAAAAATCAAATCTACAAAACGATAGCTTGCTTTGATTTTTTCGATGACTTCCGGTTCCTGCATCATACAACCGCAAAGGGCAATTTTCATGTTTGGATTTTTTCGTTTGTTGCCGTTTAACACACCCAAACGACCGTAAACGCGTTGGTTTGCATTATCACGAACTGTACAAGTATTATAGATAACAAAATCTGCATCTTCCGATTCAATCAACTTGTATCCGATTTTTTCTAAAATACCGACTAATTTTTCAGAGTCTTTTGCATTCATCTGACACCCAAATGTGGTGACGGCACAAGTTGGCACACGTCCCAGCTGCTGTTGCAAACTCGCAACGTGTTTGCGCGCTTTTGCCATAAAATAGTATTGTCTTTGTGTTTCATCTTCGGGAATTTGTCCGTTTATATCAATGGAGTCCAAATTTAAATTCAGCATGATAGTTCTATCCTTTTCTCCTCATCATGACGTTTGCTTATACGCATCGTTTCATGCTTTATATATCATTTACTCTATACAGAAAGCTGTTTCCTTTTTTGCCTGTTTTGGAAAGTATACCTACATGATGCAAAATATGTACTACCGTACCGGCTAGTTTTGCTTGAATTTTAGCAGCTTTGGCAAAATCTTTTACGCTAAATTCATCCGGCAAATCATAGGGAACAAACTGCATATAATCTTCTTTTTGTTCTATTACGACTTCTCTTTCTAATAAAAGCGGAATACGGTCAAACCGGGTTGCACGTTTTTTCTTGTCTTTGCCGTAGCCGTTTAAAAGTTTGTATTCATCCATGTCGATCAAAACAAAGCGAATTCGCAAGTTTTCATCGGTAAGAAACGGTTTGATTTTATATAGCTCTATAAAACCCATATACTCGTTTCCGGTCAACGGTGATTTGCGTTTTTCGGACAATTCGCCGGTTTCTTCATCTACCCAGATAAGCCATTTTTTGTGCGGAATCGGGTATACAATCGTAACCGGATAAAGAGCTAAAAACGTTTCCAGCTTCTTACGCATTTTGTTGAATTGTCTCGTCTGTATTTCGATAATTTCCGTGCCGGTATAAATGTCAGCTACAAAATTTTCAATCGGTATTTCGTGCATATCTGCATCCGGTGCATATGCATGTTTTAACACCGCATGCACGGTTTTTTCTGCAAGGGTACCAATCCCTTGCTTTTCCCGCACTTTTCCTATAATAAGCTGTTTTGCCTGCTCAAACTGTTCGTTTGTCATAGTATTATCGTATTTGGCCGTCGCCGACAATCGTATATTTATAGGTGGTAAGTTCTTTTAAGCCCATGGGACCTCTTGCGTGAAGCTTCTGGGTACTGATGCCGATTTCTGCACCGAATCCAAATTCAAATCCATCCGTAAAACGTGTGGAAGCATTGACATACACGCATGCCGCATCCACGCCGTGTTTGAATTTGGTTGCGTTTTCTTCGTTGCAAGTAACAATGGCTTCGGAATGCTTTGTTCCGTATTTGTTGATATGTGCAATCGCTTCCTCCACATTGGAAACTGTTTTCATGGAAATAATATAATCCAAGTATTCTTTGCCGTAATCTTCCTCCGTAGCAGGAATACAATCGGAAATCAGTTCACAAACGGCCTCATCGCCGCGCATTTCTACATTTTTTTCTTTAAGTGCAGCGGAAAGTCTGGGCAAAAAGCGTTCTTTTATGTTTTCATGGATAATCAGTGATTCGCATGCGTTACAAACGCCGATTCGCTGTGTTTTTGCATTGACAATGATAGCGATGGCTTTGTCCAAATCGGCACTTTCATCTACAAAAACATGGCAGTTTCCGGTGCCGGTTTCGATTACCGGTATCGTACTGTTTTCTACAACCGCACGAATCAGACCTGCACTTCCGCGGGGAATGAGCACGTCAACGTATTCGTTCATTTTCATAAATGCCGTTGTTGTTTCTCTGTTTGTATCCGTAATCAGTTGCACGGCATCTTCGGTAATGTCGCAGGAAGCAAGTGCTTTGCGGATACTTTCTGTAATGGCTTTATTGGAATGAATAGCATCGCTTCCGCCTTTTAAAATCACAGCGTTTCCGGTTTTAAAACAAAGACCAAATGCGTCCGCAGTTACGTTTGGACGGGATTCGTAAATGATTCCGATAACGCCCAAAGGAACGCGAACTTTGCTTATTTTCAAGCCGTTCGGGCGCTCGAAAGTTTCGATTTCTTCATCCAGACAATCCGGAAGTTCTACGATTTCACGAAGTCCGTCTGCAATTGCTTTGATGCGGTCTTTGGTAAGACGCAAACGATCAATCATGCCGGAATGCATGCCTTTTTCTTCGCCGGTTTTAATGTCAATGGCATTTGCCGACAAAATTGGTTCACAATCTTCTTCCAATGCGTTTGCAACTGCCATAAGAGCATTGTTTTTTTCGATTTCTGTTAGATTTTGTAATTTGTATTTGGCAGCGACTGCCTTTTGTCCCATTTCCATTAAATCCATAGTTGTGTCCTCCGTGATAATCAAAGAAGCCCGGATGTCGTGTGGTTCGTGCGGAATTTGTGAAAATATTTGACACGAATAACATACAGCAACCGAAGCATCCGGTTTATAATTACAAAAATATCTGTCATAAAAGCCTTTTCCGTAGCCGATACGGTGTCCTTCTTTGTCAAAAGCAACGCCGGGCATTAACAAAAATACTTTTTTGGTGTGGTTTTCTTCCGGGGAAAAAATATTTTGCCGTTCTTTCGGCTCCGGGATTCCTTTGTAGCCTTCTGCTAAGCTATCTTTTCCGTCATAACGATAAAATTGCATCGTTCCGTCTTCATAAGACACCGGACAAAAAACTTGTTTTCCGTCCGCCCTTGCCTGTTCCAAAAAAGGAATGGTATCTATTTCGCTTCCATACCCTACAAAACCGAGAACGATATCCGCGTTTTTATAGGAGGAAAGGGAAACTAGTTTATCCGAAATTTGACGACTGTAAAGAAAACGTTGTTCTTTTGACAGTTCACCTCTTAGCATAAGCGCTTTTTTTCTAATGGAGATTTTTGTTTCCATATTTTTCCCCTAAATGAGTAATTGTTCCATCTGCATTTTCGATGGAAATATTGTTTAACTGTCCACGTAGGTTTGCGCGTACATTGGCAACATATTCGCTGCGAAGCGTTGCCTGTTCTTTTTTTTCTTCTTCTGTCAGGCCTTCCGCCTGTGATTTATGATAGAGCTCATTGATACGTTTGATTTTTTCTTCCATATTCATAAATAATGTCCTCAATTATCTTGCATTTTAGTGATGCATTTCTTCTACAAATCCGGGTAAATCAAAACCTTCATCCGGATTACTCAAAAAGAGCGTTCCCACATTTTTTCCTTCCAGAATTCTGTGGATAACACGGATGTCTTTGCTGTTTGCGATGACCATATCAATGCCGGATTTGGTGGCAATGGTAGCGGCCTGCATTTTTGTGTTCATACCGCCGGTACCCACGCTGCTTCCGGTAGATCCTTTTCCCATTTTCATCAATTCATCGGTTAATTCCGGAACCGTTTCGATAAATTGTGCGTCCGGATTTTGTCTCGGGTCATCGGTGTATAAACCATCGATATCAGATAATAAGATTAACAAATCTGCATCCACAAGTGCTGCAACAATGGCAGATAATGTGTCGTTATCACCGATTACAATTTCATATGTTGCAACTGTGTCGTTTTCGTTAACAATCGGCACAACGCCCATATTTAAAAGCTCAGAAAACGTGTTGTGCGCATTGTAGCGGTTCAAATTGTCTACAATGGTATTTTTTGTCATCAAAATCTGTGCGGTTACCTGGTTGTATTCTGCAAAAATTTTTTGGTATGTCATCATAAGTCGCGCCTGACCGATTGCCGCACAAGCCTGTTTTGCCGCCATCGGATTTTCAACGTTATCAAAAGATTTGATATGTACTGCTTTTTTTCCTGCCGCAATGGCACCGGAACTGACAAGCACAACGTCTTTTCCTTGATTACGGATATCACAAAGCTCACGAACGAGCATTTCCAGTTTAATATAATCCAAGTCCCCTGTTTCTTTATGCTGCAAAGAAGAAGAACCGATTTTAATAACAATACGTTTTTTGTCCTTCATCATCTCTCTTAACTTATTCACAACTACTCCTCCTAAAAAAACAAATCAGTCTGCAATAGTATACAATGGTTTGAATTCTCTTGCAATGCCTTCTGCAATTTTCATGCCGTCCATTGCAGCCGAAGTGATACCGCCTGCATAACCGGCACCTTCCCCACAGGGATATAGTCCACGTACAATTGTTTGTTCTGCTTCGTCTCTATGAATTCTTACCGGTGATGATGTCCGGCTTTCAATACCATCTACAAAAACCTTACTGTGGTTAAAGCCTGGTATGATTTTACCAAAGTGTTCCATGCCTTCAATAAAGGCTTTGTTCAGTTCTTGCGGCAAAATCTCATGCACATTGGCATAACAGTATTGTCCCTTGATTTGTGGGGTAAACTCATTTGTAAAAAAGTTTGTTTCTTCCGTACAATCCGTTGTTTTTGAATTCGCACGGTCAAAAGTTGTTGCATCGGAATCCGATAAGGTACCGTTTTTGAAGTCACCATAATATTGCACAGGTACTTTCCCGCCACCAATGGCAAATGCCTTCTCTTCCAGTTCCCTCTGGAAATATACACCGGCAAGTGGCCCTTCAGCCCCAAAATCATCCGGTGTTACAGCAACAATAATAGCACTGTTTGCATTTTGACCGGACCGGTCACTATAACTCATGCCGTTGACAGCTAATCTGTTTTGCTCCGATGAAGCATTTACAACATACCCGCCGGGACACATACAAAACGAATAAACGCCTCGGTTATACGATGTTTTTGCCGTTACTTTGTATGCTGCTGCAGGCAAAGAATCGGCATATTCACCGTACTGCGATGTTTGTATCAAGTGTTGCGGATGTTCTACGCGAAATCCTACTGCAAACGATTTCGCTTCCATCGGAATGTTTCGTTCATGAAGCATTTCGAATGTATCTCTGGCAGAATGACCGATTGCCAATACCGCAATATTTGTTTGCAGTTCGTAAGAGCTGCCGGTTCTGTCTTGAACAATCAAGGATGTTAGATGTTGGTCTTGTTGGGTAAAATCTATAACTTGATGTTCAAAGCGGAATTCGCCACCGTTTTCTTCAATGGTTTTTCGCATGTTTTTTACAACAGTAATCAAAACATCCGTGCCGATATGTGGTTTGTTGTCAAATAGAATGGATTCCGGTGCACCATGAGAAACAAAGATAGACAAAACTTCTTTATTTTTTCCGTCTTTATCTTTGATAAGAGTGTTTAATTTACCGTCGGAAAAAGTGCCTGCACCGCCCTCTCCAAATTGAACGTTAGAATTAGGCTGCAATATGCCGCTTTCCCAAAAAGTGTCTACGTCCCTTTTTCTGGAATCCACATCTTTACCACGTTCCAAAACAATAGGGGCGTATCCGTGTTTGGAAAGCATATACGCACAAAAAAGTCCTGCCGGACCACTGCCAATAATAACAGGTCGGTGTTGTAATGTTTTTGTTCCGCTTTCCGGAAATTTGTATTTCTCAATTTTTTCCAAAGATACTTGTTTGTTGTTTGCTTTTTTTACAAGCATTTCTTCATTTTTTGCATCCACATATGCAGTTATACTATAAAAAATATCCGTTTTTTTTCTTGCATCAATAGAACGCTTGGCAATCGAGATGGCGGAAATAGTCTGCTTTTCTGTTTTTAAAATTTTACATACTTTTTTATACAGCATATCATCCGTATAAGAGATTGGAAGCTTAAGCTGTGAAATTTTTATCATACTGACTCCTTCTTTGCCGCATGAACACCGGCAATATAGCCACTGGTCCATGCCCACTGTAAATTGTAACCGCCACAGCGTCCGTCCACATCTAAGAGTTCCCCGCAAAAGTATAGTCCGGGAACTATTTTTGATTCCAGGTTGTTCGTGACTTCATCCATACGTACTCCACCACAACATATTTGTGCATTTGGAAAAGGATTCGTTTCTTTTACGTTGACTGTAAAGGTACGTAAGAGCGAAAACACATGTTGACATTTTTCTTTTGTTTGTTCGTCTACTATTTCTGCCGGAGAAAGTCCGGATAACTTTAAAAATAGCATAAGCAGTTTTTTGTTTGTCATGCCGAGGAAAAATTCCTCTGCGGTTTGTCCTTTTTTTGCTTCAAAACGATTATGTACGAAAGCTTTATATGTTTCTTCTGTAAAATCCGGCAGAAAATCCATTTGTACTTGCACAGTATTCTTGCATTTTAATGCTTTTGCGGCATTCCCGCTCAACTGAAATACGACAATACCTGAAATGCCGTATTCCGTAAGTTGGAGTTCACCGCGCTCACATTGTGTTGGTTTCCCATTCACCAACATGGTCAAAGAACAATCGGTCCGAATGCCGGCAATTTGTTTGAAATAGTCTTCTTTACAACGCAATTGTACCAAGGCAGGCAGCGGTTCTACTACATGATGCCCTAAAGATTTTGCAATCATATAGCCGCTTCCGGAAACCGTTTGCTGGGGACCGGCTTTGCTGCCACTGGCAATAATTACGCTGTCGAAATAGATTGTTTCGGTTTTTGTTTCAACTCCAAATTGGTTTCCCTTTTTATATATTTTTTTTACTTCTGCGTCTGTCTTGCATATAACGCCAAGTCTTTTTAAAGCAAAACGTAAAACATCCAATACGGTGGATGCTTGCTCCGATGCAGGATACAGATATCCGTTTTTGTTTTTTATTAACATGCCTTCTTTTTCAAAAAAAGAAATGGTTTCTTTTACACCAAAAGCATCAAAAAAAGTTGACAAATCCGTCTTTGTGTCGGAATGAAAAAAACGCAAATCAAAATTAGTATTAGAAAGATTACATTTTCCGTTGCCGGTCATCAATATTTTTTTGCCTACCCGGTCATTTTTTTCAAATATAGTTACTGTAGCATGTTTTTTTGCTGCTTGAATGGCCGCCATCATGCCTGAGGCACCACCGCCGATGATTGCAATATTCATCTGTTCTCCTCGTCCATTGTCTGTACATCTTTAACTGGAATAGGTTTCCAGAAAGTCATACAGTTCTTTTTCGCTTTCTATATATTTATTTTGTACGATTTCCGTTTGGATTCGGTCCGGTAAATCTTCCAAAGAAATAGTTGTATTCATGTATATGGTAAGCAAATCTTCGCACATAACAACAACGTAATTATCTTGTACTGTCAAATAAAAATGTTCCGGTTTATCTTTTTTGTAGTAATTTTTTTGGATTACTACTCTATCATTTGAAAATGATTTTACTTCTACACCGATCAACCCCCGTTCCAGTTCGTGCAACGGTGGACTTGATTCAAAATCGTCCATAGCCGCAACAAACATATCACGGTCTAAACCGATATAATGTTCCGGAACGTTAGAAACAATTTCTACTTCCTCTTTACGCAACAAATCGGCTTCTACCATAATATACTGTGTGTCCGATGTCAAAACTTGTTTTTCTTCCAAGGAAACATTTTTCACTTCCGGGTCATCGCCCGGATAAAAATAATGTTCAAACACAATGCCGGAAAATGCGCCTATTAAAAACATTGATAATGGAAACAGAAAAAATAAGCCAATACTTTTTGCAACTTTCATAAAATACCTCCATGCTGCTCTCCCTATTAATCAGTATCAGCTTATCTTTATTTTTTATTCAATTATTATTGTTAAAGTAACCGAAACATGGTGGCAAATTGACGTAATAATTTTCCACCTGAAATTTTGTTTAATTCCTTCTCGGTTGCGCCTTTTAAAGCAAAGAAAAGTACAAAATAGCCAATATATCCTAAAATACCACATACTAATGTTGTAATCAAAGAACCGGCTTTATCCAAAAGTGCTCTGGAAAGTAACATGGCCAGCAGTCCTGCTATTCCGGCTGCAATGACAGGAACTAAAATAATATGAAAATAGTCTAATGTACATTTTAAGTAACGCATCAATGTTATTCCGTTGGAAACAACAATAACAAGGAACATAATCATATAACCATATGCAATAGCTACGATTCCCAGTTTTAAAATATACAAAAAGAAAATAACGGCAATTGTTTGTAAAACGAATGCAATTGCAACATTCTTTAAAACAACCATTTCTTTCCCGATACGCTGCATCACATAGACAAAGAACAACGCACATGGGATAAGAAAAATAAGTGTGGAACTAACTTGTATAAGAAAAACAATAGTTTCGTCGTTGCTAAAGAAACAGTTCGTAATTGGTTGTGCCAATACAGCTGTCAAAACAGTAATCGGAATTCCATAAATCATAAAGGAATGAATTGCACCGGAGAAGATATCTTTAACGGCACGATATTCTTCCCTTTTGTGGTAATGTACAATTGCATTTAAGGGCTTAGCAATCATAAAACCGAGCAAGCATACAAAAAAACCGATTAGTACAGCGTATTTGCCATAAAAGGAGCCGTATTGGACGGAAAAATCTGTTGCAGAACCACAATGTGCATACAACATCATATTAACAAAGACAACCCCTCTTAAACAAAGCATAATCAAGGTAAATGGTAATCCGTAAATATAAATATTTTTGAGTAAATCCGGGTAAGAATCCAAGATTTTGGAGTTGTCCTCCTTTAACTGACGCTTTACGGTACGGCCATGCACATGATTCACCAGTATAAGAAAAACAAGAACAATAATTTGGGACAATAATAGTCCTACAAAAATGCCAATTACTGCATAAGCCGGTGCATGATTTTCGTTTTGGACTACTTTTGCTACCTTCTGTCCATAATTCAAAAACAGTTTTCCAAAAAGGAAACCAAAAACGCATGATAAAATTGCTCCGGTAAGTCTTGCGATGGATGTTGGAACAATGGTTCCGATTCCTTCAAAATAACCAAGGAAAGCACTGACAAATACGGAAATCATTAAAAGAGGAGCCATAACCCAAAGCGCAAGTTTGTTTAACGGCTGCATCAATATTGTTCCGGAAACAAATTCGGAAGTGACAATACTTAAAAGACAAATGAATATGCCAATGATTGCTCCATAAATTAAAATTGCTTTTCGAACACGTCCGGTATTTTTAATCTGCCCTTTTGCAATACGGTTTCGCACTGTTTTAGAAACACCATATGTCAAGGACCAGCTGAAAACAACCATAATTATTGTATACATTTCATAGACAAAAGAATAATATCCCATTCCGGTGTCATTTAAAAAAAATGAAAATAAAAATCTTTCCAACAGTATGATGAATTCAAAAAGCATGCTGGAAAAAATCAATCCCGTACCAATACCTGTTCTGTTTTTTATACGATTTCTTGCTGTATTTTTCATAGTTAATCTCTTGTAATCCCCAATGTATTTAAAATTTTATCCTGTTTTTGTTCCATAAGTTTTGCATCTTCCGGTTCCATGTGGTCATATCCGCACAAATGTAACATACTATGCGCGACCAAAAATGAAAATTCACGAAGCATGCTATGGCCATAAGTTGCGGCCTGTTCTTGTACTTTGTCAACAGAAATGATAATATCGCCAAGGATTAGTTCGCCGGTGTCCGGATGAAAACAATCCGCTTCCTCACTGCAGGCTGTATCAAAGTCAGAAATGGTTTCAAATGATAAATTTGGAAAGGATAATACGTCCGTAGGTCTGTCAATTTCCCGATATTGTTTGTTGTATTGCCAAATTCCTTCATTGTCTGTCAGAAGTACACTAATTTCCGTTTCATAAGGACATTTTTCTTCGTCCAAAACCGCTTCCGCTACTTTTTTTACAATCTCTTCCGGCGAAAAATCGAAAGTGGTATCCGTTTCATTCTCAACGTAAAAAGTCATAATACAATTTTTCCTCCACAAAAATTTTTCGTATTTTTTGTACGTCCGAATAAGTTAAAAGGTTATCTTTAAAAAGCTGATCACCAATTTTTTTCTCCATTTGCTTCTCTACGACTTCTGCGTAATTCACAGTGGCGGAGTTATCTTTTTTGAAGATTTCCTGTATGGAAGAAACAATCGAATATGCCAAAATAACAACTGCTGATTCTTTCATAATCGGTGAGCGTTCAAAAGATTCTTTTATTATTTCCCTTACCTTCGGTGGAAAATTATTTTCTTTACAAATTTTCAAAGCATTTTCTGCATTGCTTTCCCCGTGTAAAATACCACATTTCGAATAGTAAGCGCCGGATTTAATGAGATTTTCGTCCAGATGCAAACGCTTTGCAATGCAATCACACAAATAAGCGGTATGTATGGCGGTATAATATTCTTCTTTGTGTTCTTCTTTTAATTTTGCCATAACGGGATATTCCTGGTCGTTGATAACCTGATATTTGTCTCGATATTTGTTTACAACTAAATAATTGTAAAGTTTTAATAATGTTACGAGCATAATTGCACTGATTACTACATTGACAAACGGTATGACAAACAAATTCCCGGATAATTCCTGGTTGACAAAAAGAATAACATTTGCAGTCTCACATACAAGAAAGAACAATAACGACAAAACAATCGGTATACCAACATGAAAAGATTCATCGATATTTTGAAACAGAGAAATGGCAACAATACCACTCATAAAGTACAACACAAAAATTTCAGTTCCGGCATCCGGTGTTAATAAAAATGTGATAGTGAGTAAAACACTGCCGGACACAATGCCGCATGCCATATTACTAAAGCAGGCAAGCGCTGTAAAGATGACCATATATGGCCAGCCGCCGGATGGTAAAATTGGTATTAAAACCGCAAAAACAATACCAAACATATAAAGGATAGCAAAACGGACAAACTTTCCGCCATATGCATTTTGATAGTCTAATTTTTCTTTTTGATATTGAATCCAAAAAACTTCCAAAACAAGTAAACTTCCCATA
Organism: Lachnospiraceae bacterium; assembly: GCA_045546775.1. GTDB lineage: Bacteria > Bacillota > Clostridia > Lachnospirales > Lachnospiraceae > RGIG3002. The sequence goes on along the minus strand of JAZQDM010000088.1, from coordinate 16,161 downwards.
ACGGCCATTACTACATTACGGGTAATTTGAAACTCGTTTTCCATATAAAAATAGCTGCAAATGTATACAAGACTTCCGGTCAACAATACAATAAAGAATGCTAAAAGTATTGTTACAAGTATCTTTTTATTTATTTTTTTCAACTTTCGTATCCCTACTCTTTCGTTTGGCTGATTTTGCCTCATAATCTTCGTATGCTTTTACTATTTTTTGAACAAGCGGATGTCTGACTACATCTTTGCTTGTCAAATGACAAAAAGCGATATTATCAATTTTATTTAATACTTTTAATGCAACATCAAGCCCGGATTTTGTTCCCGGCGCAAGATCTTTTTGGGATGCATCACCGGTTATAACTACTTTTGAGCCAAAACCAATTCTTGTCAAAAACATTTTCATTTGTGCCGGTGTTGTATTTTGTGCTTCATCCAAAATAATATAAGCATTGTCCAGTGTACGGCCACGCATATAAGCTAACGGTGCTACTTCAATCAACCCTTTTTCCATGTTTTTAGTAAAACTTTCCGCACCCATTATCTGATACAAGGCATCGTATAAAGGTCTTAAATAAGGATCTACTTTACTTTGTAAGTCCCCCGGCAAAAATCCGAGTTTTTCACCCGCCTCAATGGCAGGTCGTGTTAAAATAATGCGTCCTACTTCTTCGTTTTTGAAAGCGGTAATTGCCATAGCCATTGCAAGAAATGTTTTGCCGGTTCCGGCAGGACCGAGTCCGAAAACAATCATATTGTCGCGAATGGCATCTACATATTGTTTTTGCCCAACCGTTTTTGGTTTGACCGGCTTTCCGTTTACGGTGTGACAAATACAGTCGCTATCTATTTCAATCAATTCTTCTGCTTTGTTTTCCATACCTAGTGTAATCGCATAATCCACATTTTGTTCTTGAATTATGTTGCCCCTTCTTGATAATTCGGCAAGCTGTTTCGTTACGACACATGCCTTATTTACATATTCTTCGTTTTCTCCAATGATTTTTAATGCACCGTCCCGGTCAATAATGGAAACGCGAAAATCATTTTCGATTTTTTTTATGTGGTTGTCATATAAACCAAATATATTCCGCATATCTTCAGCGGAAACTTCAACATTTATTTCAAATCTATTCATTGTTTGTACTCGTTTCAGAGGTATTTGTGCGGATTGGTTCCAAATCCAGACGGTCGATAGGCACGGACTCTCCTGTTTTTTCTACGACCGTAAAAACAGCTTCGGCAATCCATTTAGACCCATCTTTATCTATTTTAACATTTTTTTCAATAAATTGTACCCCTTTTTCCTCTAAACTTGACACAAATGTATGAATTTCTTTGTTAAAATAGTCTTTTACTTCTGTTTCGGTATATTTTGTTGTGACAGGACGGTATTCCTGGTATAAATCTGAACCATAAAATAACGGTAAATACCATTGTCCGAAAGCCTTTGCCTGCTTTCTGTCTGAATGCACATCGCAGTTTTGTTTTGCAGTGTAATTCGGAAAAGATAATTCTTTTCCAAATAAGTTTAGATAAAGGCTTTTGTATTGTTTCCCGTTGTACTGATGTTTTACATAAGAAATCGGTAAAGTTGCCTGAAACGTATATTCACATTGCAAATATACATCGGCGTCTGCCGGATAACAATGGTAATTTGTCGTTTCACCGTTATCGTTCACAATCGGAACTTGACCGGAGACAAGCAAATCTCCCTTTTTTACATCCATTCCGGCTTTTACATGGGGAATACCGTTACGTGTTATAATGGATACAACTTTCCCGTCTTTGGACGCAATGAGATGCGTTGGTGTATCCGTATTTTCTTCCACAATAAGTAGTTTGTCATTTTCTTTGATTTGTATGCGCAAGCAGGTGCCTTCTATTTGGGGTGATGTCCATGTAATATTTGTGAATTCATTGCGAAGTGCTTTTTCCAATTCTTCAACGGATATATTGCGCTTGGAACAACCGATATCCACATTCATTTCTTGTAATAGCGCATAGATTTCCTTATCCGAAATCGTGACATTGCCTTCTAAATCTATTTTCCATATATATCCGGTCGTCCAAAAAAGGAAAAGTAATGTAGCAACAATTCCAAACAAAAAAAACATATGTACTTTCAAACGGGGAATAAAAAAGGGCAGTCCATATTTTTCAAGTACTGCCACTTTTGTTCCGGTTTTTCTGACAAACGGCCTTATTTGAAAATAGCCGCGCAGACTGATATTCATATTGTAGTCATCCTCGTTACACTTTTCGATATTCCATAGTAATATGCTGTGGTTGCAACACAAATTCATAAAGCGTTCCGGTGAAAAACCGCATACTTTAATTCGGAGATATCCTTGTAAAAAACGAAAAAATGCAATCATACAATGCCTCCGTCAAATATATTGAATATTCGAAATACATCCGCTTATTTTCATATCTTCATTTGTATAATAATCAATATGTAGTCCGTTTCCTTCAAAACATATTTGACAGTGCTTTGCCTGAATTAAAATGTGACATGTATTGTATTCCAAAATACCTCTGTAATTTTCGATATGGGCACAATGATTTCCTGTCACCGTTAAAATAGAATCTCCCATAACAATATCTCTGGGGATTTTTAAGGATTCCACAATAAATTCTTTCGTTCTATTTGATTGGGTTTTCTTTTTTTCTCTCATGATATACCATATGACAAATCATGAAAAAAAATGTTATGCTTTCACAATTCCTTTTATAAGTTTTTGTTTTGACTGCGGAGTTTGGGAAAACGTATACGCATTTAAAAAACGTTCTTTCGCAATGGCAACTTTTTTTTCGTCATTTCCATGGATTATGGCAAGCGCTTCTCCGGCAGAAACATAATCACCTTTTTTCTTGGAAAGGACAAGTCCGACCTGTAAGTCAATTTCACTTTCCTTTGTTTCTCTGCCACCACCAAGAATCAAAGAGCAGGTACCGATTTCCGCACAATTGATCTGCTCGATATAACCGCTTACCGGTGCACATACCGGTTCGATAATTGCTGCAGATTCAAATTTGTCCGGATTGTAAACATAAGAGGCATCTCCGCCCTGGGAAGCGATAAAGGTTGCCAATACATCCAGTGCTTTTTTGCTTGTAATCGCTTCTTTTAACATACTCTCAGCTGTTTTCACATCGGTTGCAATACCGCCGGCAATGAGCATATAACTACCTAGCGTAAGACATAATGTTTCAAAATCTTTTGGTCCATTTCCGTTTAATGTTTCAATGGCCTCTTTAACTTCCAAAATATTTCCTACCGCACATCCAAGTGGCTGGTCCATATCAGAAACAATGGCAATGGTATGTTTGCCGGCATTATTTCCGATGTCTACCATTTCTTTTGCTAAAGCAAAGGCATCATCTTCCTTTTGCATGAAGGCGCCGCTTCCTGTTTTTACATCCAAAACAATGGCATCTGCACCGGCTGCCAGTTTTTTACTCATGATGGAACTTGCAATGAGTGACATATTATCGACGGTTGCTGTTACATCCCGGAGTGCATATAACATTTTATCGGCGGGCGCAAGGTCTTTCGTCTGTCCCATAATGGAAATGCCGTTTTCTTTTACATTTTTAAAAAAATGCTCCAATGTTATTTCTGTAGAAAATCCCGGAAAGCTTTCCAATTTATCAATAGTACCGCCGGTATGTCCAAGTCCTCTTCCACTCATTTTCGCCACTTTGATACCACAAGCAGCAACCATAGGAATCAAGGCAAGAGAAGTTTTGTCCCCAACCCCACCGGTAGAATGCTTATCTACTTTCACGCCTTCGATAGCAGACAAATCAAGCACTTCGCCACTGTTTTCCATGGCAAGAGTCAATGCTAAGGTTTCTTCCTTTGTCATACCGTTAAAATAAATTGCCATCATCATGGCGGACATTTGATAATCCGGAATTTCACCGTGTGTATAACCTTCAATCATAAACGTGATTTCTTCCGTGGTGAGTTCGAAATTATTACGTTTTTTCATAATTAAATCATACATTCTCATATTGGTTTACTCCTTTCAAAGAGATTTTTTGCAGACGATTATTTATGATGCGATTCAGTACCAAAGTAGAAATAACACCAATCAGCAAGCCGGCCAATACGTCGGTAGGATAATGCACAAACAAATACATCCTGGAAAAAGCAATAAGACTTGCTAAGAATAAGGCGATAATCCCCCATTTTCTGTTGGCAAAATAAATGGCTGTTGCAGCTGCAAAACTATGCATCGTATGTCCGGACGGAAAAGAATAATCCGCAGGGGACGTAATCAGTAACAAAACCTCCGGCATAACCCAGCAAGGTCGTGGTCTTTGTACCATGTTTTTTAAAAATAGATTTCCAACAACAAGACAAATCAACATAGAAAGCAGCAATAAAATACCATGTCTGCGATATTTTTTTGAACAAAGCATAAAACAACCGCAACCAAGCCAAAAAATACCTGCATTTCCTAAAACAGTAATATTTGAAAAGAAAAGGTCAAAAAATGGTTGTCGAAGTTCTTGTATTGCAAGTAAAAAATTCAATTCCATTGCGCGTTATTCTCCCATGCGGTCCGTTCCGCCAAGCGAAAAATATAATCCTTTGTTACATAAGTATTTTTGTGAAACAATGGATACATCTACACCGGATTCTGCTAGTTTTACCGTAAGCGATTCTTCTATTTCATCTACATATTTCGGGAGACAATAAAAGGAAACCGTCTCTTCGTTTGCTGCAATCGTGATTTTATAAATTTCACGGCACTGCGGCGTTTTTGTCAAAAGCGAAGTTTCTTTTGTAAAATAGTTTACATTCATTGCATTTTGTTCTAATGCGTCGCAAAACAAAGACATATCTTTGTGTGTTTCAAATTCTAAAACAAGATCATAGTGAAAACTATCGTTTTCCTTTACCAGTTTTGGCTCCACTTGTACTTTGGTAACGATTCCTTCACTGTTTAGTAAGCCGATAATCTGTGTCATGCGTGAACAATCTTCACAAGAAAACAGCATGGTTAGCGAAGGCAAAAAATTAGCATCAAAGTCTGCGTTTTTTAAAGTGATTTGTGAAATATTTTCTTCGGTTGCAAGTATTTCATCCAATTGTTCAAACAAAGTCACTTCCATCGAAGAATATAAGTTGCATAAATTTTCGATATCTGTATAAATACGGAATTCGTTTGAATAACCAATATAGTTTCTTCCGTTTCCGCTCATGTCGGCTACAGCCATCAACCATTTTTCCTGTTCAGGAATCGATAAATTATCATCCAAAATATGCTGTGCCATTGTTACATCGATAAGTCCCAAATCAAGGGCGCATACAAGGTTGCTATAAAAATAAGCCTGCTCTTCTTCCAAATTATCAAAGGAAACTTCTGTTATACCATAAAACAAAAGGCGGGAATTTATTTTTTCACAAGTATATAGTGAAACAAGATTTTCTTTGTTTACACAACGAATGGACTCCTGTAGCATTTCTCCCCAAGAGGAAACTTCCTGCACTGTTTCAGGTGGGGCCATTTTGCAAATTTTATACAATGCTTCCAAAAAGGTGTCATTTTCCAAGGAAATATTATAATAATACTTCAAATACAATCCGGAACGGTCTTGACCTTCCATTTCAAATAATTCATCTGTTAAAGATGTTTCATCCGTTATCGCAGTCGTATAAAGCGTCGTATCGCTTTGGTATACCGGAAGTGACACAGATGTTTGAGTAACCGTTTCTATTGTATCAACTTTTAAGTTATCATTGTTTTGTGACATAAATATAGCGAAAACAAATAAAAATATGCTGGTTGTCGCAGCAATTGTCTTTTTCATTTTCATAATTTTCTCCTCTTCAACGCTCCAAATGTAGTCTTTATTTGTGATATGGTTCGTTGTTTATAATCCGATAGGAACGATATATTTGTTCCAATAAAATTACGCGCATAAGCTGGTGCGGAAATGTCATATCTGAAAAACTAAGTTTGCAATTGGAACGTCTGCTGATGCTTTCATGCAAACCAAGCGAACCTCCGATAACAAACTGAATATGACTCTTTCCCGAAATACCTATATTTTCAATTTGTTTTGCAAATGCAACGGAGTCGGTCTTTTTACCTAAAATTTCTAATGTATAAACAAAAGCATCCTCTTTTATATGTTTTAGGATGCGTTCTGCTTCTTTTTCTTTTATTATATTTTCTTCCAAATCACTTGCTTTATCCGGTGTTTTTTCATCGGAAACTTCCACGATTTCTAATTTGCAATATTTTGACAGTCGTTTTTCATATTCTGCAATTGCATCGCGGAAATATTTTTCTTTGATTTTCCCAACAGTTATAATTGTTATTTTCACAAAACAAGCCTTTCTTTATGCAAACTATTATTCTGAAAAAATATCGGAATACATTTTATCGATAAAATGGTCTAAATATGCTTCATCCAAATTCATGAATTTTTCAGAAATTAATTTTTTCATAATTTCCGTTCGTTTAAAATAAAGTTCTTCGTCGCTTTCCGGCTCTATTGGCTCTTCTGTATTTTCTGCGTCGTTTTTATTCATTTGCGACATCAGCGAATCAATTTGTGACGCACTTAATGAAGCTTTGCACCAATTACTGATTTCTTCTGTAAGAGTATCTTCTTTAACTGCTTTTGCAGAAAAATCTTTAAAGGAACGTAACGAAACAATACCCATAACAAAGAAAAGCACAAACATGCCGCCCAAAAGTCCGTATGCCATATATTTTGCAACTTCATGCAAATTCAAATCAATAACCCCGATGATACATAAAATAATAAAAATAATACCTGCACCACCAACAAAAAGTAACGTAAATGCAGATGATTTATTGTCCTCCGCTTTCGATGCATTATCACGATACATTTGTAATACCTCCCAAAATACACTTTATAAAAATGTTTTTCTAACATTTTATACCATTTATTTTACATCAAAAAAGGAGATGCGTAAACATCTCCTTTTGTAGAAATCATTAAGATTTTGTTTTGTGTCACACAGCATTATTTGGAAAGATATTCATCAATACCTTTCGCACCGGCTTTTCCTGCACCCATAGCAAGAATAACGGTTGCGGCACCTGTTACAGCATCACCGCCGGCATAAACGCCTTCCTTTGTTGTTTTGCCAAATTCTTCATCTGCAACGATACATTTCCATTTGTTTACTTCCAAGCCTTCTGTTGTGGAGGAAATAAGCGGGTTTGGAGATGTTCCGAGAGACATAATCACTGTATCAACATCCATAATGAACTCGGAATCCGGTTTTACAACCGGTTTTCTTCTTCCGGATTCATCCGGCTCGCCAAGTTCCATTTTCACGCACTTAATACCGCATACCCAGTTATTTTCATCTTCCAAAATTTCAACCGGATTCGTAAGAAGATCAAAAATGATTCCTTCCTCTTTTGCGTGATGCACTTCTTCCACTCTGGCAGGAAGCTCTTCTTCGCTTCGACGATAAACAATGTGAACCTCTGCACCGAGACGAAGTGCTGTTCTTGCAGCATCCATAGCAACGTTACCACCACCAACTACAGCTACTTTTCTGCCGCGCATAATCGGTGTTGTGGAATTTTCATCAAACGCCTTCATCAAGTTGCTTCTTGTCAAATATTCGTTTGCAGAGAACACGCCGTTTGCCTGTTCGCCCGGAATACCCATGAATTTCGGGAGTCCGGCACCGGAACCGATAAATACAGCATCAAATCCTTCGTTCTCCATCAATTCGTCGATGGTAACGGATTTACCAACAACTACATTTGTTTCGATTTTAACGCCTAAAGCTTTTACGTTTTCAATTTCCTGTTTTACTACTTTTTCTTTCGGAAGACGGAATTCCGGAATACCATATACAAGAACACCGCCTGCTTCGTGAAGGGCTTCAAAAATAGTTACATCATAGCCCATCTTTGCCAAATCACCGGCACAAGTAAGACCTGCAGGACCGGAACCGATTACAGCCACTTTTTTGCCTTTTTTCTCTTTTGCACCTTCCGGTTTGATACCCATTTCTCTTGCGGAATCTGCAACAAAACGTTCCAACTTACCGATGGAAACCGGTTCCCCTTTGATGCCGCGAATGCATTTTCCTTCACACTGGCTTTCCTGCGGGCAAACACGACCACAAACTGCAGGAAGTGCGGAAGATTCACTAATAATTTTGTAAGCTTCCTCTACGTTTCCTTCTTTCACCTGTGCAATAAAGCCCGGAATATCAATGGAAACAGGACATCCTTTTACGCACTGTGCGTTTTTGCAGTTGATACATCTGGAAGCTTCTTCCATCGCTTCTTCTTTGTTATATCCCAAACATACTTCTTCAAAGTTTGTTGCTCTTTCTTTTGCGTCCTGTTCTCTTACAGGAACTTTCTTTAAAACGTCCATTTGTTGCCTCCTTTAGTTTTCGTCGCTGCAATTGCCGCATCCGCCGTGATGCGTATCGCCTTCTTTTGCTTTTAAGAAAGCTCTTCCTTCAGCTGTCTTATAAATTTGCTGACGTTTCATTGCCTCATCAAAGTTTACAAGGTGACCGTCAAATTCAGGACCGTCTACACAGGCAAATTTTACTTCGCCGCCAACAGTAACACGACAAGCGCCGCACATACCTGTACCGTCAACCATAACCGGGTTTAAGCTGACAATCGTAGGAATACCTAATTCTTTTGTCTGCAAGCAAACAAATTTCATCATAATCATCGGTCCGATAGCGACACAAACATCGTATGTTTTGCCTTCTTCTACAAGGTCTTTGATGGTCTGTGTTACCATACCGCTTCTGCCGTAGGAACCGTCATCTGTTGTAATATAAAGATTTCCGGCAACTGCCTTCATTTCTTCTTCTAAAATAAGCAAATCTTTCGTTTTTGCACCAACGATAACATCTGCATCGATGCCTCTTTCATGCAACCATTTTACCTGCGGATAAACCGGTGCTGTACCTACACCGCCGGCAACAAAAAGAATCTTTTTCTTTTTTAACTCTTCTATATCTTCGTTTACAAATTCTGAAGGACATCCTAACGGTCCGACAAAGTCATGGAAGCTGTCACCTACTTTTAAGTTTGCCATAAACTGTGTTGCAGCTCCTACTACCTGAAATACAATTGTAATCGTTCCTTTTTCTCTGTCGTAATCACAAATTGTGAGCGGGATTCTTTCGCCTTCCGCATCGTTACGAACAATTATGAACTGTCCCGGCTGGCAAGACTGTGCAACGCGTCTTGCTTCTACTTCCATAAGGAAAATATTCGCAGTTAATTCTTCTGCTTTTAGAATTTTGTACATTTTCTTCCTCCCTAGCTTCGCTTGCTTTTTTACTTCATTGTCGAAAAGCATCGAAAATATAATACGTTATTATGTAAAAAAACGCAACTATATTTTGTTAATAATGCTGAATTTATGATGTCTTTGTTGCGCTTTAAAAAGGTGCAAAATAATAATTTGCTTCTTCATCCAAACCGATATTACCACATTCTCCGGAAGTAATATTCACACCAAAAATGCGTCCTGTTTTTGACTGTACTTCCAGTGAATCTTCATAATACTCATGTATGAAATAGTAATCAAAACCATCCAGACGATAAACCGCGCCACATTTGTATACGTAACGTCCCTGGATACCTGTTTTGTGACCGTACATATCCAAAATATAACCTTGCTCTACGAGACATTCTGACAGACGTGCCAGAGCATCGTTAATTGTTATTTGTGCGTTCAATTTCAAATTATAATTTCGAGTCACGCTCTCACCGGCGACGCCTTCTTCACTGTATGCAACAAATTTCATTTTAGTTGCGCCCATAGGCATTGGAATTGGCTCTGTATACTGCAGACTGTCAATAGTCGGTTCGGTTCCGTCGATAGTATAATACACCGTACAACCTTCCGCTGCCGTAACTTCAATCAGCTGAGGACTTGTATAGTCACCGCTATATACACTGATTTCCGGCGCATTTGGAACAACGGTATCAATAATATATGTTTTTGTTACCATCTCACTTTTGATGCCATAATCGTTCACAAAATAGGCATGAATCTCATAGGTTCCGGTTTCCAAAAAAATAGGTGTAGTATAAATATCACTGCTTTCGTCCGGTATGCTGCCGTCAGTAGTATAATATATATTGCCGTATGTATTGCTGCTCAACTTAAGCGGTACGACTTCCTGATATGTACCTTCTGCATAACTAAAATCCGGCGGGTAAGCCATATAACTTTGATACGAATAGATGATATCCGGATAATCGCATGCAAGAAGTAAATCATTAATAGCTTGATAGTCATTATTTTTTCGATAAATATTAATCAGTTTACTATATGCATTTTCTACATCCACAATGTCAAATCCTGGCGTTAACGCAATGGTTTTTAAATTGAGTATTGCATCGGTTTCTTTGTTTTGCAAATAATAATAATCTGCTTTTAAGAAATAAATATCTGCATCGAATGCATCGATTTCTTCAGCGCGATTCAAGCACGCAATGGCAGCATCATAATTTTCTTCGTCGGCATATTCGATTGCCTGATTAATATGATATCCTTTGGAACGAAACTGAAGGACAAAAAATGCGATCAAAAAAAGTACAATAATCAAAAACGCGGCACCAACCGTACAAAGAATAAACACTTTTCGATTGGAAGAAAAAAGTTTATCAAAGAAATGCGGATCTTCCTCTAAAAAATCATCCTTATCTTCTTTGGAAACTTCTGCTTCTTCTTTTGCAAGTTGTTCAGCCAGTGTATTTAATGTTTCCGATATGCTATTTTCAATTTCCGGTTCGAAATTTGGTACGATTTGAATTTCATTTCCGCAGTTTTCACAGTAAAGCTGTTCGTCCTGCATTTCAAAACCACACTTCGGACATTTCATTTGCTGTCACCTTCCAGTTTCGTAAAAAATGATTGACATGAAACAAATTTCTAATATTTTTACATATCTATTGATTGCACACAATTGTTCATAAGCATAGCAATTGTCATAGGTCCAACACCTCCGGGAACCGGTGTGATTGCACTACAGTGCGGAGCAACTGCATCAAAGTCAACATCACCACAAAGTTTGTTCTCTTCGTTTCTGTGGATACCAACGTCAATAACAACGGCTCCTTCTTTAATATATTCTTCTGTAATAAAACGAGGTTTGCCGATAGCAACGACCAAAATATCTGCACGTTTGCAAACTTCCTTTAAATCTTTTGTACGGGAATGAGTAATGGTAACGGTACCATTCTCACGAAGCAAAAGCAATGACATCGGTTTGCCGACGATATTACTTCTTCCTACAACAACACATTCTTTTCCGGCAATTTCAATACCACTTCGTTTTAACAGCTGAATAATACCTGCCGGAGTACAGGACACAAATCCAGGTTGTCCGATGCAAAGAGCACCAACACTCTGGGGATGAAAACCATCCACATCCTTTTTTGGGGAAATTGACTGAATTACTTTATCTTCGTCAATGTGTTTCGGAACCGGAAGCTGGACTAAAATACCGTTCACATCGTCTTTTTCGTTTAATTCTTTGATTAAATCAAGCAATTCCTGCTCCGTTGTACTTTCCGGAAGCTCATATGCAAGAGATTTAATACCGATATATTCGCATGCTTTCTTTTTGTTATTTACATAAACACAGGAAGCCGGATCATTTCCAACTTGAATAACAGCAAGACAAACTTCTCTTCCTTCCTTTTTCATTGCTTCCACTTTTTCTTTTAATTCATTTTTGATTTGTGTGGAAATTGCTTTTCCATCAATAATTTGTGGCATATGCATTGTCTCTCTTTCTCTTAAATTTAGAATAATCCGGTAATTACACCGTCTTCGTTAACATCAATATTGTATGCAGCGGGTGCTTTTGGAAGTCCAGGCATAGTCATAACCGCACCGGTTAAAACTACGACAAAACCGGCGCCTGCCGAAACATATACATCGCGTACGGAAATTTCAAAGTGCTCCGGTCTTCCTAACAGTGCCGGATCATCGGAAAGAGAATACTGGGTTTTTGCCATACATACAGGCAGATTCCCAAATCCAAGCGCTTCTAATTTCTCGATTTGTTTTGAAGCATTTCCGACATAAGCAACTTTATCTGCACCGTAAATTTCTCTGGCTACTGTTTCGATTTTTTCTTTTAAAGATGCTTCATCTTTGTAAAGAACTTCAAAATGACTTTCTTTTTTCTCTAATGTTTCCAACACTTTTTCCGCAAGGGCAATACCGCCTTCGCCACCTTTTTCCCATACCTCTGAAATGGCAAAGTCGCAATTCCTTTCTTCACAGAATTGTTTTACATAAGAGATTTCTGCATCGGTATCCGTAATAAAAGAGTTTAGTGTTACGACAACAGGAACTTTGTATTTCTGTAAGTTTTCAATGTGTTTTTCTAAGTTTACAATGCCTTTCTTTAAAGCGTCCAGATTTTCTGCATTCAAATCAGCTTTTGCAACACCACCATTGTATTTTAAAGCACGGATAGTTGCTACTAAAACAACTGCATCCGGTTTCAAATCTGCCATACGGCATTTAATGTCAAAGAATTTTTCCGCACCAAGGTCCGCGCCAAAACCGGCTTCTGTAATAACATAATCTGCCATTTTTAATGCAGCTTTTGTTGCACGCACAGAGTTGCATCCGTGTGCAATATTGGCAAAAGGTCCACCGTGTACAATAGCCGGTGTATGTTCCAATGTCTGAATTAAGTTTGGTTTTAATGCGTCTTTTAATAATGCCGCCATAGCACCAACAGCATTCAACTGTGCTGCAGTAACAGGTTCACCTGCATAATTGTAAGCAACAACAATACGTCCAAGACGATTCTTTAAATCATCCATATCTGAAGCAAGACAAAGAACTGCCATAATTTCGGATGCAACGGTAATAACAAAATGGTCTTCTCTTACAGTTCCGTCTGTCTTATTGCCAAGACCAACAACAACATTTCTCAAAACTCGGTCATTCATATCCAGACAGCGTTTCCATACAACCTGTCTTGTATCAATTCCCAATTCATTGCCCTGCTGAATATGGTTATCAAGCAAAGCAGCAAGCAAATTGTTTGCGGAAGTAATGGCATGAAAATCTCCTGTAAAATGAAGATTTAAATCTTCCATCGGGACAACTTGTGCATAACCGCCACCTGCAGCCCCACCTTTGATGCCAAAACACGGACCGAGAGAAGGTTCTCTTAACGCAATGACAGCTTTTTTATTCAATTTCCCAAATGCCTGTCCCAAACCTACACTTGTTGTTGTCTTTCCTTCTCCGGCAGGAGTCGGATTGATTGCTGTAACAAGGATAAGTTTACCATCCGGATTATCAGAAATACGTTCCAAATACTCGTCTGAAATTTTGGCTTTGTATTTGCCGTATAATTCCAATTCATCTACGGAAATATCCAATTTCTTTGCAACTTCTGTTATCGGTTCCATGACTGCTTCCTGCGCAATTTGAATATCTGTTTTCACACTAAATCCTCCGTTTGTAAAAAAATAATTTATGTTCCATTTTCTAGTTTTTTAATACTCTTCCAAGTATTGTTCAAACTGTTCCATACTCATTAATACTTTTCTTGGTTTCGTTCCTTCTTCCTCACCGACCACGCCGGCATCACAGAGTTGATCCATAATACGTGCGGCCCGGTTAAAACCAATTTTAAATACTCTTTGCAACATTCCTATAGATGCTTTATCTTTTTCGATGACAAATTTGCCTGCTTCTTCAAAATATTGATCACGTTCCGACAAGCTTCCACCGCCGCCGGACAAAGCCGAGGCACTGCCCATATTTTGAATCCGCTCTTCAATGTCTTCGTTGTATGTATTTCCGAGTGCCTGATTTTTCAGGAAATCAACGACATCCGACACTTCTTTGTCTGACACAAAAGCACCTTGAATACGGGCCGGTTTTGGATAGCCTTGGGGATAAAAAAGCATATCTCCTTTTCCGAGAAGTTTTTCGGCTCCGTTCATATCTAGAATGGTTCTGGAGTCCACACCACTGGAAACCGCAAATGCAACACGGCTTGGCATATTTGCTTTAATCAGACCGGTAATAACATCAACAGACGGTCTTTGCGTAGCAATAATCAAATGAATTCCTGCCGCTCTTGCAAGCTGCGCGAGGCGGCAAATTGCTTCTTCCACTTCCCCCGCTGCAACCATCATAAGGTCCGCCAACTCATCTACAATGATAACAATTTGAGGCATCTTTGCAGGTGCCGATTCATCGCCGGCTTGACGCATACTTTCTACTTTTTGATTATAACCTTTTAAGTCACGTACATTAAAATCTGCAAACTTCTGGTAGCGCTCAGTCATTTCGGAAACGCCCCATTGCAGTGCTGCCGCAGCTTTTTTAGGTTCTGTCACGACCGGAATCATAAGATGCGGAATGCCGTTATAAACGCTTAATTCGACTACTTTGGGGTCAACCATGATAAGCTTTACATCATCCGGGTGTGCTTTGTACAAAATACTCATAATTAATGTATTGATACATACCGATTTACCGGACCCGGTGGAACCTGCAATCAACATATGGGGCATTTTTGCAATGTCTGTTACAATTACTTTGCCGCCAATGTCCTTTCCGACCGCAAATGCAAGATTAGACGGAAATTCTTTAAATTCTTTGGATTCCAATAAATCCCGCAACACAACCATGCTGTTTTCTTTGTTCGGCACTTCTATACCTACAGCCGCTTTTCCCGGAATCGGAGCCTCAATTCGAATGTCAGTAGCCGCCAGATTTAGTTTAATGTCATCGGCCAAACCAACAATTTTACTTACTTTTACACCTTGTTCCGGTTGTAACTCATAGCGCGTAACAGAAGGACCTTGACTGATATCTGTAATTGCCACACGCACACCAAACGTCTGTAAAGTCTGTTGCAGTCTTGACGCTGTTTCCCGTAAACTGCTCATAGAATCGCCATTTCCGGCTTTTCCCTTTTGCAGACGGGACAAAGGTGGAAAAACATATTTTTTGGGTGGTTTTGTCTGTTTTTCCGTCAACTGTTCCATTGTTTCCGATGGCGCTTCCGCATGTATCGGAGCAGCACTTGGTTTCATAACCGCTTTTGGTTTTTCGATTTCATTATGTACCGGTATCGGTTCCGGTTCGTAATATGGTTCCATATACGGTTCTATATACTCGTCCTGCCTGTTTTCCACTTCTTCCGGTTCATAGATAGTCTGTTGTACATATTGATGAACTACCGGCATATTATCCATATCATCCAGTACAATTTCGTGCATGTCATCTCTGGAAGGGGGCTCTGTTTGCTCTTTTAAAGCAGTATCTAACATTACGCCGGATACTTTTTTATCCATGCGCAAAATCTTTTCATTTTCTTTTTCTTCCTCTTTTAGTTTGCGTTGCTGCGTGAGTTCTTCTTTACGACGTAACATCTCTTCCTGTCTTACTTTTGCGCGTTCCTTACGTCGATCCGCATCATCTCTGGACATTTCCATCACTTTGTGTCCACCGTTTACCACACTGTCAACAAATGATTTGTCTGTTATAATCACACCACAAATAATGCCTGCAACAAGAACAACAAGAACCGTGCCTACGGTAGACAAAAAATGATGCAAAAAGAATGCAACACTACCAAATAACAATCCGCCACCGTTTCGATACATCTTACCGTTCTCAAAAAAAGCAACTGCATTATAAGTGTCATTTTCATGGAGTCTACCGGTTAAAAGTTCAAAAATAACACCAAGTAACACGAACACAACAACACCGGCAATCAGCTTTCTTCTGGCAATCGTATTGCCTTGGTTTACCGTTCCAAAAGCAATTGCAACAAAAAGTAAAATTGGTGCAACGTATGCCAAAACGCCGAACAATCCAAACATAATACCACTGATTGCATTTCCGGCAGCACCTATAAGACCAAAATTACACAAAAACAAAATAATAGCAACTGCAAATACAGCTATTAAAATAATATCATATAAAATCGCGCCATCCATCGGTTCCTGATTACGCTTTTTTGCTTTGGTATTTCGGGAATTTCCTCTGTTTGTAGCTTTCACATTTTTTCCTCGGGAAGACGTATTTCTTTTTCTGTTTCCTGTTTTGCTTCCTGTGCCGGTTGCCATACAACTAAACCTCACTTCTTGTAAAGTAATAATTAGGAAGTCGGATC
>JAZQDM010000087.1:0-33073 GCA_045546775.1 Lachnospiraceae bacterium | reverse complement strand
ACACTTCGTGAGTTGCCACAAATATGCTTCGCATATTTGCTTGCATCTGTTGTTTGTCTCAGACGCAACTCGTTTATAATATCACGCGTCTTTTTGTTTGTCAACAGACTTTTTTATTTTTTTCAGATTTCTTTTTGAACTGTGTCAAATTCATCTGACCGCCGTTTTTCGCGGTGGACTTTCATATTAACATAAGCATCTCACCGTGTCAACTGCTTTTTCTATCCCTTTTTACATTATCTACCAACTTTCATTTTAAAATACTTTTATTCACTTTATAGTGATAAAGTAAATGATGAGTGTAAAAAAGAATCTCTAAAGTACATGAGATTCCTTAAGCTGGTGCTTGTTTTGGAATAGAACGGAGAAAGAGGGATTTGAACCCTCGCGCCGCGTGAACGACCTACACCCTTAGCAGGGGCGCCTCTTCAGCCTCTTGAGTATTTCTCCATAGTCTGAACTTCCTCTACCAATATGAAATTGGGCGTCCTATCTGTGACGCAAATGTTATTATACATAACACTTTTTCATTTGTCAATCCATTTTCTTACAAAGTACAAAACTCTTTTATCGCACTTTCATACAAATTGTTTCCTTTTGCGTCAATCACAACGATTACCGGGAAATTTTCTACCTCAAGTTTACGGATTGCTTCTGTTCCTAAATCATCATAAGCAATCACTTCCGAAGATTTGATTGATTGAGCAAGCAATGCACCTGCACCTCCGACTGCCGCAAAATAAACTGCACCATTTCTTACTATGGCTTCTTTTACTGCATCCGAACGTTTTCCCTTTCCAATCATGCCCTTTAATCCCAAATCTAATAAAGAAGGGGCATACTTATCCATTCGACTGGCTGTGGTAGGACCTGCAGAACCAATCGGTCTTCCCTCTCTTGCCGGAGAAGGTCCCATATAATAAATAACGTTGTTCTCCATATCCATAGGAAGCATTTCTCCCTGTTCCAACGCCTCGTACATTCTTTTATGTGCTGCATCGCGTGCCGTGTATATAGTTCCGGTTATATATACATAATCTCCGGCATTCAGTTCTTTTGCTTCTTTATCACTCAAAGGTACACTTATATATTTTTCCATAAGTTGTAAATATATCCTTCCTTTTTTTGGAATTTTTTGTTGCTCAAAATATTTACTTAGAAAAACATTAAAAACAACAACACTTTGTGTTTTATTTTGAATTACTTCTATATATAGAAGAAACACGTTTTAATATAGGAGAAAAACAGTTATAGAACTCTGACAGAGTGTCGGTTTACATGGCAGCATATATTGATTGCCACAGGCAAACCTGCAATATGTGTCGGGTATGTATTAATGTTTACCGCAAGCGCTGTTGTTGTTCCGCCTAAGCCGCCCGGGCCGATTCCGGAACGATTAATTTTATCCAAAACCTCTTTTTCCATTTCTGCCACATACGGAATATCCGAATGCGTATCTACCGGTCTTGTTAATGCCTGCTTCGCCATCAATGCGCACTTTTCAAAAGTGCCACCTACACCTACTCCGACAACCATTGGAGGGCACGCATTTGGTCCGGCATCTTTTACTGCCGTCAAAATAGCCTCTTTGACACCTTCTATACCATCCGCCGGCTTTAACATAAACACGCGACTCATATTTTCGCTGCCGAATCCTTTTGGCGCTACTGTGATTTTAACCTGTTCGCCCGGTACAAGCTGATAATGTACCACTGCCGGCGTATTATCTTTCGTATTTTCGCGGATAAGCGGATCTTTGACAACCGACTTACGCAAAAAACCTTTCACATAACCTTGACGGACACCTTCATTGATAGCTTCTTCCAAATTGCCGCCTTCAAAATGTACGTCCTGGCCAATTTCCATGAAAATAACTGCCATTCCGGTATCCTGACAAATCGGTATCGTCTCTTCTCCGGCAATTTTTAAATTGTCCTGCAACTGATTGAGAATCTGTTTGCCAAGTTGGGATTTCTCCGTATTTACAGCATTTTTCAAAGCAACATCCATATCTTTTGTCAAAAAATGATTCGCCTCAATGCACATTTCTTTAATATTTTGTGTAATGTCTGCAACTTGAATTGCTCTCATGAATAAGTCCTGTCCTTCCGCTTACATTATTAGCCGATAATCTGATTTTTAATTTCTTCCAGCTCTTCCTGTGTAGGCTGTCCCGGCTTCCAACCAATTGTCTGGTTGTCATCTTTGTATCTCGGAATTAAATGCATGTGAAAATGAAATACCGTCTGGCCGGCTGTTTCTCCGTTGTTCTGCACTACATTCAGTCCATCACAATTCAACTTTTCTTTCAACTGCGCCGACAATTTTTTTGCCAAAGAAAAAACTTTCTGTGCTGTCGCATCCGGCAATTCGAAAAGATCTTTGCTATGCTCTTTCGGCAAAATTAACGTGTGTCCCTTTGCTGCCGGGCCAAGATCCAAAATTGCGCGGAAATCATCATCCTCATAAATTGTTTTTGAAGGAATCTCGCCATTTGCTATTTTACAAAAAATACAATTATCTACTTTCATAAACTTATCCTCTCTACTGTTTCTTTACTGGGAAAAATCAAAAATCTGATCCAACGTTCTAAACATTTTAAATTCGCCCTTCATTTTCATTTCTCCGGACATAAACGCCCTCTGGAAAGTCATTCTGGACGACAAAATTTCCTGAATCGTTTCTCTGGAAACCTGAACTTCTACATCGGCTTTATCGATAGTTCCGTAATGGCAAGTCAAACTTGTACCACTTACCTGAATAACAAGTGGCTTTTTCTTGCCTTCTATCACAAATTTGTAACTGCAAATTACACCCGCCTGCGGTTTAAAATGATTTTCCAAATCCGAAATGAATTCTACACCTTCATCCGTTTCCTTTGTTTCCATCATGTCTTTAAACATGCTTGCCAGTTCCTGTATGTCTTCTTTTTGACGTTTTACATAACGGTCATCAGCCGCATACTGAGATAACTGTTCGGATTCTTGCGGTGTCAAATCCATATTTTTTGTAATTGCAATTTTTTGCTTAACAGCCTGATTACTAGCCGGAAAATTGGGCAATTTTTGATGAATGGTACGATACATATTTTCCGCTTTTTTCTCAATAAGCTTTGTGTAATCCTCATTCATCTCCAGCATAACGGTATCTGCAATATATCCGCAAATACCACTGCAAGGAAGTCCTCCAAGTATTTCCCACGCAGTAGCAAGGTTTAATTTACCTTCCCGCTCACCATATGTAGTTGACATAACAACCGGACACATATAAAGTTTACTTATTTTTTCTTTGTCACCATACAACCAGCAGGCATCCAGAAATTGCTGCATATAACCACCAATTCCGTACCACTCTATAGTCGTTGCCAAAATAAGACCGTCTGCCTCTTTCAATGTATGGGGCAATGTTGTTATCATATTTTTTTGCTCATGAAGATTGTAACGCTCTACCGTCACGTTCAACTCTTCCAAAACTTCCTGCATTTTGTTAATGACATATAAGGTCGGATCATCCAGTAACCCTCTTCCTCCGTAGTAAATATTTACCTTCACTCTTTGGCCTCCCGAATAACACTATTTGCTGATATTTGTTCCACACAATAGAACTCAAAATCTCATCACTATCAAGCGTAACATTTATAATTCTTTGTGTCAACGATAGCAAAATCTTATTTTTCCTATTGCAATTTCATCTCCTTCTTCCAGCAGCATCTTTTCATTGGGTGGAATTCGGAAACCATTTTTGAAAGTACCGTTTGTGGAATTCATATCCACAATATAGACTGACTTATCTTGTTGATAAAACCTTACATGTAGCCTGCTAACAGAACTGTCTTTCAAAACATAGTCTGCTTCCTCTTTTAATTTGCCGATGGAAAATGGGAAATGCTCCAATTTTATCAGGATTTTATCATATTTTCCAAGCCCGCATAATACATTTTCCGGCTCCGGTTCAAAAAAAACCGTCTCCCCGTAACTTTCTTTTGTTTCTTCTTGTATAGGCAGCTGTTTATCTGTAGGCTCCCACGTTTCCTCTTCCGGCATTTCCCACAACATTTTTTCCGGCTTTGACTTCTTTTTCCCAAAAGCAGAAAGCAAAGGTAAGTGCATTTTTTTCTTCTTCTCCTTTCCCTCTGAGAAACTTCCTGCGTCAAATGTTGTTTCTTCTTCCCATACTGTGTTTTCCGCAACTTGAATCTTTTGTGGCGCAGGTGGCAAGTAGGTATCCATGTTTTGTGATTTTTCCTCTTCTTCAAACAATTTCTTAATATCTTCCATACAGATGTGATCCCGGCGCGACAAATCATACAAACGATATGATGTTTCTACTGCTTTGCTGTCTTTGTGGTTCACACGCTTTACAATGTACTCCATAAAAGAAGCAAAACTTTTCCTCTCACAAATGCCATCCGGCAAATAAAGAAAACCGACTTCGCCTGATTCCATATTTTGATAAATATATTTTTCGTCAAACATAACTTCATGAATATCAAGCAAATATTTTTCCAGTTCCTCGCCAAGAAGACAAAAGTAAAAAAAGAAATCTTTCAAGGCATCGTATGTAATTTCTTTGATTTCGTAGCGATAATACATAGCTTGTTTTGACTGAATTTCGTAGTACATATAAGTATCCCCGTTGATCACCCGGGCACGACAAGGCAATAATCCCTTGATTTCATTTTCAGTAATCATTCTATATGGATATTTCTTTCGATTCACCTCTCCACAACTTACTTTCAAGTAGTTTCGATTTCCATCGTTTACATATTCGGAAATAGTTTCCATCTTAAACCTCCTCTCTTAATTCATAACTGTTTCCACTTTGCGGCACGAACGGATAAAAGTAACCGGATTTGTCCGATCCAGCGTTTTGGTTTCCTGCAACTCCCATGTTCCGTCCATTTTTTTATCTTCCCAGGAATAAAAAGCTATCGGCACTTTCATTTCCCCGCTCAACGTCACAGAAACCGAAAGCATACCTGCTTCCACATTTTTTTGTACGGATGGCACCGCAAAATATTTGTCCGTCAACCCTTCGCTTTCTGCCAAAACCGTAGAAACGACCCGGTTATTGTCTTCACCGTATAAAATGCTCCCACGGAGTCCTAAAATGTAGGCATCTTGCACAAGCATACAGCGATTGCACATAAAAAGCCCCAGATAACAAAGCAGTGCTAAAATACATACAATCATCGGAACGATAAAAGCTGCCTCAACTGTAAAATAACCGCCTAATGTTTTTCTCGCCTTATATCGTGCCAACGCCAATCCCTCCTTGTAACAGCAAAGAAAACGCGTACGCTGATGTAAAAAACGGAATGAACGGAACTTTGTACTTTTTACTAACTTTTTTTATTACAAGTACAAACAACGAAAAGATAGCCGCCAAAAATAACGCCGCCGAAAGAATAAACAGACAGCGGCCCACACCGGTCAGCAAACCGATTTCCGCAACAACAATGCCATCCGCATAACCTACACTTTCTTCCGATATCCGCGCCAAAATAAGCATGAAAATACCCGGAATAACGCCCAAAAACTGCATATATCCCAGTCCTTGCCAAAATACTTCGTATCCCCACAAAAATGCAACAATTCCACCTAATATAACAAGCAAAACAAGCGGTATCTCTCTTCGCTTTATATCAAAAATAACGCATACACTTAACACCACTATCAGCAAACTATAAAAAAGCATATACCACATAAAACCTCCTCTATCCGCATTTGCTACACGCAGGCCGACCACCGACTTCTGACAACGGAACTGTATAAATCGTTCTTTTTAGTCCCCCGCAATTTAAGGAACTGTGATACCGGTTTCCCTGCCCGGTAATATACACTACTGACAGGGCATTCCGCCCACACAATTCACAACTGTAATATTTTCCGCCATCTTCATTTCTTCTGTCCGCCACACTCCCCAAAAAAACAGCCTCCACAGAAGGATTTAAGTAAGAACAGTTTCGGTTTCTGTGATACACGTTACCGCTATGTGTGATAAAAACATATATTTCTTCTTCGTTTGGACCGCTACCGTTTTCTACATCATAGCCGTTCCACACATGCCCGTAAAACCGATTGAACAAATGCACTTTTCCCATATTGTCCATAGAAAAAAGTCCCGTCACGTCATACAGCGCCACCACGTCTATCAAATCCTTTTCCATAATTCTGGAATTCCCATAAAAAATACCGTACCTTCCGTTTGGTAACACGGTATGATCCAACATATCCGTTCCTGCATATTTTTCCACCTCTGCTTTGACGTACGTCATTCCGAAAACAGCAGAGGAAAACGCATAATCCTCCAGTTGCAAGCCGGTTTTGTCATACGCATATCCATAAATCATCAGTTTTTTTCCGACTTGATGCATGGCAATACCGATACTGCTTTGCACTCGTACAAATTCAATGACAGAAAACAAATTTAACACCGCAATCAAAAAGAGGGAAAAAAGGAATGCCGCTTCCACCGTCATACTTCCGGCACAATTTTTTTTGGAGAGAGCGGACAAGGACACCCTTTTTTGACACACTTTTGAGTTTTTAGGGTTTTTTCTTTCTACAAGAGAAACTTGGGAATTTTGGGCTACTTTTAAAGCCCGGAGAGTGTTTTTAGTGATTTGAGGTTGTGTTTCATTGTGATGATATTTATTGTTACTAATTTGTGTGTTGTGCGCAAAAAAGGGCATCCCTGTCCGCTCCTCCTTTCCTGTAAATTATTTTTAACTGTCTGAGATTGTAACTAACCGTCTAAAGGGTATGCGTATCTTCGTTGTATGGTATAACTGTAGCCATATTCGCTGCTGACCGCGCAATATACATCAAAAAATTCCATACATACATCCAAACGGAAATGTTCATTTCCTGCTGTCTGTCGAATATCCATCTCGATAATATCCATCAGACGCATGGTTACTGTATTTTCATCCGTCATACATAAAAACAACCGCAAGTAGTCTTCATAACTTAACCCTTCTCCGATTGTCCGGTCATCAAAATTGGTCGTAAAACTAATCATGTCAAGCAATCCTGTTTTCCATGTATCACTTGTCTTCATCAGCGGCACTTTTCCGCCGCTCAACAATGTACGTACATCCTGTACGCTCTCTGCGTAAGCCCATGCAAACAAAATGGAGTATCTGACAAGAGGCTCAATTTCCGGCATAAGGCAGACAAGCGAAAGTGTCGTGGACAACACCTGTATCTCACCCATTTTCGAACCATCTGACAAAAGATATAATGCATTTGCCACTTCCCTGAAAAGCAGGAGGCGATTGACAACACTTTTCAAGTTTTCTTCATCAGAGTCTGCCCCAACCAAAATATATTCGGTCTGATATTTCAAAAGCGATTTGTCTAATGTTTGCGTATATCGCCCCGTTTTTTCCAAAATGTACTCATGAAATACTATATTTTCAAACAAACTGTTAGGATATGTAATGCCAGGCTGGCACCCGCTTCCTACATGCAACGCTCTCCCGCTCACATAATTGGACGGTGTAATCTGCTGATAAGAAATGGCATTTGTATCTTTTATGACCATCTGTAAAATCGAATAGCCTCTTGTCGCATTCACAATATCCGCCGGGTTATCCCGTGTAATTTTTGGTTTTACTTCGATCTCTACCGGACCATTGGGCGTTTCTACAGTTTGCCTTTCCGGTGGCAGACTGGCTTCTTTTTGATTGACCGATTCGTTAATCTGCTCGTCTACTTTTCTGCGTTGCTCCTGTAACTGGGCACTTTCTTCCTCGTACCCGGCGATGGTTTCCAAATTGGTCATCACATTTTCCGCCAATGTCAAGCCTACTTTGTCCTTCTCATACAAAATTGCTTGTCGCTTCAGTCCGATTCCACACTCATCCGTCGCAATGCCTGCTGCCTGAATGACCACTTCACCGGCATACAACTTCGTTGCATCCGTATACGGCAACAAGGTATTCACGCCTTCCAACGTAAAGTTCCGATTCATATAATTCCGAATATGTGCTTCCGTATTTGCATAAGCCGGATTTGCTGTTCCGTATCCGGTATCAATGTAAAACAAGTCGTACTGTTCCAAAAGTTGTCTGTTATATTCCGCCAGCGCAGAATTTCCTGCAATATCTGTCACACATTCAATCTGTGTCCGGATAGCATTGACCCGCACACCTTCTGTCATGGCCAACACAAGCGACAAAATAACGCCCAGTGAAAGTGCCAAATATAATGTCAAATACCCCTTTTTCATTTTTAAATGGACCCCGTCTGACTTGTGATTTTTTCAAACAAACTGTTTACTACTTCCGTAATCTGCTTTTTGAATATAATGACAAGTCCGATTAAAACAACGATAATCAATATCACCTCTACGGTTCCCATTCCACTTTCATCGTGAAGTAAATCTTTCCATTTTTTCATATATACATCCTCTCTTTCTACAATCATTGCTATACACCGAAACTGCTAAATGCCGGTATCATAATTAAAATCATGACCATTCCCAAAAGGAGCATCATCGGCATAAGCAGCTTCGTGCCGGCTTCTTCGCCTTTTTTTCTTGCCTGACTCATGCGGCCAACAAAAGCATTTTCTGCTTCCTCCTTCAGCTGCACGAGCAATGTGCTGTTTCCTTTTTGCATATTTTGTACAAGTAAGGTGGCAAGCTTTATGTACTGTTGTAACCCACAGCGTCTTCCGAATCTTTCGTAGGCATCACCTTCCGCAACACCGCTGTCCATCTCATAACAGGTAAAAAGCATTTCCCGGTAAGCATAGCCTTTTTTAATCTGTTTTCCGGTCCGCCTATGTTCGGCTGCTTTGTAATCGATTGCTATTTTGCGGAATGCATTTCGGACCGTCATACCGGCACCGACATACAAAACAAGGCGATTTACAATTTCCGGATACCCGGCATACATTTCTTCTTCTTTCAAAAGAACCTGCTTGTGCAAATCCTGATCTTTTGCAAAGAAAAGTACTGCCGCCGTCACAAAAGTAAGCATCAATACAGAAATCGCACTGTTTTCTTTTTGTTCCTCCCATGTCACATCCTGCCCGTCCACCCGATTTGGCAAAACAAACTGTTCCTCATGGATTGTTTTTTGTTCGCTTTGTGTAAGGCTTTCTGTTAATGCATTTTTTCGTACTTTTTCCGCAGACAAAACAGGTGGATACACATGCACCGAAAAAACATATTCCCGCATAAAATCGTAATAGCTGAAAATCGCTGTCACATTTACTACAACCCCTTCCCTATTCACATCCGAAGCATTTACGCTGCCATCATAATCCACGCAAGAATAGTCACTGCTTTCCCACTGAATGCGAAACGGAAATCCTTCTACGGCATCCGGAAAATTCATATCGTTTTGCACACAGTCAAAACCATCTCCCTCTGCGAATATGATGTGCTCCAGTTTCTCTGTTGCCAACGCATACAATTCCGCCAATTCGGTATCACCAAAACGCCGTTCACCAACTTGAATTGTCACTTCTTCTTTACTTCCGTCCGCAAAATGAGCTGTCACATCTGCTAAAATTTCACCTTCGCCATTTTCATTTCTTTGAATGTACACATCATCCACGATAATGGTTTCCATATATTCCTTTGCAAAACAAACCAAGGCAAGCAACACCCCGACACACGTTACTACTACAACCGTACGGACTTTTCCGACGTAATACTCAAAAAGCCGTTCCTCCGCATTTTTTCCGGGATACAGATTTTTCATATCGTATGCCGACTGCTTTTTCAAAACAGTATCACCACGCTTTTGAAAATAACGTTTACAAATTTTCACTGCTGTTTTGTGAAATAAATCCATGCTTTTCATCCTTTTCCTGCTACATTTGTATGTCCAAAATTTTGTCCGCCATACGAATTGCCACGCCGTACACCAATAGCACCACGGTCATAATTGCGATACCTGCGATGTTGTGATAAAACATGTCAAAAAATCCTTCGGACGTCATATCCACATAAAACAAAATCAAAAATGGGACTATATTCATGATGTTTTGCTCCAGTTTTTTTGCACTTATCACCGTCTCAATTTCCCTGTCTAATTCTATTTTTCTGCTGATAATATCCACAGTTCCTGCGATGATTTCACCAATGTTTCCACCACTCTTTTTGGAAATTGCAAAGATTTCCCCAAATTCGCGTATTTCCTCCACATGACTCCGCTCTCCGAAATTTTGCAAAAGTGTCTCTATCGGGATGTTATTGTGCATACCGCCGAGTATGTATGAGAGCTCCCGGCATATAAGACTTTCTTTTCCAAACATTCTCGCCATATCTTTGTAGCTTTCCCGGAATGCATTTTCCGAGGAATATCCTGCACGCATGCTTGCGCTGATGCTTAGGATCATTTCTTTAAACTGCGTCTTTAATGTATTTTTTTGCTTTTGACAAAGGCCTTTTTCCTTTCGCTTTAAAAAAATGACACCTACCGGGATGAGCGGAACGACCGCAAACAAAGACCGGTAAAAAAAATATGCAAAAAACAAGACTACGAAAACAGCCTCCAGTCCGCACACAATTTTGTCTTTTGTGCCAAACTGGTAGTGCTCATAATCAATGAGCGTCTTGCCGTTATTCGCATGATGAAAGGGCAATTCCTGCCATCTTAAGCTTTTCATCATGGATCAATTCTCCTTTCTTTTCCAGCTTTCCGACTACCATTTCGCCATGTTGTAGCGGCGCTTCCTCAAACCGGTACAAAGTGTGCATTTTGATTACCCCGTCTTCAAAGCCTTCTACTTCGGAAATTTCAAGCACTTTTCTTGTTTTATCCCGAAGCCTTCCCAAATGGATAATAATGTCCAATCCCGAAGCAATCTGCTGTTTAATCGCCATAAGAGGCAAGTCCATACCCATCAAAATCATGGTCTCCAATCTGGAGAGCATATCTTTCGTTCCGTTGGAATGGCCGGTACTCATGGACCCGTCATGACCACTGTTGTACGCCTGCATCATGTCAATCGCCTCGCCGCCGCGCACTTCGCCCACGACAATTCTGTCCGGTCTCATGCGCAAAGATGACTTAATCAAATCACGAATCGTAATTGCCGCACAGCCTTCCAGATTGGCATTTCTTGTCTCCAGTTTGACAAGATTTGGCACATTTTGGATTTGCAATTCCGCATTGTCCTCTATCGTAATGATACGTTCGTCTTTTGGAATGTAGGCAGATAACGCATTGAGAAACGTCGTTTTGCCGGAACCGGTACCGCCGCTTATAAAAATGTTGTAACGCGCCTGCACCAGTTTTTTTAGAAAATTGGCGGCTTCCTTTGACAAAGAGCCGATTTCAATAAGCTTGTCCATCGTAATGGGCACATCCGGAAATCTACGGATAGTAATAATGGGACCATTTAGGGCAACCGGATTTAAAACAATGTTTACACGGGAACCGTTTGCAAGACGCGCATCCACAATCGGCGAAGCCTCATTTACTACGCGGTTGCAGCCGGACACAATTTGCTGAATCACATCATTTAACTTTTCGGTAGATGAAAATGTCCTCTCCCACTGCATGATCCTTCCATTTCGCTCGATAAAAATGTTTCCGGTTCCGTTGACCATGATTTCCGTAACGGTAGGGTCATCCACCAGCTCCTGCAAAATATCCAGCTTGCGCACGGAAGAAAACAAATCTTTCCGCAACCGCTCTTTTTCTTTCAACGTCAGATGGTACTTTTTATTTTGGACAACGATACATTCATCGATTTTTTCCTGCATTTGCTCGTCTGAAATTTCCTCTGTAAAATCAAGCGATTCCAACAAAAGACTTCGCATTGTCTCAAACACGTTTCCATAATCACTCATTTCTTGATTCCTCCCTGTATGGCAACTTTCGCTTACTCATACAACAGGTCTTCTCTAAGAACACCTCGCACATATTCTCCCAGTTCTCCGTACGTTATCTGCTCCAGCCGGGGCGCAATCTGGCGGATTTGCGGCAATTTCTTTTTCTTCGTTTTGTCCAGCACATCCTCATATTCCATGTCCTGCAAATATTCTTCGTATTGCTTAAATTTTGCAACCGCCATACTGTCATCTTTGACAATGGTGTAAATGATGTTGCACTGTCTGAGCAGTTCGAAAAGCCCTTGCACACAATCTGCCAAATCCAAAATAATATACTCAAACAGTTCCTCTTCCTGTATGGCATCCAACAGCTCCAACCATGTTTCGGCATGGATACTTTGCAAATCTTTAAAAGAGGTGGAGGGTGGTACAAAATGTAATCCGTTCATTGTTTGAAGCGCATTTTCCAGGCGATAACGGAAACGCTCTTTTGAATTGCTGTAATAGTAAAGTAAATCTGTCAAATCCGTCTGCATACTCTGCTGCAGCATTTTCCCGAGCCCGGAAAAACTTTCAAAATTGAGATAAAGTACTTTTTTCTTTTTTGCCAAAAGCTGCCCCATTGCCAGAGAAAAAGAAGTCTGCAAGCAGCGTCCGATGGGAGAATACACCCCGATAATATGCGCCTTTGCTCCTTTTTTCATCTTTTTGGGCAATCCTTTTTTCTGCTCATAAAAATCAAGTATTTTTGCCACAATTTTTTCCGCTGACTGGTATTTATTTACTTGTTCCACACCTTCAAAATGTGCATTTCCGCTCTCGTTTAACAGTACAATGCTTTCGATGGGAAGCTCTTTTATCTGTTCGTGAAAATCCGACTCCGCAATAAGCAAAATCTCGATTTCTTCTTTTTGACTACAGCTTTCCAGTTTCGCAACATCGGTAAAAGCGTACACTTCAAAGGGAATCTCATCCCTCATACACAAAAATTCCTGCATGCGTCCTGCGTATTCTGCTTCCGAATCGCAAACCGCCATTATTTTTTTATTCAATATAGTCCTCCTGCATGGATGAGTGCACTGACAAAAACCGGCAACGCAAAATGGATTTTGTGGCGGTACAGCTCTTCCTTCGATTGTTTTTTTGCATCTTCGTATAATTTCCAATTGTTTGTTGTGATAACGTCACAGACATATGACATGAGATAAGAAAACCTTTCTGCAAAGTTTCTTTCTTTGATCATTTTGAATAGGGCGCCGACGGCACCGAAAAAGAATGTAACACCTAAAAATAAAATCGTTTGATAAGGGGTCAAAAAGAGTGCGGCTACTGCAAGCAATTTGATGTCGCCTCCACCAAGCGTTCCAATGCGAAAAAGCGGAAACAGCAGCACGACCGGAATCAAAAATGATAAAATTCCTTCCCACACAGCCGGCGGTCCAAGCATAAAAATGCGATACCCGACACCTAAAAATATACCGATAACAACTTGTCCGTTGTAAATTTTGCCCCATTTATGGTCTGTAAAAACCGCAATCAGCAAAAATAAAAGTAACAAAAAAATACTACCACGCTCCTTGCACAAATATTTGATTCAAATTTCTTTTTAAAGGAATTCGTTTTAAAGAAATAACATAATTGCACGCCGGATTTTCCAAAATTGGATTGTCTGTTTCCGGCAAAGATATGGCTCACCGCCAAAAGAAATCTAAGATTTTTTATGAGTATGGCTCAGATTATATATGCTTTTTTTTCCGTTGTCCATAGCCTTTTTTGAAGTTTTTTATTTTTGTAATAAAGTCACAAAAATCTACAAAAAACAATTGCAAAAAGGGCTACAACTCCCGGAATTCCAAGAAATCCGCATGTCAAAACCGTAGCCGGATTGATGCCCACAAACGCCGAAAATCCAAAATAGGCAATGGCTTTATTTGCAAAAAAAATGAGCAACACACCGAGCACCGTGCGCAAAATAAAGTTGATAATCCACTCCACTTTTTTGCTCACAGCTGCTATAAAAATTACAATGAAAAGTATTCCGATAATTAAAAGTCCGTTTTCCATAGTTCATTGTATGAAAGGAACGATTTGAATAGACCATGAATATTCTGTAATAATCTGCCAATACTTATAGAAAAGCAGTTTTTTGATTGGAAAGGAGCTATGCTTATGAAATGGCATTTTAGTCAGAGTTCCTACGGTAAGAACCGCACATTAAGTTCGGTGGAAAGAACGAGTATTTTGGATGATTTAGAGCGTACGAGGCTGGATTTGGAAATGGCATACAGCGGATTTGACAATGTCACGGACCCGGATTTGATTGACTGTTATATTTATGAGGTGAATGCTGTCTTAAAGAGATACAAGTACTTATTAGAACAGGCAGCGAAAATGAATCCGCTGCCTGAGGATGATTTATACCCGAAAACCTCTGTCACTCTCCTGCCCTGCGAGGCTCTCATTGAGTGAGTTTTTGCCGTAGGTCAGCCCTGCATAAACTGCCTGCGTGTTTTCCATAATCGGTCTTGATGTGTCTGCTTCGCTTACTTTTTTGTATGTTTCATGCATCTTTGTTACAAGGTCGCAGACATTATCAAGTGCCGCGATATTGCCCGTCACTGCCGCTCTGGACAGTTCCCTGCGCAAGAATAAATATATTTCAAAATAGTTCATGCCAAGCTCGGTTTCTTCGTTGACGGAATTTTGTAATTCCACGACACATGCCTTTGCGCGCGCAATCTGACGGCGGAATGTTTCCCACTCGTCCTGCTCTAACGCAGCGGCTGCATCCTCTACATAAGCAAGCACCATCTCATACAAAATGACAATCAGCTCGGTTTTGTTTGCATTTGTAATTCTACGCGTAAATTGCTGTTTTTTCTCGTCTGTCATTTTTTCCTCCGTTTCCGGTAACTTTAAAAATCACGATACAAATTTTATTGAAGAAGCTGTAAAACGTGTGACGGTCTTTCGTTTGCCTGTGCAAGAACGGAAGTACCTGCCTGGGTAAGTACTTGCAAGTTGGAGTATTCCGTCATTTCTTTCGCCATGTCCACGTCCATAATTCTGGAGTATGCTGCTGTCATACTTTCGTTTGTAACGTCCAAAGAATTTACGGTAGATTCCAAACGGTTCTGGTATGCACCGAGGCGGCTTCGTACGCTGGAAATGTAAGCGATTGCTTCGTCCATTTTGCTAAGCGCATCGTTACAGCCTTCTACTGTGGATAAGTCGGTATCTTCAATGCCGATGTTTTTCAATGTAACAGCCGGGATACGCATATCCAATGTCTGGCCTTCGTTTGCGCCAACCTGAATGCTCATATCGCCAAATCCGGTAATGTCAATTTCCATCGGATCTGCATTTGTAATATTTACGCTGTCCTGAATGGTGAGACGCATCTCAAATCCACTCTTGTCCGCAATTGTCATAACGTCACCGTTAATGTTTGTCACTTTGCAGTTTGGCGGGAACTCTGCGCCAAGTCCGAGATTTGCGTTCAAATCGTCGATGGTCTCCTGAATATTTCCGTCTGCATCCACGGTTACGTTTAATGCGCTAATCGTATAAATTTTTGCTGCCACATCGTCAGAATAATAATCGATTTTTACATCTGTCACAGTCGTATAACCGCGAAGGTCAAAGCTGCCGTCCAAAAGCTTTTGGCCGTTGAATTCGGTTACTTCCACGCACTGCTCAATGCCCTGTTTCAACTGCTCTACTTCCGCTTCGATGGCGCTTCTGTCCTCGTCTGTCATTGTCTCGTTACAGCCTTTTACTGCAAGCTCATTGATTCGCTGTAACATATCCTGAATTTCTGCAAGTGCGCCGTCTGCTGTCTCGATAACAGAAACGCCGTCGTTTGCATTGTCGCCTGCTACGGAAAGTCCGCGAAGCTGCGCATTCATTCTTTTTGCAATGGCAAGTCCGGACGCGTTGTCTTTTGCCCGGTTAATTTTTAAACCGGAAGATAATCTCTCAATGGATTTGGACAATGCGTTGTCGCTTCTCTTTAAGCTGTTGTTGGAAATCATTGCAGATACGTTGTAATTTATTCTCATAGTAATCACCTTTCTTCCCCGAAAACCGGTTGTTTCTCGTATGTCTCATTATACGGCAACTGCCTGTATAAATGCTTTTGCTGTCTCGTACAAAGCGGCTGATGTTGTGCCTTCTTTTACGGTCGTTTCTTCGTCCATAAAGGAGGTCGTCTTTAGCTGTTTGCTCTGTACAAAATGGACTGTGGAAATCTGGATGCCGGATGACTGTAATGTCTCCCGCATTTTTTGTTCCAGTGCCTTTAAGCCTTCCGTCGCATTTTCTTTGCTGACGGCGATATAACCTTCCAGACGACTGCCGCTTAACTTAAATTCTGCCTCCGTCAGTCCGAAACGTTCTGTTTCCATTGTCACTTTCACTTTTCCGGTTTCGCCGCTGCCACGGATGACACGAAGTCTTACCGCTGCAATTTCTTCGCCGATTTGCACCGGAATCTGGTACTCTTCGGATCTGGCACCGGCACTTGCCAAGTGAATTTGCTTGTGTAACATATGGATTTCTCTTATATCAAGTGAAGTCATTCCGGCAGCATCCTGTGCTTCTTTCAGCTCATCTGTCAACCCTTCGGCAAATGTTTCGTAGCCTTCTTTTGCTTCCTCTTCACTGTCAAAACTGTCGATTAATTTTTTTGCCAGCTTTTCAAAATTTTTGGTATAGTGGCTCATTTTGCGGAACGTCTCTGCCGGCTTGTGGAGCCAATTATCTGCCGCAAGCAAAAGATTTGCCGTTACTTTTTCTCCTGCATTAAGCAAAAATTTCACCGTTTCATCATCCACGTTTTGTGCCATGCGAAATTGTTTTAACTGTTCTTCCCGGTAAGAAGCTTCCAGCACTTCGTCGGACTCGGTATTTTGCAAAGCCTGCGAAAACTGCTCCAGCGTCATATCACCGTTTACAGCCACTTCCTTCACCTGCTCGGGAGAAAGTTTATCCAAAACTTCTTTTGTGAGCTGCTCGTAATAATTTTGCTCTTTTGCACCGGTTTCGCTCCTTGTCTGCCCTGAAAATCCTCTTTCGATTTGGTCTGTAATGGAAGTTCCTGTTGAAACTAACTGCTCCAAACCGCCAAAACCATCGTTTATCGTGATGTCCATGCCGGATTTTTTTTCGGACCGGATGGCTGTCAAAAGATTTTTGAAGGAAAGCTCGTTGCCCGCCTGCAAAACAGCTCCCACTGCTGCGGAATCGGTTTTTTCTATCTGGCGGAAAAGCCGATAAATACCGATGTAAGCGTCGCGCTCTGTGTCGATTATTTCTTTGTTTTGTTCCAGCTTGTACAAATACTTGCTGTATTTTAACGCTTCTTCCTCAGGGGAATCGCCTTTTTCATCAAAATATTCCTGCAACTGTGCAATCGTCATATCAAGGGGATTGACTCCGTCACGTATAAGCTCCAATGTGGCAGCAGGCGTCATGCGCTCCACTACGCGGCGGATACTTGTGTCTGCCTCTTTTACGGCAATCACGTTTTCTGCCGTAATTTCCATATTGTTGTAGCCCAAAATACGCACGGCACGTCTGTTTTGCTCAGACAAATCCATGTTTATGTATCGCAACAAATCGTCTACGTTGCGGAATGCTTTTTTGATAGAATCGCCCAAATCAGCTCTCGGCGCAGTCATCATCGTCTCATACGAATCGCCTGCCATTTCATAGGCTCTGCGAAGTTCCACACCTGTTTCATGCACCTGATTCAGGGTATCGATTTGTGCGGTTGCAACTTTTCCGATAGCCGCTGCCGGCAAGTAAGGAATTTCTGCAAGCTTGGCACGGGTCTCATCATAAAGCGAAGCACGCATATTTGCTTCTTCGCCGCTTGCTGTGCGGAACTGATTTTGCAACATTGCTTCCTCTGTCGCTTTCAAATCTTCCACCAGCTTGGAAAGTTCTGCCGTCTCAATCTGATAGCCGCTCTCCAAAAGCTTTAAGTTTGCTTCCACGGTCATTTGCAGACGGACTTCTTCCATTTTTCTGCGGGCAGAAATATCAAAATCTGCCATTACCGTCTCGCCACGGTCAATTCTGCGCTGCGCCTCACCCAAATTTTTGAGGTTAAGCGTCTTTTCTTCTGCCATCACGCAGTCTACGGCACTTTCTGTAATGTGCTGTGCAAGCTGTGCATAACGGATTGCTTTTTGTATATGATTTTCCGGGTCCGCAAGATTTGTCTGGGATGCGCCTTTACCGCCTGCCACTGTCTGTGCAATAGCAGTCAGGAGCTTGTCTGCGTCCATCGGAAGTTCCAAGTTTTCCAATTGATTTAACGTAGAAAGGTTGTCCGCCGTAAGAGGTGTGCCTTTTTCTATCAGCCATTTTGCCTGATCAAGCGTTTCCTGTGTCACATCAAGACCGGCATCTTTGATGACTTTTTCCATCTGGGGTCTTAACTGATTCCAGTTGTAACCTTCCGCTTTCATGGAATAATAGCCTTTTGTGCCTTCCGCGTAATAACCGCGTCCCTGCTTGTCGGCATTGACGTTACCGGAAAACTGCGCACGGTAAATATTTTCGATGGTAGGCTCCATGCCGTTTTCGACCATGTATTTCATCGTGCCTTCGGAAAGCTCTGAAAATGCGCCTGCTTTTTGCAATGCATCGGCTACCTGTTCCAGCGTATCTTCCGTCACTGCCGCATCCGCTGCCGTGAGACTGGATGCGATGTGCTGCGCCGAAGCCTGACTTCCCGCCACTTCCTGCAATGCCTTGTCGGACACATCGTCTGTATATCCTGCCACATAAACACCGGCTTTTGCAAGCTCCGCTTTGATGTGGTCTGTAATGGTCACCGTCTCTTCAATTGTCACATCTCCGGGATGATAGCCTTCCTGCAAAAGCTTTCCAAAATCCTCGGAGGACATAGAATTAGACATAACTGTCATATAGTTTCTCTGCGTAGTAACGTCCATATACTCCGCCTGCTGCATAATATCTTCTGCGGTTCGTCCTTGAACCCCATAAGCAGTGTTATCCCTAACTGTGCCAGAAATGTCTAATGCATAACCCATTTTTGAACTTGTAATCTCATTCTCATGGGAACTATATGCTGTTTTTGTTTTGTCTACATTCTGTTTGTTTTCGTAATTGCCAAATGATATCTTCATAAACAGTCTCCAATGTAGAAAAATAAAGTGCAAGTTATTTACTAACTCACACTTTATTTCGGCATAATATTGTATTTTCTTAACCTTTATAGAAAACTGTTAAATATCTTTAGAATACAAACACAAATGCAGTATACGGCGGTAAGTTGAATGTGATGGAGTAATCTCTGTAATCACACAATCCTTCCTGTGCTACGTATTCTGTCGCTACTTCGTGGCCGTTGCCACCGAAGCATTTGTCATCGCTGTTTAACAACAGTTTGTACTTGCCTTTTTGTGGCACACCGACCTGGTAGTTTTCCCAGTACATCGGGGTCATATTGAGGACAAATAACAAGTTGTTTTTGCCGTTTTCGCTCTTTCTGAAAAAGCTGTATGTACTGCGCTGTGTATCGTCCGCATTAATCCATTCAAAGCCGTTCCAGCTGTTGTCGTTTTCATACAGACACGGGTATTTGTTGTAAATTTTCAAAAGCTGCGCTACGTAGTCTTTCATGCCTTTGTTGAATTCTTTTTCCAACAAAAACCAGTCAAGCTCCCGTTCTTCACTCCACTCACGCTCCTGTCCGAACTCCTGACCCATGAAAAGAAGTTTCTTTCCGCAGTGTCCAAACATAAAAGTATAGCCAACGCGCAAGTTTGCGTATTTATCAATCTCGTATCCCGGCATTTTGTTTACCATGGAACATTTCAAATGAACAACTTCGTCATGTGACAGCGGCAAAATATAATTTTCACTGCTGTTGTAAGTCATGGCAAATGTCATGCCGTAGTGGTTGTCTTTTCTAAAGTACGGATCCAGCTTCATGTACTCGCAGAAATCGTGCATCCAGCCCATGTTCCACTTGAAGGAGAAGCCAAGTCCGCCGGATTCTACGCGGTCCGTTACTTGCGGCCATGCGGTAGACTCCTCGGCAATTGTCAAAAAGCCCGGTGCTTCGCCGTGAACAACAGAATTCATATGTTTGAAAAACTCAATCGCTTCTAAGTTTTTGTTGCCGCCGTAAATGTTCGGAAGCCACTGTCCATCCTGCTTGCCGTAATCCAAATACAACATGGAAGCAACCGCATCCACACGGATACCGTCAATGTGGAACTCTCTCATCCAGAAAAGGACGTTGGCAATGAGGAAGTTTTTCACTTCAAATTTTCCATAATTGAAAATTTTGGTTCCCCAGTCCGGATGCTCTCCAAGACGTTTGTCCGGATGCTCAAAAATGCAAGAACCGTCAAAACAGCCAAGTCCATGCGCATCCACAGCAAAATGTGCCGGAACCCAGTCCAAAATAACACCGATTTTGTTGCGGTGAAGCTTATTTACCAAATACATAAAATCTTTTGGCGTTCCGTAGCGGGAAGTCGGTGCATAGTAACCTGTCACCTGATAGCCCCAGGAACCGTCAAACGGATGCTCTGCAATACCCATAAGCTCAATGTGGGTATATTTCATCTCTTTCATATATTCTACAATGCGGTCCGCAAACTCGCGATAATTGTAAAATCCTTCTTTTGTGCCGTCCGGATGTTTCATCCAGGAACCGATATGACACTCGTAAATCGCCATCGGCTCTTTGTTCATATCTTTTGTCTCACGCTTTGTAAGCCAATCGCTATCCGACCATTTAAAGCCCGACAAATCCGTCGTTACGGAAGCGGTTTCCGGTCGAAGCTGTGCATGATTTGCAAAAGGGTCCGCTTTGTAAAGCTTCTCTCCGCTAGGCGTTGTAATCAAAAATTTGTACAACTCGCCTTCGCCCACGCCGGGAATAAACAGACCATGAATTCCACCGTCTCCAAGGCGTGTCATTTCATTGGCATTTTCATCCCAATTGTTAAAAGAGCCTACCACATTTACTTTTGCGGCATTGGGCGCCCAAACACCGAAAAACATACCATCCTGTCCGTTTTCTCTGGACAAATGTGCTCCTAATTTTTTGTAAATATCATAATGTGAGCCTTGTGCAAACAAGTATTGGTCTGTTTCAGAAATAAAAACCTTCTCACGTTCCTGTTTTACTTTTGTTTTTGCAGTTGCCATAAACCCCTCCACGTCAAACTGTTCTTAAACTGTACTTAATAGTCGAAATCTCTTTCTCTTAAAATAATCATGTCTTCTTCGTCGTAACGTTTTCCGAGCAACACGTCAAAGAAATGTTTCAAATTCTTGCGATTTGCGTTGTCAATCGCTTCCTCGATAATCTCCTGCACCTCGCCAACGTTTACCGCATGCGTGCTTGTCTGCATATCGGAAATTCTTGTATGAAGCGCCAGCATACCAAGCTCATCAATAGAATATTCCAGCTGTTCCGCATATTTTCTTCCGTATGCCACCAACGCATCGTTGTCCAAAGCTTCAATGTCAAAACGGGAACAGAAACAGTTTTTCAACTCGTCATGCTGTTTCATGAACTTGTTGATTTCTTTTTTGGTTCCCTCGATAATCACGATAATGCCTTTGTTTTCGCGATCCAAATATTTGAAAAGCTTGGACACGGTCTCATCGGTCATATCCACTGCACTTTCGATAATCACTGCCCCATTTTCCATGCGGGAAAGCGTGGACGGAATGTCTTTGCTGTTTAACACGGAACCGGAAACTTTCGCAACTTTGCCGGAGAAGTTACCGTCAATCATCTGCACTTCTCTCACAATATTTTTTGCAAGAGCAATGGTCTCATTGCGGTCGTCACCTGTCACGATAACATTGCCTGTGTAAGCCGCCAAGCTAATCGAATCGATGGACTTGATAAACTGTTCTTTTGCTTTTCTCGTATGGATGAAAGGATTAAACAACTCTTTTTCCTCATCGGTAAGCTGTCTTACATCCATTCTTCCGTCTACGATATCTTCCATCTCATCTTCGCTGATTTCCATTGCCGATTTTGGTGGCTGTGAAGGCAACTTCGGCGCTCTTTTTGCTGCTTTTGCCTCTTTTAAAGCTGCCTCTGTCTCTTTTGCAATCGGCTGGTCTTTGTATGGTGTAATCGGAGGTTTCTCCGCTTCTTTTTCTCTTACTTCCGCATCCAATTCTTCCAACTGGGCAAGGATACCGCTTCTTGTAGACTGGTCAAATTCTGCAAAAAGGTTGCCTGTCTGCTCCTGTACGCGACGACGCACATCTTCTCTGCGCTTCTCCTCGTTGTCTTTCTTCATGCGTTCCCATTCCTGAAGAATGTCTTCGATGCTCATCTGGCCGGTAATCTGCTTCTCAACCTTGTCACCTTCCGGCATAACAAGGCTAATCTGGCCGTCATATTCCTGTGAAAGCATGCCTGCAAGCTGTGTAGGCACTTCCGGTAAAATCTGATACGTAGCCGTGCCATCGGAAAGAGGTGCAATCTGCGGTGTAAAGGTAAGCTGAACCGGTGTCTCCTCTGCTACTGCCGGTTCTTCGGCAGGTGCGCTTTCTTGCGGTGCTTCCGCAACCGGCTCCTCGACGGTTGCTTCTTCTACAACTACCTCTTCCTCAACTGCAGTTTCCTCAACTTCTACGGTTTCCTCGGGAATTTCCGGTGTTTCTTCCACTACTTCGTTTACTACTTCTTCTGCCGCTTCTTCTACTACTTCGTCGATTACTTCTTCTACTGCTACTTCTTCTGTAACTGCCGGCTCCGCCTGCACTACTTCCTGAGTAGCAGCTTCCGGCTCTTCGGCTACGAAAAGCTCTGTAATTTCCTGCATTCCGCCCTGCGGTGCAACAACCTGCGGCTGTTCTTCGATAATAGGAGCCTCTTGCACAACCGGCTGTTCTTCGATAACCGGTGCTTCTTCTACAACCGGCTGTTCCTCAACAACCGGTGCCATCTGCGCGGTTTCTTCAAAAAATACTTCCTGTGCGGCAACTTCCGGCTCTTTCACAGCTTGTGCATTTTTTTCTTCTTCCATCTCAGCCGTATTTTGGAACATCGGCGCCATAATCGCCTTTGTGATGCGGTCTTCCTCTTGATTTTCCAGAGTCTCATCCACATCAGAACCATCTTCCAAAAGCTCTTTCATACTCGCTGCAAGCTCTTTTTGAAGATTGATTGTATTGTACTGACCCATATCCAGTGTTTTGACCTGAATCTGGCTCAATTCCTCATCTGTAATTCTTGTTGTGACAGCATGTAAAACTGCATCCTGAACCGGCGCATCCTGCGTACCCGCTGCTTCTGCCTGCTCCTGTGCTTCCTCTTCCTGCTGCTCCTGCGCATACATGGAAATGCCTCGCATCTGCATATTGTAGCGTTTTTCCTGGTCTTGCGTAAGCGGCTGGTGAAGCATCTTAAGCTCCATTGCCTTGATAACGTATTTGCCTTCGCCGAACCACAAAATAAGCTCGTCACATTCTTCCACACACTTCGTACTTAAACCGATTCTGTGGTACAAATATGCCAGCTCATACGCCCATTTTTCCCTATAATCGCGCTTTTTCAGCTCTTCCAAAACTGCAATACGCTCTTCTAAACTTACGTCCTGTGCTTCGTATAATTTGTACTGCAAAATATAGCGTCCCGTATCTCTCGGCGCTATCTGCACAAATTCTTTATAATATTCAATCGCCTGCACGTACTCTTCCATCTTGATGGAAAGTTCACAAAGAGAGTAGACGATTGTACGTCCACCCGGGTGTCTGTCGTATGCAAGCAACAGCAATTCTTTACTTTCTTCGAATCTTCGATTGATTTTGTACAAATCACTGATTGTACAAAGCATCATGACACTTTTTACGCGGTGCCAGTCGATGGTATCGGCGATTTTTACTGCCTCCACATACTCCCCTTGCGCAATCAAAGATTTAATTTCTTCAGCTCTTACCTTATATTCAAATTTATCCAAGGTACCCACCTCTAACTCTAGTCGTCGTCCACAACTTTTATTTTTCTGCAAAATATCCCTATTTTTACTCTTATAAGTGTATCATAGCACAATTGCAATGTCAAAAACTATTCGCCCTGTAAAAGATTACTTAATGTGGCGAATTGTTCCAGTGTAAACGTCTCGCCGCGGACCGTCTCGGACACGCCCATTTTTGCCAGCGCATTTAATACATCCCCTTTAGATATGCCCAGATTTCCGGCATTTAAAAGACCGTTTACAAGCGTTTTTCGTCTCTGGTTGAAGGAAGCGCGGATAAGCGCAAACATGTACTTTTCGTCTTTTACTTCCACCGTCGGTTTTTCGTGTCTTGTCAGACGGATAACCGCACTGCCCACGTTAGGACGCGGCATAAAGCAGTTTGGCGGTACATTTGCCACGATTTCCGGTTTTGCATAATACTGCACCGCAAGGGAAAGGGCGCCGTAATCTTTCGTTCCGGGACCGACCTGCATACGGTCTGCCACCTCTTTTTGTACCATAATCGTAATGCTCTGGAGCGGCACGGCACTCTCAAACAAGCCCATAATAATCGGCGTCGTAATATAATACGGCAGATTTGCCACCACTTTTATCGGCTTTCCGCCGTTTCTTTCTTCCACGATTTTGTTGATGTCTACTTTCAAAATATCGTCGTTGATGACCGTCACGTTATCGTATGCGGAAAGCGTATCTTCCAAAATCGGGATGAGCGCTTTGTCGATTTCCACCGCAATGACTTCTCTCGCATTTTCTGCCAAGTACTGTGTCATCGTGCCGATTCCGGGCCCGATTTCCAACACGCAGTCATCCTTTGTAATTTGCGCCGACGCAATAATCTTGTCCAAAACATGCGTATCAATCAAAAAATTCTGCCCGAACTTCTTTTGAAAATTGAAATTGTATTTTTGTAAAACCTCTATCGTATTTGCAGGTATTCCTAAATTCGCCATATGCCACCTCGTGTTTTCTATTCTTCTATCCGGAACAGTTTTTTCGCATTCCGATTCGTAACCCGTATCACTTCCTCACACTCCACTTCTTTTATGCGGGCGATTTCTTCCACAATATAAGGAATGTACAAAGAGGAATTTCTCTTTCCGCGGAACGGCACCGGTGCAAGGTACGGGCAGTCCGTCTCCAGCAAAATCTGTTCCAGCGGCGCATACGCAACGACTTCCTTGATTGCTTTTGCATTTTGGAATGTTACGACTCCGCCGATTCCTAAGAAAAATCCCATATTCAAAACGTCCCGGGCGATTTCCTTAGAATAAGAAAAGCAGTGCATAACACCTTCCATTTTATTACATTCCTGTGCTTTCATAATATCAAGCGTATCTTTTGCCGCATCTCTGGAATGAATAATGACCGGCAAATCGGTTTCTTTTGCAAGCGCAAGCTGGCGCACAAACCATTTTTTTTGGATGTCTCGCTCCGGCTCATCCCAGTAATAATCCAGACCAATTTCGCCTACTGCAACGATTTTTGGCCGCGCACACTGCGCCTTAAGCCATGCAAAATTTTCCTCATTCAGCTCCGCCGTTTCGCTGGGGTGTACGCCTGCTGCCCCATATACAAAATCGTATTTTTCCGTCAGCTCAATGGTCTTTTTCGTTGTTTCCAGACTGGCGCCCACGTTTACAATATATTCGATATTATTCTCTTTCATGGACGAGAGCAGACTGTCTCTATCTTCATCAAATTTTTCGTCATCATAATGCGCATGACTCTCAAAAATCATAATTTCCTCCATTTGAAAAAAAAGACTTGCAAACTAATTTGCATTATACTATAATAACTCTTGCGTTGTAAAACGCGTTTCGGATATGCGCACCGCTAGCTCAGTTGGTAGAGCACCTGACTCTTAATCAGGGTGTCCAGGGTTCGAGCCCCTGGCGGTGCATTATAAGCACTGATTTTGTGGACTTAGACTCCATGGGATCGGTGTTTTTTTTGCGTTTTTATAGGTTGTCTTGTGCCAGTTTGAAACATCCCAAAATTCCCTGATTGCCGTCCAACATAGAAGGCACGAGGTAATGGTCCAAATCTTTCAATTCCTTCGTCTGAAAATAACCGCCAAGCATTTTTGCAAACTGCTCACGAATAAGAGGGAACAACTGCTCCTGATGCATCACACCGCCACCAAGCACGATACGTCTCGGCGCCAAAATGAGTGCATAATTTAGCATCGCCTGGGCAATATAATAAGCTTCCATCTCCCACACATCTTGTCTTTCTGCAAGCGTATCCGCCTTTGCACCAAAGCGCGCCTCAATAGCCGGACCGGACGCTAACCCCTCAAAACAATTTTCATGGTACGGGCAGTTTCCTCTAAAATGATCCTCCGGATGCTTTGTCAAAAGAATGTGTCCGGCTTCCGGGTGCTGCATACCGTGCAAAAGCTGTCCGTTTATCAAAACACCGATGCCGATACCTGTTCCGATTGTCACATACATGCTCACATCAAGGCCTTTTGTCGCGCCGAAAGTTGCCTCCCCAAGCGCCGCCACATTCGTGTCCGTATCAAACCCGATGGGGCAGGAAAGCTCTTTTTGAAACACCTGCAACAAATTATAATTTTGCCAGCCCTCTTTCGGCGTTGTCGTAATCGTTCCGAAAGTCGGTGAGGACTCGTTTACATCAACCGGTCCGAAACTGCCGATTCCCAGCGCATCGATTTCCTTTTCCTTAAAATACGAAATCAACTTCGGTATGGTCTCTTCCGGCGTTGTTGTCGGAATGGATACTTTGTCAAAAATTTCTCCGTTTTCGTTGCCGATGGCACACACCATTTTTGTGCCGCCTGCCTCTAAAGCTCCAAGTCTCATAAGCACTCCTTGCAATAACCGTAAATCTCCAATTTGTGATTTGTCACCGTAAAATTGTCCTCTGACGTATCCAGCTTCACATGCTCAAACGGACATTTTGTAAGCGGAACAAGCTTGTGACATTTTAAGCAAATAGCGTAATGCTTGTGGTTGCCGTGCTGCCATTCATACACTGCCATGTCCTCGCCCATCAAAGTTGATTTTTCTACAAAACCTGCCTCCTCAAATACCGA
The DNA here is from genome assembly GCA_045546775.1 of Lachnospiraceae bacterium. GTDB lineage: Bacteria > Bacillota > Clostridia > Lachnospirales > Lachnospiraceae > RGIG3002. Next base: position 6,217 of record JAZQDM010000087.1, on the reverse strand, counting down.
AAGCGAGCGGTAAATCGTGGATATGGCATAGTTTGTATCTGCGTTATTTTGTTTGATTTTATCGTATATCTGAGTGGCACTCAAAGGCTCGTCCGCCTGCGTCAAAACCCGGAATACATCCTCTCTCTGCCTTGTCCGCTTGATTCCCTGCGGCCACATTTTTTCTATATGTTCCATCGCATTTACCTTCTTATATTGTTAATCCTAAAAATTCTAATACAATTCCGGCACCCACACCGATTGCATACAAAAGAAGCGCAATTTTGAAATTGTCTTTCATGTCGCTGTTTTCTCTAAATAATACAAGAATACCGACTCCGGCACCTACAAGCAGTCCGGCAAGCATCGCACCAAGGCTGAGCATCCCTTCCAAATACAGCTGTGTAATAATAACGCTCGCTGCGCAGTTTGGAATAAAACCTACTAAGCCTGCCACAATCGGGCCGATAAGCGGTTTGTCCAAAATAAGTGCCGACAACGTCTCTTCACCTACGATTTCCACAACGCCGCCAAGGACAAACGTTACGGCAAAAATAAACACTGTAATTTTCAGTGTGTGTACAATCGCTGACTGAAAAACGCCTTTTTCACAATGACAGTGGTCGTGGTCACACAAATCGTGGATATGCATCTCTTCCTCTTCTTTGTGATGTCCTCGCATAAACGCATCGATGAGAAATCCCGCAACAACACCGATAAGCAACTTGATGCCAAGTATTTTCACGATGACAACCGGATCAACCTGCTCCGAAATAAAAATAGGTAACATTTCATCCGACGTAGACAAAAAGATGGCAAGCAACGTACCTACCGTAATGACGCGTCCCGCATACAAATTTGCTGCGGCCGCCGAAAAACCGCACTGCGGAAATACGCCCAAAATACCACCAAAAAGCGGTCCTAACTTTCCTGATTTTTTAATCGCCTTTTTTGTCTTATCGCCCATTTTGTGTTCCATACACTCCATAAGCAAATAAGCAAGAAACAAAAACGGAATCAATTTTATCGTGTCCAAAAAGGCGTGTTCTACTATATGTAATAATTCATGCATGTTTCATCATTCCTTTCTTGTTGCAATTGCAACTCATTTGCAACTACATAAGTTTATCACATTTTCCTACTGTGTCAATATGGATTTTAACTGTTTTATTATGATAAATTAGAGTGTATAATAAGCGTTAAGCGTTTATTCATATTTTCATAGAGGGTTTTATTATGCTGAAGTTATTAAAAATATCATTGGGCAGCGCCATTTCCATATTGTTTGCCAATATGCTGGGCTTAAAAAGCAGCGGTTCTGCCGGCATTATTACACTTTTGACAATACATGATACATCCAAGGAAACGATTGTCGTTTCCGGAAAAAGACTTGCCGCCTTTGCAATCGGCACTTCTTTTTCCAGTATTATTTTTCATATATTCGGATTTCACCCGATTGCTTTCGCCGTATTTTTGCTTCTTTTTATCAGTTGTTGCCAGGCGTTTAAACTGGAGGAAGGCATTGCAACAAACGCCGTGCTTGCCACACATTATCTGGCAGCAGGGGAAATGAATTTACCTCTGATTGCAAACGAACTGTTGCTGCTTTTGATCGGCGCCGGAATCGGCACGCTCTTAAATCTGTACATGCCTGGAAAAGCGAAGGAAATCCGCACTACGCAAACAACGCTGGAAAGTGCTTTCAAAAAAGTACTTTTGGAAATGTCGCTTTTTTTAAAAAAGGAAAACAAAGAAGATTTTGGTGAACAAAATTTGGACAAGCTGCTTTCTGACATTATGGCCGGCGAAAAGCAGGCATACAACTACATGCAAAACACGTTTTTCCAAGAATCCAAATACTTCATTGAATACATGGAAATGCGCCACCAGCAGTGTATCGTCTTAAAAGAAATCTACAAAAAGATTTTGAAGCTGACCGCGGTCATCCCGCAATCCATACAGGTTTCGGACTTTATATGCCACATCAGCGAGACATTTAACGAGTCCAACAACGCCAAGGATTTGTTGTCCGGATTGGACGAACTGATTTTAGAAATGAAAAATTCCACCTTGCCCACATCCCGGAAAGAATTTGAAAACCGCGCCATCCTCTACACAATTTTGACGGATTTGCATTACTTTTTGCAGCTCAAAAAAGATTTTTCGGACTGCATGACTGAGGAACAGGTACAAAAATATTGGGAAACGGAGTAAGGGGTTACTGCTTCTTTATCTTTACCAATTCCCCAATTATAGCACCACCGATGATACACACTGCTCCAATTATTTGAACTATCGTCATTTTTTCATTAAGCAAAATGGATGCAAAAACTACTGCTGATAAAAGTTCCAGATAGCTACACACCGCTACAGTCTGCACAGGTAATTTGGCAAGTGGAGCGAAGTACAAATAACATCCTATACCCGTATTTACAATACCTAATATTAAAATCCACCCCCAAGCATTGGAAGGTATACTCATAACAAATCCTTGCTTACAACATACAAATACTGCTACTGTCAAGAAACTTACTATAAGCTGTATTACAGAATTTTCCATTCCTGTAATATTTTTTGATTGCTTATTTAATATTACCATAAAAAAATACATAACTGCCGACATAGCACCACAAATAATTCCCCATATGTTGCGATTGTCACCGAGCGCATTCCCATTAACAAGAACAATTCCAACCAACACAATCATGAATCCTATCATTTTCGGAGCAGTGAGTTTCTCCTTGAAAATCAAAGGTGATAACACCATAACTATTACCGGTCCGCAATAATATAGAAGCGATGTCAAACTTACACCGATTTGTTGATATGCTTCGTACAAAAACATCCAACTCGTTCCCATTGCTATTCCCGATAATATAATAAACATAGCATCTTTCTTTTGTGTAGCAATATGAAATTTGCCCTTACTTGCTAAAAACAAAATGGTTAAAAGAATACTTCCAATAAACGTTCTCAAAAACACAATCTCATAACTACTAAGTGGAATATGACTTGCAACAATACCATTAAGTCCAAACAACAATAATGCCGACAGATATTTTATAAATGCTTTCTTATCCATAATAACCTCTTGATTTTTGATATTGTGAAGTATATCATAATACAAAACATAACAAAACTGAATATTTGTTATGTTTAAAATCACATTTTTGAATAGGTGTTATCATGGACATGAATTTACAAAAATACCTGTCTTTTGTGAAAACAGTAGAACACGGAAGTTTCACAAAAGCTGCGGAAATTCTTAACTATACTCAATCCGCTGTCAGCCGAATGATTGCAGATCTTGAAAAGGAATGGAATATTACACTACTTGAGCGAAACAAATATGGCATCAAACCCACAAGCGATGGTATGAAGCTATTGCCATATGCTCAAAACCTTTGTGCTGAATTTGATAAACTCCAAATGCAAATAGATGAAATCAATGGTCTTGATTCCGGTCTAATTCGTATTGGCACTTTTTCCAGTGTTGCTACACATTGGCTACCTAACATTATTAAAGAATTTAAAAAAGATTATCCCAACATTGACTATGAACTTCTGTTGGGTGATTACACTGAAATCGAAGAATGGATTCATACCGGCAGAGTTGATTGTGGTTTTTTAAGGTTACCGACGCATCAGGAATTTGAAACCTTTTTTTTACATCGAGATAAGCTTATGGCAATCATTCCTGAAAATCATTCTCTAAAAGATATTGATAAATTTCCTGTTTCTGCACTTTGTGATGAACCTTTTATGCTACTCGAAAAAGGAGCAAAGACAGAAATATCCGAAATATTTGAACGAAACAATCTCAAGCCAAATGTAAAATTTACAACATGGGATGATTACGCTGTTATGTCAATGGTCGAAAGTGGCCTCGGAATCGCCATATTGCCGGAACTAATATTGAAGCGCGTCCCATATAAAATCTTAAAAAAAGAGCTAAATGTTCCTGCATATCGTGACATTGGTCTTGCATTAAGAAACAGAACCACCGCTTCGCCTGCAGTAAAAAAATTTTTGGAATATCTCAAATATCGCTAGTTTAAAATCATAAAAACTCTACGGCAATGTACGCTGTAGAGTTTTCTTTTTAAGCTGGTCTTTTTCTGCCTTATCCACTTGTCGGGATTCGATTATTTTTTGGATTGTTTTGTTATAGGTAAAATCATCCAGATCGGCGGCATCCATCGCTCGCATTGTCTTGCCGGCGTCAAATACGTAACACATAGAAAGTGCCCATGCAACCGCCATCTTCACATAATAAGCAGGATGGCGGATTTCGCAAAGTTGTCTAAGCACTTTGTCGATATAATCCGCATCAATATAGTAGTTGATATACATAACAACCGCAAAACGGATACTGTATTCCTCATCACTTTTTATATATTTTTGCAAAAAGTGATGCGTTTCTTCTTTCGACTCCGCCGCAAATTTCATTGTGGCACAGACGCTGTCGCACACGGACCAGTTGTCAATCTTTGGCACAAAAGCCTCCAGCTGCACAAACCGCTCATCCAGCGAAAACGGCGCATAACCGATGAGCATACCCTGAAGCATCACTTCTTCAAACAAAGCACTCTCTTCCGTTTTGTTCCACTGCTCCAAATATTCCCGATACGTTCCGTCCTTCACAAGCTGCTTTGCCAGTTTTCGCAAAAGAGGAAGCCGCACTCCCACAATGCCCTCCACGCCCGGAAGAAGCTTTGCAGAAAATTGCGCATAAGACGGTTCTGCCATTTTTTTAAGTTGATTTCGGATTTCTTTTCTAAGTTCTTTTTTCATTACTTCTCCATAATTTATGTATACACGAGAAAAATCCCCGCCAAAACCTCGTACTTTCCTTAAAATAATACCTGAGAAACGTGAAATATTCTATGTTTTTTGACATTTTTCGGATTTTTAAATTTTTTTCATTTTTACAATTGACAACTTTCCATTTTTATTGTATGATTGTCAATGGTCGTTTCAAATGACGATGCGTGGCTCAGTTTGGTAGAGCGCTGCGTTCGGGACGCAGAGGTCGCAGGTTCAAATCCTGTCGCATCGACTAAAAAAGAGTTCTCACTTTTGTGAGGACTCTTTTTTGTTTATACTACATGCTTTAAGCCGCGACCTCTAGCGGAGCGGATGCACTCGTTCGGGCGCAGAGTCGCTGTCCACGGAAGTGGACATGTTCAACATCCTGTCGCAGTATTCCAAATTCCTCAAAAATCTCCTTGCATTTTTTCAAATACGAGAGTATTATCAAAGCAAATCAAGCGAATTCAAATCGCAAAAACATTCTTTTTATTCAAAAACTCACAGGAAAAATGTTGCGAAATCTAAAAAGCAACACATCAAAAATTTGTCCTGCGAATCCACCGGTTTTCCCGGAACATTTTCAAACAGCAATTGTTGAGAAACACACTAAAATCAACTATAATGGAGGTATGCCTATGGCAAAAAACAAAAGATGGCACAGTAAAAAATATTTGTGGGAGAAGTTTCGGCCAAACCGGAAATACAAGGACAGGCTTTTTCGATTCCTATTTCGCGACAAGAAGGACTTGCTGCAGCTTTACAACGCGGTAAACAACAGTAACTACACAAATCCCAATGACCTTGAAATTATCACTCTTGAAGATGTGATTTTCATGAAAATGAAACACGACTTGTCTTTTATGATTGGTAACCGGCTGAATTTGTACGAGCACCAAAGCACTTATTCACCGAATATGCCGATACGTGGAATGATTTATTTTTCTAGACAGTACGAAGGTATCATTGCAGAAGAAAAGCACAACATATACGGCTCAAAACTTATCAAGCTCCCAACGCCGGAATACGTGATATTTTATAACGGTACAAAAGAACAGAAAGACAGGACGGAACTATATTTGTCGGATTCTTTTGAGACAGGACGTGGAACCGGATGCTTGGAATGCCGGGCGGTGATGCTCAATATCAACCGCGGTCACAACAAAGAATTGATGGAGAAATGCCGGCGTCTGTGTGAATACGCGGAATTTATTGCGGAAGTAAACGACAATCTTTCCAAGAATATGTCGTTAAAACGAGCCATCAAAAATGCTATGGACAGTTGTATCGAGAAAAGAATTTTAATGGATATACTGGTGAAAAACCGGGCGGAGGTAATGCATATGCTTTTGACACAATATGATGAAGAAAAACACATGCGGGATACGTATAAGGAAGGTTATGAAGAGGGCGAACGCGCTGGGGAACA
>JAZQDM010000086.1:0-2162 GCA_045546775.1 Lachnospiraceae bacterium | reverse complement strand
CATCATCTGTAATGACGCAAGCCCCCATCCGGCGCAGCAGGCTGATTACACTTTTCAGCTGTCCGCATGGGACATTCCGCAAAAGTATCTGCCCCCTCGTCGCAACTCCTGCCAGCAGATAAGTTCCTGCCACAATCCGGTCAGACATTACACTCATCTCAACCTCATGAAGTTTCCCTACTCCCCGAATTTCAATTTCCGCTTCGCCGATGCCTTTAATTTTTGCACCCGCTTTATTTAAAAACATACAAAGCATTTGAACTTCCGGCTCTCTTGCCGCATTTTTCAAACGCGTAACTCCCTCAGCCAGTACCGCTGCCATAATTACATTTTCCGTAGCACCCACACTCGGGAACGGCAAGCAAATCTCTGCACCGCGTAATCTGTCCGTATGCGCTGTAATCAAATCTTCCCCCGGTTCAAAGCAAACGTTCATCTGTTCCAGTGCCTTTTCATGAATATCAATAGGCCTTCGTCCGATGACACAACCGCCCGGTCTGTTCATCCTCACCTGCCTGCAACGTCCAAGCATCGGACCGAGCAGCATAATGGAAGAACGCATCGCCTGCACCTGTTTTTGCGGACAATGCGTATCACATATTTGCGCAGCATCTATGATGATTGTATTTTTTTCAAAAGAAATCACGCATCCAAGCGTTTCCAAAAGTTCTGCCATCGCATCAATATCCTTGATTCTTGGGCAGTTATGTAAAATTGTTTTTCCGCCGATTAAAAGCGACGCTGTCAAAAGCGGAAGAGCCGCATTCTTTGAACCTTGTATGCTCACTTCGCCGGCAAGTGGTATCCCGCCTCTAATATAAAGGTTCTCCATTGGGCATCCTCTTTTCTGTCGGAGACTTATAGTATCCTATGCAAAAAAGAATGCCCGTGTACCTTGTACGCTGTTTCTTAATCCTGAATTTGTATCTGGCTGGCGACATTAAGCACAAGCCCTATTTCGGAAAGCAAAAACACAACCGAACTTCCTCCGTAACTGATAAACGGAAGTGTAATACCCGTGTTCGGAATCGAATTTGTTACTACGGCAATATTTAAAATAACCTGAATCGCAAAATGCGCCATTACTCCGACTACTAACAAAGCTCCGAACAAATCCGGTGCATTGTTTGCAATAAACATAAAACGCCAAATCAGCATAATAAACAAAAGCAACACACAAAATGCGCCAAAAAGTCCGAGTTCTTCACAGATGATGGAAAATACCATATCATTCTGTGCCTCCGGCAAAAAGCCGAGCTTTTGCATACTCTGTCCGAGCCCTTTGCCCCAAAGACCTCCGGAACCGATTGCGTATAACGCCTGTAAAATCTGGAAACCGTCATCCGAAGCAAACGCCTCAGGATTCAGCCACGCCAATATACGGTCGAATCGGTAGTTCCCGCTACCGGTCTCACCGCCGGTAAGAAAAATAACAACTGCAACAAATGCAACCGCAGCTGCAATCAATGTAAGAAATACAACTATATGCTTTTTATAACACGGATCTGCCACAAAACACATAAGCGCCGTAATTCCCATAACAATAATTGCCGAGCTCAAATTACTTGTAACAACCAAAATAAGCAACGTCGGAATAAATGCAATTCCCATGATAATTGCATAAGACTTTTTCTTTGTAATTCCGCGCCCTATCTTACATATCAAAACCGCATTCAGCAAAATAATCGCTATTTTAACTACTTCCGCCGGCTGAAGGGAAATACCAAACACATTCAGCCAGCGCGTAGCACCGTTTCTCGTAATACCAAGCGGTGAAAGAACAAGAAGAACCAGTACGTTGGATACAACATATCCAAGCGTTGCAAATTTCTCCCAAAAATGATAATCCACCAAATTTAAAACGATCATAAACACGACACCGATGACCGTTGCAAAAATCTGGCTCTTTAAATAATAAGCCGGGTCACCATGCTCACTGTTTGCACTGTAGGAACTGACCGAATATAACATAACCAGTCCGAAACACACCAGAAACATAACGATAATAAGCAGTGTATAATCATAAAAAAATTCTTTTTTATTCCGTTTTTTTCTAGTCCTCTGTCCCAAAAAAACACCTCATTTAAACTTATTTTAACGCATGCACCATGTCTTTAAACACGTTGCCTCTATCTTCATAACTTTTAAACATATCAAAACTT
>JAZQDM010000085.1:0-1979 GCA_045546775.1 Lachnospiraceae bacterium | reverse complement strand
GGATGGAATCGTCCAGACCGGATTCCCAGCGGATGTAAAGATCCCTCTTTTCTCCCTGCTCCAAGGTAGAATAGAAAAACAGTCCCTCTTCTTCGCAGAACCGTTCCGTGCGCCAGAAATTTTCGTTCAGCACCAGCTTCGGATACATTTTTTTCAAAAATTCATCGTCGGGACAGGCACGGTCCATCCGTTCCATGGCCCATGCCCAAACCGGAGGCTTTCCGTATTGATCGATGATTTTGTTGCCGGCAAGCGGTCTCCAGATTACGTCAGGCAACAGGCCGTTTTCCTTCTGGAACAGGAAAAAGGCTTCCATTTGCTCCTGGGCCAATTTCTTATCAAATCGGGAAACCCCCACCATGTGAAAGGCACTGTCCCAGTTCCAAATGCCGGGGAAGGCGTAATTCCCGCTGGCCGTTTTTGCCATGGAAGGGGTGATTGCCCGATAAGGGATCCAGCGAGTTCCCTCATCGAGGGGTGCGATATTCTGCATTAAGATTCGGGACGCCTTGTCCAACAACCGGTAATCCCGGTCGGACACGTTGTTCTTATATTGCTTCAGCCAGGTTTCACGAGACATGCTACGTTCCTCCAACACTATACTTTTTTGCCATCCTATCATATAAACATGACAAAACTGTTACAAAGGGAAATTCCCCGTTTATTTAATAAAAAATTCACAATCTCCCCTTGCAAATCCGAAGAATTTGTGTTATAATAAGTACCGAATTCAATATAGGGGTATAGCTCAGCCGGTAGAGCAGCGGTCTCCAAAACCGCGTGTCCTGGGTTCGATCCCTAGTGCCCCTGCCAACAAAAAAGGAACTTTTGTCTACCAGACAAAAGTTCCTTTTTTGAATGATGTTTGCCTTCGGCAAATGATGTTGGCTTCGCCAATGATGACGGCTTCGCCTAATGATGTGTGCCTGACGGCACATTGGGCAAACATCGCATCATTGCGGAACGAAGTGAAGCAACATCATTTTGAGCGAAGCGAAAAACATCATATCGCCGTAAGGCGATGCTTCATTTAGTTTGAATATATCGCCTCACGCGTGATTTGCCGCGAAACGGTTGAAATCCTCACGGCTTTGTGGTATAATGGAGCAAAGGAAGGAGGTGAGTTGTATATGAATTTTTCTCATTGCGATAAAGACGAAAAATATCTCTCTTTGCATGATTGCGTTGCCGAACAAGCCTATTTTGAAAATGGGAAGTTAGGCTTTGAATTTAACGACGGATTTTGGATTTCGCCCGATCATCCCGAAAGTAATCTATCTAATCTTGTAAGAACGGATTTTTCAAAGGTTGAATATTCGTTGGAAGATGGTGCGGACTACGACGTTACCGTGTACGTTTTCAAGAAGAAGCTTTTCAAAAAAACACTCCGTGTTGAATGGACAATTCAAGAATTGATAAATAACATAAACAATGGAAAATGCAAACTCGAATTTTTGTACCAATATGTTGATTATAATTCGAGGATTGTTGAGTGCGAATTGAAACTCAATAAAAAACCATATTGCCAAGAGTGTATTATGAAGATTTCTGCTCCCGAAACTCGTTATTATTGGAACAGTTTGCGCAAGGAGTGTCCGTGGTAAGTTTTTACATAGATTCGTTTTCCGGCATGGAGTTGACAGCCCGTAAGATAGCGGTCGCGTGCAATTCCCATCATCGCCAAGGGATAAGTCTGCCCTCACGGTAAAAATCATGGACTGTTTTTGTACGATAGAATTATATGGATCTGTTTTGTAGTGGTATCACAAGAAAAAGCCAAGTCGAATGTCGACTTGGCTTTTTTCAACTAAATCCGCCCTTACGGACGGGACCCAGCACGATTTCATTGAATAGACAAGGCATAGGCCTTGATCTGTTTAAAAACGAACCTTTGCCATGGTAGACAAAAGTTCGTTTTTTCTTGACAGCGGTGAACATTTGTGATATAATGATAAAAAGCAAAAAATTACATACACACC
>JAZQDM010000084.1:0-80769 GCA_045546775.1 Lachnospiraceae bacterium | reverse complement strand
ATACCGGTATGGGTCTTGAGAGACTTGCTGTTGTTGTACAGGATGTGACAAGTGTATTTGATATCGACACAATGAAAGCAATCCGCGACCGTATTTGCGAGCTTGCCAACGCAACTTACCAGACCGATGAAGACAAAGATGTTTCTATCCGTCTCATCACGGACCATATCCGTTCTTCAACGTTCATGATTTCTGACGGTATTATGCCGTCCAACGAAGGTAGAGGATATGTACTTCGCCGTTTGATTCGTCGTGCGGCAAGACACGGAAGAAAATTGGGCATTGACGGTGTATTTTTGGCAAACTTAAGTGCAACGGTTATTGCAGAGTGTAAAGACGGTTATCCGGAATTGGATGAGAAAAAAGAATTTATCTTTAACGTTTTGACACAGGAAGAAAACAAATTTAACGCAACCATCGACCAGGGTCTTTCTATTTTGGAAGAAATGACAAATGCCATGAATAAAGAAGGCAAAAAAGAACTTTCCGGTGCAGATGCGTTTAAACTTTATGATACTTACGGATTCCCTCTTGATTTGACAATGGAAATTTTGGAAGAAAAAGGATTTACCATTGACGAAGCAGGTTTCAAAGCAGCGATGGAAGAGCAGAAAGAAACGGCTCGTAAAGCGAGAAAAGTGACAAACTACATGGGTGCGGACGTTACCGTTTACGAATCCATCGACCCCAGCATTACAACTGCATTTGTTGGTTATGACAGATTGGAGCATGCATCCAAAATCTCGGTTATGACAACGGATACAGAAATTGTAGATGCATTGATGGAAGACCAGATGGGAACCATCATCGTAGAAGAGACACCGTTCTACGCTACGATGGGTGGTCAGTGTGCCGATACCGGTGTGATTGTGACAGATAACGGCGAATTTGTTGTACAGGATACCGTAAAATTGCTCGGTGGTAAAGTGGGACATATCGGTAAAATGACAAAAGGCATGTTGAAAGTCGGTGAAACGGTTACTTTGAAAGTAGACAACAGCCGCAGAAGCGATACATGCAAAAACCACAGTGCCACACACCTTTTGCAGAAAGCGTTGAGAACGGTTCTCGGAACACACGTAGAACAGGCAGGTTCCTATGTGGATGGTGAAAGACTTCGTTTCGACTTTAGCCATTTCTCCGCAATGACAAAAGAAGAATTGGAAAAAGTGGAAAAACTCGTCAACGAAAAAATTGCAGAAAACATTCCGGTTGTTACCGATGAATGCAGCATTGAAGAAGCGAAAAAATCCGGCGCAATGGCACTTTTTGGTGAAAAATACGGTGAGAAAGTACGCGTTGTAAAAATGGGTGATTTCTCCGTAGAACTTTGTGGTGGTACACATGTTTCCAATACAGGCATGGTGCAGGCGTTCAAAATTGTTTCCGAAAGCGGTGTTGCAGCCGGCGTAAGAAGAATTGAGGCATTAACAGGAAACGGTGTGACTGCATATTACAAACAACTTGAGGAAACAATAGAAAAAGCAGCGAAAGCGGTAAAAGCAACACCGGCAAATCTGCTTGAAAAATTAGAGCATTTGATGGCAGAGTTAAAACAGGTTCAGAGCGAAAACGAATCCTTAAAGAGCAAAGCTGCAAAAGAAGCACTTGGAGATGTTATGAACCAGGTTGTGGAAGTAAAAGGTGTGAAACTTCTTGCAACAAGCGTATCCGGCGTGGATATGAACGGTTTGCGCGAACTTGGTGACCAGTTAAAAGACAAACTTGGTGACGGCGTTGTTGTACTTGCATCTGATATGGATGGAAAAGTAAATCTCATTGCTATGGCGACTGACAAGGCAATGCAGATGGGTGCTCACGCAGGCAATTTGATCAAAGGCATCGCAGGACTTGTAGGCGGTGGCGGCGGCGGGCGTCCGAACATGGCACAGGCAGGCGGAAAAAATCCGGCAGGAATTCCGCAGGCAGTAGCAGAAGCTGCAAAAATTTTGGAAGGACAGCTATAATTCTCAAAAAAAACAGTTGACGTATTGTTTTTTTGTGTTATAATATGTCTTGTGCAGATAGGCGAATAGTGCCTAAATGCAAATAATTAACCCAGTCAGTCGAGTAACTTGAAGGGACTGAAGGGAGGTCAGGTGTAATTATGTCAAACGTAATCGTAAAAGAAAACGAGACTTTAGATAGCGCTTTACGTCGTTTTAAAAGAAGTTGTGCAAAAGCAGGTATCCAGCAGGAAATCCGCAAAAGAGAGCATTACGAAAAACCTAGCGTAAAACGTAAGAAAAAATCTGAAGCAGCTAGAAAACGTAAATATAACTAATATGAATGACAAGTCCTTGGCCGTTAGACCAAGGATTTTGTTTATTACTTATCAAAAGAGAGTGGGGAAAATACATGTGGACGAGAGAAATGTTTGGAACTGATGTGTATCATTTAGTGGCAGCATTCATTTTGTACAGTGTTTTAGGATGGGTTGTGGAATCCATTTACATGTCGTTTTGCAACAAAAAGCTTACAAACAGGGGCTTTGCAAAAGGACCGTTTTGTCCGATTTATGGCTTCGGAGCGGTAGTTGGCTATTTGATTTTGTGCCCGTTAAAGGACCGCGTTATGATGTTGTATCTTGCAGGTGCTGTTCTTGCTACTATGTTTGAATATCTGGTTGGTATTATGATGATTAAAGTATTTGGACAGCTTTGGTGGGATTACAATGATAAGCCGTTCAACTATAAAGGAATTCTTTGCTTGGAAAGTACGATTGCATGGGGATTTTATGCGATTATCATTATTACCTTTTTGCATGAGAAAGTACTGGCACTCATCGATAAAGTGGAAATGCGTTACGGTATCATAATTTGTTGCGTTATTTTGGCGATTGAAGCAGTGGATTATGCAATTCAGCTGAATAAAGCATGGAACAATCCGCTTGGCGCCGGACGCAAGAAAATTGTGAACGCCTATCAAAATTTGAAAGCGCGTTGGTCATAAAGACAGTGTCTATGACGCAAGTTATATCATAGGAATTTAAAAAGAATTTGTTTTTGCTGTGAGAAAACGGCGGACAAATTCTTTTTTTATGCAAAAAAACATATGCATAGACTAAGTGAAAGCATGAAAATGGGTAGTGGTTATGAAAAAAAGATTACATACAAAAATGTGGAAACGGCTTTTGTGTAGTATGTTTGCGATAGTTTGTTTTTTGAGCTGTGCAGTTCCGGTAAAAGCGGACGCGGCGGTAACTATTTCTGCGCCTTCTGCGATTTTGATTGAAGCTTCCACCGGAAAGGTGATTTTTGAACAGGATGCAGACACAAGACGCAGTCCGGCTAGTATTACAAAAATAATGACACTGTTGTTGATTTTTGAGCAGTTGGAAGCCGGCACGATAAGCCTTTCGGACGAAGTCATTACAAGTGCTCATGCAAAATCGATGGGCGGTTCGCAAGTGTTTTTGGAAGAAGGGGAAATACAGACGCTTGAGACAATGATTAAGTGTATAGTGGTGGCGTCCGGTAACGATGCCAGTGTGGCGGTAGCAGAGCATATTGCAGGAAGCGAAGAAGAATTTGTGGCCAAAATGAATGCAAAAGCCCAGGAGCTTGGCATGACAAATACAAACTTTGAAGATTGTTGCGGGCTTACCAATTCTGACAACCATTACACCACAGCGAGGGATATTGCCATTATGTCCAGAGAGCTTACGACGAAATATCCGCAAATTTTTGATTACACAAAAATCTGGATGGAAGATATTACCCATGTGACAAACAAAGGAAGCAGTACCTTTACACTTTCCAGTACCAATAAGCTGATTCGTCAATATGAGTGGGCGACGGGGTTAAAAACAGGCTCCACAGACAAGGCAAAATACTGCCTTTCGGCTACGGCTTCCAAAGATGGTGTGGATTTGATTGCAGTTGTGATGGCGGCACCGGATTATAAGGTGCGTTTTCAGGATGCCATTACACTTTTAAATTATGGCTTTTCCGTGTGTAATATTTATGTGGACGAAAACGGAAAAAGTGCAGGCCAAGTGGAAGTGCGCGGTGGTGTAGAAAAGCAGGCTGTGCTCGGATTTGAAGGACCGTTTCGCTATGTGGACATTGCAGGGAATAATGTGTCCGGCATAGAAAAGCAAATTCATTTGCCGGAATATATTCAGGCGCCGGTGGAAAAAGGGCAGATTGTAGGGGAAGCGGTCTACAGCCTGAACGGACAAAAGGTGGGAAGTGTGCCTATTGTTGCGGCAAACGGAGTGGAAAAAGCAAAATTTGTGGATTACCTGAAAGAAGGTATTTCGTATTTCCTTTTATAAACGCTATGTTTGTGTTATACTATTGTGTAGCGCATTAGATGCGGCAGAGAGGAAAGAAACATGTTAAAAATAGTAGTGCTTGTCCTTTGTGTGATACTGTTTCTTGTATTTGCAGGTATTGTGTATGACACAAATCGATTTGTGACGATAGAAACGGACCTTGTGTCCGATAAAATAAAAAAGGATATTAAGGTAGTTGTATTGTCCGATTTGCATAACAAAAGCTATGGCAAAGACAATTGGCAGCTGCTTTCCAAAATCAATGAAATCAACCCGGATATGATTTGGATTGCGGGGGATGTGATGAATGCGCATCCGGATGCCGATTTTGAAGTGGCGGTAAAACTTCTTAACTATTTGGCGGATAAATACAAAATTTTGTATGGAATGGGCAACCATGAGCATAGAATGAAATTGTATCCGGATGTGTATGGTGATATGAGCGAGCGATATTGGGAAGCAGTAAAACATCCCAATATTGTTCCGCTTGTAAATGAAAAAGTGTTGTTGGAGGAATACGGCATCTGCGTGTACGGTTCTCAAATTGACCGCAAATTTTACAAAAGATTTAAAACAACAGTGATGGAAGAAAATTATTTGCAAAGCATTCTCGGTGCGCCGAAAAAAGATGCTTACAACGTGCTGATTGCCCATAACCCGGATTATTTTCCGGATTATGCAAAGTGGGGTGCGGATTTGGTGCTTTCGGGGCATGTGCATGGGGGAATTGTGCGGCTTCCGCTTCTGGGTGGTGTTGTTTCGCCCCGTTGCCGCTTTTTTCCGAAATACGATGGCGGCATATTTAAAGAAGGCGGCAGTACCATGCTTTTGAGCCGCGGACTTGGTGTGCATACGATTCCGGTGCGACTTTTTAATCCGGGAGAATTGCATGTGCTGACACTTTGCAGCAAGTAATGAAGCTGCATCGCGTATATTTGCGTCATGATGCGCAGTTTCGCGGAAAATAGCTTGAAATTGCCGTCTGATACTAGTATAATAAATAAGTATGCTTATGAGTGATGAAAATGGAGTGAAAGAATGGCAATTCCGGTTAAGTTAGAAGTGTTTGAAGGTCCGTTGGACTTGCTTCTACATCTTATAGACAAGAACAAAGTAGATATTTATGATATTCCGATTGTTGAGATTACCGAGCAATATTTGGATTATATTAAGCAGATGGAAACCGAAGATATGAACGTGATGAGCGAATTCCTTGTCATGGCAGCAACACTTCTGGATATCAAATGCAGAATGCTCCTTCCGAAAGAAGTCAATGAGGAAGGTGAGGAAGAAGATCCGAGAGCAGAACTTGTTCAAAAATTGTTGGAATACAAAATGTACAAATATATGTCTTTTGAATTGAAAGACAAGCAGGTAGATGCGGATAAAGTATTTTACAGAGAACAGTCCATGCCGAAGGAAATTGAGGAATACCGTCAGCCTATCGATTACGAAGAGCTGATAGGAGATATGACGCTCAACAAGCTTCACGATATTTTCAAATCCATTGTCAAAAAGCAAGTGGATAAGATTGACCCGGTACGCAGTACTTTCGGTAAAATCGAAAAAGATGAGATTGACATGGACGTGAAGTCGCTGTTTGTGGAAGCGTACATAAAAGAACACAAAACATGCAGTTTCCGTAAGCTCCTTGAAAAGCAGCATAGCAAGATGGAAGTTATCGTTACATTCCTGATTGTGCTGGAACTTATGAAAATTGGAAAAATTGACATAGTACAAGAAAACATTTTTGATGATATTATTATAAGTGCGAAAGAAAACACAAGTGCGACCGCTTAATATGCGGTTTTTAGAAAGTCGAGGAAAAAGAGTGGAGAAACAAAAGGCAGAAGCAGTCATCGAGGCAATTTTGTTCACGATGGGTGATTCGGTTGAGATAGACAAGCTGGCAACCGTGATTGAGGAAGATGTCAAAACGACAAAAGAAATCCTTGCCGGCATGCAGGAAAAATATGAAAAAGAAGAGCGCGGCATTTCGCTCATTGAGTTGGATGGAAGCGTGCAGCTTTGCACGAAAAACGAGATGTACGAGTACTTGATTAAAATTGCAAAAGTACCCCGCAAATTTACACTGACAGATACGCTTTTGGAGACCCTTTCCATTATCGCGTACAAGCAACCGGTGACAAGACTGGATATCGAGAGAGTGCGTGGCGTAAGCTGCGACCATGCGGTAAATCGTTTGTTAGAATTTGACTTGATCAAAGAAATCGGACGGTTGGATGCACCGGGAAAACCGTTGTTGTTCGGCACAACAGAGCAGTTTTTGAGAAGTTTTGGACTAAAATCCCTGGAGGAATTGCCGGAACTTAATCCGGTTCAGGTAGAAGAGTTCAAACATCAGGCAGAAGAAGAAATACAGCTAAAGCTTGATATATAAGCCTACATATTAGGAGGATGGGAAAAAACATGAAGAAAGTATTGATTATCGGAGCAGGTCCGGCAGGACTTACCGCAGCATACGAGCTTTTGAGCAAAGGAAAAGGAGAAGTGGAAGTTGTTGTTTTTGAAGAAAGCAACGACATGGGTGGTATTTCCAAGACTGTAAACTACAATGGAAACCGCATGGATATGGGCGGACACCGTTTCTTTTCTAAAGTTCCGGAAGTAAACGCATGGTGGAACAACATGCTTCCGATGCAGGGTGCACCTTCCTGGGATGATATCGTGTTGGAACGTGAGATTCCGCTTGCAGAAGGCGGTCCGAATCCGGAAGAGACAGACCGTGCGATGTTGTATCGTAACCGTGTATCCCGTATCTTTTTTGATAGCAAATTTTTTGATTATCCGATTCAGATTAAACCGGAACTTTTTATCAATATGGGCTTTGTGAATACGGTACAGGCGGTATGCAGTTATCTGTTCAGTGCAGTTCACAAACGGGAAGAAAAATCTTTGGAAGATTTTTATATCAACCGTTTTGGTAAAAAACTGTATTCCATGTTTTTTGAAAATTACACGGCTAACCTTTGGGGACGCCATCCGAGCGAGATTGACCCAAGCTGGGGCGCACAGCGCGTAAAAGGCTTGTCTATTTTTGCGATTATCAAGGATGTATTTTCTAAAATGCTTCCGAACAAGAAAAATCGCCATGTAGAGACTTCTTTGATTGAGTCTTTCAGCTATCCGAAATTAGGACCGGGTCAGCTTTGGGATGTAACAGCATCAGAAGTAGAAAAACTCGGCGGTACCATTCTTAGAAAAGCAAAAGTAGTTGGCATTACAAAAGATGCAAACAACGTTATTACAAGCTTGACTTACGAGCAGGACGGCGAGAAAAAGACGATGGAAGGCGATGTAGTGATTTCTTCCATGCCGATTAAAGATTTGATTGGCGGCATGAACGATGTTCCGGCAGAACCGGCAAGAATTGCGGCAGGACTTCCTTACAGAGATTATATGACTTTGGGCGTGTTGATTCCGAAGCTCAATCTCAAAAATAAAACAAAGATTAAAACGATTGGCAACATTGTACCGGACAACTGGGTGTATGTGCATGACAGAAACGTGACAATGGGACGTTTCCAGATTTACAACAACTGGTCTCCGTACATGGTGAAAGATATCGAGAATACCGTTTGGGTAGGTCTTGAGTATTTCTGCAACGAAGGTGATGAGTTCTGGAATATGACCGAAGAGCAGTTTGCAAAGCTCGGTGTAGAAGAAATGGTGAAGATGGGACTTATCGACAGTGCGGACGTAGTGATTGATACCCATGCTGAGTGGGTGAAGAAAGCGTATCCGGCTTACTTCGATACTTACGCAGAAATCGATACGCTCGTGGATTACTTAAATACAATCGACAACCTTTACTGTGTAGGACGTAACGGACAGCACCGTTACAACAACATTGACCACTCCATGGTGACATCTTTTGAAACCGTCAAAAATATTTTGAGCGGTACAACGGATAAATCCAACATTTGGAAGGTTAACACAGAAGAAGAGTACCACGAATCGAAATAGAAAGTAAAAAGGGCGGCTTGCTTAAGCAAGTCGCCTTAATTATTTGACCAATATCTATCTTTTGAACAATGACTGTCTTGCGCCGTGATTTGTTTCGCGGTTCTTTAAAATGTCGTTTACCGCATCCATACGAAGACCTGCGTCGATAAAGTCGCAGTGCTTGCAGAACGGATAGTTCTGACGGCCGTCTTTGATTTTTTGGCGAAGCTCTTGGTATTTCGGGCTGTTCCAAGCTTCTTTCAAAGAGATTTCATGCAAATCACCAAAATCCGTTACTTCAAAGTTGTCACAGCAGCAGATGCCAAGTTTGCCGTTTGGCATAATCCACATATCCGTGAATGGCATGAGACAAGTTTCTTTGATGACTTTCTCGGTTGCCTGTTTGTTCGGCGCGCTGCCTGCACGGTTTGTGAGAACTTCTTTCAAATAGCGCATCTGAATCAAAATATCCACATCTTTAAACTCGTCCGGATGAGCTTTTACATAATCGTAAACTTCTTTTACGTTTGGATGAAGCTTCATGTCGAGACAGTAGTTGTTGATAATCAACTGATTGACGTACGGTACAATCTGTTTTGTCTTTTCAATGTCCAACAAAAGGCCGTTTGTGGACATAAAGATGAACGCATTAGGAAGCTGTTCTCTTGCGTATTTGTGGAATTCCACAATACGTGTGTCAAGCCACGGCTCGTTGTTTCCGTAAAGTGTTAAATGACCGCGGTAGTCCCAATCGCGAAGCTGGTCGATGATGCTGTAATACAAATCTTCTTCCATACGTTTGTAAGGACGTTTTTCCGCATTTTTGTTAGCTGTACAAAATTCGCAAGTGGAGTTGCAACGGTTGATTGTCTCCAAGTTTACGATATTCGGCTTCGGAATTTCGTCTTTTCCTAAAAAGTAGTCAATGTATTTCTTTTGTGACTTGCCACGTGTTAAAAATTGTAATTTTAAATAACTGTTGCTGGCAAGATTCGGAAGGTATTTTTTTGCGTTCCATCCGATAATTCCGCCAAAGTTATGAATTCTAATCGGCATAGTTTCCTCATTTCTGTGCAAACGCACTTTTTCTATAAAATCAAACAAAAATATCATAGCATTTTGGGGTAGGCTTGTCAATTCATGTCCGTTTGCGCGGCGCAGTCAATAGTTGGCTTTGCGTCGCAGACATAGGTGCAAATCGCCTTACTGCGCCTTGTAGACATACATGGTGTAGGGCGAGTTTTCGTTTGTAAAGGTCCCTGCTAAAGAGAGGGATAGTTCATCTGCATTTGCCACCTCAAAGCGGGAAAATACATACACACCGTTCAGCGCTTTAAAAGCTTCCGTGTCGATATAAAGGTTGTTATCCGGCAACGTCAAATATCTGGAAGGCAGATAGGAACTTGTGTCAAAGCCCGGATAAATGTAAGCGCGTGCACCCCAATTGTCAAAATAACTTTCGTAATAAGTGCTCTTTTCCAGTGCGGGAGCAATGATTTTGCGGAAGTTTTCTTTGTATTCCTGCGCATAGAAGCCCAAGTAGCCGTCCAAAGCAGAGATGCCGTTGTAGGTCAGCACACCCGGATGGAAGCCATACGCAACCGCATATTCGCCGTTGTAGTCGATTTCTTCTTTTATTTCATCAAACAAATCTTCGGAATAAAATTCCCGGTAATTTAACATGTCCACATCCGTACCTTTCAGTTGGGAAAAGACGGTGTAGTAGCAAGTGTAATAAAAATCATTGTAGTTAGCCGGTGTGAAAACGACAACCAAAAGCGCAATGAGAGCACCGGCGTTTGCAAGAAGCGTAGCAGCCATCTTTTTGCGGTCGTAGAGACGCTTCAAAATAATGAATAACAGGCAGTACCAAAGGAACGGGTTGAAAAACAGCGTGCGGTAAAACTGGAAGCCCTGCAACTGCGGAACAAGTGTTTCCAACAGATTGCGCAGCGGTTCGAAATAATAAAATCCGTAAACGATACTGTTAAACAATACAAAATAAAAGAGCAGATTGAATAAGTCCGTCACCAGTTTTTTGTACTGTTTCTTTTTGATAAACAACACATTTTGCACGACAAAATAAACGAGTACAACCGGAAGAACAAATTTTGTGTGGGAGTCTCCGGCGTGGAATGTACTGTTTACAAAGCCGTCCTTTATCATGTTGAAAATTTCACCAAAATTCAGGCTTGCTACGACCATACTGCTGCGGATTGTTACCGTGTCATCCAAAAGCATGGAATAAAACAGGCGGTATTCAAAGCACACATAGCCAAGTGCCAGTACCGGAATGGACAGAAGCAGTCCTTTGTTGATTTTCTTTTTGCGAATCCAGTCAAACAGGAAAAAGACAACCAAGTATCCCAAAATAAAAAATCCAAAGTAGGAGAAGTAGGATACAACCGGATACACGAACAACAAAAGCAACACGCGCCAGTCACATTTGTGGTACAGCTTGTAAATCAAGTAGGCCGCAAGCGGAATGGATGCAAACGCAAATCCGTAAGCCGGGAATACCGGCAAAATACCGTAAATCAAGCCGAACACAAGAACAAGCGGTTTGTATTTGTCAAAGTCTTTTAACGTCTCTTTTGCGAGCAGATATACAGATACCATGGCAAGCACAATGCTTAAAAAGTAACCGATGATATACGCATAGTACGTCGGGAAAATCAAATAGAGTAAGTTGTAAAGTGAAAATTCCGAGCCGAAATTGTTCCTTGTCACACCGCCCAAAATCGGAAGCAGGTCGCCGTGGCTAAAAAACGTGCCCGTCAAATCCATCATGCGAAAGTGGGGGATAAACAAGTCCAAATTGTCGTGAACGGTAATGTAGCTCTTGTCACCAAGCACGAAAAACACAAGCAATTGTGCGCCGAGCAACCCGGCAACAAGAAGGATATGCCAATATTTAAATAAGAAATTTCCTAGTTTTTTCAAGTGAGTTGTCTCCAATCTGTCATTCAACATGTTTGTGGCAGGCGCTTGCAAACATACTGCAAGTGTTTAAACGGCAAGGTAAAAGCGCCGTGCACAAGCCACTGCTAATATCATACAACAGATGGGCGGATGGGGCAAATTTATTTTTGAAAGTTTCTTTTGGTGTACTACCCACTTTTTCTTTCGAATTACACTTTTATTTAACATCTCATCCATGTCTTCAAGTGTTTCCTGAATCATTCTAATTCCGACTTTATGTAATTCTTCTGTGATGCGATAAATATACGCTGCTAAATCTGATGGCTCCCGAATAAATTCATTTTCTAATAAATCAAATTTTGTGCACATTCTTCGTTAAAATATTGTATACTCTTAAGCATAGAGAACACCTCATCTTTCAAAGTTATTTTGGTTTGGTCACCTATAACTTTATCATAGATTTGGTGTTCTCTTAGTTTTTTTATAAATCTGAGGAATATTTTACGCTAGCCCCGTGATTTTTCATGTTCATAAGCTTGTATGTAGCATAAAATTCGGGTCTGTCGGGGAAGAGTGTGAAGTCCAAAAAAGAAATGTGAAAGGCGGGTTTCGCTTCGATGTAATCCTGCCCGGAATTGAGAGAATCAAAAGAACGGCAAAGGTAACTTAGAGAACGTTCGGGCCAGTCGCCGTGATTGATGACCTGCATTTCCAGATTGATTTGCGTGTGGTTATTGAGCAACACGTTAATGTCCAGATAAAAGTCCTTTGCATCGATGGATTCGCCCAGCTTAATTGGATTGGTGATGACGACGGATTTGATAGTCGTTAGTAAGTTTGAACTGCATCGGACCGGTGGCGTTCATAAAAGAAAAGGGTTGTTTCATAGATTTGCTCCTTTCAAGATGTGTAAATAGATTTGTAAAATTAGAAGTTGCAGAATGCAATGCCTACATATCAGCATCACTTTTTGAACTGACACATAGGTCTTAAGAATATACACATTTTATAGCACAAGCTGTGAGAAAGGACAAGTCTATTTTGTAACTTTCCAAACTTTCCAATCATCTTGTCCACCTCAGTCTTAATGACATTGACAAGTCCATGCTTGTAAGAATATAATCATAAATTGGAAAATAGGAAAATTTTACCAAAATTACAGTACAAAAGAGGGGCAAAAACATGAGTTTTTATTGGAAAACAAGAACGATAATTAGCGGAGATTACAGAGAAATAGAGAAAAATCTTCGAGAATATAAAAATAAAAAAGTAATAAAAAAATACAAAGGAAAAGAAGATATATACTGCGTTATTCGTTTGTATACGGTAGATGGTGGCTTGATGTGCGTCTTTTTCAGAGCAATTGAAGGTATTAGTTACAGCTTGCGAAATGGGTTTATTCCGGTGATTGATATGCAGTCCAAGGAAAATGTTTTCTTGAGCAAAGAAGAGCGTAAAACAAAAAATGCATGGGAGCTGTTTTTTAAACAGCCGGTTGAGACAGGAAAAACACTGGATGAGATAAAAAAACTTCCGAACAAAATTCTTTTCGACAATCCGGTTGGACCGGGAAACATTTTTGAATTGATGGCAGCGCCCGGAATGACAGATTATTGGAGAAAATTGTGTGCGAAGTATATTCGTTTCTCTGATGAGGTGGAAAAAAATATTGCCAAATACGAGGAAATCTTTGGTGGAGAAGAGAAAGTGTTAGGCGTGCTCGCGAGAGGTACGGATTATTTGAATCCGGCGGCAAATGTGGCGTTTGGCCATCCGCTTCAGCCGAGCGCGGAGGAAGTGATTGCCAATGCAAAACAGCTTATGGAGGAGACGAGTTGTACACGCGTTTTTCTTGCAACGGAAGACGATAATATTTTGCAGGCGATGAAAAAAGAATTCGGCGACAGGTTGTTCTATGTGGAACAAAAGCGTTACAAGGGCGTGCAGGACAAACGTCTTGTGCATTTGAATGATTATGCAAACGGTGTTATAGAAATGAACATTGCCTATTTGACGGCGGTGCATTGTCTTTCAAAATGTGACAGCATGTTTGGAGGATTTGTGACAGGCACAACGGGTGCCTATTTGCTGTCGGACGGATTTGAGAAGTTCAAGCTGTGGTACAACGGCAGTCACGGTGTGAATGATGCAAAAACATTGGATATCAATCATTTATAATTGACCTTTCAAGGGAAAAGACATAATGGTAAAAGCTTTGCCATACACTATATACTGACACAAAACAAGGCAGTATATATTGTATGGCAAAATTTTTGAGAGCGTGTATCATTTTTTGTATTTATTTTTGTATGCAACCGTTTCTTGTGCTGCCGGCGCATGCAGCAGAGCAACCGGAGAAACAAGCGGAACAACAAACCGCTCAACCGGATTTTCATCTCTATGCCCAGTCGGCGGTGTTGATGGATGCGGATTCGGGGCGGGTGTTGTACGCAAAAGAGGCGGACCGGATTATGCCGATGGCCAGTACAACGAAAATTATGACTTGTATCGTTGCGCTGGAAAACGGCAATTTGGAAGACTATGTAGAAGTGTCTTCTTATGCGGCGAGTATGCCGAAAGTGAAGCTTTTTATGAAGGAAGGCGAGCGGTATAAGTTAAAGGATTTGTTGTATTCGCTTATGCTGGAATCGCACAATGACAGCGCGGTGGCGATTGCGGAACATGTGGCGGGAAGTGTGGAAGACTTTGCAACGCTTATGAACCAAAAAGCACGAGATTTGGGCTGTTTTGATACCTATTTTATAACACCGAACGGACTGGATGCTACGGTGACAGAGTCCGGTAAAATCCATTCCACGACAGCCACGGACCTTGCACGCATTATGTCGTACTGTATCAACGTATCCGACCAAAAAGATGCTTTTTTGGAAATCACAAGAACGCCTTCGTATAGCTTTTGCAATTATCGTTTGGACGAAGCAAGTGGTGAAATGGTAAATGGCGGCAGAAGTTTTTCCTGTGCCAATCACAATGCTTTTTTGAACATGATGGACGGTGCGCTTTCCGGCAAAACAGGCTTTACGTCAAAGGCAGGATATTGTTATGTGGGTTCCCTCAGAAAGGACGGAAAAACGTTTGTGGTGGCGCTTTTGGCGTGCGGCTGGCCGAACAACAAAACGTACAAGTGGAGTGATACGAAGGAGCTGATGCGCTACGGGCTTGAAAATTATGCATATTTTTGTTTTGATGACGTGCCTGTAGATGAGCACATTTTTGATCCGATTCCGGTAAAAAACGGACAAACGAATACCATCGGCGGGATCGCATATACTAATATTAGGATATTGGATGGCGGGAAGGAGGAGCAGGATGCTGGCATGGATTTTGTGGCTTCGGATGCTGATAAAGGGAACCGGGAAGGATTGTTATTAAGGCAAGATGAACAGGTGGAGCTTGTCTGCGAAGTGAAAGAGGGGCTGGAAGCTCCGGTGAAAGAAGGAACGATAGTCGGACAAATCAAATATTGTGTAGAAGATGAGGTGTACCGCACGGAACTGCTTGTTACGGAAAACGCAGTGGATGCCATCGATTTTGCATGGTGTTTTGACAAAGTATTGTGGAATTTTGGGTTGTAAAAGATGCGGTTTCTTGTTATACTAATTTTTCAAGATAAAGGCACAGAGGATGTGAGGAAGATATGGGAAAAATTATTTTAACAGGCGACAGACCGACGGGAAGACTTCATGTAGGACATTACGTAGGTTCGTTAAGAAGAAGAGTAGAACTCCAAAATTCCGGAGAATACGATAAAACATTTATTATGATTGCGGATGCGCAGGCTCTTACGGACAACATTGAAAATCCGGAGAAAATCAGACAAAATATTATCGAGGTGGCATTGGATTATTTGTCATGTGGTCTTGACCCGGCAAAATCCACACTGTTTATCCAGTCTCAGATTTCGGAGCTGTGTGAGCTTACTTTTTATTATATGGATTTGGTTACGGTTTCCAGATTGCAGCGTAACCCTACTGTAAAAGCCGAAATTCAGATGCGTAATTTTGAGGCCAGTATTCCGGTTGGATTTTTTACGTATCCAATCAGTCAGGCGGCGGATATTACGGCATTTAAGGCGACGACAGTGCCGGTTGGCGATGACCAGTTGCCGATGATTGAGCAGACAAGGGAAATCGTGCGCAAATTCAATGCGGTTTATTCGGATGTACTTGTGGAGCCGGAAGCGTTGCTCCCGCAAAATCAGGCTTGTATGCGCTTGCCGGGGATTGACGGAAAAGCAAAGATGAGTAAGTCCTTGGGCAACTGCATTTATCTTGCGGATTCTGCAGATGATGTAAAGAAAAAAATTATGAGTATGTACACGGACCCGACCCATTTGCAGGTGAGTGATCCGGGACATATCGAAGGCAACACAGTATTTACGTATTTGGATGCATTTTGTAAGCCGGAGCACTTTGAACGTTACGCCCCGGATTATGCAAATCTGGATGAAATGAAAGCACATTATCAGCGTGGCGGACTTGGCGACGTAAAAGTGAAGAAACTTTTGATTAATGTGATGCAGGAAGAATTGGAACCGATTCGTGCCCGCAGAAAAGAATTCGAAAAGGATATTCCGGAAATTTATAACATCTTGAAAAAAGGCTCTGAGGCGGCAAGAGAAGTGGCGGCACAGACGTTGAGTGAAGTGAAACAGGCAATGCGAATCAATTACTTTGACGATGCAGAGTTAATCAAAGCGCAGGCGGAGAAATACGGCGAAAATCAATAATTGATGGTTGCATTTGCTTTTAAAAAAAAGAGTTGCGACACATTTTTAAAGTCGTTTTTTAAAAAAATATAGCACAATTTTGGCAGGAATTTTTAGTGAGTTTTTCAAAAGAATTTTCTATACTACTTGTCAGAATTGTGCTATACTTATATAGTACGAAAATTTTTGAAAATTTTTATTAATATAAAACACGGAGGGTGAAATATGAGTAATACTTCGCAAGCGAGCGAAAGAATTAAAGCTTTGCTCGATGACAACAGCTTTGTTGAAATTGGCGCACTTGTAACGGCAAGAGCTACTGATTTTAACATGAACGAAAACGAAACTCCTTCTGACGGTGTTGTAACCGGCTACGGAGTGATTAACGGAAGTCTTGTGTATGTATACAGCCAGGACGCAGCCGTAATGAACGGCTCCATCGGTGAAATGCATGCAAAGAAAATTGTTAATCTTTACAATCTTGCCATGAAAACAGGAGCACCGGTAATCGGACTTCTTGACTGTGCAGGACTCAGATTGCAGGAAGCTATGGATGCACTCAATGGTTTTGGTGAAATTTACATGCAGCAGACTTTGGCATCCGGCGTGATTCCGCAGATTACAGCCATTTTTGGTACTTGTGGCGGCGGACTTGCTATGATTCCTACTTTGACAGACTTTACATTCATGGAAGAGAGCAAAGCAAAATTGTTTGTAAATGCGCCTAACGCATTGGATGGCAATGTTATTACAAAATGTGATACTTCCGCAGCAAAATTCCAGAGCGAGGAAGCCGGCATTGTAGATGCAGTGGCAGACGAAGCTACTATTTTTGCAAACATCAGAGAGCTTGTTTCTATGTTACCGTCCAACAACGAGGACGATGCACCTTGTGAAGAATGTGCAGATGACTTAAACAGAGCTTGTGCAAACATCGAAAATTGTGCAGGAGATACTTTACTTGCATTGTCTCAGATTTCCGATAACGGAAAAGTATTTGAAGTAAAAGCAGACTATGCAAAAGACATGGTTACTGCATTTATCAAATTAAATGGTATGACAGTAGGTGCGGTTGCAAACCGTACGGAAGTTTATGGCGCAGACGGTGAAGTTTGTGAGAAATTTGATGCTGCATTATCTCCGAGAGGATGCGACAAAGCAGCAGATTTCGTTAACTTCTGTGATGCCTTCGAAATTCCGGTTCTTACACTTACAAACGTAAAAGGATACGCAGCTACAACTTGTGCAGAAAAGAAAATTGCAAAAGCGGCAGCACGTCTTACATATGCATTCGCAAATGCAACAGTTCCGAAAGTGAACGTAATTATCGGTAAAGCATTTGGCAGCGCTTACGTTACTATGAACTCCAAAGCGATCGGCGCAGATGTTACTTTTGCATGGGAAAATGCACAGATTGGTACAATGGAAGCAGAACTTGCAGCTAAGATTATGTACGAAGGCCAGGGCGCTGACGTAATCAAAGAAAAAGCAGCAGAGTACAAAGAATTACAAAACAGTGCACTCAGCGCAGCAAAAAGAGGATATGTAGACAGAGTTCTTTCACCGGCTGATACAAGAAGATATGTCATCAGTGCAATGGAGATGCTGTATACAAAAAGAGAAGACCGTCCGGTTAAAAAACATGGTACAGTTTAAGAAAGGATGATACTTAATATGAAAAAATATTTGTTAGTATTAGGTATGATTACTTGTATCTTTGGACTTACAGGCTGTGCAAGCAAGAAGGAAGAAGTAACGCTTATGTCTGTGGACGAAGCGATTGAAATAGCAGAGCAGGGCGTAGAAGATACCGTTGCTTATTTCAAAAACGGTAATCTTGACGAAATGTCAAGTGATATCTACTATGATCTTTTCCTTACAGCGGTAGCAAGTTATGAAGGTGCATCTGAAGATATTGGTGATTATATAGGTATTGTTGGTTCTACTGCGGATGTTGACGAAGAGACAGCAGTTGTCAGCGTTGAAATCGAAGGAACGGAACACAATGCTATTGTAGAAGTAATTATTGATGAAGATGGCTTGACCCAGATTACGACGAATGTTGTATATACATTTGGCGAGTCTATGGAAAAGGCCGCACTCAATACCCTTATCGGTATGGGAACTGTTTTTGTTGTATTGATTCTGATTTGTCTCATTATTAGTTCATTCAAGGTGATTTCTGTTTTTGAAAACCGTAAGAAGAAAAAAGAGCAGAAAAAAGTAGAAGAGGCAAAGAAAGCGGAAGCACCTGCTGCACCGGTAGCAACACCTGTAGTTGCAGAAGCATCCGAAACAGAAGATTTGACAAGTGATTTGGAATTGGTTGCTGTTATTGCAGCGGCAATTGCAGCAAGTGAAGGACAGACAACTACAGACGGATTTGTAGTGAGATCCATTCGCAAAGCAAATAAGAATAAATGGCAGAAAGCGATATAATTTAGGAGGATTCAAAGATGAAAAATTATACAATTACCGTAAACGGAAACGTATATAATGTAGTAGTAGAAGAAGGTACAACAGCCGGAGCACCGGTTGTAGCAGCTCCTGTTGCACCGGTAGCAGCACCTGTAGCAGCACCGGCTCCTGCAGCACCGAAGGCAGCACCGGCAGGTGGCGCAGGAAGCATCAAAGTAGAAGCAGGCGCAGCAGGTAAAGTATTCAAGATTGAAGCAAGTGTTGGTCAGGCTGTGAAAAAAGGCGATGCAGTTGTAATTATCGAAGCAATGAAAATGGAAATTCCTGTTGTTGCACCGGAAGACGGTACAGTAGCAAGTATTGATGTAGCAGTGGGCGATGCGGTAGAAGCAGGCGCAGTACTCGCAACATTGAACTAATTGCGATAGACCGATACGGTTTAAAAGGACAATAACAGGAGGTTAAGAAATGGATTACATAATTGATACATTGGGCAACCTCATACAACAGACAGCTTTCTTTAACCTTACTTGGGGTAACTATCTGATGATTGTGGTAGCCTGTATATTCTTATATTTAGCCATTGCTAAAGGGTTTGAGCCATTGTTATTAACTCCTATAGCATTTGGTATGCTGTTAGTTAATATCTACCCGGATATTATGGCAGCACCGACAGAAGGAGCAGCGGGCGGATTGCTTCATTATTTCTATCTTTTAGATGAATGGGCGATTTTACCTTCCCTTATCTTTATGGGCGTTGGTGCGATGACAGACTTTGGTCCGCTTATTGCAAACCCGAAGAGCTTTTTGCTTGGTGCAGCAGCACAGTTTGGTATTTTTGCGGCATATTTCGGTGCTATCGCGTTAGGTTTTAACGATATGGCAGCGGCTGCAATTTCTATCATTGGTGGTGCGGACGGACCGACATCCATCTTCCTTGCAAGTAAGCTTGGACAGACTGCACTTTTGGGACCGATTGCGGTAGCGGCATATTCTTATATGTC
The DNA here is from genome assembly GCA_045546775.1 of Lachnospiraceae bacterium. Taxonomy (GTDB): domain Bacteria; phylum Bacillota; class Clostridia; order Lachnospirales; family Lachnospiraceae; genus RGIG3002. The sequence continues at coordinate 61,451 of JAZQDM010000084.1, read as the reverse complement.
ACTTGTTCCGATTATCCAGCCGCCGATTATGAAATTATTGACGACAGAAAAAGAACGTAAAATTAAAATGGGTCAGCTTCGTCCGGTTTCCAAATTGGAGAAGATTTTGTTCCCGATTATTGTTACGATTGTTGTATGTTTGATTCTTCCTACTACAGCACCGCTTGTAGGTATGTTGATGCTCGGTAACTTGTTTAGAGAATCCGGTGTAGTAAGACAGCTGACAGATACAGCATCCAATGCACTTATGTACATCGTAGTTATTTTGCTTGGTACATCCGTTGGTGCGACAACAAGTGCAGAAGCATTTTTGAATCTTACAACAATCAAGATTGTAATATTAGGTTTAGTTGCTTTTGCGTTCGGTACAGCGGCAGGTGTGTTATTTGGTAAGTTGATGTGTGTGCTGACTCATGGAAAAGTAAATCCGTTAATCGGTTCGGCAGGTGTTTCTGCGGTTCCGATGGCAGCCAGAGTTTCACAGAAAGTCGGTGCGGAAGCAGACCCTACAAATTTCTTACTTATGCACGCTATGGGACCAAACGTAGCAGGTGTTATTGGTACAGCAGTAGCTGCCGGAACATTTATGGCTGTATTTGGTGTATTCTAAATTGAAAATAAGACGAAAAACAGGAGGAAATAGATTATGTCAGAGCAGGTGAAAAAACCGATTAAAATTACGGAAACTATTTTACGTGATGCTCACCAGTCCTTAATCGCAACAAGAATGCCTACTGAATTCATGCTTCCGATTACGGAAAAAATGGATAAAGTCGGATATCATTCCGTAGAATGCTGGGGTGGTGCGACATTTGATGCATCTTTACGTTTCTTGAAAGAAGATCCGTGGGAAAGACTTAGAAAGTTAAGAGACGGATTTAAAAATACAAAATTACAGATGTTGTTTAGAGGTCAGAATATTTTAGGATATAGACCGTATGCAGATGACGTAGTAGAATACTTCGTTCAGAAATCTGTGGCAAACGGAATTGATATCATCCGTATTTTTGACTGTTTGAACGACTTGCGCAACTTGCAGGCTGCAGTTGACGCAACAAACAAAATCAAACAGCAGGAAGGCAGAGGACATGCGCAGATTGCCCTTTCTTATACATTAGGTGATGCGTACACATTAGAGTACTGGACAGATATGGCTAAGAAAATTGAGGCAATGGGAGCAGATTCTATCTGTATCAAAGATATGGCCGGTCTTTTGGTTCCGTACAAAGCAACCGAATTGATTTCTGCTATGAAGAGCGTTACAGACCTTCCGATTCAGCTTCATACACATTATACTTCCGGTGTGGCAAGTATGACATATTTGAAAGCAGTAGAGGCTGGTGTAGACGTAATTGACTGTGCAATGTCACCGCTTGCTATGGGTACTTCACAGCCTGCTACAGAAGTTATGGTTGAAACATTCAGAGGTACAGAATACGATACCGGTTATGACCAGAACTTACTTGCAGAAATCGCGGATTACTTCAGACCTTACAGAGATGAGTGTCTTGCAAACGGACTTCTCAATCCGAAGGTTATGGGTGTTGATATTAAGACATTGTTGTATCAGGTACCGGGTGGTATGTTGTCCAACATGGTTAGCCAGTTGAAAGAGCAAAATGCAGAAGACAAATACTATGATGTATTAAAAGAAATTCCGCAGGTTCGTAAAGACTTGGGTGAACCGCCACTTGTTACACCTTCTTCCCAGATTGTTGGTACACAGGCTGTATTTAACGTACTTATGGGCGAAAGATACAAAATGGCTACAAAAGAAACAAAAGCAGTGCTTCGCGGTGAATACGGTCAGACTGTAAAACCGATGAATCAGGAAGTTATCGATAAAGTTATTCCGGGTGAAGAACGTATTACATGCCGTCCGGCGGACCTTATCGAAAACGAGCTTGATAAATTGGAAGCAGAAATGAAAGAGTGGAAACAGCAGGACGAGGACGTTCTCTCTTACGCATTGTTCCCGCAAGTTGCAACCGATTACTTCAAATATCGTCAGGCGCAGCAGGATAAAGTTGATATGACACAGGCAGATACAAAGAACGGAGCATATCCGGTATAAGTTGTTTTCGCCGATTTGATGAATGAAAGTCAAATATGTTAAGTACACGAAGGGGACCGAAAGGTTCCCTTTTTATTGAAATCTTTATGGCAGATTCCCTTGACAACAGCTGTTATAAAATAGTACAATAACAGATGTTATCGTCTTCGTTTTTTGGATGATGGGAGAGGAGTATTATGGCAAGAAAAGAATCCATTACATTAGAAAAAATTTTAGATTGTGCATTCGCAATGACAAGAGAGGAAGGCTTTGCAGCTGTGACCGCCAGAAAGCTTGCGGCAAAGGCAGAGTGTTCCACACAACCGATTTTCCGCGTGTACAAGAACATGGAAGAATTAGGACAGGATTTGTTTGAAAGAGCAGTTGCTTTTTATGAAGATTTTTTTAATGACAGCGAAAAAAGAAAAGATGTTCCTTTTGTAGATTTAGGTATGGCATATATCCGTTTTGCGCAAAAAGAGGGCAATTTATTCCGGATGCTCTTTTTGGAAAGCAACAGCAACGGAAAAAGCTTTTATGAGATTATAAACGGAAAGCAAGGCGCTGTTGTGCAGGAAATTAACAGGGCAAAAGAAGAAGGTTGTAAAGACCCGAGTGGAATGTTTATGCATATGTGGATGTTGATTCACGGCGCGGCATGTATGGCGATTACGGGTGATTATGATTTGAATGAAAGGGAAACTGCAATGATGCTTCAGGATGCTTATTTTGCATTTAGAACGCAGCAGAGATAAGGGTTAACATGGAAAACCAGTACGATATTATATCCAGAATCAACGAACATTATAACAATATGAGCAAGAGCCACAAAGTCATTGCCTCTTTTATTGAAGAGCATTATGATCAGGCAGTTTTTATGACGGCGGCAAAACTTGGTGAGACACTTGGTATCAGCGAATCCACAGTAGTGCGTTTCGCATCCGGTATCGGTTATGACGGTTACCCTGAATTTCAAAAAGCGTTGGAAGAATGGGTAAAAAATAAGTTGAATGTAGTACAGAAGATGGGGGCAAAATATGGTAGAAGCTCCCAGTCGGAGATTTTGAACTCGGTTCTTTCGGCGGATATTGAAAAGATTCAGGATACGATAGTGAATATGGACGCGGTTGCATTTGAGACTGCGGTGGATATTATATTAAATGCAAAAAATATTTATATTGTTGGTATGCGAAGTTGTGAACCGCTTGCAGACTTTTTACATTTTTATTTGCATATGATTCGAGGTGGCGTGCAGTTATTGCGGTCTACCAGTGTAAGTGAAATGTTTGAACAGATGATTCGAATTGATGAGCAGGATGCCATTATCGGTATCAGTTTCCCTCGTTATTCCATGAGAACGTTGAAAGCGATGGAGTTTGCAAACGATAGGAATGCGAAAGTTATCACCATTACAGACAGTATCCATTCCCCAATGAATTTGTATTCTTCCTGCAATTTGCTTGCAAGAAGCGACATGGTTTCAATTGTAGATTCTCTTGTTGCGCCGCTTAGTGTAATCAATGCACTTGTAGTAGCGTTATGCTTGAAGTGCCCGGAAGAAGTAAAACAAAATTTGGAACAGTTGGAATATGCATGGAACAATTATCAAGTATATTTGAACGATGAAATTAACTTCATTGATGAGGACGGTATGTTTAATTATCCGTCTCTGACAAAGGAAGCAGACGATGAATAATATAGTTGTTATCGGCGGCGGAGCAGCCGGAATGATGGCGGCCTATATGGCAGCAAAATCAGCAAGAGAAGCAGGCACCGGCGCACAAGTGCTTTTGTATGAAAAAAATGAAAAGCTTGGTAAAAAAGTATTTATTACAGGAAAAGGGCGATGCAATGTGACGAACGCCTGTGAGGTACAGGATTTGTTCAACAATGTAATCAGTAACGAAAAGTTTCTATACAGTGCTTTTTACTCATTTGATAATCGGGCGGTGATGGATTTTTTTGAAAAGGCAGGATGCCCGCTGAAAATAGAACGCGGAGAGAGAGTATTTCCGGTTTCAGACCATTCTTCCGATGTCATTGCTGCACTTACAAGGAAGCTAAAAGAAGAACGGGTGCAAATCCATTTGAATACAACCGTAAAAGAGTTGCTTTTTGAGCAAAATGACTGTGCAGAGCCGGAGGATAAAAAGGCACCAACCTACAAAATAACAGGCGTATTGCTTAAGGACGGAAACCGCGTGGAGGCAGATGCGGTTATTGTAGCTACCGGCGGTATTTCTTATCCGCTCACCGGTTCGGACGGGGACGGCTACCGCTTTGCAGAAGAAACCGGACATAAGTTTGTAGATGCTGTGCCGGGACTAGTTCCGCTTGTGGTAGAAGAGGACTGGTGCAAAGAATTGCAGGGTCTTTCTTTGAAAAATGTATCTCTTGTGCTGAAAGACGGAAAAAAAGAGTTGTATTCCGGTTTTGGTGAAATGCTTTTTACACATTTTGGTGTAAGTGGTCCGCTTGTGTTGAGCGGAAGCAGCTTTTATTCCAAAAAGGCTTTTGGAAAGAGAGTCAGTCTTTTTATTGATTTAAAGCCGGCACTTTCTGAGGAACAGTTGGATAAACGCCTTTTGAGGGACTTTGAAGAGAATAAAAACAAGCAGTTTAAAAACAGTCTGGGTGGACTTTTCCCGTCCAAACTGATTCCGGTTATGATAAAGTTATCCGGAATTGACCCGGAGAAAAAAGTAAATGTGATTTTCAAAGAAGAAAGAAAGTCTTTTGTGGAATTGATCAAAAAATTGCCGCTTACCGTAACAGGAACGAGGGAAATCAAAGAAGCCATTATCACTATGGGCGGTGTCAGTACAAAGAATGTAAATCCGTCAACGATGGAGTCCAAAAAAGTAAAAGGACTATATTTTGCAGGCGAAGTGCTTGATGTGGATGCGTTGACCGGAGGATTTAATTTACAAATTGCCTGGTCGACAGGATATCTGGCAGGATGCGATGCGGCAAAGTGTGATGATAAAAACTGAGATAGGAGAAACAGAGTATGAGTTATAATATTGCCATTGATGGACCGGCAGGCGCCGGAAAAAGTACCATCGCAAAAAAGATTGCAAAAAAACTGAATTATATTTATGTGGATACGGGCGCAATGTACCGTGCTATGGCACTTTTTTTGATTCGGGAAGGTGTGGACAAAGATGACACTGCAAAAATCGAGGAAGTATGCCAAAAAGCGGATATTTCCATTGCTTATGAAAACGGAGAGCAGATTGTGCTGTTGAACGGAGAAAACGTAAACGGTTTTATCCGCACGGAAGAAGTAGGTAATATGGCTTCGGTGAGCAGTGCAAACGGAAAAGTGCGCGAAAAATTAGTGCAGCTGCAAAAAGAGCTTGCAGCGAAAAGCGATGTGGTGATGGATGGGCGCGACATCGGTACGTGTGTACTCCCGAATGCGGATACAAAGGTGTATTTGACGGCAAGCACAGCAGTCCGCGCGAAGCGTCGCTACGACGAACTTACTGCAAAAGGTGAAAGTTGTGATTTGGCGCAAATTGAAAAAGATATCGAAGAAAGAGACCACCGCGATATGACAAGAGAGATTTCGCCATTGCGTCAGGCAGAAGATGCTACCCTTGTAGATTCTTCCGACATGACAATTGATGAAGTGGTGGAAGCCATTATTTCTCTTTGCAAATAAAATATAAATATTTTGAAAAATATCGTGAATGAGGAAAGGAAAGGTGTGTTATGGAAGTCAAACTTGCAAAAAGTGCCGGATTTTGTTTTGGCGTAAAACGCGCTGTACAGACTGTTTACGAACAAATTGAAAAAGGTGGAAAAATATATACTTTTGGTCCAATTATTCACAACGAAGAAGTGGTGAAGGATTTGGAGAAAAAGGGTGTTTCTGTTATAGAGACAAAAGAAGACTTGATGAAGCTTTCGGAAGGCACGGTCATTATCCGTTCCCACGGCGTGGCGAAAGAAATTTATTCCATTATTGAGGAACGGGGGCTGGAATGCGTAGATGCAACCTGTCCGTTTGTAAAGCGTATTCACAAAATTGTGGCGGAAGAAAGCGAAAAAGGCAACAAAATTGTCATCATCGGTAATGAGAATCATCCGGAAGTAGAAGGCATCAAAGGCTGGTGTAAAACGGATGCAACGGTGATAGAAACGGAGGAAGAAGCGCAACAATTTTCCGAAAAAACGGGTCAAAACATATGCATGGTAGCCCAAACGACATTTAATTACAACAAATTTAAAGAATTGGTTGAAATATTTCAAAAAAAAGGTTACAATGTTAGTGTTGTGAATACTATATGTAACGCAACAGAAGAAAGGCAGACAGAGGCAAAGGAGATAGCTGCTTTAGTCGATGTTATGATAGTAATAGGTGGTAAGCATAGTTCCAACACTCGCAAGTTGTACGAGATTTGCAGTAAAGAGTGCGAAAACACTTATTTCATACAAACACTGGATGACTTAAACTTGAAATTACCTAAAGCTGTTCGACTGATCGGAATCACTGCCGGGGCATCGACCCCAAACAATATTATCGAGGAGGTTCAAAATTATGTCAGAATTAACTTTTGAACAAATGTTAGAAGAATCATTTAAGACAATACATGCAGGAGAGGTAGTCGAAGGTACGGTAATCGATGTTAAACCGGAAGAAATCGTTCTTAACATCGGATATAAGTCAGACGGTATTCTTACAAGAAACGAATACACAAACGAACCGAACGTTGACCTTACAACGGTTGCAAAACCGGGCGACACCATGGAAGTCAAAGTATTGAAAGTAAATGATGGAGAAGGCCACGTTATTCTTACTTATAAGAGACTTGCGGCAGACAGTGGAAACAAGAGAATAGAAGAAGCATTCAACAACAAAGAAGTGTTGAAAGCAACAGTTTCCCAAGTATTAGATGGCGGATTAAGCGTTATCGTGGAAGAAGTTAGAATCTTCATCCCGGCAAGCCTTGTATCTGATACTTATGAAAAAGACTTGTCCAAATATGCAGGACAGGAGATTGAATTCGTAATCAGCGAATACAATCCGAAGAGAAGAAGATACATCGGTGACCGCAGACAGTTAGTAGCTGCAGAAAAAGCAAAATTGCAGGAAACATTGTTTGCAAATATCAAGGCTGGAGATGTAGTAGAAGGTACTGTTAAGAATGTAACAGACTTCGGTGCATTTATCGATCTTGGCGGAGCAGACGGATTGCTTCATATTTCCGAAATGTCTTGGGGTAGAGTAGAAAGCCCGAAAAAGACATTCAAAGTTGGCGACAAAGTAAATGTTCTTATCAAAGACATTACAGGTACAAAAATTGCACTCAGCATGAAATTCGAAGACCAGAATCCTTGGAAAGATGCTGCTGAAAAATATGCAGTAGGCAACGTTGTAACAGGTACTGTTGCAAGAATGACAGATTTTGGTGCGTTTGTTGAATTAGAAACAGGTATTGATGCATTGCTTCATGTTTCTCAGATCTCTAAAGATCATGTAGAGAAACCGTCAGATGTTTTGAAGACAGGTGATGAAGTAACAGCAAAAGTTGTTGATTTCAACGAAGCAGACAAAAAAATCAGTTTAAGTGTAAAAGCAATGTTTGCACCGGAACCGACAGAAGAAGCAGTAGAAGAATCTGATGAAGATGTTGTTTCCGTTGATATTGATGCAGTTATTGCAGAAGAAGCAGAGACAGAAGAATAAGATAAAAATAATCATTCCTATATGAGTATTCATATAGGAATGAACTTTAATAGGGGTTGTTACTATGGCGTATGATTATGAATATCTGAAAAAAGCAGTATATGAGTTGACAATGATTGACTTAAATGCTTACAAAGAGAAGCAGATGAAACGTCGTATTGATACATTGATTGCAAAACACAAAATTGTTGGTTATGACAAATACGTACAGGCAATCAAAAACGACAAAGCTTTATTTGATGAATTTGTAAATTACTTAACGATTAACGTATCTGAATTTTATCGCAATCCGGATCAGTGGCAGATTTTGGACAAGCAGATTATTCCGGAATTGATTGGTAAATTCGGAAAGAATTTAAAAATCTGGAGTGCAGCCTGTTCGACAGGAGATGAGCCGTATTCACTTGTTATGGCTTTGTCCCGTCATATACCGTTAAACCAGATTAAAATTCATGCTACGGATATTGATGAGCAGGTTATTGCAAAAGCAAAAGCAGGCATTTATCCGGAAAAGAGTATTGCTTCGGTTCCGGATGATTTGAAAAAGAAATATTTTACAAAAAACGGTCTGTTCTATGAAATTTCACCGGAAATTAAGGCCAGAGTAGAATTTAAAAAGCACAATCTTTTGAAAGATAATTATCAGTCAGGATGGCATATGATTGTATGCCGCAACGTGCTTATTTATTTTACAGAAGAAGCAAAGGATGATATTTTCCGCAAATATCAAAAATCCTTGGCTCCCGGTGGTGTGTTATTCATCGGAAGCACAGAACAGATTATCAATCACAAAGATGTTGGATTTGAACGTAAAAATTCATTTTACTATGAAAAACCATAAAAAACCGCCGCGTAATTGCGGCGGTTTTTTGTTAGTATGCGGACGCGAGTGCGTTTAAAATATGGTTTGCATATTTGGAAAATGCAGCCCGATCCTTTTTAAATTCATCCGTCAGTTCAAAATATAGTTCTTTGTTTTTGTATTCTTTTTTGTAAAATGGTTCAAACACAACATCCCATTGGGGAAGATAAACAGAATATTTTCTTGTGTAGCAGTTTGCGGCAATGGCCTGCATGCGGTGTTGTTTATCTACAAAAGTTGCAACGGATTTGTGCATGGCAATATCTTCGGCCGGAAGATAGTAATAATCTTTGAAATTGGCATAAAAATATTTCAGTTCCTGCTCGAAAAGCGGTACTTTGATTGTACCTTCTTCACCGGAAGCGCTAAAGTAGCAGCCCAGTGCAGTAAAAGATACCGGAACCGGAAGGGCAGTGGGAAGTTTAATTTTAATCAGCACTTCCTGGTGTTTGGCACCGTTTAAATCTGTATAATAATTTGCTTGTACTTTTTTTGCACGCACATCGCCGTTAAACAAATCGGAATAAGCCAAAATGGGAAGAATGGATAACATTCCCTGCATATCATCGTAATTGTGCTGCAACAATGCATTCAATCCGTGGTCGGATGGTGTCTTTACATAATCGTGATAAACACTGATTAATTCACCGCCGGAAAAAGTGTCAATGCGGTTGATGCCGAGAAACAATTCGATTGTTTTTTGTTTGCAATTTGGCAGTTTTAAAAAGTTTTTGTATGGCGCAACGCGCTTGTAAAGGTCAATTCCTTCAAAATTATCAAAATTATATGGAAGCTCATATTGTGCACTTTTTTGTGTCAAATAAGGTAAATCGAAATTGTTGCCGTTAAAATGAATGAGGTGAGAGTAGTTTTTGGCAAACTCAAAAAAAGAAGTGAGTAATTCCTTTTCTTCCTCCGCATTTTCGGCAAACCATTGTCTGATAAACCAGTTCTCATTTTCGTAATAAGCGCAACCGATTAAGTACAAAGAAGAAGATTTGGCCGTAAAACCGGTTGTTTCAATGTCTACAAATAAAATTTTGTCAAGAGCAGCAACGCTCTCAAGGGGATAAGCGCAAGCAAAATTATCCAATTGCTTCGTTGTTGTTTTCATAAAAAGCATCCCTTTCGTGAAATCTGTTTTCCTACACGATAATAATAGCACAAATTTTCAAAATACAGTAGTATTTTTCGACAAAAAATAGTATATTTAAAAGAGGGAAGTGATAAAGAGTTATCACTTATTTTTTTAGAATACAGGTACGTTTTGGTACCAAAGAGAAAGAGGTGTACTTTGCAATGGCGAAATTAACGTTTGTGGGCGGAATTCATCCGTATGACGGAAAGGACATATCAAAAGATAAGCCAATCAGAACGGTTTTACCGAAAGGCGATATGGTATATCCGTTGTCCCAGCATATCGGAGCTCCCGCCACACCGATAGTCAATAAAGGGGATCGTGTGCTACGCGGACAAAAAATTGCAGAAAGTACAGGTTTTGTTTCTGCACCTGTTTATGCAACGGTTTCCGGTACGGTAAAAGCGATTGAACCGCGACGCGTTGTGACCGGGGATATGGTTATGAGCATCGTTGTAGAAAATGACGGGCAGTACGAAGAAGTACAGTACAAACAGATGAAACCTTTGGAGGAACTGTCGAAAGAAGAAATCATTGAGGCAGTAAAAGAAGCGGGCATTGTAGGTATGGGTGGAGCCGGATTCCCGACTTTTATTAAGTTATCTCCAAAGGAACCGGAAAAGATTGATTATGTCATCGTAAACTGCGCAGAATGTGAGCCATACTTGACATCCGACTACCGCCGTATGATGGAAGAACCGGAAAAAATTATCGGCGGATTGAAAGTATCATTGCGTTTGTTTGACAAGGCAATCGGCATTCTTGCAGTGGAAGACAACAAGCCGGATTGTATTGAAAAGCTCAAAAAACTGACAAAAGACGAACCCAGAATCACGGTCAAAGCATTAAAAACAAAATATCCGCAAGGTTCCGAGCGTCACTTGGTATATGCTGTAACAGGACGCGCCATCAATTCCAACATGCTTCCGTCAGATGCCGGATGTGTTGTGAACAATGCGGATACGGAAGTGGCTATTTATCAGGCTGTTACGGAAGGAAAACCGTTGATGGAACGTATTGTTACCGTGACCGGAGATGCCATCGCAGACCCTTGTAATTTTAAAGTATATATCGGTACCAACTATCATGAATTGATTGAAGAAGCAGGCGGATTCAAAGCGGAACCGGAAAAAATTGTATCCGGTGGACCGATGATGGGCTTTGCACTTTTTGATTTGGATGTGCCTACGACAAAAACGGCATCTGCGCTTCTTTGTATGACGAAAGATGAAGTTTCGGAAGTAGAACCTTCGGCTTGTATTAATTGCGGACGTTGTGTGGAAGCATGCCCGGGGCGTGTTGTTCCAAGCAGACTTGCAGATGCGGCGGAGCATGGTGATGAGGAGACTTTCTTGAAGTTAGATGGTATGGAATGTTGCGAATGTGGTTGTTGCAGCTTTGTATGTCCGGCAAAGAGACAGCTTACACAGGCGATTAAGTCTATGCGAAAAATACAGTTGGCAAAGAAGAAAAAATAGGAGAACAGCAGATGAATAAATTGAGAGTATCATCCAATCCGCATATACGGTCTGCCGTTTCAACAAGCCATGTTATGTTTGCTGTTGTTTTGGCGTTGTTACCGGCTGCAGGATTTGGAATTTATAATTTTGGAATCAGGGCACTTTTGCACATTATGATTACTGTTGCGACGGCAGTTCTGACCGAATTCCTTTTTGAAAAGTTGTTAAAGAAAAGAGTGACAATTGCGGATGGTTCTGCGGTTGTGACAGGTTTGTTGCTTGCACTGAACCTACCGGTGTCTGTACCGCTTTGGATGGGCGCATTGGGTGCGGTGTTCGGCATTCTTGTTGTGAAAATGTTGTTTGGCGGCTTGGGACAGAACTTTATGAACCCGGCACTTGGCGCGAGATGTTTTCTTGTGATATCTTTTGCCAATATTATGACAAATTTTGAATGCGATGCGTATACGGGAGCAACTCCGCTTGCAACGTTAAAAGCAGGCGGAAACGTGGATGTTTTGGACATGTTTATTGGAAAAACAGCCGGAACAATCGGTGAGACATCTATGATTGCCCTGTTGATTGGAGCATGTTTCTTGTTGCTTACAGGCATTATTGATTTGAGAATACCGGGCTCTTACATTGTGAGCTTTGTACTGTTTGTCGGTATTTTTGGAAAACACGGATTTGATCCGGCATACCTTGCAGCACACGTTGCAGGTGGCGGATTGATGCTTGGTGCATTTTTCATGGCGACGGATTATGTAACGAGACCGATTACAAAAAAAGGACAATATATATACGGTATTTTCCTTGGTATGTTGACCGGAATTTTCCGTCTTTTCGGACCGTCGGCAGAAGGCGTTTCTTACGCGATTGTGATTGGAAACCTTCTTGTGCCGTTGATTGAAAAGGCAACTCTTCCGAAAGCGTTTGGTAAAGGAGGAGAGAATCGATGAAAAATGTAATAAAAGATACGGCGATTTTATTTGTCATTACGATTTTAGTAGGACTTATTTTAAGTGTTGTATATGAAGTGACAAAAGAACCTATTGCAAGACAGGAAGAAGCGGCAAGACAGGAAGCGTTTAAGGCTGTTTTTAAACAGGCACAGTCCTTTGAAAATGTGGAGCTGGATGCTTTGAAAGTGGAAGCACTTCTTGTAGAAAAAGAACATACCGGAGTAACGCTAGAAGAAGCGGTTGCAGCAAAAGATGCATCCGGTACTACACTCGGATATTGTATTACTGTTACGACACACGAAGGATATAACGGAGATATCAAACTTACCATCGGCATAACAATGGATGGTACAATCAATGGTATTTCCATTTTGGAGATTGCAGAGACACCGGGACTTGGTCTGGAGGCAGAAAATATGCTGATTCCGCAGTTTGCCGGCAAAAATGCAGAGGTTTTTGAATACACAAAAACAGGTGCATTGGCAGACAATCAGGTAGATGCACTCAGCAGTGCAACCATAACAACGAAAGCGGTTACAAAAGCGGTAAACGCCGGATTGGAAGTGTTCCGTTCCATGCTTGGAGGTGGTCAGAATGAATAGTGCAAAAGAAAGAATGCTAAATGGTCTTTTGAAAGAAAATCCTACCTTTGTCTTGATGCTTGGTATGTGTCCGACACTTGGTGTTACGGTGTCGGCAATCAATGGTCTTGGTATGGGACTTACAACAACGGTTGTTCTGGCGCTCAGTAACGTGTTTATTTCAATGCTTCGAAAAGTGATTCCGGACAAAGTGAGAATTCCGGCGTTTATTGTAATTATTGCAGGGTTTGTTACGGCGGTGCGGTTGCTTTTGCAGGCGTATATTCCGTTTTTGTACAGTGCGCTTGGTGTATTTATACCGCTTATCGTAGTAAACTGTATTATTTTGGGACGTGCGGAAGCGTATGCATGCAAAAATCCGGTCATTCCGTCCTTCTTTGACGGATTAGGAATGGGACTTGGCTTTACGTTTGCTTTGACTTGCATTGGAGCAATACGTGAACTAATTGGCAAAGGAACACTTTTTGGTGCACAGATTATGCCGGAATTTTATGAGCCGGTAACAATCATGGTGCTTGCACCGGGAGCTTTCTTTGTATTGGCAGTGCTTACGGCAATACAAAATAAAGTAAAAATAAACGGAGAGAAGAAGGGCAAAGATATGTCAAAAATTCAATCCGGATGTGGCAGTGATTGTATGAATTGTGCGGATGCAGGATGCGGACAGCGCTTCTATGATACATCCAAAGAAAATGAGTAAGGAGGAAACGTGATGTTAGACAGTGTGAAAGATTTACTTGTTATTTTAATCAGCTCATCGTTGGTAAGCAATGTTGTCTTAAGTCAGTTTTTAGGGCTTTGTCCGTTCCTCGGTGTTTCAAAAAAGACAAGCACGGCAACCGGTATGGGAGCTGCAGTTGTTTTTGTTATTACCCTTTCGTCTGCGGTTACCGGAGCGATTTATCAGTTTATTTTAGTACCGCTTAATTTGACTTATTTAGATACTATTGTATTTATCTTGATTATTGCGGCACTGGTTCAGTTTGTAGAGATGTTTTTGAAAAAATATATGAAGTCGCTTTATGAGGCGCTCGGTGTATATTTGCCTCTTATTACGACAAACTGTGCAGTGCTTGGTGTGGCGATCACAAACGTTCAAAAAGAGTACGGTATTTTGACCGGAATCGTGAACGGATTTGCTACGGCAGTCGGTTTTATGATTGCCATTATCATTTTGGCCGGAATACGCGAAAAAATGCAGTACAACGATATACCGGAATCTTTTAAAGGTATGCCTATTGTGCTTGTTACAGCAGGTCTTATGGCGATTGCATTTTCCGGGTTCTCAGGACTTTTATAAGAAGGAGGAGAAAAACGTATGACAGGTATAGTGACGGCAACATTGCTTGTTGGAGCAGTTGGTTTGTTTATCGGCCTCTTTTTGGGTATTGCGGCGATAAAATTTAAAGTGGAAGTAGATGAGAAGGAAGAGGCGGTTTTGGCGGCGCTTCCGGGAAATAACTGCGGCGGTTGCGGATTTCCGGGGTGTTCCGGGCTTGCAGCAGCCATTGCGAAAGGCGAAGCACCGGTAAATGCCTGTCCGGTAGGCGGTGAGCCGGTCGGTAAGGTGATAGCCGGGATTATGGGCGTGGAAGCAGAAGAAACCGAAAAAATGGTGGCTTTCGTACACTGCAAAGGCGACTGTGAAAAAGCCGGTTTGGATTATGAATATTCCGGTATTCAGGATTGTAATATGCTTTCCTATGTACCGAATGGTGGCGCGAAGTCTTGTAATTACGGATGCCTTGGCGGCGGTTCCTGCGTGAAAGCTTGTCCGTTTGATGCCATCCATATTGAAAACGGCATTGCAGTAGTGGATAAGGAGAAATGCAAAGCGTGCGGCAAATGTATTGCGGTATGTCCGAAACATTTAATTTCTTTAGTGCCATATCGTGCAAAACATATTGTGGCATGTTCCTCAAAGGACAAAGGACCGGTTACCATGAAAGCTTGTAGCGTGGGTTGTATCGGTTGCAGTATTTGTGTAAAAAATTGCCCCAATGATGCTATCAAACTGGAAGATTTTCATGCAATCATTGACCAGGAAAAATGCAGCGGATGCGGAATTTGTAAAGAGAAATGCCCGAAACATGCAATTATTTAAACATGCAAAAAGAATAGTGAAAAAACATACACGGACGGTTATCTTGGGAAACCGTCCGTGTAATATATTGTGCCTTCTTTTGCGACAAACAAAGCTTCTGTGTTTTCGATGGAATCAATCAGTGTTTTAGCCTCTTCGTAGCCAAGTAACAGACATATGGTGGAAAGGGCGTCTGCATCAGTGGAAGAAGTTGTACAAATCGTGACGGATGCCAGTTCGTTTTGTACCGGATAACCGTTAGCAGGTGTCAAAATGTGATGATATAGCGTGTCATCCTGTTCAAAGTATCTTTCGTATATACCGGATGTGACAACCGAACTGTCTTTCACAGAAACCGTGGTTAACGCTGTCCCGGCTGGCTCAAAAGGTTTCTGAATGCCTATAACAAAGTCACTTCCATCGGGCTTTGCACCAATGGTTAACACATTTCCGCCCAGATTGATGATGGCGGATGTGATATCTTCCTGCAACAAATATTCTTTCATTTTGTCAGCGATATATCCTTTTGCAATGCCGCCCAAGTCGAGAGAAGAATTGGGATTTGTCAATGTGACTGTATTTTGGTAAAGTACAATATTTTTGTAGTTTATATGTGGCAAAAGTGCATCAATTTCGGCAGAAGACGGAACCACATGGGAACCTTCGTTTTCGGATGAAAAATCCCAAAGAGAAGAGAGTGGCGCAATGGTTGGGTCAAACAGTCCGCCGGATAATTCTGCGTAATAAATAGCTTTTTCCAATAAAAAAATAGTTTCTTCATCCACTTGGACAGCGCTTCCGTTTGCGTGGTTGATATTCCATATGTCGGACCCTTCTATCGTGGTGCTGAGCAAATTTTCATAATAAGCAGCTAACTGCATGCATGCGTCCAGCGTATATTCTTTGGATGGATCGTAGATAGTCACAGCGATGACCGTATCAAAATAGAAACCGGTTGATGTCAACACGGAACCGTTCTTTTGGCAACCGGTAAAAACAAACGTGGATAATATTACGATAACCCATAGTCTTAAACAAATCGTTTTCTTTTTCATAGTTACTCCGTTACAAGTTTGTCAAGTATAGTAGGAATGTCGCAACTAATGTTTTGAACGTGCACGATACAACAAAAGTTGCAAGCGACAGGAAATCATGTTAAATTAAAAGAGTATTTGCATCACACAAAAATATTATATTTTAGTTTAACACATACAGAAAAAAAGGAAAAGATTTATGAGATTAGATGACGATTACGGCTACGATTATGAAGATGGCAAAAAAGGATTACCGGTAGGCCTTATCAGTTTTGTTATTGTTGCTGCAATGGCTATGGTATTGATTTTTGTAGTTTCAAGTCAGAAAAAAGAGGAAAAACAGCCGGTGAAGGTTGAAGCTACGCAAGAAACTGTGCCACAAGAAACTTTTGATGATTTGGACGGTCTTATCAGCGGAAGTACTTTGACTGCGGATGACTTGGATATATGGGACATGTATCCGGAAGAAAATACAGATGAAAACAGTTACGGTGATGAAAAGGACAAAGATACAGAAAAAGAAATTATTGAAGACCCGGCTGAGGATGGCAAACATACATTAATTACATATGCCGATGGATCAGAAGAATGGGTTTTGATTAGCCCATACTTGACAAAGCACAGCTATGATTTTACTAATCTTGTCAGCCAGTCCAACATTATGAAGTATTATGAAAACGGAAAAAAAGTTTCTTTTTTCGGAGTGGATATATCAAAATATCAGGATTACATTGATTTTCCGGCTTTAAAGAGCGCGGGTGCAGATTATGTGATGATAAGAGTCGGCGCGCGGGGATATAGCAGCGGACAGATAACGTTAGATGAAAACTTTCATGAAAATGTACAAAGAGCACTAGATGCAGGTCTGGATGTTGGAGTGTATTTTTATTCCCAGGCAATTAATGAGGCAGAAGCATTAGAAGAAGCAAATTTTGTCATGGAAAATATCAAGGATTATGAAATTACATATCCGGTGGCATTTTATATGGAAGAAGTTTCCAATGATACGGCCAGAATTGATGAACTTACCAAAAATGAGAGAACAACGATGGCAAGAACGTTTTTGAATACGGTGAAAGATGCCGGTTACATTCCGATGGTATATGGAACCAAAGAATGGCTGATTAAGGACGTGGATTTGTCGAAGCTGTCCGATTATGATATATGGCTGGCTCAAAACGGAGACTTGCCGGATTATCCGTATCGTTTTTCTATGTGGCAATACAGCAATACCGGAGATATAAAAGGTGTTTCCGGGTATGCAAATATGAATATTACATTTATTGACTATTCGGCAAAGTAAAGAGTTCTATCTTTTTTGAAATTTTTAGTGATGAATAAATATCCGCATAAGTGGAAGCGGATATAGAATCTATAAAGTTCGGTGTGAAATTTTTGTTCACACCGGCTTTTTTTAAATAGTCAATCGCTTTGTTGTATGCGATAGCCGCTTCGACTTCTGTTTCATAAATTCCGATCATAAAATCGCCGTTTACGTGTATTTTGGCACGATACATATATCCGCCGTCTGTTTCTTCTCTGGAAACTCCGTTGTAACGGTTGATAATTTCGATGTTTTCATACCGGAAATCCAGACAGTCCCCATTGATAAAACGGTAATCTTTGCCGGAAATGGCATAATTTTTTATGCCGTAACGGTTTAAAATATTAATTTGCATGCCGTAATCAGAAACGAAAAGATGACCGTTTCGTTTCATGATTTTGTGGGAAGAATAATAAAACAAATCATCGATATCAAATTTCAAAACATTACTTTCGGATAAATAGTAATGAAAATATTTTGGATAAAGATAAATCGGAGTATGAAAATAAAGCCTGTTATCCCGCAAGTTGATAAGACATACCCACTTTTCAAAGCTAAGAGGCGTGTTTTCTTTTTTGTAATCGTCAATACAAAGTGTAGAATTTCGCAAAAGATTATTTGCATCTTTGTAGGCTTTATTGGCAAGCTCGGCAGTCGGAAAACTTCCAAGGCTTAAGTGTTTCGTTTGGTAAGTAAGCGATGCGCGATAATAGGGTGTTCCGTCCTTTTTGGTGGCAGGATAAACACCGGGAAGTTTTTGTGTCATATCGTCTCCGTTGTCATAATTTTTTGTAAATTTCATATTGTTTATTATACCATTGGACATGCCGGAAAACAATCGTAAGCGCGAGAATTTCAGCATACGGTCGATGAGTAAAGGGCATAAAATTTTCAATGTTGGTGTAAAATATTAAGGAAGTATTACAAAAAATAGAATAGTCCTAATTTATTCAAAAGTGGGACATGTAACAACGATGGAGGTTTATACTATGTATAAAAAATATATCTGTCTGTTTTTTCTTTGTAATATTATTTTTACAGTATGCTGGTTTAATGTGGAGCAGATTGCAGATGCGAAAAGCTTAAGTGAGCCGGCGTTTGTAATAGAGGAAACGACAGAGCAAAAAAGCCAGACAAGTTTTCGGATAGGAGAAAGTCAGGCTGTGACAACACCGAGGGTGTTGGAAGTAAATGTAATGGAAACGGCAAGAATCGCAGTGACGCAGGATGAGTATGAGATTTTGTTGCGTATTGTGGAAGCGGAAGCCGGCGGAGAAGATGTGGATGGGAAATTGCTTGTGGCAAATGTGATTTTGAATCGGGTAGAATCTCCTTCCTTTCCGGATACCATTGAAGGTGTAGTTTTTCAAAGAGAAAATGGTGTATCGCAGTTTTCACCAATCTCGGACGGAAGATATTATACTGTTTGTATCAGCGATGAAACGGTAGAAGCGGTAAACCGGGCGATAAACGGAGAAGATATTTCGCAGGGCGCGTTGTATTTTGCCTGCAGACGCAGTGCAGATCCGGATAGAATGCGATGGTTTGATGAAAATCTCACGCTGCTATTTTCCCATGGCGGACACGAATTCTTTAACTGATGTTTTTTAGTAACATTAGACAAAGAAAGAGCAAAATAATAAAAAATAAAAGTAAAATAGAGTCATTGCGACGTGGATAAAAGTGTGTTATACTTAGGAATCGAGTAAAATAGCGAACAAGTATCCGTATGTGTTGCGGATTGGCTTGTTGAAACAAGAAACGAAAGTAAAAACGAGAGGATTGTGTTTCATGGAAGTATTATACAAGAGTACGAGAAGTAACACTACACCGGTAAAGGCTTCACAGGCAATTTTGAAAGGATTATCTGACGATGGCGGTTTGTTTGTGCCGGATCATATTCCTACCCTCGATAAGAGTCTGGAAGATTTATCCAAAATGAGCTACCAAGAAGTGGCTTATGAAGTAATGAAGTTGTTTTTGACTGATTTTACAGAGGAAGAGTTGAAGAACTGTATCAACAATGCATATGATTCCAAATTTGATACGGAAGTTATTGCTCCTCTTGTAGAAGCAGAAGGTGCATATTATTTGGAATTGTTCCACGGAGCAACGATTGCATTTAAAGATATGGCATTGTCTATTTTGCCACATTTGCTTATTACTTCTGCAAAGAAGAATGATGTAAAAAATGAAATTGTCATTTTGACAGCGACTTCCGGTGATACCGGTAAGGCTGCACTTGCTGGATTTGCTGAAGTAGAAGGCACAAGAATTATCGTGTTTTATCCGAAAAACGGTGTTAGTCCGATTCAGGAAAAACAGATGGTTACTCAAAAAGGTGCCAATACACACGTAGTTGGTATTCATGGCAATTTTGATGATGCACAGACAGGTGTAAAACAGTTATTCAATGATAAAGAGCTTGCAAAAGAAATGGAAGAAGCAGGATTCCAGTTCTCTTCTGCAAACTCCATCAACATCGGACGATTAGTACCGCAGATTGTTTATTATGTTTATTCTTACGTACAGCTTTTGAGTGCAGGTGAGATTGAAAACAACGAGACAGTAAATGTGGTTGTTCCGACAGGAAACTTTGGTAATATTCTTGCTGCTTATTATGCAAAAAATATGGGTGTTCCGATTGGCAAACTGATTTGTGCATCCAACGACAATAAAGTGTTGTATGATTTCTTTAAAACAGGAACTTATGACAGAAACCGTGAGTTTGTCCTCACAACATCTCCTTCCATGGATATTTTGATTTCCAGCAATTTGGAGAGATTGATTTACCGTATTGCAGGTGAAAATGCAGAGCAGAATGCAAGCTTTATGAATGCATTAAGCGGAGAAGGTAAATATACGATTACGGATGATATGAAAGCGCTGTTAAAAGATTTCTACGGAAATTATGCTTCAGAAGAAGAGACGGCAGCTGTCATCAAAGATATTTATGAGGCATGCGGTTATGTGATTGACACACATACAGCTGTTGCGGCATCGGTATATAACAAATACAAAGCGGAAACAGGCGATGCGACAAAGACGATTATTGCATCTACAGCAAGTCCGTTTAAGTTTACGAGAAGTGTTATGGAAGCCATTGATACAAAATACAGCCAGATGGAAGATTTTGCATTAGTGGATGAACTTTCCAACATTGCCAATGTTGCAGTACCGGGTGCGATTGAAGAAATCAGAACAGCACCGGTATTACATAAAAACGTATGTGACCGTACGGAAATGAAAAATGTAGTAAAGGCATTTTTAGGAATGTAAAGATATCAAACGTATCATAGAAGAATGAGCGTTTATATAAAAAATGAATAAGGTATAGGTGTATAGTATGAAGCATATTTTGTTGGTGGATGACGTGGCTACAAACCTGAAATGTGCGGAAGAAGTACTAAAAGAAAAGTATGTAATTTCTACAGCAAAGTCTGGAACTAGTGCTCTCGAAAAAATGGAAACAATACAACCGGATTTGGTATTATTAGATATCAATATGCCCGATATGGACGGTTTCGAAATGATGCAAAAAATGAAAGAAATGCCCAATATCGAACAGATACCGGTTGTTGTATTGACAGCGGAAACAGACGGCGTGTATGAAGAAAGAAGTCTTGAAATGGGTGCGATGGATTTTATCAGAAAGCCATTTGCACCGGGGGTTTTACTTTCCAAGGTACAGGAAACAATTGAACGTGCTGAAGGAAAAAATTAAAAAAAGAAAAGAGTCCGGTTTCGGACTCTTTTTTGTTGTTTAAATACGATCTGTCATTGCTTTGTATTGTTTTTCTTCGCCGATTGGTTTGTATGCCGGACGAATAATTTTACCATTATTTGCCAATTCTTCCAATCGATGTGCACTCCAACCTGCAATTCTTGCAATGGCAAAAATAGGAGTGTACAGTTCTAACGGCAAATCAAGCATGTCATACACAAAGCCGGAATAGAAATCTACGTTAACGCTGACACCTTTGTACATCTGGCGTTCTTCTTCAATAATTTTTGGAGCGAGTCGTTCCACCATGGAGTACAAGGCAAATTCCTTTTCTAAGCCCTTTTCAACTGATAATTTTTCGACGAAAGATTTAAATACAACGGCTCTTGGGTCAGATTTGGAATAAATGGCATGACCTACGCCGTAAATAAGACCTGCATGGTCGAATTCTTCTTTGCGCAAAAGTTTTCTTAAGTAAGTTCCGACTTCTTCTTCGTTTGTCCAGTCGGAAACTTTTTTCTTCATGTCAGCAAACATCTGCACTACTTTAATGTTCGCGCCACCGTGACGGGGGCCTTTTAAAGAACCGATAGCAGCGGCGATTGTAGAATAGGTGTCTGTTAACGAAGAAGTAACAACATGTGTTGTAAAGGAAGAGTTGTTACCGCCACCGTGCTCCATATGAAGTACAAGGGCAATATCAAGAATCCTTGCTTCTAAAGGAGTAAAAGAACTGTCCGGTCTTAACATATGTAAAATGTTTTCTGCTGTGGAAAGTTCCGGTTTTGGCGGATGAATAAATAAGCTGTTTCCATCATGGTAATGGCTGTATGCCTGATAACCGTAAATACTCATAAGAGGGAACAAGCTAATTAGCTGTAAACATTGACGAAGAACATTCGGAATAGAAGTGTCATCTGCTCTGTCGTCATAAGAATACAGGGTAAGTACACTTCGTGCCAAAGTATTCATCATATCTTTGCTTGGCGCTTTCATAATGATGTCGCGTACAAAGCTTGTAGGCAGTGTGCGATAATGTGCCAAAAGTTCTGTGAATTTTTTTAACTCTGCCTCGGTTGGTAATTCGGCAAACAAAAGAAGATAAGCAGTTTCTTCAAAACCAAAGCGGTTTTCGGTTGTGAAACCGTTTACTAAATCTTTTACATCATAACCACGGTATATCAGTCTGCCGTGTGCAGGTACGGAGACACCATTTACGATTTCTGTCGCTTTAACGTCAGAAATGTGTGTAAGACCTGCGAGAACGCCTTTGCCGTTTAAGTCGCGCAAACCTCGTTTTACTTCATATTTAGTAAACAACTCGGAGTCGATTACACCGGCCTGCTTACTTAGCATGGCAAGTCTCAAAATTTCGGGGGTAATTTCAGAATAGCTGTTGTTGTCCACGGAATCATCCCTTTCGTTTAATGTATTTATTCGAACTTTTTTTGCTTTACTCTTTTTTACTGTAATATGTAAAAGTACGAACATTTTTATCATAACATGATAAAAACAGGTATGACAAGCAAAAATACGTGAAAAGTATGAAAAAAGTGTAAAAAGATAGTGAACGTGCAGTAAAACGTTATGGATTTTTAAGATGTGGCGTATTACAATAGTAGAAATAGTAAAAATGAAAAAGCACATCCGGATATCAAAACGGATGTTGGATGTGCGGAAAAGAGGGACTATGACAAAACAGGAAATGTTAAGCCATGTAGATCATACACAGTTAAAAGCATTTGCAACATGGGACGATATTCAAAAATTGTGTGAGGAAGCAATTGCGTATGGGACGGCTTCTGTTTGTGTGCCGCCCTGTTATATCAAGCGTATAGCGGACAAATATGGTGATAAAATAAATATATGTACGGTAGTTGGTTTCCCGCTTGGCTACAGTGTGACAGAGGCAAAAATCGCAGAGACAAAAGAAGCACTGAAAGACGGCGCCAAGGAAATTGACATGGTAATTAATATAAGTGACGTGAAAAACGGACAGTATGACAAAGTGGAAGCGGAAATAAAAGCGCTGAAAGAAGTGTGCGGCACGCATATTTTGAAAGTCATTATTGAGACTTGCTATTTGACGGAAGAAGAAAAAATTGCGATGTGTAAAACTGTCACGTCAGCAGGAGCCGATTATATCAAAACTTCCACCGGTTTTGGCACCGGAGGGGCAACGATGGATGATATTTTGTTGTTCAAAAAGTACATCGGTGAACAGGTGAAAATGAAGGCTGCCGGAGGGGTGAAGACCGCTCAGGATTTGGAGATTTTTATTTCGGCCGGCTGCGACAGAATCGGGACATCCTCTGCAGTAGGTTTATTAAATGGGGAAGAGGCAAAAGGTTATTAGGGTATGGATAAAAATACAATCAAACAAAGAATTTGTTTATTGAAAGAAGAAATGGCAGATAAAAAGATAGATTATTATATGATACCGACTTCGGATTATCATAATTCGGAGTATGTGGGCGACTATTTTAAAACGAGGCAGTTTTTCTCCGGGTTTACCGGTTCTAACGGAACGTTGGTTGTGAGTGAGAAGGAAGTCGGTTTGTGGACGGACGGCAGGTATTTTATTCAGGCTCAAAAGGAATTAGAAGGTACCGGTATTGTCTTGTACCGCATGCAGGAGGAAGGCGTTCCTACCATTACGGAATATTTGTCGGAACGCATGGAAAAAGGACAGGTGCTAGGTTTTGATGGAAAGGTAGTGGAGGCTACGTTCGGCAAGCGGATAGAGAAACTCTTTAATGAGAAAGGGATTGAAGTTTGTTACAGTTATGACTTGGCTGAAAAGATATGGTCTGACAGACCGAAAATCAATTGCAACAGCATTGTGCCGTTGGCTGAAGAGATTTGTGGAATGACTTGTGAGGAAAAAATGGATGCGGTCCGGAGTAAAATGAAAGAATTGCGTGCATCCGCATGTTTGCTCACAAAATTGGATGATTTGATGTGGGTTTTTAACGTGCGGGGAAGCGATGTGCCGTGCAATCCGGTTGCTTTTTCGTATGGTTTTCTTACGCAGAAGGAAGCGTTCTTTTTTGTGCAAAAAGAGGCGGTTGACGGAGCATTGGAACAGTATTGCGGTGTCAATCAGATTGTTTTAAAAGATTATAAGGAAATAGAATCTTTTTTGGAACAATATCCATATGACGGAGCGGTATTGCTTGACACAGGAAACGTAAGCTATGCACTGTACCAGTTGGTAAAAGAGCAGGCTGAAATTGTGAACGCGAAAAATCCGACAGAACTTTTGAAAGCAGTAAAAAATCCGGTAGAGATTGAACGGATGAAGGATGTTTTTTTGAAAGATAATGTGGTGGTCACAAAGTTTATCTACTGGCTGAAACATAATATTGGAAAAATACCGTTAAACGAGTATGTGGTTGCACAAAAAATCGATGCCATGCGAAGGCAAACGGAAGGTTTTTTGGATTTGTCCTTTGATACAATAGCAGGTTATAAAGAAAATGCGGCAATGATGCACTACGAGGCGACGGAAACAGAGTATAAGGAATTGGCTGCGGAAGGAATGCTTTTGGTGGATTCCGGCGGACAGTACATGGGCGGAACGACGGATGTTACGCGAACCATTGTGCTGGGAGAAATCAGTGATGAAATCAAATGCCATTTCAGTGCTGTGGCGGCGGGAATGGTGCGTTTGTCGGATGCAAAGTTTTTGTATGGATGTACCGGCAGAAATTTAGATATATTGGCAAGGGGGCCGCTTTGGGATATGAATATCGATTACAAATGCGGCACCGGACACGGCATCGGTTATATTTTGAACGTGCATGAAGGTCCCCACGGCATCCGCTGGAAATATGCGGAAGGACAAAAGGAATATGTACTGGAAGAGGGCATGGTTGTGACCAATGAGCCCGGTGTTTACAAACAGGGAAGTCATGGTATCCGCACAGAAAATGTGCTGCTTGTCAAGAAAGGCACGAAAAATGAGGATGGACAGTTTATGCAATTTGAAACGTTGACGTATGTGCCGATTGACCGGGAAGCATTAGACAAAAAGTATTTGTCGGATGCAGACATAAAACGTATTGATGCCTATCACAAAGAAGTATATGAGCGCATTTCGCCGTATCTGACAAAAGAGGAAGCAGAGTGGCTGCATGAGGTGACAAAAGCCCTGTAGTGTAGCCGGGGGAATTGTATTCATAAAATATTTCTAAATATTGCAAAAAAACATGCAAGAATATTGACAATTAGAGCAACCTTTGCAATAATGTATATGTTAAATTGTCATTAAGGAGGAAGAAAGATATGTCAACAAAAGCGTATTATCCAATTTCCGAAATTGGCGCAGGAAAACCGGGGTTTTCAAGAACTCGTTCTATTATTGAAGCAGCCTTTTATGGAAATAACGTAGTAAAAGTTAATACATTAAAGGAAGCTTATGATTTAGCAAAAAATTCACCGGGTACAATCGTAACGGATATGCCGGTATACAGAGGAGAAGAGTTCGGTCTTGAAAAAGATGCAAAAGTTCTTCTTTTCAACGATGGTGCCGTAACAGGCCGTTATGCAGCAGCTCGTCGTATCAAAGGCGAACCTGGTGTTGATGAAGTGAAACTTGATAAAGTAGTTATGGACGCTATTTACGAAACACGCTGGAAAACAATGTACCATGCTGAATGTTTCGTAGGTCTTGATCCGGAATTTATGGTAAAAGCTCACCTTCTTATTCCGGAAGGAGAAGAGAACCTTCTTTACAACTGGATGATCAACTTCCAGTATATGTCTGATGAATATGTAAAAATGTACAAAGATTCCGTACCGGTTGGCGACGGTAAAGAGCCGGATATTTATATCTTCTCTGATCCGCAGTGGGTACCGGGTGAAAGACCTGATGTGGATTACAGCTGCTTAAGCGATCCGCTTACACTTTGCTATTTTGATACAAACCAAAACTGTGCAGCTATCCTTGGTATGAAATACTTTGGTGAGCACAAAAAAGGTACTCTTACAATGGCTTGGGCACTTGCTAACAGAAACGGTTATGCAGCTTGCCACGGCGGACAGAAAGAGTACACATTAGCAGATGGCTCCAAATTCGTTGCATCTGTTTACGGTTTGTCAGGATCCGGTAAATCTACATTAACACATGCAAAACATGACGGAAAATATCCGATTACTGTTCTTCATGATGATGCATTCATTATCAATACAGATACATGTGCATCTATCGCTTTAGAGCCTACATACTTTGATAAGACATCGGATTATCCGACAGGATGCCCGGATAACAAATATTTATTATCCGCTCAGAACTGCTCTTGTACAATGGATTCTGAAGGTAAGATTCAGTTAGTAACAGAAGATATCAGAAATGGTAACGGACGTGCTATCAAATCCAAATTATGGTCTCCGAACCGTGTAGACA
Source organism: Lachnospiraceae bacterium (assembly GCA_045546775.1). GTDB lineage: Bacteria > Bacillota > Clostridia > Lachnospirales > Lachnospiraceae > RGIG3002. The sequence continues at coordinate 35,107 of JAZQDM010000084.1, read as the reverse complement.
AAATTGCCGCACCGGTTAACGCTATTTTCTGGATTATGAAAGATCCTACCATTCCGCCGGTAGTTAAATTAAAAGGTTCTGCACTTGCATCTGTTATGGGTGCTACACTTGCAACAAAAACTTCTACAGCAGAACGTGTTGCAGCTGGTACAGATATGAACGCTCTTCGTATTGTTCCTTACGCTAACCCGTTCAGAACATATCCGTTAGTAAATGACTACGAGAAGTTCAAAAAATTAGTAGAAGAAAAAGATGTAGATTGCTACATCGTTAACACAGGCGATTTCATGGGCGCTAAAGTTAAACCTGCTGATACATTAGGAATTCTTGAAACAATCGTGGAAGGAAAAGCTAAATTCGAACAGTGGGGACCGTTTAGTGATATCGAAATCATGAACGACTGGTCCGGCAAGACAGGTGACTTCACACCTGACTTAAACGACAAAGATTACGTAGCAGCATTAAAGAATGCTATGGAAAACCGTGTGAAAGCAGTAGAAGATTTCGCAACAAAGAAAGAAGGCTACGACAAGCTTCCGGATGAAGCTTTAGCAGCATTAAAGAAAATTGTTGACGAAGTTTCCGCACTTTAATGAAAAATATTTCCCGGAGTTGTTGTTTACAATAACTTAGCGGGCTACAAGGACCGGCGTTATGCCGGTCCTTTTTTGCATATTGCGTAGCGAAGCGTGCCATTCGTTGTAGCTTTGTGCGATGCTTGAGTGTTGCGCCATAAAATGGCATTCTTATATAATATTTTTGTACAGAAAATGGCTTGATTTGCCAATGTGTAGGAGGATATGACATGGAACAACTTAAAATTTCGTCTACAAAAGACAGCGAACGGGTATATCGCATTTTGGGGGATTTGCTTAATGCGGATAAAGAATTTCAAATTATGATTACGGTACCATCGGGAAAAGAAACAACAATGGAGACGCAGACAGAGAAGAAACTGATGGAGTTTTCCAAGCAACCGGTAACAAAAGATTTGGAAAAAGATGTTACGGAAATGATTCATGAAATCGGCGTGCCGGCTCATATTAAAGGATATCAGTATTTACGGGAAGCGATTATGATGTCGGTAGGTGATATGGATACATTAAATTCGATTACAAAAGTTTTGTATCCGACTATTGCAAAAAAATTCCAGACTACGCCAAGCCGCGTAGAAAGAGCAATACGACATGCCATTGAAGTGGCGTGGAGCAGGGGGAGAATGGAAACGTTGGAAGCGCTGTTTGGCTATACAATCAATACGGGAAAAGGGAAGCCGACCAATTCTGAATTTATAGCGCTTTTGGCTGACAAAATTCGTCTTCTTTATCGAAATTAGTTCTTTCATTACACTCTTTGATGATGTATAATAATCTCATACGGAGACGGTGATTTAAACTGGGTATGGCATACCCAAATACATAGTCTGGAGGATGGGTTCGATGAAAAATATCTTGTTTGCAGCATCAGAGGGTGTACCTTTTATCAAAACCGGAGGACTTGCGGATGTAGTTGGTTCTCTGCCAAAAGAAATTGATCGCAGATATTTTGATGTAAGAGTAATTTTGCCGAAGTATACATGCATGTCGCAGGAAATGAAAGACAAACTTCAGTACAAGACACATTTTTATATGGACTTTCATTGGAAAGAAGAGTATGTTGGTATTCTGGAAGCGGAAGTAGATGGTGTAAAATACTATTTTATTGATAACGAATACTATTTTAACGGATTTAAACCATATGGTGACAATGTTCTTTTTGAAATCGAGAAATACGCATTCTTTTCAAAAGCGTTGTTGTCGGCATTGCCGGTAATTGGTTTTAAACCGGATGTGATTCATTGTCACGACTGGCAGACGGGTCTTGTGCCGGTATATGTTAAAGAGCGATTCCGAGGCAATGATTTTTATGCAAATGTAAAGACGGTTATGACGATTCATAACTTAAAATTCCAAGGAAAATGGGATGTAAAAGCAGTACAGGAGATTACCGGCCTTGCGGATTACTATTTTACGTCGGATAAACTGGAAGCGTACAAAGATGCGAACCTTTTGAAGGGTGGTATTGTATTTGCGGATGCAGTTACAACGGTTAGTGATACATATGCGGAAGAAATCAAAACCGCATTTTACGGGGAAGGACTGCACGGACTTTTACAGGCCAGAAGCAGTGATTTGCGCGGTATCGTGAATGGTATTGATTATACGGACTTTAATCCGGAGACAGATAAATATATTGAATACCGTTATAATGCAGTTAATTTTAGAAAAGAAAAAATAAAAAATAAGAGAGCTTTGCAAGAAGAACTGTCACTGGTAAAAGATGACAAGACATTTATGATTGGTATTGTATCCAGATTGACAGACCAAAAAGGTTTTGACCTTATTGCGTATATTATGGATGAGCTTTGCCAGGATAACGTGCAGATTGTTGTACTTGGAACAGGCGAAGAACGTTATGAAAATATGTTCCGTCATTTTGATTGGAAGTATGGAAATAAAGTTTCGGCCAATATTTATTATTCAGAAGCGATGTCACATAAGATTTATGCGGCTTCCGATGCATTTTTGATGCCATCGCTGTTTGAGCCGTGTGGTCTGAGTCAGCTTATGTCACTCCGCTATGGTACGGTTCCGATTGTGCGTGAGACCGGCGGATTGAAAGATACCGTGGAACCGTATAATCAGTATGAAAGCACCGGTACCGGCTTTAGTTTCACAAACTACAATGCGCATGAAATGTTAAATACAATCCGTTATGCAGAACGTATTTATTATGACAAAAAACGCGAGTGGAACAAAATTATCGACAGAGCTATGGCGGCGGATTTTTCATGGAAAGTATCCGCAAATAAATATCAGGAAATGTATGATTGGTTGATTGGCTGATTACAATAGCAGATAGGACTTTTAGCTGGTCACCCGGTATGTGAGCCGGGTGACTGCTTTGTTGTTTCATAAGACGACCCGGAAGTCGGGTCGACGTTTGGTTTTAAAAAGTTACGAACGGAAGGCAATATTTGCATGGCGAAGAAAAACAGAGACGGTTTTGTAAAACAGGCCGGCATTCTGGCGATAACCGGTATATTGTGTCGTATCATTGGACTTTTGTACAAAAGTCCGCTTACTTCAGTTATTGGTGATGAAGGAAATGGATACTACGGGATAGCGTACGGTATATATACCATAATTTTACTTGTATCATCGTACAGTATTCCGTCAGCAATATCAAAAGTTATTGCGCAGAAATTGGAATTAAAAGAATATAAAAATGCGCACAAGATTTTTAAATGTGCGCTGATTTATGTTGTTATTGTGGGCGGATTGGCAAGTCTGCTTGCTTTTTTTGGTGCGAGCATTTTTGTAGAGCAAAATTCACAACCGGTACTTCGCATGTTTGCGCCGACCATATTTTTTTCCGGCTTGCTTGGCGTCGTTCGTGGTTATTTCCAAGCGCATAAAACAATGGTACAGACATCTGTTTCGCAAATACTGGAACAAATTTTCAATGCGGTTGTGTCGATAGGCGGCGCCTATTTATTTATGCAGTTGGTGGCGGACAAAGACGATACAACAAAAGCCATTTACGGTGCGATGGGAAGTGCGCTCGGAACAGGAATCGGTGTATTGATTGCGCTGTTGTTTATGCTTTCTGTATATATGTTAAATCGCCGGATGATTGTGCGCCGCGTGAAAAGGGATGTACACAATAGGGAAGATTCCAATCAAGAGATTTTTAAGATGATTATTTCTATTGTTACTCCTTTTATTTTGAGTACCTGCATATATAATTTAACAACACCGCTTAATCAGACGTTATATACACGTATTTGTATGAATTTGAAAGGAATTACGGAAGAGGTAGCTTCGTCAGCGTATGGTGTTTTTAATATGAAAGCAACGACGATTATGAATATTCCGGTTGCGTTTGCGTCTGCTATGTCTTCTGCAATTATACCAAGTATTGCCGGTAGCTTTGTAAAAGGAGAAAAACGTGAAACGAAAGCCAAAATCCACCGTGCCATTCACACGGTAATGCTTATATCTATTCCGTCCGCAGCCGGTTTGTTTGCGCTTGCAAAGCCGGTTATGATGCTGTTGTTCCCGCAAAAAGAAACATTGGAACTTGCCGCATCGTTACTTCGTTTTTTGGCTGTTACCGTTATTTTTTATAGTTTGTCAACACTTACAAATTCTGTGTTGCAGTCCATCGGAAAAGTAAACATACCAGTGCGTAATGCGGCAATTGCGTTAGTGCTGCAGACGGCAGTTATGATACCGCTTTTGTTATATACGGAGCTTGATTTGTATAGTCTTGTGGTGGCCACTGTTGTGTATTCTTTTGTTATGTGTATGCTGAACAGTCATGCTTTAAAAAAGGCATTACAATATAGAGAAAATGTAGTCAAAACATATATTATGCCACTGTTTTGTGCCGTGATTATGGGCTTGGCTGCATGGGGAATATACGAGGGCATATATGCACTTGTGAAATCAAATGTAATTGCACTCGGAATTGCAATTGTTGTTGCGGTAATTGTATATTTTACAATCCTAATTAAAATTGGTGGATTGACAGAAAAAGATATGAAAAATCTTCCGAAAGGAACGTTGTTAATTCGCGTTGCGAAAAAAATGAAACTAATGAAATAACCACTTGAAACATATGTTCGACTGTGTTATTCTGTTAAAGAGCTATAGGGAGAAAAAGGTGCCGGAAGTAAAGAAATATATTAAAAAAACAGATATTTTGTTTGCGGTATTGGTTTGCCTTATTGCGGTAGCGACATGGATTTGGTTGCTGTTTGTTGTAGGGAAACAAGGCAGCTGTGTGGAGATTTATCAAGACGGACAGTTGTATGCAACGTATTCTTTAAAAGATGAGTTGTCGGTACAGATTGTCGACAAGGAAACCGGACAAAGCAATGTACTTGTTATAAGTGATGGTGTTGCGGATGTAACAGAAGCAGACTGTCCGGATGGACTTTGTGTGAAACAAAAAGCGATTTCCAAATCCGGAGAGAGCATTGTATGTCTTCCGCACAAACTTGTCATTACTGTTGTTGGCGGGGAGGAATCGGGATATGATGGCTTCGCACAATAAACAAAAGGTTGCATACATAGGGCTGCTCATCGCATTTGCTTTGATTTTGTCCTATGTGGAATCGTTAATTCCGTTTTTTTTCGGTATTCCGGGCATGAAACTTGGCTTGGCCAATTTGGCAGTGCTTCTGACGTTGTATTTGTTTGGTTGGAAAGATGCGCTTTTTGTTAGCGTATGCAGAATTTTGCTTGCCTCATTTATGTTTGGAAATATGTCTGTGCTGTTGTATAGCTTGGCAGGAGGTATACTAAGTTTTTGCGTGATGTTTTTGTTTCGCCGCAGTAACTTGTTCAGTATGGTAGGAACCAGTATGGGCGGAGGTGTTTTTCATAATATCGGACAACTTTTGGTTGCGTTTGCGGTAGTACATACGAAAGGACTGCTTTATTATACGCCGGTTTTATTGTTGGCTGGACTTGTGACCGGATTTTGGAACGGAATACTTGCATCACTCGTATATGAAAAGTTGTCTATAGGAAAGGGAAAAGTATGATAGCGTATTTGAAAGGAATCGTGGAAAATATTTCGGAAGAGAACGTTGTTCTTGATGTCAATGGGATTGGTTATAATGTAAAAATTAATGCAAGAACGATGCATATGCTTCCGGGAATTGGTGAGGAATTTAAAATATATACCTATATGTCCGTGCGCGAAGATGCTATCAATTTGTTTGGTTTTCTGACAAGAGACGAATTGCAGATGTTCCGTCTTTTGATTACGGTAAGTGGTGTTGGACCGAAAGGGGCACTGGCGGTACTGTCGGTGCTGGACGCAGATGGTCTTCGTTTTGCCATTCTTTCCGGAGATGCAAAAGCGATTTCAAAAGCACCCGGCGTTGGCGGTAAAACTGCGGAACGTGTGATTATTGATTTAAAAGATAAAGTATCGATAGAAGATACGTTTGTACAGAAGGAAGCAGCCGGTTATGCGGCAGGCTTAGGCGCGGTAGGAAGTGTCGTGCAAGAGGCGACGGAAGCGTTGACCGCACTCGGCTATTCTTCCACAGAGGCGTTAAAGGCAGTAAAACAAGTAGAAAATGCGGAAAATATGGATGTAGAAGAAGTATTAAAACAAGCTTTGAAGAAAATGTTTTGAGTATAAATAGATATTTTGGCACCAAAATGATGGAGGATGCAGATGGCAAAGCGGATGATTGAGACAAATTTAATAGAGGAAGATATTAAGATTGAAGGATCACTTCGCCCGCAATGTCTGGATGATTATATTGGACAGGAAAAGGCAAAAGAAAATTTAAAGGTTTACATTGAGGCTGCAAAGAAAAGACAGGATTCCTTGGATCATGTTTTGTTTTACGGACCGCCCGGCCTTGGTAAAACGACGTTGGCAGGCATTATTGCAAATGAGATGGGTGTCAACATGAAAGTAACAAGCGGACCGGCAATCGAAAAGCCGGGAGAAATGGCGGCGATTCTCAACAATTTGCAAGAAGGAGATTTGCTTTTTGTAGATGAGATTCACAGATTGAACCGCCAAGTAGAAGAAGTATTGTATCCGGCAATGGAAGATTATGCCATTGACATTATGATCGGTAAGGGTGCGTCGGCACGTTCTATCCGCCTTGATTTGCCCAAATTTACACTGGTTGGAGCAACGACAAGGGCTGGACTTTTGACTGCGCCGTTACGTGACCGCTTCGGGGTTATTCACAGACTGGAGTTTTATTCGGTAGAAGAGCTTAAGCTTATTATTATGCACTCTGCTAAAATATTGGACGTTGAAATTGATGAAGGTGGTGCTGTGGAACTGGCAAGAAGAAGCAGAGGAACACCACGCCTTGCAAACCGTATTTTAAAACGCGTCAGAGACTTTGCGCAAGTAAAATACAATGGTGTGATTACAAAAGAAGTGGCGGATGTGGCGTTGGATTTGATGGATGTAGACAAAATGGGTCTTGACCATATTGATAGAAATATGCTTTTTACGATGATAGAAAAGTTTTCGGGTGGGCCGGTTGGTCTGGATACACTTGCTGCGTCTATCGGGGAAGATTCAGGGACTATTGAAGATGTCTATGAACCATATCTTCTGAAAAATGGTTTTATCAATCGTACACCGCGGGGAAGAGTGGTTACAGATTTAGCATATAAGCATTTAGGACTTGAAATTCCTACATAATGTATATATAATATATTTGGTGTTATAGATGTAAATAAGGTAGCATATCTTGTATGTGATGTGTTTGCATCTGATAGAAGACTTGGTGGCGTAAGTTCGTGTTTTTTAGGTAAGAGGTGTGACGATGGCGGCAAAAACAGATACAGAAGTTATAATTGGTGGGAAAGTTTTTACATTGTGCGGATACGAAAGTGAAGAGTATTTGCAGAAAGTTGCTTCTTACATAAATAACAGAATTGCAGAATACAACAAAATGGATAGTTTTAGAAGACAGTCGGCAGATATGCAGAATGTTTTGTTGCAGTTAAATATAGCAGATGACTATTTTAAAGCAAAAAAGCAAATTGAACGGCTGGAAGAGGATATTCAGGAAAGAGAAAAAGAGTTGTATGATTTGAAGCACGAGCTGATTTCTACGCAGATAAAACTTGAAACGGCAGAAAGTAGCATGAAAGAAATGCAAAGAGAGTTAAACGAAAATGCTAAGAAAATAATTCGTTTGGAAGCAGAAGCGAAAAAGCTTGGTGCCGGCAAATAGTTTATAATACATGTTGACAAACGGGCTGTCTGCAAAGACAGCCTATTTTTAACTGATAGGCGAAAACAATGGAGGAAAAGATGACGGGCAAAAAAAAGGTTGAGTTGCTTGCACCGGCAGGGAATTATGAAAGTTTTATCGGAGCCATTCATGCGGGTGCGGATGCAATATACTTAGGCGGTGAAAAATTTGGCGCCAGAGCTTATGCGGACAATTTTGGAACAGAGGAATTGTGCGAATGTTTGCGTTATGCCCATCTTTTTGGAAGAAAAGTATATTTGACGATCAATACTCTTGTAAAAGAGAAAGAATTACAAGAGTTATTTGATTACCTGTATCCGTTCTATTGTGCAGGTTTGGATGGCGTAATTGTGCAGGATATGGGCGTTTTTCAATATGTGAAACAATACTTTCCGGGGTTGGAGCTGCACGTCAGTACACAGATGACGATTACCGGAGTAAATGGTGCGAAAAAATTAAAACAACTCGGTGCAAGCAGAATTGTGCCGGCGAGAGAACTTTCTTTGCAGGAAATTCGTCTAATAAAAGAAGAGGCGGATATTGAAATTGAAACCTTTATCCATGGTGCCATGTGTTATTGCTATTCCGGTCAATGTCTGTTTAGCAGTATTGTCGGCGGAAGAAGCGGGAATCGCGGCAGGTGTGCGCAACCGTGCAGACTTCCGTATAAAGTAAGTTTGTCAAAAAAAGAAGCATATTATTTGAGCTTGAAAGATATGTGTACCATTGAAATGATTCCGGAATTAATCGAAGCCGGAATCGATTCCTTTAAAATTGAAGGAAGAATGAAAAAGCCGGAGTATGCTGCCGGTGTTACTGCGATGTACCGCAAATACATTGATTTGTATTACAAAAATGGGAAAGATAATTATTGCATTGCAGAAAAAGATATGGAACAGCTCCGTAACCTTTATATCCGAAGCGAAATCCACGATGGATATTATAATAAGCATAACGGCGCCTCTATGATTACGATAGACAAGCCCAGTTATAGCGGAAGTGATGAACAATTACTTTCATACATTCGAAAAAAATATATTGATGAAAAAAAGAAAATACAAGTGCGGGGAACCGTACGTATGCAAATCGGTGCTCCGGCGCAAATGTCGTTGGATTGTTGCGGTGTTAATGTAATAGTGGATGGTGCTGTTGTTGCAAAGGCGCAAAAGCAACCATTGCAATATGAGGCAATCAAAAAGCAATTGAGCAAATGCGGCAATACCGTTTTTGTGATGGAAACGCTGGATATTCAGATGGATGAAGATGTGTTTATGACGGTCAAAGAGCTGAATGAGCTTAGACGTGCAGCACTTTTGGAATTAGAAAATAAGTTGATTGCTGAAAATGGTTTCGCATATCCGGAACGGATTCGGGTAAAAAAAGAGGAAAATTGTATAGGATGCGCTCCGGCAGAAGTGAAAAAAATGGATTTGCGGAAGGGAGTAACAGAAACGCAGAATTGTGCATATGGTTTTTATGTTTCTGTGCAGACAAAGGAGCAGTTGGATGCACTTTGTGAAACTGCAAAACAATATCCTGCTTTGCAAGCAGCATTTCTTTCTACGGATATTTTTTCGGTAAAAGATGGGAATGTGGAACGGGATAATGTTTACAATAAAGTGATGCAGCTTTCTGAGAAGTTGCCTTTTGGTGTTTTTGCGGTGTATCCCTATGTTTTTCGAAGTAAAGATATATGGTTGCATGCATGTTTTAGTAAAGAAAAAATATTTTCCGGCATCGTAGTGCGCAATATGGAAGAGATGTCTCTTTTGCATAATGACGCATATGATGGTAAAATAGTGACAGATGCAGGATTATATATATGGAACTCATGGGACGAGCAATTTTTTGAGACGCAAGCAGATTTGGGAACGTTTCCGATTGAATTAAATGCCGGCGAAAAAAGTGGTTTGAGCAAGCAAAACAAATTGCAAATCGTATATGGAAGAGTACCCATGATGATTACTGCAAACTGCCTGAAAAAAACAACCGGAAATTGCCAAAAGGAGTTAGACGGCAAAGCTGTCATTTTGACAGACAGAGTAGGAAAAAAATTTCCTGTGTTTTCAAATTGCAGGCATTGCTATAATGTGATTTATAATAGTGTAGTACTTTCTTTACATAAAAAAATAAAGGAAAAGGAAGGTATGTACCGTTTGGATTTTACAACAGAATCAAAAGAAGAAACAAAAAAAGTACTCAATTTCTTTTGTGAAGGTAAATGGAAAGACGGTGCCAATCCGCCATATGCCGAGTATACAACCGGGCATGAAAAACGCGGAGTGGAATAAAAGATAAGATTTAGGGTGGAGATATTTTATGGAACGCTATATTACAGAGTTTGCCAAATATTTTATTGTAATATTTATGGCGCTGTATACTTATGAATGTTTTGCGGTCTTTCGTTTTAGCACGGAAGAGCGTAGAAACGGTATATATTTGAGACAAAATCTGCTGATGTTTCTCGTGCATTTTACCTGTTTTTTGGCAATGTGCACGGAAACGGGAGAATTGGATTATCTGTTCTTTTACGCTTTTCAGGAAATTATATTGTTTGCAACGGTTTCTCTGTTTTCGATGATATATCCGCGTATCAATCGTTTGATTATTAATAACGTTTGTATGTTGTTAAGTATAGGCTTTGTTATTTTGACAAGGTTGGATTATAACAAAGCTATTAAGCAGTTTATCATTGCGACGGTTTCGTTGATTATTGCTATGATAATTCCGTTTTTTGTAGATAAATTCCGCTTTTTAAAGAAATTGAAATGGATTTATGCGTCGGTCGGAATTGCGGCGTTGTCTGTTGTTCTTATATTGGGAAGTGTTACAAAAGGTGCGAAATTGTCTTTTTCAATTGCAGGGTTAACATTTCAGCCTTCGGAATTTGTGAAAATTTTGTTTGTATTTTTTGTGGCAAGTGCTTTGCATAACGCATCAAAATTTACGGATGTTTTGCTTACGGCTGTTGTTGCCGGAACACACGTTGTTGTGCTTGTTTTATCTAAAGATTTGGGAAGCGCCCTTATCTTTTTTGTAGTGTATGTTTTTATGGTTATTGTTGCCACAAGAAATTGGTGGTATTTGTTGGCCGGAATGGCAGGCGGTTCTGCAGCGGCGTTGATTGCGTATAAATTATTTACACATGTGCAAGTGCGTGTTATGGCATGGCAAGATCCGTGGAGCGTAATTGACAGGGAAGGATTCCAAATTACGCAATCTTTGTTTGCTATCGGAAGTGGTGGATTGTTTGGTTCCGGCTTGTTTCAAGGTACACCGGAATCGATTCCGTATGTAGAAGCCGATTTTGTATTTTCTGCAGTGGCAGAGGAATTAGGGCTTATTTTTGCTATGTGCCTTATTTTGATATGTTTGAGCTGTTTTATTATGTGTATGAATATTGCAGTGCGTCTGGAAGACAAATTTTACAGGCTTGTGGCATTTGGTCTTGGTGTTACTTACATTTTTCAGATTTTCTTAACGATAGGCGGCGGAACGAAATTTATCCCTTTGACCGGAGTTACATTGCCGTTAATCAGTTATGGTGGTAGTTCTGTTCTGACAACATTAATTATGTTTTCGATTATAGAAGGATTGTATATTATTAAACAACGAGAGGTAAATAGGAGTGGCAAAGCAAAATCCAAGAACGTTTCAGGAAGAAATACTGGTCGACGAACTCGAGTATATGAACCGGACGAGCAGTACTTCGAAGAAGACTTCTACGAAGAATAGAAAAAGAACAAAAAAAGAAGAAGAACGCAGGAAAGCAAAAGCGGAAAGAAAAAAGAACCGTGATATTATGCTTGTAACCTATCTGTTTGTAGCTGTATTTTTGGGGATGATGGGCTACATTTGTCATTATGCAGTTACAAACGAACAGGATTTGATCAATAACAGTTATAATGAACGACAAAGCATTTTGTTGGCGCAAAACAGGCGTGGCACGATTTACTCCAATGACGGAACTGTGCTTGCGGAGACGATTGTGCAGCCGGATGGAACGGAAAAAAGAGTATATCCGTATTCAAATATGTTTGCTCATGCAGTTGGTTATTCTACAAACGGAAAAATGGGTGTGGAAGCATTGGCAAATTATTATTTGATTAATTCGAATGAACCGTTGGCAGATAAAGTGGCACATGATATGGATGGCACGAAATATGAGGCGGATAGTGTGTATACGACATTGGATGTGGATTTGCAACAGGTGGCATACAATGCGCTCGGTGTATATAAAGGTGCGATTATTGTGACGGATCCGACTACCGGAAAGATTTTGGCAATGGTGTCAAAACCGGATTTTAATCCGGAAGATATTGAAGTATTGTGGGATGAGCTTGTAGCTGATACGGAAAGCAGTATTTTGTTAAACCGTGTAACGCAAGGCGTATATCCGCCGGGGTCCACATTTAAAATTGTGACGTCTTTGGAATATATTCGGGAAAACCCAACAAATTATAATAGCTACAGCTACAATTGCAACGGACATTATACGAGTGGGGAAGAACGTATCAATTGTTATCATGGGGCGAATCATGGGGCGATATCATTCAAAAGTTCTTTTGCAAAGTCTTGTAATGCTTCATTTGCCAATATTGGTTTGTCGCTTAACAAAACTATGTTTGCAGAAACGTTGGACGATTTGTTATTTAATTCGGAATTGCCTCTTAAAACAGCATACAGTGTGAGCCGTGTGACGGTGGAAGATGGAATGGATGTTGCGGATATGATGCAGGTATCTATTGGACAGGGAGCAACCCAGATTTCGCCGATGCATTTAAATATGATTACTTGCGCCATTGCAAATGGCGGTGTTTTGATGGAACCATATATTGTAGAACGAGTGGAAAACAGTGCCGGAAGTGTGATAAAACAGTTCGGTTCCGCGCAATATGGAGCGCTTATGACCGAAGAAGAAGCGGAAGCGTTGACTGTTCTTATGACCGAAGTGACCAAAAGCGGTACCGGAAAAAAATTGGCAGGACTTTCTTATACTGCGGCCGGCAAAACAGGGTCTGCGGAATACAATACCGTTACCGGTGACAGCCATGCGTGGTTTACCGGATTTGCACCGGCAGAAAATCCGGAAGTTTGTGTAACGATTATTGTGGAAGGCGCGGGTTCCGGCGGTGATTTTGCAGTTCCGATTGCAAAAAGGGTTTTTGATGCATATTTTGCGCAATAAAAGCTATTCTATTAACATAGATGTTGCAAAGTGTTGAACGGCATTTTATGCAACGATGAAAGGACTTGCTTAATTAGTAGAAATGGACTATACTAAAAAGCATATTAAGATAAAACAAACAAGGGTGAAAGAATCGTTTATTTGAGTAGGATGCTGTTCAAAACTGTTTGTTTTTTCACACCGGCTGATAACAGGAGGGATTGCAATGATAGAAGCAACAAGCTGTGGCGGTGTGGTTATTTTTCGAGGCAAGATATTGCTTTTATACAAAAATTACAAAAACAAGTATGAAGGCTGGGTTTTGCCAAAAGGAACCGTTGAGCAGGGAGAAGAGTATAAAGAAACTGCTTTGCGGGAAGTCCTTGAGGAATCGGGTGCAAAAGCGTCAATTATTAAGTATGTAGGTAAGAGCGAGTACACATTTAATGTGCCGGAAGATACCGTTGAGAAGGAAGTTCACTGGTATTTGATGATGGCGGACAGCTATTACAGCAAACCACAACGCGAAGAATACTTTGTAGATTCCGGTTTTTATAAGTATCATGAAGCGTATCATTTGTTAAAGTTCTCAAATGAAAAACAGATATTGGAAAAAGCGTATGCAGAGTATTTAGACATGAAAAAGAATAATTTGTGGGGAAATAAGAAATATTTCTAAACAAAGAAAAAGAGTCCGATTTTGGACTCTTTTTTGCATTATATAATTGCTTGAATGGATAAATCTTTTCGGCTGCTTAAATCGATCAGTTCGTTTCCGTAATATAAATAAGGGCGCGACAAAGAGTAGGAATTGATCATCTCAATGCGGCATTTTCTTCCGTCGTTCAAAACAGCTGTGTATCCGACTTGGGATAAAGCAATCTTTGTAAGAATCGGAAGAATAAACTCCAGGTCGTAAGAGTAGTACCCTTTCTTTTCGAAGTTTTCGATAACCATATAGGGATTCATGGAAGTGCGGTACACGCGGGCAGAAGTCATTGCTTCATAGGAGTCGATTATCGCAATATATTTAGCAAATCGGTCAATCTGTTTTCCGTTTAGTGCAGACGGATAACCGGAACCGTCGTTTCGCTCATGATGCATCAATGTAGCCTTTAAAATGTGTTCGTCCAAATTTAGGTTTTTTAGCATTTCAAAGCCAAGCATCGTGTGTGTTTTTATTTGTTCAAATTCCAATGGCGTCAGTTTTTCTGCTTTCCAAATAAGATCGTGGGGCAATTTTAATTTGCCGATATCATAAAAGAATGCGCATTGGATTAATATTTCACAGTCTTCCTTTGAAAGATTGCACCATTCACCAAACACACGGGCGATTAAGGCAGAGTTCAAACAATGCGCATGCGTCAAATCGTCTTCGGTAGGAACCATGTTGTACAAATAATCCAATAATTTTTCGCCGGATGGCGCAGAGCTGTATATCGCATGCTGAATGCCCATAAGACTGTTCATATTAAACGGTGTGCCATTTTCTACAAAATCAATAATAATATTTTTGTAAATTGGCATAAATTTATTATAGGTGTCTTCAAATACTTTGAAATCATCAGAAACACGGACTTTTTCGTAATGCGTGGTGGCCAAATCAACGGCTTCTTTTATTGTGACGCACATAATGGAATAGCGCGCCAATTTGGCGATGTCTGCATCGGTAAGAATGGTGCCTTCTTCTAAAATCAAATTGTTTTTATAGCCGTATACGTTTTCTCCGAGAATCATTCCGGGAGAGAGAGACATTCTTGCAATCAATTTCATAAAGTAATCCCCCTAAAAATTTCCTATACGACAAGTATAGCATATGTGTGACAAAATGAAACAATTAATTTTGACACTTTTTTTGCAGAATTTATCATCTACAAACTTTCCCTTATTGGCAAAACATGATATACTGTTGGCGGGTGAAGCGTATATGAAATTTTATAAAGACTTATATGTAGGCGATACGATTAAAAATATAAAAAAAGTAAAAAGAAAGCTGTGGAGAAATGCAGGGCAAGTCGGAATATATGTGATTGCTTTGTGTGAAGGACAAGACCAGCTGGAAATATACAATAGTGCGTATTTGCAACAAAAATATTACAAAAAATATCCACCGTACATTATTGGCATAGCCAACGGCTACGATGAGGCAGTGGGGATTGTGTGTAAAATTGCGAAGGAAGCGTATGAAGTAAACCAAAATTGTGATTTGAAAAAATATTTGCTGGATAGAAAATGAGGATAGCATGTTGCATATAATTTTGACTATATTAAAAATCATTGGAATTGTTTTGCTCGTTTTACTCGGCTTATTGTTACTCCTTGTCTTGACGGTGTTGTTTGTTCCGATACGATACCAGGTGAAAGGAGAAAAAACGGCGGATTCTTATCATATAGAAGCAAAAGTGCATTGGATTTTGCATTTGCTTAGAGTGCGGGCGGTGTATCCGGAACCGGGGCAAATAGTAGCGAAAATACTTTGTTTTACTTTGTTTGATTCGAAGGCGGAGCCGAAAGAAAAGAAACAAAAAAAGAGCAAGAAAAAAACAAAATCCACAAAACAAAAAGTTCAGGAAACTCATAAAACGCGGGAAGTTCAGGAAACGAAAAAGACGGTGACTGAAAAGGTGGAAACCGCAGAAGAAACGCAACAAACTTTTTCGGAAGAAGAAGCAAGGGATGAACAAAAACAAAGTATCTTTGAAAAAATCAAAGCGGCAGTGAAAAAGTTTATAGATATTCTTCAAAATATAAGGTACACAATTCAAAGAGTATGTGATAAAATAAAATCGATTTGGACTAACATACAGTATTACGTTGATGTTTTAAAGGAAGAAGAGACAAAGAGGGCATTTGAGGTTTGTAAAGAACAGTTGCTCGCCATTTGGAAAAATATTCGACCTAAGAAATTCAATGCGAATTTGAAAATCGGAACCGGTTCACCGGATTCTACGGGATATGTTCTTGCAGCACACGGAATGTTATATCCGATTGTCGGCAATAATATTACCGTTCAGGCAGATTTTGAAGAAAAGGTTTTTGAGGGCGACTTTTTTATAAAGGGACGGATTACGATATTTGTACTCGTCCGGGTGGCATGTAAAATTATGTTAAACAAAGATGTGAAACACTTTTTGAAACGATTTAAACGGGAGGCATAATATGGCAAATAACAATTTTTCAGGAGTTGTAGAATCTTTATTAAAAGGAATGGATTCTGTATTATCTACAAAGACGGTAGTAGGCGAGGCGACACAGATTGGTGACACTATTATTTTACCGCTTGTGGATGTATCTTTTGGTGTTGGCGCAGGTGCCAGCTCCAGTGAAAAGAAAAACGGCGGTGGTGGCGGTATCGGCGGAAAAATGACACCGAGTGCCGTACTTGTTATCAAAAATGGAACAACAAAACTTGTAAATGTAAAAAATCAGGATACTGTAACAAAGATTTTGGATATGATTCCGGATTTGGTGGACAAGTTTAAAGCACCGAAGGAAGAAATGCCGGCGGACGAAGAAGTCGTTGAAATTGCATTTCCGGAAGAAAAGGAATCATAAATAGAGAGTACGCGGCATACAATAGTAGCAAGAAAAAGCATACAGGGGACGTGCAGGCATGAAAAGAACAGTTGGGACAGCAGCGTTTCTAATCGCACTTGGTATGCTTCTTATGCTTATTGTTTCCAGTACACTCATTGGTATTATAATCATTGGTCTTTTAGTTATTATAGGGTGTAATTGTTATGGAAAGTATTAAACGTGAATCGGATATGGAACTGCTTTCGGAGCAGGAATTGCAGGATTTGAAACGTTGGCTTTTTAAGGAAAATCTCCGCATTGAGTCAGAACGTCGTGAAATCAAAGAAGGCAAAGAACGCTTAAAACAAGAAAATCTTTTCTTTGAGCAAAAGATGGCGATTTTGAAAGATGGATTTCGCCAGCTGGAAGCAGACCGCAGAAATTTTGAACAGGAAAAAATGCGTTTTAAAGTAGAGGAAGAGTATCGTCGTGACAGAATCGGAATGGACGAGCAAGCCGGCGAGGAAGTAGTACACCAATTATTTTGCGGTGTGCGTAATTCTCTCACGCTCAAGAAGCGTTATAAAGATTTAATTAAAATTTATCATCCGGACAATGTGGCGGGCAATCATGATATGGTTGTGCTCATTAACAGAGAGTATGAGCAGTTGCGCGTGGAATATGAGTGCGGATAAGAAAGAAAATAAAAAACAAAAAGAACCCGAAAGCAGAGAAGTGACTTTGTCTTCGGGTTTTTTGATGAAGGTACAAATATAAAAAGCACTTCTGAAATAGAAGTGCCTTTGGTATCATATACTTACATATGAAAGTGTAAAGTAAAATTAAGCTCTTTCAACTTTACCGGATTTTAAGCAGCTTGTGCAAACATGCATTTTTCTAGCAGCTCCGTTTACTTTACATTTTACGCTCTTAACGTTAGAGTTCCAAATTCTATTGGTTTTTCTATTAGAATGGCTTACGTTATTTCCAAAATGAACGCCTTTACCACAAACATCACACTTAGCCATCGTTACACCTCCTAAACAACATACGTTTTGTATGATTCTAATTCTTCTAAAAGTCAGCCTTTTTGACTCACAACATTTGTATAATAACAGAAAAAAAAACAGAATGCAAGAAAAAAGTTTCAATTTGGTAATTTTTATTGTTCCATTTTTTTTATAAAGCGGTTATAATACATCATATACATTTAGGAACGATATTTTTTTATAGGAGGTTAGGCATGAAAGGTTCTTCAATGAATACACATATGGGAAATATTGTTATTGATAGTGAAGTAATTGCACAATATGCTGGTAGTGTAGCTGTGGAATGCTTTGGAATAGTGGGTATGGCAGGCATAAATGTAAAAGATGGTCTCGTTCGTCTTCTTAAGATGGACAGACTTGCAAGGGGTATAACGGTCTCAGTCAGCAGCAATAATAAACTTACATTGGATTTCCATGTAATTGTTGCTTACGGAGTAAGTATTGGTGCGGTTGCAGAAAATTTGGTAGACAGCATTAAATACAAAATAGAAGAGTTCACAGGCTTGGAGCTTGAGAAAATCAATATTTTTGTAGAAGGCGTAAGAGTGATTGATTAAGGAGGATTTATCGTGGGTGTGAATACTATAAATGCTAAGATGCTTTCCAAAATGTTCTTAGCAGGCGCGAAAAATTTAGAGAGTAAAAAAGAATGGATTAATGAATTAAATGTCTTCCCGGTACCTGACGGAGATACCGGAACAAACATGACTATGACAATTATGGCAGCGGCAAAAGAAGTGAGTGCCCTTGGCGAAGATGCTACGATGGAAGCAATTTGCAAAGCGATTTCTTCCGGTTCCCTTCGCGGCGCGAGAGGTAACTCCGGTGTTATTCTTTCGCAGCTTTTTAGAGGCTTTACAAAGTCCATACGTGAGCTGGACGAGGTGGATGTACCTGCTTTTGCGAAAGCTTTTGAAAAGGCAGTAGAAACTGCATATAAGGCAGTTATGAAACCGAAGGAAGGTACTATCCTTACGGTAGCAAAAGGTGCTGCAGACAAAGCAAAAGAGCTTGCAGAAGAAGGTATGACTGAGTTAGAACCTTTTTTTGCAGCGGTAATCGAGCATGCAGACTATGTGCTTAGTCAGACGCCGGAAATGCTTCCGGTTTTGAAACAGGCAGGTGTAGTGGACTCCGGCGGACAGGGTCTTATGCAGGTGTTAAAAGGTGCATACGATGCGTTCCTCGGTAAGGAAATTGATTTGAGTATTCCGGAGATGGCATCCGTTCCGTCATCCATCTCTATCAATAGAGAAGCACAGGAACAGGCAGACATCAAATTCGGTTATTGTACAGAGTTTATTATTTTGTTGTCAAAAACATTCAATATCAAACATGAGATGGATTTTAAAGAATATTTGGAATCTATCGGTGATTCGATAGTTGTTGTTGCGGATGATGATGTGGTTAAGGTACATGTACATACCAATGATCCGGGTCTTGCAATCCAGAGAGCATTGCGTTATGGTGCATTGTCCAACATGAAAATTGACAACATGCGTTTGGAACATCAGGAAAAACTTTTCAAGATGGCAGAAAAAGAAACTGCTTCTGAGCCGGAAGTGCCGCAGGAACACAAAGAAGTTGGATTTATTGCAGTTTCTGTGGGAGCCGGTGTGAATGAAATATTCAAAGGACTCGGTGTGGATTATATCATCGAAGGTGGTCAGACAATGAATCCGAGTACGGAAGATATGTTAAATGCCATTGACAAAGTCAATGCAGATTGTATTTATATTCTTCCGAATAACAAAAATATTATTCTTGCAGCAAACCAGGCACAGTCTCTTGTAAAAGATAAGAAAATCATCGTTATCCCTACAAAGACGGTTCCGCAGGGAATTACAGCGTTAATTAATTATGTTCCGGATTTAGCTCCGGAAGATAATGCGGTAAATATGAACGAAGAGATTGTGAATGTAAAAACCGGTCAGGTTACGTATGCAGTCAGAGATACCGTGATTGACGACAAAGAAATCCGTCAGGGCGATTACATGGGAATCGGTGATGCCGGAATTCTTTCTGTGGGCACAGCGATGGAAGAAGTTGCGCTTAAGATGGTTGATGAGATGATGGATGAGGACGCAGAGCTTATCAGCGTATATTACGGTGAAGAAGTGGAAGAGAGCGATGCAGAACAGATTCGCGTAAAATTGGAAGAAAAATATCCGGACTGTGATGTGGAACTTCAGTTTGGTGGTCAGCCGATTTACTATTACATTGTTTCGGTAGAATAGGTTGAAATGCCGTGTGGCAGCAAAACAGTACGTAGAGCGGGGCAGAGATGTCCCGCTTTTTATACAGCTTAGTTTTTTGGAGGATACAGATGCATTACGAGGAACCGGTTACAAAACTGAAAGGTGTTGGAGAGAAAACTGCAAAAGTAATGGAAAAATTAAATATTCGTACGATTCGTGATTTGCTTTTGTATTTTCCGCGCGACTATGAAAAATTTGAGGAACCGGTAAAAGTTTCGGAGCTCGTAAAAGGAGACGTGGATGCTGTACGGGTACAAATTGTAGGAAGTGTGACAAGCAAGAGAGTAAGAAACTTGACTATACTGAATGCGGTCGGAGCGGATGCAACAGGAAAGGTGCGTCTTACCTTTTTTAATATGCCATATTTACGCAATATGCTAAAACCGGGTGGAGTTTATTTGCTGAGAGGTTTGGTGCAGGAAAAGGATGGCATGCCTTTGATGGAGCAACCGAAATTGTACAAGGAAGAGGAGTACAAAAAGCTTCTTTCTGCCATACAACCGAAATATTCACTTTGCGCAGGCATTACAAACAATGCCATTGTAGCAGCTATGCGACAGGCACTTTCTTTTTGCGAAATGCAGAAAGAATTTTTGCCGGATGCAATCGTGAAGGAACAACAACTGATGAAACGGGAAGATGCGATGCATCAAATTCATTTTCCGGAAAACTATGATGCAATGCTTGCGGCAAGGAAACGACTTGTTTTTGAAGAGTTTTTCTTATTTGTGCTTGGTCTAAGGAAAGAAAGAGAAGAGAACGATACTAGAGACAGTACATATCCGTATATCGATACAGCGCATACTTCCCGCTTTTTGGAGCAATTGCCATTTTCTTTGACAAATGCGCAAAAAAGAGTGTGGGAGGAAATTAAAGCGGATTTGCAAGGGCAACGGCTGATGAACCGTCTTGTGCAGGGCGACGTAGGTTCCGGAAAAACAATGATTGCTATTTTAGCGTTGCTTATGACGGTTTCGAATGGATACCAGGGTGCGATGATGGCGCCTACGGAAGTGCTTGCAAAGCAACATTTTGATACGATAAGTCAGATGAATGAACAATATGGCCTTGGCCTTTGTCCGGTTTTGCTGATTGGTGCTATGAGTGCAAAACAAAAGAGGGAAGCGTATGAAATGATTGCAGATGGCCGTGCCAATGTCATCATTGGGACACATGCGCTCATTCAAGAAAAAGTTGTATATAAAAAGCTGGCGCTTGTGATCACCGATGAACAGCATCGGTTTGGAGTAAAACAACGTGAAAAACTGGCGCAAAAAGGCGATATGCCACATGTGCTCGTAATGAGTGCAACGCCTATACCGCGCACGCTTGCTATTATTTTGTACGGAGATTTAAAAGTATCCGTCATTGATGAATTGCCTGCCAGCAGACAACCTATTAAAAATTGTGTGGTGGATACGTCCTATCGTGATAAAGCGTATCGTTTTATCGAAAAAGAGGTGGCATCCGGCAGACAAGTATATGTTATTTGTCCGATGGTAGATGCGACAGAAAGTGACGATGAGCGTGGGTTGTTTGAACATGTGGAGAATGTGACGGAGTATGCGGAAAAGCTAAAAGCGGCATTGCCGTCATCGGTTCAAGTTGGGATTTTACATGGTAAAATGAAATCGGCGCAAAAAACGGAAATTATGGAGCAGTTCAAAAACAAAAATATTGATGTTCTCGTTTCTACAACAGTAATTGAAGTGGGTATCAATGTACCGAATGCAACCGTTATGATGGTGGAAAATGCAGAACGTTTTGGGCTTGCGCAACTGCACCAGCTCAGAGGACGCGTGGGACGTGGAAAGTACCAGTCTTATTGCATTTTTGTGAGCGGTTCGGACAAAAAAGAAACGATGAGCCGGCTTGAAATTTTGAACAAGTCAAACGATGGTTTTTTGATTGCAGAAGAAGATTTAAAATTACGCGGACCGGGCGATTTGTTTGGCATTCGACAGAGTGGTGAGTTTGCTTTTCAGTTGGGAGATATATACAACGATGCGGTTCTTTTAAAAGCGGCGGGCGAAAGTGTAGAGCGACTTTTGCGTGTTGATGCAACATTGGAATTACCGGAAAATAGAATGTTAAAAATATTCCTAGAAACTGGTATGTGGAATCCGGTTGACTTTAGGAGCATCTGACAGTACAATAGGGAAAGAAATGAGGGGCAAATAGCAGTAAGGAGAGAGTAGAGTGGCTAAAATAGCAATTGTGACAGACAGTAACAGTGGTATTACACAAAGCCAGGGAAAAGAACTTGGCGTGCATGTGTTGCCGATGCCGTTTATAGTAAATGGTGAAACGTTTTTTGAGGATATTTCTTTAACAAAAGAACAATTTTATCAAAAATTGGAAGAAGGAATGGATATCAGTACAAGCCAGCCTTCTCCGGATGAAGTGATGAAACTTTGGGATAAACTTTTGGAAGAATATGACGAGGTTGTGCATATTCCGATGAGTAGCGGTCTTAGTGGTTCCTGTCAGACAGCCATGATGCTTGCACAGGATTATGAAGGAAAAGTGCAGGTTGTAAACAACCAGCGTATTTCCGTTACCCAGAGACAGTCCGTGTTGGATGCAATGCAACTGGCTGAAAAAGGCAAAACAGCCGCAGAAATCAAATTGATTTTGGAAGAAGATAAATTTAATTCCAGTATTTATATTATGCTGGATACGTTATATTATTTGAAAAAAGGCGGACGTATTACCCCTGCTGCCGCAGCACTCGGAACACTTCTGCGTTTGAAACCGGTGCTTACGATTCAAGGTGAAAAGTTGGATGCTTTTGCGAAAGCAAGAACAACAAGTCAGGGTAAAAATATGATGATGAATGCCATCAGCAATGACATTGAGAATCGTTTTGGTGGTTTGGAAAATGGTGCGGAAAATATTTATCTTCAAGTGGTGCATTCCAACAATGAAGAAGCGGCTATGAGCCTGAAAGCGGAACTGGAAGAAATGTTTAAAGGATATATGCCGATTCATGTGGATAGCCTTTCCTTGAGTGTGGCGTGCCATATCGGACCGGGTTCCTTAGCAATCGCGTGCTGCAAAAAATTAAATGTATAGTATATATAAAAGAGCTCTTATTCGACAGGAATAGGAGCTCTTTCGATATGCGTAAATTGTTCGTAGATAGGAGAGGGGAACATACTCTTGTAAATATGTTCCACGTTTGTGAGATGTGCCTGTGCCGCAGCAAGTGCAGCGCCTGCCATAGTTTTTGAAAGAACAGGCATATACAATACTTGATAGTCGACACCGTAGACGGTACTTTGAATGGTTGTGTCAAGGGCACCGTTTCGGTGATAAAAGGAAATTCGTTTCAAGCGGGTTTCCTTTTCTTTTTTGGTTTGTATTGCATCACTTATCGGATTTTCGGATTCAATATAAAAGCCGTACGCGTTTACGGTTTGACGGAGATCTTGTAAAAAAGCAGAACCGATGCCTTTTTTTCGGTACGGAGTAAGCACTGCATAATAATCCAGCAAAAGATGCG
The DNA here is from genome assembly GCA_045546775.1 of Lachnospiraceae bacterium. Lineage (GTDB taxonomy): Bacteria > Bacillota > Clostridia > Lachnospirales > Lachnospiraceae > RGIG3002. The sequence goes on along the minus strand of JAZQDM010000084.1, from coordinate 11,817 downwards.
GAAATTCCGGCGTGCAATAAAAAAGTGCATATCCCACAAGTTGTTCTTCGTCATAAAACCCAAAACCCAGATAAGTATTTTGTTCCAAATATTGTTTTACTTTCCATACCGGTTTCAGTTCATCTTGGGGAAAGTGTTGCGGTCCTTGTGTGGAATAAACGTCTATAATTTCGATATCGGTCAGTTGTCTGCAGTGCATGTCTGTTATCCTTTCTCCTGTACGGGAGTGATTCCGGAAATGTCAGAATCCATAACGAGAGAGTAGTTTGTATAATACACAACAAATCCCGGTTTTGAGCCACTTGGCTTCTTGACATTTTTCTTTTGGGTGTAATCGATTTCTACTTTTTCCTGATCCCGGCCTTTTGAATAGTAAGCAGCCAATTTTCCGGCTTCTTCAAAGGTGCGGTCGGGCAGTTCATCGCCGTTTGTTTTTACAATAACATGAGAACCGGCATATGTTTTGGCGTGGAACCACCAGTCGTTTCCGGTTGCAAATTTAAAGGTAAGTTCATCGTTTTGGTAGTTGTTTTTGCCAACATACATGTGGTAGCCGTCACTGCTTATATAGTGGAACGGCTTGCTTGTGATTTTTTGCTTTTTGGTGCCGCCTTTTCTGCGAATGTAACCGGCTTCAATCAACTCTTCTTTGATTTGGACAAGGTCTTCTTCGGAAAGTGCAATATCCAGTGCGGCAGAAATGGATTCTAAATGCTCGATTTCTTCTTTGACGGACACGGTCAATTCGGAGAGCGCTTCGTAAGTACGCTTTAACTTACCGTATTTGTCAAAATATTTTTTTGCATTTTCAACAGGCGAAAGGGTAGGGTCAAGCGGAATGGTAATCGTTTCATTGGTGTAATAGTTTAATGCCTCCAAGGATTTGCTGCCTTCCGGCAAACCGTAACCGTATGTGTTAATCAATTCGCCGTACACTTTATATTTGTCTTTTTTCTCTGTGTCTTTCATCTGACGGACTTGCAAGTCATATTTTTTGATGTTTCGCTCCAGTGCGGTCTGTACAATTTTTCGCAAATCTACCGATTTTTGGCGGATGCGGGTGATGGTACTTTTTTGCGCGTAATACTGTTCCAAAAGCGAAGAAATATCCGGGTATGAAACAGAAGATGCCTCGTCGTATATGGATAACGGAAGTGCACAAAATTCTGCAGGCGCACCGTTTTCATAGACAATACAAGGAGAAAAGTTACCGCTTTTTACCTGTTCGATTATGTCAAAAAAAGCATTGCATATTGCATCTTTTTCGGTTGTTTCCAGGCAGGAAGCCGGTTTGTCGGCATCCACCTTTGCACGATGACAAAGCTCTTGGCCAATCAGCGGGGAAAAACCGGTGAAGGTAGTATAAACTGCTTTAAAAAGTGGAACAGCTTTGGAAAACAAAGCATCGTAAAAAGCCTCTTTTTTTATTGTCAGTGGGTCCAGTTTGTCCTGCGTTTGCGGAATGAAATAATCCCTTCCGGGCAACACTTCACGGATGGAGCTGACCATACCGGAAATGTGCTTGATGCTGTCGATAATTTTGCCTTCCTGATTGCAAAAAATGATGTTGCTGTGTTTGCCCATGATTTCAACAACGAGTGTTTTGCGGCATAAGTCGCCGAGCTCGTCCAAATGTTCAATTTCGATTCGGACGATACGCTCCAATCCGGGTTGTGTTACCGAGACAATACGTCCGTTTTGAATGTGTTTGCGCAAGAGCATACAAAAGTTTGGAGCTGTCATAGGACTTTGCTTGTTGTTTTCCGTAAAATAAAAGAGCGGAAGAGAAGCGCCTGCACTGATGAGAAGGCGCTTTTGCCCCTGTTCTGTCTTTAACGTAAGCAGAAGTTCGTCTGCTTCCGGCTGGGCAATTTTATAAATACGGCTGCCGATAAGACAGTCGTTACAGTCTTTTACAAGATTGGCAATGGTAATTCCGTCAAAAGCCATAATATACCTCGTTTCCAAAATAAATATTTTCGCTACTTAGTATAGCAGATAACAATGGAAAATACAAAAGAATAATACGTCCTGCTTCTTGACGTAAACTTTTTGTTATCATATAATAAAATGAAGTACGCGTATGTATGGGAAGGTGCGTACAATCCGAAAGAGAAGAGGAAGCAAAAAACATTATGATAAAAAGTATGACCGGCTTTGGCAGATGCGAAGTGACCGAAGGAAACCGCAAATTTACGGTGGAGATGAAATCGGTAAATCACCGTTATCTTGACGTAAATATGAAGATGCCGAAGAAATTAAATTTCTTCGAGACAGCAATCCGCAATGAACTGAAAAATTATATTCAAAGGGGAAAGGTAGACTTATTTATTACCTATGAAGATTTTTCGGAAAACAATGTTTGTATCAAATACAATAAAGAGCTTGCTGCGGAATATTTGAGTTATTTAAAGCAGATGGCAGAAGACTTTTCGCTGGATAATGATGTGAGGGTTTCTTCTCTTTCCAGATATCCGGAAGTGTTCACAATGGAAGAGCAGGTTGTGGATGAGGAAGAGTTGTGGAAAGAGCTGAAAAAGGCATTGTGCGGTGCAGCAGAAGGCTTTGTGGAGACAAGAATCCGGGAAGGCGAAAATCTGAAAAATGATTTGATGGAAAAGCTGGACGGTATGTTGGAACACGTAGCCTATATTACGGAGCGTTCCCCACAGATTATTCAGGAGTACAAGCAGAAACTCCGCGAAAAAGTGGAAGAGCTTTTGGATGATACAAAAATCGATGAAAATCGTCTTCTCATGGAAGTTACTATTTTTGCGGATAAAGTTTGTGTAGATGAAGAACTGGTTCGCTTGAAAAGTCACATTGAGACGACGAAGGCAACGTTGGCAGAAGGCGGAAGCATCGGTAGAAAACTGGACTTTATTGCACAGGAGATGAACCGTGAGGCCAATACGATTTTGTCAAAAGCAAATGACTTGGAGATTTCAAACAGAGCGATTGAACTCAAAACAGAAATTGAAAAAGTAAGAGAACAGATTCAAAATATCGAATAAATATTTTGGGTGCAGTAAGATTTTTGGTCGGAGGAAGACGTTTGAGCAAGCTTATCCATATTGGTTTTGGAAATATCGTAAATACTGAAAAAATCATTGCTATTGTGAGTCCGGATTCCGCACCGATTAAGCGTCTTGTGCAAAACGCAAAAGAAAACGGTACGGCGATTGATGCTACCCAGGGGCGAAAAACAAAAGCGGTGCTTGTTATGGAAAACAATCAGGTTGTACTTTCCGCACTTTTGCCGGAAACCATTTCTAACAGGGCACAGGCGGAAAATAATGATAATGAAGATGCATAATGCATCGGAATATAGAATTTAGCAAAAAGGAGAAAAAGTTATGTTACATCCATCTTATTCAGATTTAATGCAGGTAGTAAACAGTGAGGTAGAACAGGGAGAACCAAAAGTAGTAAACAGCAGATATTCTATCGTTATGGCTACCTCTAAAAGAGCACGTCAGATTATTTCCGGTGCAGAAACTTATGTAGAAGGCGATGTGAATAAACCGTTGTCTCTTGCAGTAGATGAGTTGAACGAAGGTAAAATCAAAATTTTAAGTGACGAAGAATAAGAGAATACCTATCCGAAAGGGAAAGGGCACGGTTTTTTATGAAGATACATTTTATATCACTGGGCTGTGACAAGAATCTGGTAGATTCCGAGATGATGCTCGGCATGCTTGCACAGAACGGGTATACCTTTACGGATGATGAAACAGAGGCAGATATTATAGTAATTAATACCTGCTGTTTTATTAATGATGCAAAGGAAGAGAGTATTAATACCATTTTGGAAATGGCGCAGCTAAAAGAACAAGGTCAAATAAAGGCACTTATTGTTGCCGGATGCCTTGCACAGCGTTATCAGGAGGAAATTCAGAAAGAAATACCTGAGGTGGATGCCATTATCGGTACTATGAATATTGATTCCATTGTTTGTGCAGTGGAGGAAGTGCTTTCCGGGGATGCGGTAAATCACGTGACTGACTGTAACGGTGCCATTGTATATGGCAAAAAGAGAGCCGTTTCTACCGGCGGACATTTTGCATATTTAAAAATAGCAGAAGGTTGCGATAAGCATTGCACATACTGCATTATTCCGAAGATTCGCGGGAATTATCGCAGTGTGCCGATGGAAGTGCTTGTAGAAGAGGCAACAACACTTGCGCAAAGCGGTGTGAAAGAGCTGATTCTTGTAGCTCAGGAAACAACACTTTACGGAAAAGATTTGTACGGAGAAAAAAGCTTGCCGAAACTTTTGCATGAACTTGGTAAGATTCCGGGCATATATTGGATTCGTATTTTGTACTGCTATCCGGAAGAAATTGACGATGCGCTCATTGAAGCAATAAAAACGGAAAAGAAAGTATGCCATTACTTAGATTTGCCGATACAGCATGCTTCTGACGGAATTTTAAAGCGTATGGGAAGAAGAACTTCCAAAAAGGAATTGGAGGAAGTGATTGCAAAATTGCGTAAAGAAATTCCGGATATATGTCTTCGGACAACGCTCATTACAGGATTCCCGGGTGAGACACAGGAACAACACGAGGAGTTGTTGGAGTTTGTAGATGGGATGGAATTTGACCGTCTTGGTGTATTTACGTATTCGCCGGAGGAAGACACGCCGGCGGCCGCAATGGATGACCAGATAGATGAGCAGATAAAAGAAGCCCGTCAGGATGAAATTATGTTGTTGCAACAGGAAATTGCCTTTGAAGCAGCAGAAAACATGGTTGGTAAAAAAGTGGTTGCCATGGTGGAAGGTTTCATTCCGGAAGAGGGTGTTTACGTTGCGAGAACGTACAAAGATGCACCGAATGTGGATGGCTATTTGTTTATTAATACAGAAGAAAATTTGATGACCGGAGACTTTGTGGAAGTTGAGATAACCGGCTCAAATGAATATGATTTGATTGGAGAGATTTATCATGAATTTACCGAATAAATTGACGGTTATCCGTGTTATTATGATACCGTTTTTTGTATTCTTTATGTTGACGGATTATGCCGGAGCAGCATCGAAATGGATTGCGCTTGCACTTTTTATCGTAGCAAGTTTGACGGATTTGTTAGATGGTTACCTTGCCAGAAAACATAATTTGGTAACAAATTTCGGAAAGTTTATGGATCCGCTTGCAGACAAGCTTCTTGTTTGCGCAGCCATGATTTGTCTCGTAGAAATGGGAAAACTTGCGTCATGGATGGTTATTATCATTATTAGCCGTGAGTTTATTATAAGCGGATTCCGCCTGATTGCGTCCGATAACGGGGTCGTTATCGCAGCAAGCTACTGGGGAAAATTCAAAACGGTATTTCAGATGGTTATGATTTGTCTTTTGATTGGAGATTTGGAACAGTTAGCTTTAGTGAATACAATTGTAGTATGGATTGCACTCATTTTGACGATTGTTTCATTGATTGATTATTTGATCAAAAACAAAGATGTGATGAAAGACACAAAATAATGTTTGTGTGTCAATGAGTGTTATGACATATTGAGGATGATGGGACGGGAGAAAGCGTATGGTAGTAGAACTGATTTCGGTTGGAACGGAAATATTACTTGGAAATATTGTGAATACGAATGCAGCATATTTGGCTGAAAAATGCGCCGGACTTGGTTTGGCCTGCTATTATCAGAGTGTTGTAGGAGACAATGAGACGCGTTTGCATCAGACGATACAATGTGCGGTAGGTCGTTCGGATATTGTGATCTTGTCAGGAGGACTTGGTCCTACTGAGGACGATTTGACAAAAGAAACGGCGGCCAAGGTTATGGGAAAAGAACTTGTAACCGACGAGCATACAAAAGCACTTATTGAAGAGTTCTTTGCAAAACGAGGCAGTGTTCCGACGGACAACAACTGGAAGCAGGCACTTGTGCCGGAAGGAGCAATCGTTGTTGATAATGATAACGGTACCGCACCGGGAATCATTATGGAAAAAGATGATAAACATATTATTTTGCTGCCCGGACCGCCAAATGAGCTAATCCCGATGTTTGAAAAGAGCATTGTGCCTTATTTGGAAAAATTGAGTCCCCATGTTATATATTCCAAAACAGTAAAGGTTTGCGGAATTGGCGAAAGCCGTGTGGAGACGATGATAAGTGATTTGATAGACGGGCAGACCAATCCGACTATCGCACCATATGCAAAGACCGGTGAAGTACATCTTCGTGTGACGGCGTCAGCGCAGACGGAAAAGGATGCGAAAAATCTGATTAAACCGGTTGTAAAAGAATTGCAGTACCGGTTTGGCGATTATGTATATACGACAAAAGAGTCGGTAACGTTGGAACAGGCGCTTGCGGATTTGCTAAAAAAATACGATATGAAAATTGCTGTTGCGGAATCCTGTACAGGCGGTTTGCTTTCGGGCAGACTTGTGAATGTGCCGGGGATTTCGGATAGTTTAAAAGTCAGCTATGTCACTTACAGCGACAAGGCAAAGCGTAAGCTTCTGGCAGTAAGGAAGTCCACGTTGAAGAAACACGGCGCAGTAAGTGAACCGGTTGCAAGAGAAATGGCGGAAGGTGCAGCGCTTTTTTCAAAGGCGGATGTGACGATAGCCACAACCGGCATTGCCGGTCCGGATGGCGGAAGCACTGAAAAACCGGTGGGGCTTGTGTACATTGCCTGCAATATAAAAGGTGATGTAAAAGTTAAAAAATTCCAGTTTACGGGTAACCGTATGAAGGTGCGGGAATCTACGGTAGCCTATGCATTGATTTTTGCGCGTCAGTGCATGATGGAATATGTAAGTGGTGCCAAATTTGATTAAAAAATTATAACAAAGGAAAGACGAGGGGTACGTATGGAGAACAGAAGAAATCAAAAAAATGGATGGGTCATTGCTCTGATTGGGGCAATTGTAGTTATGGCGGTTGCGTTTGTTGCTGTAATGGCTGTGTTATTTGAGCGTGGCAGCTTTGAAAGAAAGTCAGAAGATGACGACATCGTTGTGGACGAAAGTTTTGAATTTAACTTTGGTTTTGGTGACAGAGAAGTGGCAAGTGAAGACGAGGAAGAATCCACGGAAGAAGAATCCACGGAAGAAGAAAGTGACGTTGTGTCGGATGACAGATATTTGCAGGAAACTTCAGAAGAATATTCGAATGGCAGAAGTGATTATTACGGCGATTATTATAACGATGAAGCAGAATGGATGACCACATTTTATAATGACGGATATGACAAAGAAGATTTTGGTTTTATCGATACACAGACCGGCGAATGGTATTATGAAATGCTGAAAGATGCGTTGAAATCAAATCTAGATTATCAGATTGAGTGGAAGGAATTCCAGTATGATACCGAGTTTGAAAATGTGTCTATTTGGGCAGTGTACCCGCAAATTGTAAGCGATACCATGCCGAATGTGGATTATTTGAATGAGGCGATTGCGGCAGAAATCGACTTTTGGACAACGACTTACGAAGATTATTTGGCAGAAGGTTATGTGACGGCTGATGAAGTGTTCAGTATGGACCTTTCCGGCTATGTAACCTATATGGATGAAGATATTTTGAGTGTTGTATTCTACGAGGAAGGAATGGATGAAGAAGGAGAGTTCTCCTACTTGTATTCTGTAAATATTGATGTGAAAGACGGTATTATCCTCGACAATGCAAGCATTATTGATATTGATGAAGAGTTTGCCGTTGAGTTCCGTACAAGAAATGCGCAGCAAAATCAAAACACAAGCGGAGTAGATGCTATGTCGGATCAGGAAATTGTAGAAAACCTTACCTCTCCGACAATGGGTGCTGTGTTCTATACACCACTTGGTTTGGAAGTCGGCATCAATGTAGACTATGGATGGAATTCCGTTACGTTTACAGATTATGAAAAATATTTGAAACAGTTGTAAGAAGGAAAATCCCACGTGATACAATTAGGTGTATCGCGTTGGGATTTTTTTAGTATTGTAAGTATAGTGTTGCATATTTTTGCTTGCTTTGTTATAGTATTTTTGTAAGTATCACATCTGTTCTTAGATGTCGGTTTAACTCTTGAGATATCTGATTTTCATTCTGAGAAAATATGAAATCCCTGCATAAAAAATAGAAAATGAAAAAAGATTAAATATGGGCCGATAAGGGAGTTTTATTGGACACAATTATTTTTATAATAAAAAAGTAAGGTCGGGAACGAAAAGTAAAAGAAAAGTTCTTGACAAAAGCGAACAAATGTTTTACTATCAAATAAGCAAGAACGAATGTTCTGATGAATAAGGAGAAGGAAAATGGAAAGAGAAGAAAAATTAAAAGCATTGGACGCCGCATTGGTACAGATAGAGAAGCAGTATGGTAAGGGAGCCGTTATGAAATTGGGTGACCCTTCCGCACAGATGAATGTTGAGACGATTCCGACCGGTTCACTCAGCCTTGATATTGCATTAGGACTTGGTGGTATTCCGAAAGGAAGAATTGTAGAGATTTACGGACCGGAATCCAGTGGTAAGACAACGGTTACTTTACATATGGTTGCGGAAGTGCAAAAAAGAGGCGGAATCGCAGGATTTATCGATGCGGAGCATGCCTTAGATCCTGTCTATGCTAAAAATATTGGTGTTGATGTTGATAACTTATATATTTCACAGCCGGATAGCGGTGAGCAGGCATTGGAAATTACAGAGACGATGGTGCGCTCCGGTGCGATTGATATTATTATCGTGGACTCTGTTGCAGCCCTTGTTCCGAAGGCAGAAATTGAAGGCGATATGGGTGATTCCCATGTTGGATTACAGGCTCGTCTTATGTCCCAGGCGCTTCGTAAATTGACAGCGGTTATCAGCAAGTCAAATTGTACGGTAGTGTTTATTAATCAGCTTCGTGAAAAAGTAGGTATTATGTTTGGTAATCCGGAGACAACAACCGGTGGTCGTGCATTGAAATTTTATTCTTCCGTTCGTCTTGATGTCAGACGTATTGAATCTTTGAAACAGAGCGGCGAAGTAGTAGGTAACAGAACACGTGTGAAAGTTGTGAAAAATAAAATTGCACCGCCTTTCAAAGAGGCAGAGTTTGATATTATGTTTGGCGAAGGTATTTCCAAAGTGGGAGATATTCTTGATTTGGCGGCAGAGACAGGCACCGTTAATAAGAGCGGCGCATGGTATGCTTACGAAGGAAACAAGATTGGTCAGGGCCGTGAAAACGCAAAACAGTATTTGAAAGATAACCCGGCTATTTGTGATGAAGTAGAACAAAAAGTAAGAGTGCATTACGGACTTGTGGAAGAAGAACAAGCTGCAGATGCAAAGAAAAAAGAGAAGAAGGATGAAGCATAATGCTTGTTAGTGATATTGTCGATGTGACAAAGACAAGAAGTAAAGTGTTTCTGGATGGACAGTTCGCCTTTGTATTATACAAAGGCGAATTGCGCAAATATCATATTACAAAAGAGAATGAGATGTCAGATGAAATCTATTCGGAAATTATGACGGAAGTTTTGCCAAAACGTGCAAAACTTCGTTGCATGAATTTGTTACAATCCAGAGAATATACCGAAAAAAAGCTTCGCGATAAGCTGATAACCGGCGGCTATCCGGCTCAAATTGTGGAAGAAGCGGTGGCATACGTGAAGTCGTACAAGTACATAAATGATGAAAGATATGCTGCATCTTATATTGAAATGAGCATGGATAAGAAAAGTAAACAACGAATTGTGCAAGATTTGTTGCAAAAAGGGGTGTCAAAAGACTGTATTGACGCACAATGGCGCAAATTGGAGGAATTGGGTGTTGAAGCGGATGAATCGAAATTAATCGAAGAACTTTTACAAAAAAAGAAATATAATCCGGATGAAAGTGATTTGAAGGAAAAACAGCGGATATTCGCATTTCTTCTTAGAAAGGGCTTTTCGAGCGAACGGATCCGGTCTGCCATGCAACTATAAACTGCTTGACATAACTCTTATTTCAGTTTAAAATTGAAGTGTTGTAAAATTGCTAGTTAGAGTGTTCGTTTTTGGACATTCTATTATAGATATTGAACAATGAAAATTTAATAAGGAGGTGCTCCTGTACATGCTGGGTATTATACTTGCAGTAGCGATAACCCTCGTTGTTTCTGTTCCGGTATCTGCATTGGTTGCGACTACATATCGAAAGAAAGTAATCGAATCCAAAATTGGCAATGCAGAGGACAAAGCAAGAGAGATTATTGATGAAGCTCTTAAGACAGCAGAGACGAAGAAACGTGAGTCCTTACTTGAAGTGAAAGAAGAGTCTATTCGTACAAAGAACGAGTTGGACAAAGAAATCAAGGAACGGAGAGCTGAGGCACAGCGTTATGAGAGACGTGTTCAGCAGAAAGAAGAGAACATCGATAAGAAGGCAGAAGCTATTGAGAAGAAAGAAGCAAGTTTGGCATCTAGAGAAAGTGCTTTAGAAAAGCAAAAAGAAGAGATTGCGAAACTGAATGAGCAGAGATTACAGGAACTGGAAAGAATCTCAGGACTGACCTCCGAACAAGCAAAAGATTATTTATTGAAAATTGTTGAAGATGAAGTAAAACATGAAACCGCCGTTATGATCAGAGAACTTGAGAGTAGGGCGAAAGAAGAAGCAGACAAAAAAGCAAAGGAATATGTAGTAACTGCAATTCAAAAATGTGCAGCTGATCATGTATCAGAAACTACAATTTCCGTAGTGCAACTTCCGAATGATGAAATGAAAGGAAGAATCATTGGTAGAGAAGGTCGTAACATTCGTACATTGGAAACAATGACAGGTGTTGATTTGATTATTGATGATACTCCGGAAGCAGTTATTTTATCCGGATTTGATCCGATTCGTCGTGAGGTAGCTAGAATTGCACTTGAAAAATTAATTGTTGATGGTCGTATCCACCCGGCAAGAATTGAAGAGATGGTGGAGAAAGCCCAAAAAGAAGTAGAAGTGATGATTAAAGAAGAAGGTGAAGCAGCGGCACTTGAAGTTGGTGTTCACGGCATTCATCCGGAACTTATTCGTTTACTTGGAAAGATGAAATTCAGAACCAGTTATGGTCAGAATGCGTTGAAACATTCTATCGAAGTTGCTCAGTTATCAGGACTTCTTGCAGCGGAAATGGGATTGGACGTAAGAACGGCAAAACGTGCTGGTTTGTTACATGATATCGGTAAATCAGTAGATCATGAAATGGAAGGATCACATATCCAGCTTGGTGTTGAGCTTTGTAGAAAATACAAAGAATCTGCAATTGTTATCAATGCAGTAGAATCACATCACGGTGATGTGGAACCCCAGTCTTTGATTGCATGTATTGTACAAGCTTCTGATACAATTTCTGCAGCAAGACCGGGTGCTAGAAGAGAAACATTAGAAACATACACTAGCAGATTAAAACAATTAGAAGATATTACAAACAATTTCAAAGGTGTTGACAAATCTTTTGCTATTCAGGCAGGTAGAGAGATTCGTGTTATGGTAGTTCCGGAACAGGTTTCTGATGCTGACATGGTATTGATGGCTCGTGACATTTCAAAACAGATTGAGTCCGAGTTAGAATATCCGGGTCAGATTAAAGTAAATGTTATTAGGGAATCTCGAGTTGTTGATTATGCAAAATAAGAGAATGTTTCCTAAAAGACAGACATGTTGGAAATAGCATTTCAGTGGAGAGTTTGAGTAGTCAGACTCTCCACTTTTTGTTATGGCGACGAGGAAAGTGGTCATCGTGCTTGCACGAATGACCATTTGACGACCGCTAATCAGAGCGCGATACGCAAAGCGTAACGCGTCTCTGTTATGGCGACGAGGAAAGTGGTCATCGAAGAGGAGAATACA
>JAZQDM010000083.1:0-33726 GCA_045546775.1 Lachnospiraceae bacterium | reverse complement strand
TTTTTATATATATTTTTCTTGAAATCATTCTTTGAGTGAAAGAATTCACTTTCTGACTTTGTTAATACATTCTTTTGTGCTATCGCTTCTACTGTACAAATCAAATCTGCTGCCTGTGATAGTTTATACTGATTCGTCTCTATCTTTCTAAATTCCACATTAGAAAACATGGTGTTAAACACAGACACAAGAATCTGGGCCAACTCAACCTGTCCATAGTCATAGTAAACAATAATTTTATCAAAGGATGAAAAATATGTATCCTTTGCCCGAAGCTGATTTGCAATCTCTTTTGTCAATTTATCCGTGTAAGCCAGCTTAGATTTTTCTGCACAATCGCCCTGATTAATCACAGGACAGATGTATTGAATATCCAGCAAACGAGTAAAATGATACAATGCATTAAACAACGCTTTTCTTTGTTCTCTCAAATCATTTTTATAAACGCTTTCACGCCTGATTAACGGACCTGTGTGAATCGTATGTTCCGAATACCCCCAATTACTTACCTGTCTTTCTAAAGTTTCAATATTCTTTGAAATATCTATTTCCTGATTATGTAAAACCATTGCAACATAATAATTCGGCGAAGCTGGATTGTATTGTCTAAAATCTCCCGATTCATCTATAAAAACACTAAGTACTTTTTCCTTCATGTAACCGCCCCTTTATGTAGAAAAATGGCGGGGTAAATCCCCGCCAGCCGGTGGACCAGGACCTTTCGGTCAGCCCAAATATTAATGCACTTCGTGCAACAGATTCATATCTGTATAATTATTATATGTGGTTTCTCTCAAAATATCAACATACTTTTATATTATTTTCAGCCTCGCAGAGCGAAATACCCTTATACAAACTAAGTCGCTTAAGTAAAAACATTTAGCCATACTGTAATTAATGCATCATACACTCCATGCGTAATAATGAGTGACAACAGCGTGCAATTCTTGATTCTGACTCTGCATACGCAAAAAATTGCTCCTATGATACCGGTCAAAAGAATCTGTACTATATTTCCACTCAGGAAATGAAACAATCCAAACATAATCGACGAACCCACAATTGCACCTATAGAAGAACCAAAGAGTGTTTCCATCTTTGTATAGAAGAATCCACGGAAAACAAACTCCTCCACCAGTGCAATTGAAAAAACAAAATAAACAAAATCATATATGAATTGCCACATATATTGATATTGATGTTGATTATCAACCCAGTCACTTTTTCCTGCCAAATGAGGTATCACAGTAAAAACAAATGACATACACAATGCAATGACAAGTCCAATTAATACCTGATATCCAATCTTATCTTTTGAGAAACCGTAGTCAGACCATCTATCCTTATTAAATATTGCAATACAGAAAGGCACAAGTGCAATCGGTAAATATGTCACGACCATCACAACCATACGCCAAACAAGCGAAAGGTTCATAAGTACACATTGGTTAAATGCATTAACTCCCAATAACCCTACACCCACACCTATTATGGCTATCACAATCTGTATTATTATTTTTTTACGTTCGTTCACTTTCATCTCCCTCATTCTTTGTCAGTATTTTTTTACACAAATTTCTTTTGCCGCAATGAAGCAATTCATTCCGCTTTTTCCATATAGTTCTCTTTAGCCAAGCTTGTCCTCCTTTTAATATCCTATCTTAATAAAAACAAGCTTTTTGGTCTACCTACGAAGCGTAGAGTTCCATATTTTAAAGGAATTCTACGCTCCGTTGGTAATTCTTTCCCTTATTTTTCCCCTTGCTCGATATCATAAACAAAGTTTGGAACGATATAATAGTCATTAAATCGCTTAACTTTCTTTTCAAATCCATCCCATATTTATCTCTAAACATACGGTGGAGATTTTCTTCAGAAATACTCTCCACCTTATCTGTGGAAATCTTTTCACCATAAAAAAACTCATTTTCGCTCTTATTGTAGCATAATTCATTAAAAAAATAGCCTCTGTACAATATTCATTTAATATGCAGAGGCAACTTTTAAATCACTTTTTCTCACCTTTCACTACAACTTCTCACTAAAATAACTCTTGTACCCCTCACCGAAAATCTCGGTAGCACTGGATACAATCATAAATGCATACGGGTCTTCTTCCCGCACAATCTGCTCCGTTTTGGGCGCAAGTGCTTTTCGCATAACACAAAAGATTACTTTTTTCTCTTTGCCGCTGTAGGCACCGGAGCCCTCCATATAAGTTACACCAATGTCCAAATCCTCTAACAGTCTCTCCGTGATTTTTTCCGGTTTGTCACTGATAATATAAATCATTTTGGCACCGTCTCTGCCATACAACACCAAATCAAGCATAACCGAAGTGACGCCAACTGCAAGCGCCGCATAAAGTGCAGCTTCCAAATCCCGGAACACGATTCCGGACAGTGTCACAACCGCTGCATCCATTACCAAAAACAAGCCACCGGTGCGCAAATGGGGAAACTTTCTACGTAACAATTTAATGACAATATCAATTCCGCCTGTCGTCGCGCCACATTTAAACACGCAGCCTAACGCTATCGCAATGAGCGAACCACCGGCAATTGCCGCCAAAAAAACATCATTGGTGGCAGCACCAATCGGCGCCAACAAGTTTGTAAAAACAGAGGTCAACGTGACGCAATAAAACGTGGAAATCATAAACTTAATGCCAAATTTCCAAAGTCCGATCAGTCCAATCGGTATGTTAAAGAGAAACAAAAGTGTACCCGTTTCCATACCTGTAACTTTACCTACAATAACCGAAATACCGGTAAGACCTCCGGGCGCAAGATTATTGGGGTCGATAAACAACGAAACCCCTGCCGCATACAAAAACGCTGCTGCTGTAATGAGCACATAATCAAGCTCAATCCGTTTCCATGTTTTTTTGTTTTTCACAAAAAGCACGCTCCTCTCCCACTGTTTTATTGCAAACAGCCAAAAAGCTCAACTTGTATATCCGTTTTTCCAAAAAGCATAATTTTTTATTATTGTACCCCAAACAACAAAAAGAATCCACTCAGAAAGAGAATATTTGCGCACAAAAACACGCCTTTCACTTTTCTGAATGAATTCTTTTTTTAATTAAATATTCGTAGTTACGACTCTCGGACGATACCCTTCTGTATTTAACGCCTCGATGATTTGCGCCTTGTGTTCTGTACCGAACGCTTCCACGGTAATGCGAAGCTCCACTGCTGCATTTCGGTTGATGGATACGAACTGGTTGTGCTCCAATTTGATAACGTTACCGTTCTGTTTTGCCAAAACATCTGCCACGCGGGACAATTCGCCCGGCTTATCCGGCAAAAGAACGGAAACCGTAAAGATTCTGTCTCTAAAAATAAGACCTTGCTGCACAACGGAAGACATCGTAATAATATCCATATTTCCGCCGGAAAGAATAGATACTACTTTCTTTCCTTTTACGTCAAGCTGTTTTAAAGCAGCTACTGTGAGAAGACCGGAATTTTCCACAACCATCTTGTGGTTTTCTACCATGTCCAGGAAGGACACAACAAGTTCCTCATCCGGCACGGCGATAATATCATCCAAATTTTGCTGCAAATACGGGAAAATAAGACTACCCGGCGTTTTTACGGCAGTACCGTCTGCGATCGTATTTACTCCCGGAAGTGTCAACACTTTTCCTTCTTTTATGGACGCCTTCATGCAGGCAGCTCCGGCAGGTTCTACGCCGATTACTTTAATTTTAGGATTCAGCAATTTGGCAAGTGTAGAAACACCCGTAGCAAGTCCGCCACCGCCGATTGGCACTAATATGTAATCCACAAGCGGAAGCTCTTTGAAAATTTCCATAGCGATTGTTCCCTGACCGGTTGCTACCGTCAAGTCATCAAACGGATGGATAAATGTATAACCGTATTTTTCTGCTAATTCGTAAGCATGTGCACAGGCTTCATCATACACATCCCCGTAAAGCACCACATCCGCGCCATAGCTTTTTGTGCGGTTTACTTTCATAAGGGGCGTTGTGGAAGGCATTACAATTGTGGCCTTCACACCGTAACATTTTGCTGCATAAGCAACACCTTGCGCGTGGTTTCCGGCAGAAGCCGTAATCAGACCTTTTTGTCTGTCCTCCTCTGACAATGTGCTGATTTTGTAATAAGCACCGCGCAGCTTATACGCTCCGGTAAGCTGCATGTTTTCCGGTTTCAAATACACTTTGTTTCCGGTCTGGTTGCTCAAATAATCACTGTATACAAGTTTTGTCTCCTGTGTGACACGATGTACCACTTCCGAAGCTTCTTCAAACTTTTCCAAAGTCAACATTTCTTCCATGTTATCCCTCTTTTCTACTGCTCACTTTTTTCTTCGATGTCAAACAGTGCATTTACAAACTGCTCGGAATCGAATTTTTGCAAATCATCAATCGTTTCACCGACACCGATGTATTTTACCGGAATCTTTAATTCAGACTGGATGGCTACCGCAATGCCGCCTTTGGCAGTACCGTCCATCTTTGTAAGGATAATGCCGGTAAGGTTTGCTACTTCACTGAACTGTCTTGCCTGCATCAATGCATTTTGACCGGTCGTTCCGTCCAGCACAATTAAGTTTTCTCTGTGCGCATCCGGAAACTCTCTGTCAATGATGCGGTTCATCTTTTTGAGCTCTTCCATCAAATTTTTCTTGTTGTGAAGTCTTCCTGCCGTATCGCACAAAAGTACATCCACTTTTCTTGCTTTTGCCGCAGAAACTGCATCAAACACAACGCTGGCCGGGTCCGAACCTTCTGCACCGCCGATAATATCTACACCGGCTCTGTTTGCCCATTCCGTAAGCTGTTCGCCTGCCGCCGCACGGAATGTATCCGCAGCCGCAAGCAGCACTTTTCGGTTTTGCTCTTTCAATTTTCCTGCAAGTTTACCAACCGACGTCGTCTTGCCGACACCATTTACACCAATCACCATAACGATGGACTGTTTTTGTTCAAAATCGTATGCGGTTTCGCCCACTTCCATCTGTTCTTTGATGCTCTCAATCAAAAGCTCTTTGCAATCTGCCGGCTCTTTGATGTGTTTTTCTTTTACTTGCGCTTTTAAGCGCTCAATAATCTCTGCGGTGGCAGAAACACCGATATCGCCCATAATGAGAATTTCTTCCAATTCTTCATAAAAATCTTCGTCAATGGAAGAAAATCCGCTGAACACGGCGTCGATACCATGCACAATATTATTTCTGGTCTTTGCAAGCCCTGCTTTTAATCTGCTAAAAAAGCCTTTCTTTTCTTCGCCCATTTTCTGCCTCTTTCTAATC
Organism: Lachnospiraceae bacterium; assembly: GCA_045546775.1. Taxonomy (GTDB): domain Bacteria; phylum Bacillota; class Clostridia; order Lachnospirales; family Lachnospiraceae; genus RGIG3002. The sequence goes on along the minus strand of JAZQDM010000083.1, from coordinate 28,443 downwards.
ATCCAATTCTTTGTCAATCAGATTTACACTGACAAGGGTCGATACCCCTTTTTCCTGCATCGTAATACCATAAAGGCGGTCTGCTTTTTCCATCGTGCCTCGTCTATGTGTAATAACGATAAACTGTGTATATTTTGTCAGCTTATGTAAATATTTTGCAAAGCGGGTAACGTTATTATCGTCAAGTGCCGCCTCAATTTCGTCCAAAAGACAAAACGGTGACGGTTTTAAGTTCTGGATTGCAAACAACAAAGAAATTGCGGTCAACGCTTTTTCTCCACCGGAAAGCTGCATCATGTTTTGCAGTTTTTTTCCCGGAGGCTGCGCAATAATGCGGATGCCTGCTTCCAAAATATCTTCGTCTTCCATCAGTTCCAAAGTACCCTTTCCGCCTCCAAAAAGCTCTTTAAATACTTTGTCAAATTCCGAACTGATCTCTGCAAATTTTTCACGGAACTGTTTGCGCATAGCGCCGTCCAGCTCTTCGATAATATTTTGAAGTGTCTTTTCTGCCTCCACCAAATCGTCATGCTGGGTTTTCAAGAACGTATAACGCTCCATCAAATTTTTGTAATCTTCAATGGCATTGACGTTTACATCACCAAGCTTACGAATCTGGTCTTTCAATGCAGAAATATCTTTCTTCATGGCCGGCAAATCGGTCATTGTTTCATCGCGGAGTGTGGCTGCGTCGGAAAGTGTAATTTCGTACTCATCCCACATATAGTTAATCTGTCCCGCAATCGAATCTTCCATACGCTCTTTTTGCGCATTCAAACGATACACTTCTTTATCCAGGGCAGTCATACGTTCTGCCATCTCTTCTCGTGTTGTAAAGAAGTTTTTCTGTTTGTTATTCAATTCTTCCCTGCGCGCTGCGTTTTCTTTTAATTTTATTTCTGTATCCGTCTGTGTTTCATGAGATGCCTCAATCGTTTTTTCGATTTCTACGATGGAATTTTTCTTGTTTTCCATATCAGTATCGTTGTTTCGGATACCCTCTTTTATTTCATCCAATTCGCCCGTAAAACGCAAAATTTCGCCGTCGATACGATCCACGTTTTGCTGATGGAATTGTTGTTGCTGAAGCATTTTTTCTACTTCCACATCCCACTCGGATGTTTTGGCAGTCTGCTCGGATTCCTCGCTGCGCTTTTCTTCCAATTCTTTTTGGAATGTTGCAATCTGCGCATCTACATTTTTTTCTAACTGTTCCGAATCCGCAAGCTCTTTGATAATCGCATCTTTGCTCTCTTTGATTTCCGCAATCTGCTTCTCAATATCGCTCTCTTCTGCTTTCAATGCATCAAAACCGGCCTCCGTTTCGTTTTTGCGTTCTTCTGCCTGCATCACGTTAAGACGGGCTGTGTTTTGCTCGATAAACTTATCCTGCAACGTTGCTTTTGTTTCTTCCAATTCCACACGAAGCTTGTTGCGTTCTTCTTTTGTCTTTTCGATATCATCCAAAAGCGCATCGATGTCGGTAAGCTGTTTTTTCACTTTTGCTTCCAACTCTTCCATCTCACGGCGTCTTCCGAGAAGGTTGCTACTGTTTTTGAATGCACCACCACTGATGGCACCACCCGGTACCAAAAGTTCGCCTTCGATTGTAACCATACGGATACCGTAGTCAAATTTCTTTGCAATTTTGACTGCGTTGTCTACGTTGTCTACCACAACGATACGGCCAAGCATAGCCTTTGCCACATCTTTGTATTTTTTATCAATGCTTACAAGGGAATCTGCCATACCGATAGCACCTTTTTCCTCAAGCACTTCCGGTGTTTTAAATTCCTGCGGATTTTTAATACTCGTAAGCGGAAGGAACGTAGCACGTCCACCTTTGTTTTTCTTCAAGAAAGCAATCATTTTCTTTGCGGTTTCTTCGTCATCGGTTACGATGTTTTGAATGTTACCGCCAAGGGCTGTCTCAATGGCTGTCTCATATTTCTTATCCACTTTGATAATATCGGCAACTACACCTACAATACCCGGATTGTTTTCCTTTTGTTCCATGACACGTTTTACACTGCCGCCATACCCTTCATAGCGTTCGGTAAGGTTGGAAATGGAATCCAGTTTTGCTTTTTCCTGATGATACACAACCTGCATATCGCGAAGCTTCTGGTCTTTTTCCGAAAGCTCGTTACGGATACCGGAAAGCTTTTCTTCCAAAACGGTCTGTTTGTCATTCAGTTCCCGGATTTCCACATTGACATGCTCAAACTGCTCACTGAGCTGTCTGATTTGTTCCTGTTGCTCTGCTTCATCCGATTTCGCGCGCACCAATCTGGAAGTCAATTCCGCTTTGCGGATATTCACCTGTTCCATCATCGTGTCAAAACGCCCCATCTGTGATTTAATGGTCGCTCTTTGGTTCAACGCATCGATAATCGTATTTTTTCCGGCTTCAATGCTGTTGTTTAATTCTTCAATTTTCTTTTGTACTTCTTCCAATTGCAATTTGGCCGCATCTCGTGCTTCCTGCAATTTTGCAACCTGTTCATCGATTTCTTTTTTGTCGGACAAAATGCCTTCTTTATCCACGTTTTTTAAATCGATTTCTTTTTGTACATTGACAAGACGACTGTGCAAATGTTCTTTGTTGCCTTCTGCGGAACGAATCTGTTCTTTCAAAACATTGATTTCGCCCTCCAATTTACCGCGCATAAGACCGGTATCGGAAAGGCTGTTTCTTGCCGCCTCAATCTGCTCATCCAAAGACTCAATTTCCCCCTGGATGCTCTCATATTCCTTCTTGATATCTTCGTATCTTGTTGTTGTCTCTTCCAAGTCATCGCTTGCAATCGCGTACTTTTCTTCCACGCTCTGTAACTGCTCACGAAGACGGTTGTTTTCCAAAAGAAACATATTGACATCAAGCGTTTTTAATTCTTCTTTTTTCTTTAAATAAATTTTTGCCTTTTCAGACTGTTTTTCAAGCGGTCCGACCTGCTTTTCCAGTTCCGACAAAATATCTTTTACACGGACAAGGTTTTGCTGCTCACCTTCTAACTTTTTCTGTGCCGCATACTTTCTTCGTTTAAATTTAACGATACCTGCCGCTTCATCAAAAAGTTCACGACGTTCTTCCGGCTTACCGCTCAAAATTTTATCAATCTGACCCTGTCCGATAATGGAATATCCTTCCTTTCCGATACCGGTATCATAAAACAGTTCGTTTACATCTTTCAGACGACAAACCGTTCCGTTAATCATGTACTCACTTTCGCCGGAACGATACAGTCTTCTGGATACGGTAACTTCGTCATAATCGATTGCCAACTGGTGGTCAGAGTTATCCAAGGTAATTGCTACATAAGCATACCCAAGCGGCTTTCTCATCTCCGTGCCGGAAAAAATAACATCCTGCATAGATGCACCACGGAGCTGCTTGATTCTTTGTTCTCCAAGAACCCATCTTACCGCATCCGCAACGTTACTTTTACCACTACCGTTTGGTCCTACGATGCCGGTGATACCTGTATGAAACTGAAAATTTATTTTGTTTGCAAAGGACTTAAATCCATGTACTTCTATGCTTTTTAAATACATACAGTGATCCCCTTGTCTTTAATGATTTTGACCGCATCATAAGCAGCTCTTTGTTCTGCTGATTTTTTGGAATGGTCTTTTCCTGAACTGATTTTTTTACCACCGACCCACAATTCAACTTCAAATGTTTTATTGTGCTCCGGTCCGCTTTCACGAATCAGTTTGTATTCAATCGACTGTGATTTTTTCTGCATCATTTCCTGTAAAATACTTTTGCTGTCAAGGAAAAGTTGCTTGTCCTCCAAATCTGAAAAAACAAAACGCTTAATATGCTCTTTTGCTTTTTCGATTCCTCCATCCAAATAAATGGCACCAATCAGTGCTTCACACACATCCGAAATGATAGACTCCCTATTTCGTCCGCCTGTCATTTCTTCGCCTTTTCCTAACAACAAATATTTTCCTATTTCCAAATCTCTCGCGCAAATAGCAAGAGACTGTTCACATACCATGGATGCTCTTGTTTTTGTCAGCATTCCTTCCGGCATTTCCGGGTGCTCGTGATAGAGGAATTCACTGGATACCATTTCCAAAACGGCATCTCCTAAAAACTCCAGTCTTTCATAATCTTTGCATTTGTTGATTTTTCTCTCATTTGCATAAGAACTATGTGTCAAAGCCTGTTTTAAAAGTTGTCGGTCTTGAAAATGATATCCAATTTTTTCTTCCAATAATTCCAATGACTCTTCCGGCACCTTACTCACTCCTTTCCTTTATTACTCAAAGAAGCGCCGCTTTTGACAGCGACGCTTCAAATTATGAAACTAGTTAATCGCGCTTTTAATCAACTCAACAGCTTCTTCTACTGTTGAAATATTCTCTGCCTTTTCGGCCGGAATTTCAATATCAAATTCCTCTTCGATTCCCATTACAATCTGGAATACATCCAAGGAATCTGCTCCCAAATCATCCATAAAAGTAGATTCCAATGTAATCTCTTCCGGATCCACATTTAATACTTCTGCAATTACTTTTTTCAACTTTTCAAATTCCATGTCTCCAAACCCTCTCTTAATCCTCTAAGGTTATTTTTTCTTTGATTTTATCATTAATATTCTGCTCTTTGAATGCAATGCATTGCAAAACAGAATTCTTAACTTCAACTGCTTTGCTGCTTCCATGTGTCTTAACAACAAGACCTTTTAATCCAAGAAGCGGTGCTCCGCCATATGCTTCCAAATCAAATGATTTCAACGTTTCTTTCAACGCCGGTTTCACAAGCAATGCACCAATCTTGCTTCGAAGGGATGTCATCATACCTTCTTTTACTTTCTTAATAAGTACTCCGCCAACACCTTCGTACATTTTCAAAATTACATTTCCAACGAAGGCTTCGCAAACAACAACATCTGCCTCTCCGGCCGGTATATCTCTCGCTTCGATACTTCCGACAAAATTGATGTCCGGACAATTTTTCAAAAACGGGAATGTCTCTTTTACAAGTGCATTACCTTTTTCTTCTTCCGCTCCAATGTTGACAATAGCAACTTTCGGATTCGTCACACCCATAACGCTTTCCATGTATACGGAACCCATCTTTGCAAATTGTACAAGATGCGATGGTCTGGCGTCCACATTGGCACCACAATCAATCAACAAGGAAACACCCTTTGCTGTCGGAATCAGAGGTGCAAGCGGTGGTCTCTCCACACCTTTTAATCTGCCTACAATTACCTGACCACCAACTAACGTAGCTCCGGTACTTCCTGCAGACACAAATGCATCACACGTTCCGTCCTTCACCATATTTAAAGCCTTTACAATGGAAGAATCTTTCTTTTTCCGTATCGCCATAACAGGCGGCTCTGCTGTTTCAATCACTTCCGTTGCGTTCACGACTTCAACCTGTGACGCATCGTATTGGTATTTTGTCAGTTCATTCTTTACTGCGTCTTCTTTCCCCACAAGAAAAACTTTAATTTTTTTACTGTCATTTACTGCTTCAATTGCCCCTTTGACAATTTCCCCGGGAGCGTTGTCTCCTCCCATTGCGTCAACCGCAACATTCACAAACTCCTGCATATCGTCCTCCTTGTTGCAAAACAAAGTACTTTGACTTTGCCTTACTTTAATATACTAGAGGCGTATATAAAAATCAAGGCTAAATTGGCAGAAATTGTACTGAAAAAAAACGCTTTTTATGCATCACTTTTAACCAAGTGCCACATCCAATGTCATCATAATCATAAATCCGATTGCAAAACCAATTGTTCCGATGTTGGAATGTCCGCCTTCTGAAGCGTCCGGAATCAATTCTTCCACTACAACATACAGCATCGCACCCGCAGCAAACGCCAAACAATACGGCAATACCGGCTGAAAAATTTGCGCCAACAAAATGGTAATCAACGAACTGATTGGTTCCACAATACCGGACAACGTTCCATATAAAAAAGCTTTTCCTTTGCTTGCTCCTTCGCTTCGAAGCGGCATAGAAATAATGGCGCCTTCCGGAAAATTTTGAATGGCTATACCAACCGCAAGTGCGATAGCCGCCGTAAACGTAATCGGACTGCCCGCCGCCAAAAGACCGGCAAACGTAACACCAACCGCCATTCCTTCCGGAATATTATGCAGCGTGACCGCAAGGACAAGCATTGTTGTTTTTTTTAAAGAACTCTTCGGTCCTTCCGGCGTATCGCTCTTCCAATGAATATGTGGCGTGATTTTATCCATAACAAGCAAAAACAACATTCCCAGCGCGAATCCGACTACCGCCGGCAAGAAGGCAAATTTCCCCATTCCTTCCGACATATCTATGGCCGGAATCAAAAGCGACCATACACCGGCTGCTACCATAACTCCGGCTGCAAATCCAGAAAGAGCTTTCTGCAAAGAAGGCTTCATTTCTTTTTTCATAAAAAATACGCATGCAGAACCTAATGTTGTTCCGACAAACGGTATCATAATTCCAAGTAATACTTGTTGCATAACATCTCACTCCTCACTCTGCTTTCACATTTTTATTATAATCTTTATATTATTTTCTTTTTCCCACTTATTTTATAACAAAATCTCTGTTACTGCTATAATAATATATGTTTTATATTGCAAAAAGTGTTTTTTACATTTTATCCAGTCAACTTCCTTAAAGCACTTAGAAAAACTTATATTTACCGTACGGAGTTTTGAAGGTAATGATATTGCACAGTTCCGTATAAACATGAAAAAAGACTCTCCATTTTCACGGAAAGTCTTGATTTCACATTATTATTCAGCGCTTACGATTTCTTTCTTATTGTAAGAACCACAAGCTTTACATACTCTGTGCGGCATCATTAAAGCACCACATTTGCTACATTTTACCAATGTAGGAGCACTCATTTTCCAGTTTGCTCTTCTCTTATCTCTTCTACCTTTGGAAGATTTATTTTTTGGACAAATAGACATCGTTACACCTCCTTATTCGCGTTAAAGATATCTTTTATCACCGCCATACGAGGATCCGGTACGAACGTATCACATCCGCATTCTCCTTCGTTTAGGTCCTTTCCGCACAGACTGCAAATTCCTTTACAATCTTCCCTGCACAAAACCTTAACCGGCAGGTTTAATAAAATCTCGCTATTTATCAAGTCTTCTACATCTAATTGATAACCGGCCAAAAGTATCCGCTCATCTTCTTCATCTGTACTATCTGTCATCTCATCCGGCGCATACACCTCTCGGGAAAAAACAAGGTTAACTTCCTCATCCACTTCCTTCAAGCATCTGTCACAGTTCATCCGAAGAACGACTTTCGCTTTTCCTTCCACCAACGCTTTTCCTTTTTGAATGTTGGAAAACGTAAATGCAATTTCGCTCTTCTCAACGATAGAATAACAATCCAAACCGTTTGAAAATTCCGTCATTTCAATCGGAACTTGCTGTTCCTGTGTCTTGCCCTCAGATGTCAAAACTTCAGTCAAATTAAGTAACATATCAGACTCCTGTCAAAAGCTTTTGCCTTTGTTTCACACATTGATAAATTATACATATTGTAAATAAGTTTGTCAACATTTATTTTTAACGTTCGGTTATAACTTCGCTCCAATCCGAAATCCCGAGCATAGAACGGGCAAACGCCGTCACTTCATCGGCCGAATCGGTATCAATATATTTAAATACATTATAAATATACTTGTGTGTGCCGTTTGTTCGATTGATCCCCATGGAAAGCCCTTGGGAGATTTCTTCTATCATATCCGCCTGCTTGTTCAAAATAAACATATCAATATGCTGGTTGTTTGACACAATCATATAGGCATAGGCAAACGCAGCCGCCTGCAATTCTTCCCCGTGATCCGAACCAAAACCAACTTCCGTAAGGGCAATGGAGCGCACTTCCCCATTTGGATTGAGCATCTCCTCACGGGACATATATTCCGTAAGAACGTGGATATTTTGCACAGTAATATAAGGCGTATCTACGGAATTACGAACCAAGTTCATAGACCGGTAATTGGATGGCATATCCCAGAACTTTGGCCATGTAAGCGGTACCGGATATGGATGATGAGCCAGTCCCCAGTCAATATTTCCTTTCAATGAGATTTCCGTATTAAACGCATCCAACACATCTTTTGCATCGTAAGAATCGGTTGCCTTCAAGTTTCTGTCCCACATCTGGTCAAGCGAAATATAAACATTTGCCGATGCATCTACACTTTTAATTCCGTTATAAAAAATACGATATGCCTGCGCATACGCTTGCGCGTATTCGTCCACTGACGTGTAACTCATGTAATTCCATGCTGTTCTTGCATTAATTTCATTTCCGATAACCCAGTTTGAAATTTTGCCTTTTCCGGTTCCGGAATACCGATTCGCCAAAAAGGACGCCACTGCCGCCATCGTTTCGCAACCGTCTTCATTTGTTGCATTAAACATGTAGTACGGCGCGCTTCCGCCGGCGGCATCCGGATGAATAAGCTGTGGATAAGCCCCGTTCCTGTCATTCAAAATAACTGCAGTAATCACAGTGCCTTTTTTCGTCAACTCACGGAAAGCATAATCAAACTGCTCCAATCTGGCGCCGTTAAATGCATATGTTTTTCCATTGTAATCATAATAAACCGTCGGATGTGCCGCACTGGTAGAATGTCCTAAAATAAAGCTTAACGGAATATTGTATGCTGCATGATTTACTCCCAAATCTTCAATTTCACTTCCGCCTATCTTTGACGGGTCTACAATCAATCCTTTGATGGAACTTGCCTGCTTGTGCGGTTCCGTATATTTAGCAATAGCTTCCGGATTTGTCACATAATGACCTCTTGTAATATCGATAAACTGTCCGTCCACAAGCACCGCAACCACAAATTTTGAGTACAACCGCGACGAAGCACTATTGTGATTTAACTGGATAGAAAAAGTAGGCGTTTCCTTCCACTTACTCGTCTTTTCTACATATTCGATACCATGCTCTTTTTCATAAGTTGCCAGTTCAAACAAATAGTAATAATCATCATCTGACACAGGAACGTACGGAGCCTCCACTTCAATCTTGACTTTTGCCTTATTATCCTTGTCAATCTCACAACGTGAAATTGCAGCAAATTGCGTCACTTTCTCTGTCGGTAACTTTGCTTGGGTTAGAATCATTAACACTTCTTTTGTTGTCTTTTTTTCTGAAACAGTCCCATCTGCAATTAACGTCGCAACCTCTTCCGGGGTGTACGGATTGTTATTTGCAAATAGCTCCTCCACGCCTTTCGGTGCTAAACAGGCAAGCAATGCTTCGTTTTCTTTTCGAAGTGCCTTTTCCAGGTAATCCGATTTTGCACACTCTAAGGCGCTTTCCATCGGCATAACAAGGGCTTCCTGCTGTTTTTTCAGTTGTTCCAGACGCAATGCTTCCGCTGCTTCTCTTTTTTTCACAATTTGTACAATTGCAAATCCTGCAATTACAAAAACACACAAAGCAAAAAGCAGTAAGAGAATCGTTTTCTTACGATTTTTCTGACGATTTCTTTTCCGGGTCGTCCTCCGCCCTCTCTCTGCTTCCTGTTTCTTTCCTAGTTCGCTCATATTTTATGTAAACCTCAATCAAGTTGTATTCTATTTAAAAACTGAGCACCAAATTGATGCTCAGTTTTCAGTATACGTTATATTTCGCACTATGCGCAACTGTTTTCTATCGTCACAGCCAATCTTTTCTATTAACCTTGTACAAGTGCTTTTGTTTCTCTTGCAATAGCAAGTTCTTCATTTGTAGGAATAGCCAAAACTTTTGTTTTGGAATCCGGCGTTGTAATAATTTTTTCTTCGCCGCGAACACCGTTTGCTTCCGGATCCAATTCCACGCCAAGATAACCTAAATATTGGCAAATTGTCTCTCTGTGTTCCTTGCTGTTTTCGCCTACACCGGCCGTAAAGCAAATGGCATCTACACCATTCATGGCAGCTGCATATGCACCAACATATTTTGCCACCCGATAGCAAAATGCTTCCAATGCAACATCTGCTTTTTCATCGCCTTTTGCCTGTGCATCTTCCACATCACGGAAATCAGAAGAAATATAGCCTGACAAACCGTATACACCGGATTTTTTATTCAAAACATTCATCACTTCTTCCAAAGTCATGTTTTCTTTGTTTGCCAAAAACTCAATAATCGCCGGATCAATGTCGCCGGAACGCGTACCCATAATCAAACCTTCCAGTGGTGTAAGACCCATGGAAGTATCCACACATTTACCATTCATAACCGCAGATACACTTGCACCATTACCAAGATGACAAACAATCACTTTCAAGTCATTGTAATCTCTTCCCAAAATTTCTGCAGCTCTTTTGGATACATAAGAATGGCTTGTTCCGTGGAAACCGTATCTTCTCACTTTATATTTTTCATAATATTCATACGGAATGCCATACATGTATGCTTTGGCCGGCATTGTCTGATGGAATGCCGTATCAAATACACCTGCCTGCGGAATGCCTTCCATCAAATCCTGGCAAGCACGAATACCGATTAAGTTTGCCGGGTTGTGAAGCGGTGCTAAATCATTACACTCTTCAATCGCTTTAATTACTTCTTCTGTTATAACGGTGGAACCTGCAAATTTTTCTCCACCATGTACAAGGCGGTGACCAACTGCTCCGATTTCATCGAGAGATTTCACAACACCTGTATTTTCATTTGTCAACGCTTCGATAACTAATTTAATTGCCTCTTTATGATCCGGCATCGGAGATTCTTTTGTTTCTTTTGTACCACCTGCCGGAGTATACACAATTCGGCTTCCGTCGATACCAATTCGTTCACACAACCCCTTTGCAATCCATTTTTCTGTCTCAGAATCGATTAACTGGAATTTCAATGATGAACTACCACAATTAATAACTAAAATATTCATATTCTCTCCGTCTCCTTTGCTTTCACCTTTTTAATACATATTTTGTGCCTGTACAGCTGTCAAAGCTACAACACCGACAATATCTTCCCAGGAACAACCGCGGGACAAATCGTTTACCGGTTTTGCAAGACCTTGTACCATCGGTCCGTACGCTTCTGCTTTTGCAAGTCTCTGTACCAATTTGTATCCGATGTTACCACTATCCAAGTTCGGGAAAATCAATACGTTCGCTTTACCGCCCACTTCCGAGCCCGGTGCTTTTGTTTTTGCAACCTGCGGCACCAATGCTGCATCCGGCTGCAATTCACCATCAATATACAAATGCGGATATCGTTCTCTCGCAATGGCTGTCGCTTCCACTACTTTGTCAACAAGCGGATGCTTTGCACTTCCTTTTGTGGAATGGGAAAGCATGGCAATAATCGGTTTCGGACCAATTAAGCTCTTGAAACTTTTTGCAGAGCTGTCTGCGATTGCCGCAAGTTCTTCCGCTGTCGGGTCCTGATTCAAACCGCAGTCTGCAAAAAGAAATGTTCCGTTTTCACCAAACTCACAATTCGGCACATCCAAAATGAAAAATCCGGAAACAAGTTTAACACCCGGAGCCGGTTTCAAAATCTGCAAAGAAGGTCTAAGCGTATCGGCAGTTGAATGGCATGCACCTGCCACCATACCGTCTGCATCGTTTGCTTTTACCATAACAACACCAAATGTAAGGTAATCATGCAAAAGGATTTCACGCGCTTTATCCATCGTCATACCTTTTGATTTTCTTGTTTCATACAATAATTCTACATATTCATCCAGCTTTTCTGTTCTCTCCGGATCCACAACTTGTAAACCTGTAAGGTCTACTTCCAACCATCCGGCACCGTCGTTAATCTTTTCTTCATTTCCAATCATAATAACGTTTGCAATGCCTTCTTCCAAAATTTTGGAAGCCGCAATCAAAGTTCTTTTGTCCTTTGACTCCGGTAAAACAATTGTTTTTTTGTCTTGTCTTGCACGTTCTTTAATCTTATCAATGTAAGCCATAATCCCCGGTACTCCTTCCGTTTTTTTCAACATTTTATATTAGTTTGTAACGTTCCATAATCTACTGTTATTATAAACGAAAAAATTTTTTTCATCAACACGAAACCTAGCCTACATTGTGCAAATTTGAATACAATTTTGCATTGTATCAAATAAAAAACAATGATAAACTATTGTTATAAGATATATTGTGAATTTTGTTTTATAAAAATAGAAATTTGTACAATAGTTTTTAAAACCGGGGAGGGATTAACATGAAGGTTACAGGCATAATTGCAGAATACAACCCATTTCATAACGGTCATAAATTTCATTTGGATAAAGTAAAAGAATTAACCGGCTCCGATTATTGCATTGTGGTAATGAGTGGCAATTTCGTGCAACGCGGCACCCCGGCACTGATTGATAAATATTCCCGTGCAAAAATGGCACTGTTAAACGGGGCTGACCTTGTGCTTGAACTTCCGGCTTATTATGCGGTAAGCAGTGCAGAAAACTTTGCTTCCGGTGCGATTGCCCTGTTAGATCGTCTGGGTGTAGTGGACCACGTCTGTTTCGGTAGCGAAAGTGGTGACATTTCCGTTCTGACCCGTTTTGCAAACGTACTGTCCGAAGAATCTCCGGAGTTTTCCGAAGCATTGCGCCACAACTTAAAAGACGGCTTGTCTTTTCCGGTTGCCCGCAACAACGCACTTACCTTTGTATACAAAGAGCTTGCCGAGCATATTGATGCACTCAATTCGCCAAATAATATTTTGGGAATTGAATACATCAAAGCCCTGCTTCGCCGCAAAAGTTCCATCAAACCTTTGACAAATTTGCGGGTAGGCAGTGATTACCACGACACCCGTTTATTGCAAAACAAAAGCTCTGCCATTGCCATCCGGCAATCTTTGGAGCACATGGACAACCTGTTGCTCATTGCCAACCAGGTTCCGGTCAATGTATTCCAGATTATGGAAGACCATTTCCATGTAAACTATCCGGTTTTTCAGCAAGATTTATCTCTCGCACTGAAATACAAACTTTTGGAAAATCAAAAAGACGGCTATACCGATTTTGTAGACATAACCGAGGATCTGTCCGATAAAATATTAAAAAATCTGGAACAATTTACCTGCTTTAAAGATTTTTGCGAACTGCTCAAATCAAAAGACATGACTTATGCCCGCATCAGCCGCTGTCTGACACACATTTTGTTAGACATGAAAAAGAAAAGTCTGGAACAATTTATCCGTGACGATTTTGTTTACTATGCACGAATACTCGGCTTCAAACAATCTTCCACAGATTTGCTCAGTGAGATCAAACAGCATGCTACTGTTCCGCTTCTCTCCAAAATGGCGGACGCCGACAGCATACTTGGCGACTGTGCACCGGCAAAAGAAATGTTGGAAAATGATATTTTTGCAGCGCACGTATACGATTCTGTATCCACGCACAAATATCGCACTGTGTTGCCAAACGAATACCGCAGACAAATTGTGAAAGTACGATAACATGCAAAACAAAACCCGAACGTTCCTTGAAACGTCCGGGTTTTCTTATGTCTTGTTTTTACGTCTATTTCGCAACAATATTGATGATACGGCCCGGTACATAAATTTCTTTTACGATAGTTCCGGTAAGTTTATCGCCGAGAGCCTCTTTTCCGGCTGCGATAGCTGCATCTTTGTCCATATCTTTCGGAATGTTGATAGTAGCGCGGATTTTACCATTAATCTGAACCGCAATTTCTACAGTAGATTCTACTGTTTTTGCTTCCTCGTATTCCGGCCATGTTGTCTGGTAAACTCTGCCCTCCATACCGATTCTGTTCCACAACTCTTCTGTGATGTGCGGAGCAACCGGATTTAAAAGAGTAAGAAGAATTCGGAACTCTTCTTTGTTCACTTCGTTCTTTTTGTAGAAATCATTTACAAGAGACATCATAGCTGCGATAGCTGTGTTGTATTTCAAGTTTTCAAAATCTGTGCTTACTTTCTTAATTGTCTGATGCATCTTTGTTTCCATATCTTTGGAATATGCATCTCCGTCCACAAGAATATCCTGCAGTTTCCATACTCTTTCCAAAAATCTGCGACAGCCTTTTACACCATCCTCAGACCAGGATGCACTTAAGTCAAACGCACCGATAAACATCTCATACGTACGAAGTGTATCTGCACCGTAATCCATAACGATTTCATCCGGATTTACTACATTACCTCTTGATTTGGACATTTTCTCGCCGTTAGAACCTAAAATCATACCATGAGAAGTTCTCTTCTGGTACGGTTCCGGACAAGGAACTACCTTTTCATCATAGAGGAATTTATGCCAGAAACGGGAGTACAACAAGTGCAGTGTTGTATGCTCCATACCACCGTTGTACCAGTCAACCGGCAACCAGTATTCCAATGCTTCTTTGCTTGCAAGTGCTTCTGTATTTGTCGGGTCTGTGTATCTTAAGAAATACCAAGAAGAACCTGCCCACTGCGGCATAGTATCGGTCTCACGTTTTGCAGGACCACCACAGCAAGGACATGTTGTATTTACCCAGTCTGTCATGGCAGCAAGCGGTGATTCTCCGTTGTCTGTCGGCATATAGCTCTCTACTTCCGGAAGTTCTAACGGAAGTTCACTCTCATCAATCGGCACATATCCGCATTTGTCACACTGTACAATCGGAATCGGCTCACCCCAGTAACGCTGTCTGGAAAATACCCAGTCTCTGAGTTTGAAGTTTGTTTTCTTTGTACCGATGCCTTTTTCTTCCAAAAATGCAATAATTTTTTTCTTTGCATCCGCAACACTCAAACCGTCCAAGAAATCAGAATTTACTAAAGTACCTGTCGCAACATCCGTAAACACCGCTTCCTGCACGCTTACAGGGCTTCCTGCAACAACTTCAATGATCGGAAGATTAAATTTCTTTGCAAAATCCCAGTCTCTCTCATCATGGGCCGGAACTGCCATAATAGCACCTGTTCCGTAAGTCATAAGTACATAGTCAGAAATCCAAATCGGAATTTCTTTTCCGTTTACCGGGTTCACTGCACGAAGTCCGTCAATCTGCACACCTGTTTTGTCTTTTGCAAGTTCTGTACGTTCAAAATCAGATTTTTTGCTTGCCATCTCACGGTATGCAACGATTTCGTCCCAGTTACCGATTTCGTCTTTGTATTTGTCAATAATCGGATGTTCCGGAGAAACAACCATATAAGTTGCACCGAACAACGTATCCGGTCTTGTAGTGTAAACGCGAAGTTTATCTTCTTTTCCACTAATGCAGAAATCCACCTCTGCACCTTCGGATTTACCAATCCAGTTTTTCTGGGATACTTTTACTCTTTCAATATAGTCTACGCTGTCCAAATCCTGAATCAATTTGTCTGCGTATTCTGTAATCTTTAACATCCACTGGCTCTTAACTTTACGCACAACTTCTGCACCACAACGCTCACAAACACCGTTTACTACTTCTTCGTTTGCAAGACCTACTTTACAGGAAGTACACCAGTTAATCGGCATTTCGCTCTTGTATGCAAGACCTGCCTTAAACAATTTAAGGAAAATCCACTGTGTCCATTTGTAATACTCAGAATCGGTTGTATTGATTTCTCTGTCCCAGTCGAAAGAGTAACCTAAGGAATGAAGCTGTTTTTTGAAACGCTCCACGTTATTTTTTGTTACAACCTTCGGATGAATATGATTTTGGATTGCATAGTTTTCAGTCGGAAGACCAAATGCATCCCAGCCCATCGGATAAAGTACATTGTATCCTTGCATTCTTCTTTTTCTGGATACAATATCAAGCGCGGTATACGGTCTCGGATGACCTACGTGAAGTCCCTGTCCTGACGGATATGGAAACTCTACAAGCGCATAATATTTCGGTTTGGAATAATCATTGGAAGTGGCAAATGCTTTTTCATTGTCCCAGACAGCCTGCCATTTTTCTTCCAGTTCTCTGTGATTGTACGGTTCTGCCATTTTTCTTTCTCCTCTTTTCTTTCATCAAAATAGCCCTTTCATCTCATGTTAGAGACGAAAGGGCTTACATTCCGTGGTACCACTCTAATTCACAGCATGCACTGTGCACTCATTCATTCTGTAACGGGAACTCCCGCCTTAAACTACCGGTCACAAAACGACTTTGTAACTTTCCCTCAAGGAACTCCGAGGCGAGTTGGAAGCTTCCTTTACTGCCTCACACCAAACGGCAGCTCTCTGAAAAAGTAAGGCTTTTAATACTCCTCATCCATGTCTTTGCTTTATTCACAACTGTGAATAATTGTAACGACAATCCACTTATTTGTCAAGAGACCGGGCGCTTTTTTTCATTTTATGAAGGCAACGCTCTCCTACCTTTTCAAATGGTTTTTCAATTAAGCGATGTACGACAAAACACCCTGCTATCGTAACTACAATTCCAATCAGCAAAATGATTCCTCTTGATAACCCTATCCGATTTCGCAACATCTCAATACCATCCATTACAACAGCATGAGCCAAATAAATTGTATACGAATACGAATCAAATACGTGAATCACTTTTTGTACTTTTTCGTTTGTTACCGGCAACTCTTTTGCCATCATAATCAACACAAGAAACAGCATGGCACACGCTTGATGTGTCAACGTATGATTGATTGCAATACTGCCAAGCACAAATGCCACTGCACCAATCAGTGTCTCCCGCACCTTGTGTTCTTCTTCCGCATAATAAAAAATAATTCCCAGCACAAAATAGTGTAAATAAAACACCGGTTGTGCATAGATTACCCTGCCAAGACACACAAACTGTATGATATAAAGTACGCCCCAAAGAACAGCCGCTCTCCGCAATGACGTAATATATTTTTTCATCAATGGCACAAGCAAATAAAACAATACAAAAATGCTAATCGTCCAAGTGGAACACAAATTTACCCAAAAGTTCTTGTCCGCCGGAATGGACGTGCTAATAAAAAAGAAATATCGCGGCCAACCGATTCCACTGGAATCAACCGGAACACTTTTCAAAATAAATTCGTACAAAACAAAATTATAAACAATTACCGCATAATAAAGTGGCAAAATTTTGAACGCGCGTTTTACCCAATATTGCAAACATCCCTGTTTACGGTTGGGATTTTCCAGTTCTTTCGAACGAAATCCAAAGAAACCACTCAATATAAAAAACAAGTAAACTCCTCTTGCGCCAAAATTCGTAATCTGATGTGCTATCCCCGTAAGTTCAAGTTGACCGCCCAAATGGCACACAAACACACCAAGACACGCTATGACACGCAAAACTTGTAATCCTGCCAGTTTATTCATTTTTCTGCTTCCTCCATTTTCTAGAAAATTAGGAATGCAGAAACAACTTTGCTTTTTTAAGCTATGACATCTTCTATCTGATACAACTCATATAATACGCATAAATCGCACCATAAGTCGGTGTATCATAATGAAAACCATCATCTTCTCTTGTAGCGAATCCGTTATTCACAAGATAGCTATACAAATCAATCCAGTGTACGCCTCCCACACCATTCATAAGAGCCGCATTAAAGTTTACAGCCTCTTCGTTTGTATGGTATGGATTTTGGTTGCACGGTCCTACTGTCGCATAATAGACAATAGCACCTCTGCTTGTCCAGTCCGCAACCACTTCATTGAGTGTATAGATGTACGTATCAATCTTTGCCGGATCATTCGCTCCGAGGTTAATAATTATTTTTGACCCTTGTGTAATATATGGGTCAGCAGCGGGTACTGCGTCACTCACAAACCATTTAATCCCTTTTGCGTGTTCTGCAATCCATATGCAGGAATTTTCTCCTACACAATTTTTCATTTCCGCCATTCTGGAGTCTCCGATAAGAATAATATTAGTTGCACTTACCGAAGCACTATTTGAAGGAGCAGCCGGAACAGGTTCACTTTGCAAGTAATTATTACTTACAAAAGCCTTTCCTTCTTTGTAGGCAATCTCATACCATCCGGTAGACGCTTCTCCTGTCACTGTGACTTCTTGTCCATATCCCAGTGATCCTACCCGTTCGAAATCGGTAGACGGTCCTTGGCGCACATTTACCGCATTGGTTGCATACATGCTTACTTCTTCCACCTGCGTTACAGTATACTCTATTTTTTCAACTTCTTCAACTGTCGTTTCTTCTGCTTCTACCAAATCCGTCGCCATTTCCGACACTGTTTCCGACTCCGATTCCACGATTTCACTTTCTGAAGAATCTTCCGAAACAGAACTCTCATCCTCTGTTTCCGTTGCTGTTTCGGAAACGCTTTCTGTCTCCGAAACAGTGCTATTTTCCTGACTCTGCGCCGTTTCTTTTACTCTCCCGCAACCGGTCAAAAACAAACATACAAGCAGAAACAAAATACATGTTTTTTTCCATAATCTGTTCATGATTTCTTCTGTTTTCCCAGACCATAAAAGGTCCTTTTCCCTCATTTCTTAAATTTTTCTTAACTGTTATTTGATGGTGCGGACACTGTTCAAACCGTATCCTTCCACATAGTCAAGTGTGATTGTATCACCAATATTATATTTTACAATGCCGATTAATTTTTCGTCTGACATATCAATATCAAAAATAGCATCGCTGTTTGTCAAACAAATATAATAGTGTGTGTTTCCATCCAGTACAATCGGTGCTATGGATGCAATTTTTCCGCTTACTGACAACAAGTCACCTGCAGACTCGCTCACAATTCCGTTTGTATCCAAAAGGTCTTTGTAATTCTTCTCACACTCTTTTACCGTATCACCAATGGCAACCCACTGGTATTTCTGCACATTTACCATGGCATATTTTTTCACAAGACCGGCATCGTCTTTTAAAGCCATGAAATACGTAGGTTCGCCGGCAATGTTGATAAGAAGCGGGAATGTCGCTTGATAACCGAGGTTCTGTACCTGACCTTCCGCAGAAGACATAGCCGAATCTTCTATCGCACCTTCTATTTTGTAATAGCGTGTTTCCATCGTACGCTGGTTCATCAACACAAAGCCAACGTTTGACTGGTCACCGCTGACAGAAGTAACGCCGGTATATACCCATACATCGTCATCCAGAGCGATATAATTGTATCCGTTTGTTGACTGGAGACAGTCTTTCTGTCCAAGAACACTGTTGAAAAATCCGTGTTTCAAAGTTCCGGAATAATCATACAATTGCATCAAAAGTTCTGCCGAATACACTTTATCAATCCACTGCGGAACTTCATCAATCGGATAATCCGTACATTCGCCGGTCATGGCATTGCACAAAACTACATTGCCAATCGTCTGTCCACCGAACAAGCCGATGTTAAATTTCTTTACCGGACATACCCAGTACGGTGTGCCTTCATCATCAATTTCAAAGAAAATCTGTTCATCAAAAATATAAGTGGGGTAATTAAAACGCAAATGTCTGTAAAGATTGCGGTTAAAATACTCGTACTTTGAATATTTGATACTATCTTCCAACTTCACACATTCCGTATCCTGTGTCGTCATATCTATCATGATATAGGCCGGAATACCGTCTGCCTGATTGGTAAGCCATTTAATTTCATTTGCATAACGAAGTGGTGTAACACGGGTCGGCTTTCCATTGTAATTAATCTGCGTATAATCGTTTGCCACTTCGAACTGGGATACCATATCTACCATACTTCCCATTTTTCTGTCACCAAGAAGACTGGCAGAATCTTTATCCAAAATCGGAATCGTTGTGTAATCCACCTCCTGGATATCTACCGTAAATTCTCTTTCCTGCACCTCCAAAAGCTGCTGGTATTTCTTTGCATTTACGATAGGCGAAGAAAGCAACGAACCGATAAAATACACAACCACGATAACTGCAAACACGCCCAAAAGTGCTTTTTGAACTTTATCCAATTTAAAACCAACTACTTCCACGCCGTTTCTGCCAAACACAAGTGACTTGTCTTTGAACATTTTGCGAATCGTATAGATTGCTGTCACAAGTAAAACCAACGACATCACAAACATCCAGCAGCCGGCTGAATGGATATTGATTGCCGGCAACGCAAAATAGTAATATACACCGGCTACAAGCAGCAAAGCGACTGCCACAATTAAATATTTTATTCCCTTTTTCATAGTGCCTCCGTTTATTTGTATTTTGTTAGTGTCTATTATCGCATATTTTATAAAAAATACCTAATAAATTTTTTATAAAAGAAGACGAAAAGACTGCGTGAATATTCTGCCCACATTGCACACATCCTGCGATGTAACATGCAAACAGTCTATTACGCAGTCATTTCAGACTATCTTTTTCGCATCATATGTTAATCTTCTGCATTATTCTCTGCAACTTTGGCTGCTCTTGCTGCCACTTCTTTTTCCTGAATATCGGAAGGTGCCTGTTCATATCTTGCAAATTCGTAAGCAAAATCACCACTTCCGCCTGTCATAGAACGAAGTACGGTGCAATAACCAAACAATTCCATCATCGGAATGTCTGCCTCAATCACCTGTTTTCCGCCTGCAACCGGATTCATGCCGAGCACACGGCCTCTACGTTTGTTGAGGTCACCCATAATATCGCCTGTGTATTCTTCCGGAACGGTAACTTTCAAGGAGGCAATCGGCTCTAACAGCACCGGATGTGCTTCCATGAAGCCTTTTTTGAACGCCTGGATAGTAGCCATCTTAAACGCCATTTCCGAGGAGTCTACCGGATGGTAAGAACCATCGTACAATACCGCTTTTACGCCTACAACCGGATATGCTGCAAGAGGCCCTTTGATAACGGATTCCTGCAAACCTTTTTCTACTGCCGGGAAGAAGTTTTTCGGCACGGCACCACCAACAACTTCCTGTTCAAACTCAAACGGTTTTTCCGCGTCTCCTGAGGAGGAGAAACGCATCTTAACATGACCGTACTGACCATGTCCGCCGGACTGTTTCTTGTATTTGTATTCCACATCCGATGTTTTCTTGATTGTTTCTCTGAAAGCCACTTTCGGTTTCGTCAATTCGATTTCCACTTTGTATTCATTCAAAAGACGGCTTGCCACGATTTCCAGATGCAAATCGCCCATACCATAGAGAAGTGTCTGGCGGTTTTCTGCATCGTTTACTACTTTCAACGTCAAATCTTCGTGTGTCATCTTCTGCAAGGACTGTGAAATCTTATCCACGTCGTTTTTGTTTTTCGGTTTGTATCTCATATATGTATACGGCTGCGGCAAATCTGTCATACCGAATTTAACAGTCGTTGCCTTCGTGGAAAGCGTATTTCCGGTTCTTGCAGCGGTAAGTTTTGCAATAGCACCAATATCGCCTGCATGAAGCTCCGGCACTTCAATCGGTTTGCTTCCCTGTAAAACATACAATTTACTAATTTTTTCTTCTACATCTTTGTCATTGTTATAAATCATGTCATCCGGTTTAAATACGCCGGAGCATACTTTAATCAAGGAATACTTTCCAATAAACGGATCTACAATTGTCTTGAAAATGTATGCTGTTTTCGCTTTTGAGAAATCATAATCCGCATCAAAAATCTCGTTTGTTTTGAGATTAATACCTTTGCACTCTCTGTTTTCCGGGCTCGGAAGGTATTTCACAATATCATCCAACAATGTATAAATACCCTGGCACAGAATGCTGGAACCCATAGACATCGGAACAATGGAGCCATCCTGTACATTCGTTCTAAGTGCAGAACGGATTTCTGCTTCTGAGAATGTCTCTCCGCCAAAATAGCGTTCCATCATCTCTTCACTTGTCTCTGCAACGGATTCCATCAAAGTATCTCTATATAATTCCAAGTTTGGTTTGTTGTATTCCGGAATTTCACATTCCACAACTTCTTTTCCCTGCCATCTCTGCGCTGTTTCAGAAATAACATTTACATAACCTACAAATTTTTCATTTTCACGAATCGGCAAATGGAACGGTGCCATCTTTTTGCCGTACAGGTCTGTCATTTCCTCTACTACCTGTTTGAAAGATGCATTGTCCACATCCATGTCAGTTACAAATACAAAACGCGGCAATTTGTACTTATCACACAATTCCCAAGCTCTCTTTGTACCGATTTCGATTCCTGCTTTTCCGGATACCACAATAATTGCCGCATCCGCTGCACTCACCGCTTCTTCCACTTCTCCTGCAAAATCAAAAAATCCGGGCGTATCAAGTAAATTTATTTTTACTCCATCCCACTCGATAGGAATAACGGAAGTACTGATAGAAATCTGTCTCTTTTGTTCTTCCTTGCCGAAGTCACTCAACGTATTTCCATCTGAAACCTTTCCCATTCTTGAGGTTATTCCCCCCAAATACGCCATAGCTTCTGCAAGACTGGTTTTTCCACAACCACCGTGACCAAGCAGTACTACATTACGAATTTTGTCAGTTGTGTAAACGTTCATAAAAATCCTCCTCCAATTTTGATGTTTTTGGGTGTTTTGCTAAAACAGAATTGGAACTTTTTTTGCCGACCTGTTTCCCATGGTTACATTTTACTAAATAGTTGCTCATTTTGCAATGAAAACTATATATTTTTCACACATTAGTTTTTAAATTGTTTTAATTTTCTGTATTTTTTTCAACAATACGCTCAATAAACTGCCTAAATTTGTTTTATTTATACCATTGACTTTCGCGCGTTGAAGTGGTATATTGTTAAAAACTATATATATTGTTTATGGAAAAGAGGTAACAAACTATGATTATTGTAATGAAACCAAACGCAGAACAATCCAGCATTCAGGCTGTAACACAATACATCGAAAAAAGCGGGCTTCAGATTCATCTTTCAAAAGGGGAAGAAGTCACTATTATCGGTGTGATTGGTGACAAAAGCCGTCTCTCCAGCGAAAACCTTATGGTATACGAAGGGGTTGACCGCATTGTACCGGTTACAGAAAGCTACAAGCTTGCCAACAAAAAATTCCATCCGGAACCAACTTCTGTAAAAGTCGGCAATACGGTTATCGGACCGGACAATTTGACGATTATGGCAGGCCCTTGTGCAGTAGAAACGGAAGAACAGCTTATGAGCATCGCCCGTGCCGTTAAAAAATCCGGTGCAACCATTCTCCGCGGTGGTGCTTACAAACCGAGAACTTCCCCCTACTCTTTCCAGGGACTTGAAGAAGAAGGTTTGCGCTATATGCAGACCGCCAAAGCTGAAACCGGCCTTTCTACTATTTGTGAAGTAGTAAGCTTAGAAGCCATTGAAGCAGCTGTAAAATATGTGGATATGATTCAGATTGGCGCCAGAAATATGCAGAACTTCATCTTACTAAAAGAAGCCGGCCGCAGCGGACTCCCGGTCCTTTTAAAGAGAGGTTTGTGCGCTACCATTGATGAATGGTTGAATGCTGCCGAATATATCATTGCAGAAGGAAACCCAAATGTTGTATTATGTGAAAGAGGTATCCGTACGTACGAAACATCTACGAGAAACACGTTAGATTTAAGTGCTGTTCCGGTTTTGAAAGAACGTACCCATCTTCCGATTATCGTAGACCCGTCTCATTCCACAGGCGCTTACAAATACGTAGCCCCTATGGCAAAAGCCGGTGTGGCGTGCGGCGCAGACGGTTTGATGATCGAAGTACACAATGACCCTGCTCATGCATTGTCTGACGGTCCTCAGTCGCTTACCTTTGATAAATTTGACTCATTAACAAAAGAATTAAAACCGTTCTGTGACATTGTAGGTCGTTCCTTCCTGTTATAGAACTTAAAACGGAGGTTTCCCATGTCCGCTCTCACTTGTGGATTTATTGGTCTTGGTTTAATAGGCGGTTCCATTGCGCGTGCTATCCGCATGCATCTGCCTGATACAAAAATAATTGCTTACGATATCAACAGCGATACACTGTCTCTTGCAAAAGAGACCGGTATCGCCGACGTTGTTTGTACAAAAATAGATGAAACATTTTCTGCATGCGACTACTTGTTTTTTTGCGCACCCGTTTCCAAAAATGACGAGAATCTGCGCACACTGGCAAAATACATTGACAAAAACTGTACCATTACCGATGTAGGAAGTGTTAAAACCGACATTCACAACAACATCGCATCCCTTGGTCTTACGGCACAATTTATCGGTGGGCATCCGATGGCAGGAAGCGAACGAATCGGTTTTGCCAATTCCAAAGCAATTTTATTGGAAAATGCATACTATATTTTAACGCCTACAAAAGATGTGCCGGAAGAAAAGATAGAACACTATAAGGCACTGGTACAAAAAATCGGTGCTCTTCCGCTTATTTTAAGCTATGAGCAACACGATTATGTCACTGCCGCTATCAGTCATCTCCCCCATGTCATTGCGGCCAGTCTCGTCAATTTAGTAAAAGACTCTGACTCTGCGGATGGGACGATGAAGCTTGTGGCAGCAGGCGGTTTCAAAGACATTACAAGAATCGCCTCCTCTTCTCCGGTCATGTGGCAGCAGATTTGCCTGACGAACACAAACAACATCCTTTCCTTGTTGGATGACTATATAAAAGCACTAAACGCGGTCAAAGAACAACTGCAGCAAAAAGACGCGGATGCACTTTTTGTTTTTTTCCAAAATGCCAGAAATTACAGAGAATCGTTTATCGATGCATCCAGCGGTCCGATAAAGAAATCCTATTCTATTAGGGTGGATATCCGCGACGAGGCAGGTGCACTTGCTTCCATCGCAACGATACTGGCGTTGAACAACATCAGCATCAAAAACATTGGCATCGTCCACAACCGTGAGCTGGAAGAAGGTGCTTTACGCATTGAATTTTACGAAGACAATGCCATCGAAAAAGCTGCTGAGATACTTGCCGCAAAAGGCTATACCGTATATACAAAAAAATAAATGGAGTACATTATGATTTTAAGAAAAGCAAATGCATTAAAAGGTGAAGTGACGATTCCGGGAGACAAATCCATCTCCCACCGCGCCGTTATGTTCGGTGCCCTCTCTTCGGGTACAACAGAGGTGACAAACTTTTTGCAAGGGGCAGACTGTCTGTCTACGATTTCCTGCTTTCAAAAGCTGGGAATCAACATCGAAAATACGCCTGAAAAGATAATCATTCACGGAAAAGGATTACACAGCCTCAGCGCACCGACAGAAGTTTTGGACGCCGGCAACAGCGGAACAACAACCCGCATTATTTCCGGTATTTTAGCCGGACAAAAATTTGATACCGTGTTAACGGGAGATGCTTCCATTCAACGTCGTCCTATGAAACGTATTATGGACCCGCTCTCTCAAATGGGTGCTTCCATTACAAGTTTAAACGGCAACGGTTGTGCACCTCTTTCCATCAAAGGACAACCTTTAAAAGCGATTCACTACAACTCCCCGGTTGCTTCTGCACAAGTAAAATCCTGCGTTCTCCTCGCCGGACTTTATGCGGATGGCGTGACAAGCGTAACGGAACCGGTTGTAAGCCGCAACCACACCGAAATTATGTTAAATTATTTTGGTGCAAACGTAACAACGGAGCAAACTACTGCCAGTATTTGCCCGAACCCTGTTTTGTCCGGACAAAAGGTATGTGTACCCGGAGACATTTCCTCCGCTGCTTATTTTATCGCAGCAGGACTTTTGGTACCTAACTCCGAAATTTTAATCAAAAATGTGGGCATTAACGACACCCGTGACGGTATTATCAAAGTTGCCAAAGCAATGGGTGCAGACATAGAACTTTTGAACGTAAATCGCGACGGCGAACCGACTGCCGATTTGCTTGTTCGTTCCAGTGCGCTTCACGGCACCATTGTGGAAGGTGACATTATCCCGACTTTAATTGACGAACTTCCTATGATTGCTGTTATGGCAGCCTTTGCCGAAGGTACTACGATTATCCGTGACGCAGCGGAATTAAAAGTAAAAGAATCTGACCGCATTGCCGTGATGGTCGAAAACTTGAGCGTTCTCGGCTGCGACATCGAAGCTTTGGACGACGGAATGATTATCCATGGCGGAAAACCGCTCCACGGCGGCACTGTGGACTCACACTTAGACCATCGCATTGCTATGAGCTTTGCCATTGCTGCCCTCTGTATCGACGGCGAAACCGAAATCAAAAACGCAGAGTGCGTAAACATCAGCTATCCCGATTTTTACAAAGATTTGGAACATTTGATGGTGTAATTACTAAAAATATATATACCAAAAAGCATAGTTCGCAAACTATGCTTTTTTTACTCAAAACATAATATAAACAACATAACTCCAAATCAAAAATCCAATTGATACGATTTGAAGGGTCCAACCCATAATATTGTTTGCACTGACAAGTCTTGAATGAACTTTAAACTCATTGTTCTCTGTAAAATATCCTGCAAATTCTTTGCCATTTTGCATATAACGCTTATGCTTGGCTGTCTGTGACTCTTCCGAAAAAATCAAAAACCAGATTGCAATACACCACGCAACAAAGGAAAACAGCAACATTACTAATCCAAACACATCATCCGCTTCTTTTCCTGTTACTTTATTTCCGTCAGAAACATGTAGCAAAACAGCCACTATGATAGCGCCCAGATAACCCAATATCAGCGCAACCGCAGCGTAATCCCATTCTGTTTTTTCAGTTGTTTCGTTCATAATCTTTTCTCCCTCTGTCTATTAAAATATTTCTATATTTCATACTCTAAGTTCTTTTCCTAAACAACGGCGGGAAAATTCCAAGCTTGCAAAAAACAGCATGCACCGCAAAGACTAGCACAATATACAGCACAAACAAAAATAGACCTATCAATCCTGCACAAACAAATGCTCCCAACATTGCAGACTGCCCCAGCGGACTTACATAAGTGCTGTTCGCTTCCCCGTCCATGTCGATATAGGCATTTGTAATTACTAGATACGAACCGCCCTCATACCTACGCTTCATATCTTCAATGATTTCAGGCTCCTCCATTACAACTTTACCGACCGGAAGCAAATAATTTTTTTCTTCTTCATCTTTTTGTAGCGCATTTTCATTTATTCTCGCTGCAATCAGTGCGTTATCTATCCGCAATATGCGCCAAAAATATTCTCCGCCATTGATACTTCCATTATTCAAATATCTGGTAACCGACATCTCCATTGTAAAACATTGCGCATACTGTGACAATTCTTCTAAATTGGTGACACACGGCGTGTCTGCAAGCGGATAGCCTCCTACTTCGCCGTTATCCGTCACAACCGCATCCGGTTCCAGCACTCCCACAAACGCATTCGTCGCCTTTTCTATAATATCAAATTTGTCTGCCACAAACCATAAACCGGCATACAACGCACATACCAAAAGCATGCATAAAAATAAATCTAATCTTATTCTTTTACCCATTTCATCCTCCACGTAAAACCAAACGCCGACACGTTTCGCGCGTCGTCTTATTGGACTCAAAAAAACAGCACGCCAAGCGCGCTGCCTCTTTGTTTTGCTTCTCTATCGTCATCCTTTTACTCAAAACGTCATCTGTCAATTTATAATCTGTACATCTCATCAACCTACAATATCAGCATCGTTCATCTTTCCCGAAATATGCGCCGACACTTCGACAACATGTCCAAAAAACATATTATCATCGTCAAAATCTACCGTAAGCTGTCCGTTTGCCCCAACGCACAAATCACAAATTTTTAACCTTTCCATAAACTGCGCCTGTGTTATAACATCGGCGTCTTCATCTTGCCATTCGTTTACAGTTTCAAGCAAACATTGGGCAGAAAAACTACGCAATTTTTCATCCCACACCTGTATATCATCTGTAATTTGGCTAAGTACTTTCCTTGCTTTCTCAGCTGTTTCCAATCCGTCACCGTCCAGTTCCAGCATAACATTGCACCGGCCTCCCAACCAGTCAATGTCACCTTCAAACCATTGCATATCCCGATTCAAAACAAATTTACCAACCGCTTCATCATAAATTTCCGTTGGTTTAAGATATGCTTCGCGAAACGGTTCCAACTGCTCACAACGAACCTTTTTCTTTAGTACTTTCAGCAACAAATAGCGCTTTCCCGTCTTAGGTAATACTTTGTTGCCAACTACCGTATCTACGCCGCCTTCGCGAACTCTGACACGATACATTGTCATTCCCTTTAACGGGAATCCCACGTCAACCTTTTTCTTAAACTTTTTCCTTTTTACTTCCCATTCCAAATAAGCTTTTTCCGTACAAAGCTCACCTGTTTTTGTATTGACACTTGCAAGGATCGTTGCAGACGGTTGCAAATAGTCCCCCGCGACTATGCCACCGTCGACATCCTTTTGTACCAACACAATCAATTCCAGCTCTTCCTTCTGTGTTCCGCCTTCCGACACGTATTTTTTCTTTTCCATTTTGACTCCCTGCGCTTAGTCCAACCAAAAACGTATCACGACCATCCTAAGTATACACAAAGCACATCAATTCCCATCTACTGCTTATTACATCAAACCAGTTGCCAGCTGAGCGAACCGTTTTGCTGTAATAAAAAAGGTTGCAATGAAAATCATTGCAACCGAACCAGCAATATAATACAAACCTTATTTCCTACTACGTAGACTTCCTGCTTTG
>JAZQDM010000082.1:0-8032 GCA_045546775.1 Lachnospiraceae bacterium | reverse complement strand
TCTATTCCTTGTTCTATTCCCAACTTCATTCCTTTTTCCAGCGCCTGCTCCCAAATGCCTTCTCCTAAATTGCACATATGCTCCATCTCCTTTCTCTTTGCCTTCTTTCGTTCCATTTAGGCATATCATAACAATTGATAACTTGTCATATGTTTCCTTTTCATCCGGGATTCCGGGCAGAAGATCCTCCTTTGTAATATAATAATGTGAGATTGCATTTCCAACATAATCAGGTGCATTCATACATATCCATATGGAATAAACTTTTTTCATACCGGAATAATCATCTGCCTGAAACTCCGTATTAAGTTGTGCAGAGATCATTCTCGCACCATAAAATACGCCTCGCGTAACAATTGGATACTTTAAATAAAAATTTTTCTGTGCTTCTATGTTTACCAAAATTTTTACTGCCTCCAGCAACGGTGGTATATAAGCCGAAAATCGAATATCAAAAAAAATCGTGCCTTCCCCCGGAACAGCATCTTCAGTATTGTTCCCTATAATCCGTTCCCTCGGCGTCAACTGTCTCTGCGAAATCTCGATATCCTCCACGATACACTCTTTTGCAATTTGCTCAATCGAAAATTCTGCAAATTCTACCGTCGTACACTTAAGAATCCACGCCAAAATATAGCGGTCACTTAAAAGCCGCTTGACATACCCATCGTATTGTACTTGTGGAGAAATGATGTCTTGTAAAACTGTCATTGTTTTTTCCTCCCGTCTTTATGGCAGGAGTCCAAAAAATCTCCTGCATTTTTATTTTGTGAATAAAAAGCATAGATTTTCTGAAATGATATAAGAATTATAAAAAGAATTTCTCAAGAATAAATAGAAATAAATATGCTTTTAAAACAGTATAGCATACACATTGTGGTTTTTCAACCCATATGTGTATGCTACTCGCTCTTTTTCATGTTATATGTATGCATTACTATTAAAGCAAATCTTTCGGCGCATCTGCTTTTAATTCCACATAACCGCATTCCTGACATACGAAACATGCCACCGCACTTCTTTTCTCTCCGCCAAAAAAACCTTTTTCACGATTCGAAAGATACATCGGCGAACCAAACATATCTCCGTTCAATTTGGCAGCAATCATCTTTCCTTTGCATTTAAAACATTCCATTGTAAGCCTCCGTAGTGATTTCAATTTACGTTTATATTATCGGATGGTTCCGGTAGTTCGTCAACGTCTTTTGCAAAAGCGTGCTATTTCGGATAATAAGCCCAATCCAAATAATACTGTTCTAGTATTTCCTCTACTTCTTCCATTGTGTAATCATATACAGACTTCATCTCGTCTTGCATCCATATATCATGCCGTACTGACTGCATAAAGCTGTGCATTCTATTGTCATCATACTCGTCATCAATTGAATAATATGCCTCCACAAAATCATCAAGCCGGCTCCACCCAGTCTCTCCATTTTCAAACTTTTGATATGCCTCCACCAATTCATCTACGGAAAAGTTTTCTCCTACAGTGTTAAATTTATTTGTACATGCTATGGAAAACAACGTATCAAAATATGATTTTTCATACAAATCTTCCGAATATTCAAAATCCAGCGCATTCTTATATCGGGATGCGAACTGCTGCATTTTTCGCTCATAGTTTTCTCTGGAAACACACTGCTGTATATTCCCCGCTTGCCATCCGACTACCATCACTGTCAAAATCAAAGCAAAACATGCAATAGCACATTCAGCTTGTCCGAATCCTTCCCGCTTTAATTGCATTTTTGTATATTTTCTCCGATTAAATACAACTAGTACCAAAGCCCATATAATTATACCAAAAAGCGGAATACAAAGTATCGAAATTGTTTTTGTTAAAAAAATACTTCCAAAGACATACATGCTCATAATAAGTGCGAAAAATAAATTGGCAAATGTATGAATCCAATATCCAATTGCCTGTTTTTTTGAATTCCATCCCCAAACATACAACGCAATTGTAAGCGGTATCATTGGGAAAAACATACGTGCCCATGCACCATCGAATCCTCTTGCCACTGACACATAAAATTCATTCAATTCCGGAATTTCGAAATACCACACACGCGGAAGTACAATCACTTCTCCCTCTATAGCTGCACAAAGAAACCACACTATAATCGCAATAATCACAAAAATTATTTCAAACAACTTTGTTACTTTGTCAAACTTTCTCATAGGTATCCTCCAAAAACTTTCTGCCTTTAATACGTTGGCAACGTTTTCCCTGCCGCAACAAACTTCTCTTCCATCTCATAGTAAGTTTCTAACATTATGGCTTCCAGTTCTTCCATGCTGTAAGCATAATAATAATCTATCTCCGAACCCTCTGCTTTTTCTCTGGCCTTACGAAAAACTTTATCCTCAAAATCACCGAAAAGCCCCCGACATTCAACCGGTGTATCATCCATATCTACGCATGAATAATATACTTTTAGAAACTCATGAAAACGATTCCACGATCCTTCCCCTGTTTTAAAGGCAACATAAGAATCATATAATTCCTCTAGCGTAAATGTCTCACCACTTTTGTTAAACATATTCACCAATGCAACATCATACATGTTAAATAAACTTGGTTCCATATCAACATGTATCAAGTTATAAAGGCCTAAACGTTTTTCATAATAGATTTCTATCGTCTCAACGTACGCTTCATGATTTTCTTTCTTAATGGCATTCCATACTCCTCCTGCTGTAAGAAGAATTGACACTATCACAACTAACGCTGAAACTGCCATAGCTTCTTTTGCTCTACTAAAAGATGACTCCTTTTTCAGTTGCTCCTTCTTGTATGACATTTTATTATATATGCAAAGTACAATAAGAATCCCCAGAATAATACACACAACAGGTGTCAAAATGGTAACTGACCTTGTCTGCCAATTAACAAAATACAAATATCCTACATTAACAAGTCCATAAATATAGTTTACATAATTGCACAACCAGCTTTTTGTTGCGCTCTCTTTTATATTCAACACTATGCAATATAAAAATATAATAACAACAGTAACCCACATTGCTAATTTCGCCCAAGGGATATTGACCTGTATCGCTATCAAACCGTAAAACTGCCTCCAATGTTCTTCGCCTAAATAGAAGCACCTAAGCGGTTGCATACGTTTTACACTCAACACCAAAAATAAGAGCGCCATTCCAATTGCAGATATTAATAACATTGTTATCATGATTGTTTGAATATGTTGCTTTATTTTTTTCATCTGTTTTTTCCTCAAAACAATTTTTTTCAATTTATTCGTTAAAAGCTACTTTTTGAGTTCGTTTTCCATCTCCAAGTAAATTTCTTTCATCAATACTTCCACATCTTCTAATGTATAGTCATAAAATGCCTTTTCTCCGTGCAGCAACTCATCCATCACACATTCTCTATATTGATATAATGCGTCCTGATTGTATAAGCCCTTTATCGAATCATAAGCTTCCTCAAACTCTATTAAGCGATACCAGGAACCTTCGCCACTTTCCAAATTTTTGAAAGCTTCCTCTATTTCTTCCATCGTAAACTTTTCACTATTCGCACTAAACATATTTACATATGTCACTTCAAACTTCGGTTCAACACTTATCGGGTCTGTTACAAACTTCGGATCCATGACATGAAAATACCGGTACGTATATGTTGATATTTTCTGTGCAATATAGTCGTCATATCTTCCAGAATCCACCACCTTACAAAAACTACCGAAATTAAAAACAATTACAAAACCTGTCAATATCAACACTGGATATATAATACGTCTTACTCTTTCCTTACTGCCTTCCACTTGCAACATTTTATGTCGATGAGCTCGGACACAAATAACAAAATACAAAATTGAGAAAACCGCAATGATGCTCAGTGGCATACAACACACTGAAACCGTCTTGGTCAACAAAATACTACTTACCACATAACTTGCACAACTCACACTGCATATGGCTGTTGCAAACATGCATATGTAGTTTTTTCCCGCTGTCCCTTTTATCATCCATACGCATAGTAGCATAAACACAATAAGAGGCATTATCCATAAAAAAACATAAGACCATGTCATAATATACTCATTTGCAATTTGTGTATATAACGGCTGAAACTCCGGTTCCGTCAGACACTCCACCGGAATTGTTATTTTCCCAAGGCGCACTTTTGCAAATAAATACAATACCCCTACTGCTGATGTCATCAAAAACAAATACATTATTCCCCGCAAAAAACTTCCTATCTTCTTCATCTGTACCCTCATCCTTTATTCAAATACACCCAAATCCGGCAATTCACCCTGCATTTCCGAATAAACATGGCGTATAATTTCTTCCAATTCTTCCTCTGTATAATCATCTGCATAGGGTAATTGTCCCATTTCATCAATCTTTTCGCGTACTTTCCATTTTAAATCATCAAACCCGTAATCGTTGTATTCATAAAATATCCCTTCAATTTCATCATATCTTTCTTCAAATTGTAATAATGTACTCCATGAACCTTTTCCTTCTATCAGATTAACATATTCATCTACAAGCTTATCCGCTACATACTTTTCGTCCTCATCACAAAACATATTGACCAATGCAACATTATATTTTGTTGTATAATTTGTCTCTTCATAAGCCCATTCCGGCAAGGGAATATTCAACGCATCACCACAAAAATAAATTTCCTTCTCAATGTGGTAATCATCCATTTCTTTACCATAATCTTTTATTTTATCAAAATGCAATTTCCCACCAAGAAACATCAGAAAACCTACTGCAACAATAACAAATGTAACCGCGTCTGTTAGTACCACCTGTTTCAATCTGTATGAGCAACGGCTGTAAATCCCCACTATAATATTTATTACAATGATTACAACAAGTATCACGCTCAAAACGTTAAGTGATTTTGTGAGATAATTCATATTATACATATATGCCAATATGCTTACTACATACGCCAGCGATGCAAAACTATATAATCTTGCTTGATGCACAGTGTCTTCTGTCGTAAAAGCAAGCGCCTGCAATGCAGCTATTATACTAAAAAAAACAGCCCCAATCCTATTGCCGATGCTAACAGCAGTTTCTGCATCGCTTTGATTATTTTTTTTCCTAATCCGATTCCCGCTATTTGCCCTTCTGTATTCATGTCTTTTTCCCTCTTTAATCAAACCTATGCTCGTAATACTCGAATACAGGCTCTTTCAAATCCTCGTAAGTCTTCTGCATCAGTGCCTCAAGTTCCTCCAGCGTGTAATCTTCCCGGGGCTTTGTTCCCTGCTCCAATCGTTCTAATACTTCTTCCCGATACTCAAAAAGTGCCTGATCATCATACTTGTCTGCTGCCGAATATCTGGCATCCTCAAACTGCCTGAGACGATACCACGAACCTTCTCCACTCTCAAAATTTATATAGGCTTCCCGCAGTTCCTCCAATGTAAATTTCTCTCCGTACGCGTTAAACATATTTGTGTAAATAAGTTCAAACTTTGGATGGAAGCGGTCTGCATTACACAAATCCTCCGGAAACGTCAAAAAAAGATTCCAGTAATAGCGCTCCTTATTTTTCATGTAATCCTCATACCGTTCCTTGCCTACGCATTGCTGAATATCTTTGTACTGCCATGCAAAGATGGTTCCCATCCACACAAGCACAAGACAAACGAGTGCCACGCAAAGCTTTGCCGATTTCTTTGCACCTTTACATGCAACACACATCCAAACACCATAAACCAGCAGCAAAACTGCCGGAATTGCAAGAAGTAATATGCTTTTTACAAAAACCAACATACTTGTTAAAAACAACAAAATAATAACGGAAAACGTCCCTGCTGCCATGCGGTCCGTCCACACTTTCGCCGCTTCATCTTTCACCTTTACTCCTATTGCACATAACGCACCAACAACCGGAAGCAAAAAGAAAAACAAAACATACCATACTACTAAAAAATCTTGTGCCATATACAAATGATATGTTCGCAGCTCCGGTCTGCCGAAATAAAAAAGTATTGGCATATCCGGTTCAAAAATCCACCAGATTCCGCACAAAAACCAGACAATCCCTGTTATCACAAGCAAACATTTCTTCATAAACATCTGTTTTTCCCTATTTTGTTGCATACCTTCTCCCTCATGCTTTCTCTAACTTAATTTGACTTTAACCAAAATATAATACGCAAAAAACAATGGCCGCAATCAGCAATGCAATCCCCCAACCTCCTGCAAAAAGAATCCAAAACATTTTCATAAATTTCTTCTGTTTTGCCTGTTGCTCCGGTGTCCCATACTGGGCTATGTAATCGACCCTTTGCGCTTCCTGTTGCCCAAAATAATAGGCGATAAAGTTTTCGTTAAACTTATCCGCGTTATGGTCGTATGAGTTTTTGCGTTGCACTCTTACTCCTTTGTAATGTTCATTCGTATGATCATGATACAAGAAGTCGCAATACACCGTACCAAAAGCAATCACATGAATCCAATCCTCATACCCCTGCACGAAATGCACCATATAGTAATCCAAATTGTTCATCGTTACCGTAGACTTTGTAATCTGCCCTACCTGAATATCATTTTCATAAAAGGAAATCGCTTCCTTTGTAGTCATACATCTGCGATATCCAACGAGAAAACGGTCCCCGTACTGCAAATAAATTTTTTGGTCCAAAAGTCCGTTTGCTTCCATGTAAAAGGCCCCAAGTAAGTTGCCGACACTATCCACAATACTAAACTGTGAAAACTTCTGTTCACCGGTCACCAAATATTTAAAGGGAAGCGCACTTGCAACCGTATTATCAAGAAGATGATATTGTGCCTCCAACATTTTTTGTCCGTATGAATTAAACATCTCAATTTTTCTTGCTGAAACTACATTTCGTCTTTCCCATGATGTTTCTGCCTTATAAATAATCTGTCCGTTCCATCGGATATCAAAAAGCTTTTTTATCCCCGATTTTGTTTGTTGTACTTCAAAATACATACTCCCATAAACCTCCGTTCCCGCTTATCCCTTATAAAAATTCCCTACATTTCGTTTGAACAATTTTGCCGGACGGTGCCCCATTCCTTCCACAATTTGTTCCGTTTCCTGCACATAATCCGCTATTTTTCTTCGGAAATTTGCGGTAAGAAGCTTCTGGTCCAACACAAGTTCCACTGCATTTTGCAACTGTGTCAGCGTAAAATACTCCGGCAGCAAATCAAAAATCGTCCGCGCATCATTTTCAACATTCTTTCGCAAGCGAAGCAACGTATGCAAAATAATTTTTGCATGGTCAAACGCAATGTTTTCGCAGGCAATGATTTCATAGCGGGCCGTCTCATGACAGTTTTCAAATGTTTTGTATTCCCGCACAATTGCCGACAACTGCGCCCCATTATCATGGTTTGATAAACAGAGCTCATAATCCGTTTCTATGTGCATCACATCGTTTGTCTGCTCCTGTTTTTTGTCTTTTTGGGTAAGAATGACAGAAAACCATGCCGCTTCACCTGCATCTGAGCCGGCATGCGGCTTGCACTGCTCTCCGTCCAAAAGCGCCAAAAAAGTATTGGATATAATCCATCCACGCGGATCTCTGTTTACATCTCCAAATGTACCTGCCAATTCCAAGTACACATTTTCTACGTTTGTCTCCTCAAACAATTCGCGCTTCGCCGTCTGGTAAACTTCCTCATCCGGTTTGCAAAAACCACCCGGCAACGCCCAAAAACCTTTGTACGGGTAATCCGCTCTCTGAATTAACAAAAGTTTTAACGCCTTCTGTGGCAACTTTCTAAAATTGTTCGTTTCCCCATCTTCCAAAATAGAAAAAATGGCAACGTCCGTCGCAACGGACGGGCGTTCAAACTTTGTAATATCATATTGAGCTAAAAAAGCTCTTTCCTCTTCACTCATTTTGTACTGCATTTTTATCACCTAAAGCCTTTAATATGGATCTATATTATAAAAGTGGACACGATAAGCAACTATGCATTACAATAAACTGGACACCAAAAGGAGGTATCTGAGCATGTCCACAAACAAACACGGAACTCGCTACGACGAAGA
>JAZQDM010000081.1:0-11682 GCA_045546775.1 Lachnospiraceae bacterium | reverse complement strand
GGGAGTGTCGAAGGACACTCCCTTTTTTCATGTTCTTCTATAATCCTCGGCTCAATAAAGGCTGATGAAGATTACGATGATAAATTGTATAGCTCTATCTGTTTCTAACTCGTATTCAAACATTACTTTTTCTAAGCACTTTGATATAAGTTATATTAATACTACGCAATCGGAGCCAATTCGCCATCCATGGCTCAGTGGCTCCTTTCGCTGACGTCGTGTCAGCGAATTGCTTGTTAGTGTGCAAAGTGCTAAGAAAAACTACATGTTTTTCATAAGGAGTCAGAAACAGATAGAGCTATGCAATTCATCAAACTTAATATTACAAGCCCTTATTGAGAGAGGATTTTATAAAGCCTAAGAAAGGAGAGTGTCCTTCGACACTATACTGGCTTGTGTAAAAGGAGTTTCTTTTGTGGGGGATAAGGAGTATAATGAGAGAGAAAAATTTGAATTTTCTTAGTTCTTATGGCTAATATACTCATAAGACATAAGTGTCTAGTGGAAAATACGTCATTTCTCACTTTGTGACGTGGTTTTTCAATATCGTTTTATGGATAATAGACAGCGAAAGGAGACAGCAAAATGATAAACCAGATTAAAATAGGTGGTTTTCTAAGAGAATTACGCAAGGAAAAGAAACTGACACAAGAACAACTGGCAGAAAAGTTTGGGGTATCTTCCCGAAGTGTATCTCGTTGGGAAAATGGTAATACTATGCCAGAATTAGGTATTTTAGTTGAGTTGGCAGATTACTATGAGGTTGACATCAAAGAAATCATTGATGGTGAGAGGAAAAGTGAGATTATGAAAAAAGAACAAAAAGAGACTTTGCGCAAAGTTGCAGATTATGCAGAAGCTGAAAAGAAATTAGTAGTGAAACGTAGATGTATAGTTACATTTGTAGGCACATTAATGTTTGCGTTGTGCATTATGATTGGGTATATTGTATTTCCTAAATTGCCAGAAGGTAGTATTTTGAGAAGTGGAAGTTTAGGTTTAGGAATAGGAGTCGTAGGCTTGGTCCTTTTATGGGGAATAGTAATTCATGAAAAGTGTAAAAATTCTAAAAAAGACAAGTAATATTTACTCTTAAAAATCGGCTTCAAAGGAACGCAAAATTTCAGTTCTCATATGACGATTTTTATAGGATTTAATAACTGTTATATCGTGCTACCCTTGTTGATGATCCCTCATAAGGGAAAAAACAAGGGAAAGGAAAATAGCAGGAAATAAGTTTCTGCGGTAACAACTTATAACAATTTATGAAAATGGCAGTTGGAACTGGATGGAATGCTTATAACACATTTTTTATGAAAGGATGGATAAGATGAGATTGATAGTTTGGATGTTTGGTAAATTTTGGGCAGGCTACTTGAGAGGTAGCTTGCCTTTATGTATTTTTCAGAAAATACAGGTGGAACGAAAATATTATGTTTGATATAATTAAAGGGTATTTTTGAAATTACAAAATAGCGGGTGTTGTTCAATTAAACTTATAAAAGGATTGAAAGTGAAAATGACAATATATAAATCGATAGAAGGAAAAGCTAAAATAATGGAATTATATGATATACAATTAGATAGGTTGAAATGTCCTTATTCCGATAAATGGGTTTCCACATCGTTTGGTAGAACTCACCTTATTGAAACAGGAAATCTAAGTGGAATTCCATTGCTTGTTTTTCATGGTGGCAATGCGACAACGGCATATAATTTGCTTTTTTGTGATTTTCTTATGAATGATTTTCATATATTTGCCGTAGATACAATTGGACATCCGGGAAAAAGTGATGAGGTAAGTTTGTCTGCTTGGGGTTATGATTATGGGAAATGGGCGAGTGAGGTTATATCTGCAATAGGGTATGAAAGTATCTGTTGTTTTGGAGGTTCGTTTGGTGCAGGAATATTGGCAAAAACAATGTGTGTTGCACCTGAGAAGATAAAGCGTACAGTGTTATACGTACCATCCGGTATAAAGAATGCTCCGGCGATTAACAGTATGAGCATGATGTTTCCGATGATTATGTATTGGATTACACATAAGGATAAATGGTTAAAGAAGTGTATGCTTCCCATGGCGGTAACGGTGGAAAATATAACGGAAGATATATATGAAACGGCAAAACTAAGTATAAA
This sequence comes from Lachnospiraceae bacterium, assembly GCA_045546775.1. Lineage (GTDB taxonomy): Bacteria > Bacillota > Clostridia > Lachnospirales > Lachnospiraceae > RGIG3002. The sequence goes on along the minus strand of JAZQDM010000081.1, from coordinate 9,543 downwards.
CCATTCTAAGGTGAAGACTGGCATGCCAAGTAATGTTTCGGAACAATACATGAAAAAATATAAAGCGCCGACTTTAGTAATGGCGGCAGAAAAAGACTGCTTGTTTCCTGCAAAAGGAGTTATACCAAGGGCAGAGCGAATTATAGAAAACTGTACCACTTATCTACTTGAAGGTAGAGGACATATGAGTAATTTGATGGAAGAAGAAAAACAGATGATAGTTGATTTCTTGAAGCAGGATTAGAGTGGGGAATTAGAAAAGGAGCTTATTATGCATCATAATAGAAAAAAACAGCAAATTGTATTAGATAATCCAGAATTGGTATTGTGTGAAAATGGCGATTTTAAGATAAAAGCAGACTTGGTGGAACAATATGAAATTATTGATATGCATTGCCATATATTCAATGGGTTATCACAGCTATTTCCGTCAATTTTGCAAAAGGAGAAATCTAATAACAGAAAATCCTTGATGGATACGAGTTGTTTTCCATATACAATAGATTTATTTGACTTAAATAAAATAAGTTTTACAGAATGTCCAACCAGTATACTTAGCATGCAAGGGATACAGGCAAGAATTAAGTTGTTTTCGGGTGCATTGGTTTTAAATTATGCAACAGTAGACAGATTACTAAGAGATATGGATGACAATCATATTGGAAAAGCAGTAGTTCAGCAGATTAATCCACCGAACAAAAGCTGTGCGAAGGTAATGGATGACATTGTTAAAAATAATGACCGTATACATACATTTGGTTCAATACATCCTTTTGATGACAATATCCTTAAGAAAATTGAAGACTATATGAAGATGGATATTAAGGGGTGGAAATTAAATCCACATGTTTGGGGTGTGCCGATAGATTGTCAAGAAACAATTATGCTACTGAAAGAATTAGCCAAGACGAATTTGCCGATTATGAGTTGTAGTGGAGTGGGATTTCCGAAGGAAGTATTTGATTCTCATGTGCCGACAAAGCAAACAAAGAAAGAAACTATGATGCAACAATTAGGTAAATTTGAAAAAGTATTGGATAACATTCCGGACGCAAAGTTCATATTGGCACATAGCGGTGGTTTTGATTTTGAATATATTATTGATTTGATGAAAAAGTACCCGAATACATATACAGATATTAGTATTCAGCCTGCGGCAAATATTAAAAAGTTGATTGATGAAATTGGAAGCGAGAGAATTTTGTTTGGTACAGATTATCCGTTTGTTACACAGGCATTTTCGATGCTTTCTGTGTTGAGGGCAACAGATATTGAACAGGAGCGAGTAAATATTTTTAGTAATAATGCTAAAAAGCTCCTGCTACTATGATTTGGAGGTGTTTCTATGACAGGTATTATGTCAGGAATTGTTTGTTCTATTTTAGCGATAGGAGCATTTGTTGTAAGCTTTCGTTCTTTTAAAGAAAAGGGATTTTTATTCAATAATGCATATCTATACGCTTCAAAAGAAGAACGTGCTACAATGGATAAGAAACCGCATTATCGTCAAAGTGCCGTAGTATTTCTTATGATAGGAATTATTTTTTTGTTAAATGCGATGTCTTCATTTTGGACAAATAGTTGGTTCAGCTACATGGCTATTGTTGTTGCTCTTATCGCTATAATTTATGCGATTGTTTCTAGCGTGATGATTGAAAGGCATAAGAAATAAGTGGAGAAGTCTATGAGAGAAAAATGTATAGCAACAGAATATGGAAGCGTGTATTATTGGTTGTCTGATATTTGGAATGAGGAAAAAGAAACTATTTTCTTTTTTCCGAGACTAACTGCTGACCATACAATGTTTGAAAGTTAAGTTGATTATTTTGGACCGAAGTATAATCTGATTGTTTGGGATGCGCCATGTTATGGAAAATCCAGACCTTACGAAAAGTTTGATTTGAAGGATTCAACTGAGGTAATCATTAAAATAATGAAAGAAAATAAAGCTGAGAACATGATTTGCGTAGGACAGTCTTTTGCAGGATAATAAGGATTTGAACATTTCTTGTCCGGTGCTGATTACACATGGAGAATATGACAAAACCGGAAAGGTTCTATATTACTGTAAAATATGGCATGAGCAGACAAATTATCTATTACAAATAATAAAAGGTGCTGGGCAATTGTTGAATAGCATCGAAATGTTACAAAAGTATAGATTTAGGAGGACGACTATGAAGAAAATAAAAGAAGCTTTTTTGAATGCAAGTAAATGTGAAAAATGCGCGTTTATTATAAATCTGTTTAGTTCAATAATAGTGATTATATTTGCTTTTTTGCAAATATTTGGTGTATGGAAAGGCGCAATTGTTGTTTGTGAAATATTTATGGGTATATCAATGATTTCTCAAGCAATATTACAGTGGAAAAAGAACAGGGGGATTTCAATTTTTTCTCTGTGTGTAGCATTGTTTATTTTTGCAGTTGCTTGTTTTATATTATTTATCCGATAGCAGTTGTCTTAAACAAAGACAGTTACATAAGCTTAGTAAGGGAGCGATTAAAAAAGACAAGTAATATTTACTCTTAAAAATCGGCTTCAAAGGAACGCAAAATTTCAGTTTTACGTTGTATCGCCATGCCGACACATCGCAACGCTTCGCGTCGCTCAGTGTCGCGGCGTTCGCCGTATACATCTTCGCACGAATGCGCCTGCCCGTGTGCGAGCACCCGGCAGTTACATTCGGCTCATCTGCGCATGGCTCATTACCCGCGCATGTTTGCGCGTTTTCTCATGGTCGGATCTAAAATTTTCTTACGGATACGAAGGGCGCTTGGTGTTACTTCCAAAAGTTCATCCGTATCGATAAATTCCAAAGCCTGTTCCAGACTGAGAATTTTTGGCGGTGTTAAGCGGAGCGCTTCGTCCGCGCTGGAAGAACGGGTGTTGGTAAGCTGTTTTTTCTTACAAACGTTGATTTCAATATCTTCGTTACGGCCGTTTTGTCCGACTACCATACCGGAGTACACTTTTTCGCCGGGACCGATGAACAGAGTACCACGTTCCTGGGCGTTGAAAAGTCCGTACGTAATTGCTTCGCCTGCTTCAAATGCAATCAGGGAACCTTGTTTGCGGTACTGGATATCTCCTTTGTAAGGGCCGTAGCCGTCAAAAATGGTGTTGATAATACCATTTCCTTTTGTGTCTGTCATAAACTCGCCACGGTAGCCGATAAGACCTCTGGATGGGATGGAAAACTCCAGACGTGTGTATCCGCCGCTTGCAGCACCCATGTTGCGGAGTTCGCCTTTTCGCTGGCTCAATTTCTCAATAACTGTGCCGGAAAATTCTTCCGGAACGTCTACATACGCAAGTTCCATCGGTTCTAATTTTTTGCCGTTTTCATCTTCACGGTACAAAACTTCCGCTTTGCTTACCGCAAATTCATAGCCTTCACGGCGCATATTCTCGATAAGAACAGACAAATGCAATTCACCACGACCGGAAACTTTGAAGCTTTCGGTCGTTTCTGTTTCTTCCACACGCAAAGAAACGTCTGTATTTAACTCACGGAACAAGCGGTCACGCAAATGGCGGCTTGTCACATACTTGCCTTCCTGTCCGGCAAGAGGAGAGTCGTTTACCAAAAAGTGCATACCAATAGTCGGCTCGGAAATTTTTTGGAACGGAATCGGTGTAGGGTCTTCCAAAGAACAGAGCGTATCACCGATGCGGATATCGGAAATGCCGGAAATCGCAACGATAGAACCGATACCTGCTTCGGTTACATCCACCTTATTTAATCCGTCAAATTCATATAATTTGGAGATTTTTACTTTTTTCTGTTTGTCCGGTTCGTGATGGTTCACAATCATCACTTCCTGGTTTACTTTTACTGTGCCGTTGTCTACTTTGCCGACACCGATGCGGCCAACGTATTCGTTGTAGTCGATGGTACTGACAAGAATCTGTGTGCCGGCTTCCGGGTCACCTGTCGGGGCAGGAATATAATCCAAAATGGTTTCAAACAAAGGCTCCATATTTGTGCCTTTTACATCCGGGTCAAGAGAAGCAACACCGGCTTTGGCAGAAGCGTAAATAAACGGACAGTCAAGCTGTTCTTCACTTGCTTCCAAATCAAGGAAAAGCTCCAGTACTTCGTCAATTACTTCGTCAGGACGGGCTTCCGGACGGTCAATTTTGTTAATGCACACAATAACGGGAAGCTTTAATTCAAGTGCTTTTTTTAAGACAAACTTTGTCTGTGGCATAGCGCCTTCAAACGCATCCACCACGAGAATAACGCCGTTTACCATTTTAAGGACACGCTCTACTTCGCCACCGAAATCGGCATGGCCCGGTGTATCAATAATGTTGATTTTTGTATTTTTATACATAACAGCTGTATTTTTGGAAAGAATGGTAATTCCACGTTCTTTTTCGATATCGTTGGAGTCCATGACACGCTCGGCAACTTCCTGGTTTTCGCGGAATACACCGCTTTGTTTCAAAAGCTCGTCTACGAGAGTCGTTTTGCCGTGGTCTACATGGGCAATAATTGCAATGTTTCTTACGTCTTCTCTTGCTTGTTTCATAAATTTATAACCGGATTCCTTTCTTTGCTCTGTAAGCAACCATCTTTACATACTTTTTTCAAAACGGGAATAGTATATCACTATATTTTGGAACATTCAATTAACAAATTACACATAAAGTTTGCCGAATTGGGCGAAAAAAGAAGAAAATTGACGGGCGATGCATAAGAGTTCTAAAAAGCAAAATTGTGTGATATAAATATAATACATCACAAGAAAAAATTCTTAAGGTGTAAGAAGGGAGAACAAAATGATAGATAAAGTGATTGAAAATAACCAGGTAACGGTTATGGGAACCATTGTAAGCAGCTACCGCTTCAGCCATGAAATTTTCGGGGAGAATTTTTATATGGTTGATGTAGAAGTGCCAAGACTCAGTGAATCGGCAGACATTATCCCGGTCATGATTTCAGAGCGAATTGTGGATGTGGATGCGGATGCAAGAGGACTTAATGTTATTATTAACGGACAGTTCCGTTCTTATAACAGACATGAGTCAAGAAAAAACAGACTGCTTTTATCTGTATTTGCAAGAGACATTGAATTTGTCGAAGAAGTGATGGAGAACGAAAAAACAAACCAGATTTATTTGGACGGGTACATATGTAAGCCGCCGGTATATCGTAAAACTCCTTTGGGAAGGGAGATTACAGATTTGCTTTTGGCATCCAACAGACCATATGGAAAATCCGATTATATCCCTTGCATTTGTTGGGGAAGAAATGCGAGGTATGCCAGTGGATTTGAAGTGGGCGCGAGATGTCAAATTTGGGGACGAATCCAAAGCAGAGAGTATATGAAAAAGATTAGTGAAGAAGAACTTGAAAAGCGTATTGCATATGAAGTTTCGGTAAGCAAACTGGAACTATTTAATGAATAGTGCATAAAAAATAAATAAGAAAAACTGAATATTTGTTGAATGTGATGTAAAAATGTGCTATATTAATGTGCAGTGAAATCTTTACCGTTTTAAGAAGCGAAGAGGAAAGTCGTATGAACAAAGGGATGATACAAATCTATGCAGGGGACGGACATGGAAAGTCGCCGGCAGCTCTCGGCAGGGCAGTACACGCTGCGGTGCAGGGAGAAAATGTTGTGATTATTCAGTTCCTGAAAAGAAAGGGGCTTAAGGAATCTGAGCTCTTTCAAAGGCTGGAACCGGAGATTAAGCTGTTTCGCTTTGAAAAATCGGATGAAAATTTTGACGAGCTTTCAGAGGAAAGACAGCGGGAAGAGATTGCGAACATTAAAAATGGCATGAACTTTGCGAAAAAGGTGTTGACGACAGGAGAATGCGGACTTCTGATTTTGGATGAAGTGCTTGGACTTGTTGAAAACAATATCATTTCCGCAGAGGAATTAAAAAGCGTTTTGGAATGCCGTTCGGAAAGCACTAACGTCATTTTGACAGGAGATTGCCTGAGTGACGAAGTTTGCGTTATGGCAGACGAAGTTTCCAAAATTGAAACATTGAAATTTAAATGCTGGTAAGCAGCATAACACAATTGCATACGTAAAAGAATAAAATAATCATAGCAGATACGCGTTGACAGTTAGAGACAGTAGTGCTATGATTATTTTAATTAGATAGAGGTTGCATGATTCAAGAGTAGCTCTTTGGATGCGTCAGGCGCAGGTGAAGAGGAGCAAAAGGGGAGAATGCCGAAAGAGGAGGTTTCCTGAGGGCCGAATCTTGGGGATACAGTGAATAACTGTATAACTGTCATCTTTTATGAGATGGGGCGCTATCACGAACGGAGAATTTTTGTCGGTGCGCAGTATCTGTGTACCGATTTTTTTTTCGCGAAGCGATGACGGCGGCTTTCAGACATTTGGCGGATGCCGGCAATTAAAGGAGGAAAAAGACATGGCTATTTTTACAGGCGCAGGTGTTGCTATAGTTACACCTTTTAAAGAAAACGGAGAAGTAAATTACGAAAAATTTGGTGAGTTGATTGAGTTCCAGATTAAAAACGGAACCGATGCGATTATCGTTTGCGGAACAACAGGTGAGGCATCTACCCTTACACATGAGGAACATTTGGATGTCATTAAATATTGTGTTGACAAAGTGGCAGGACGTATTCCTGTTGTAGCAGGAACAGGTTCTAACTGTACAGAAACTGCCATCTATTTGTCAAAAGAAGCAGAAAAATCCGGTGTAGACGGACTTTTGGTTGTAACACCTTATTACAACAAAGCAACACAGAATGGTTTATACGAGCACTTCAAAATGATTGCAGACAGCGTAAACGTGCCGATTATTCTTTATAATGTGCCGGGCAGAACAGGCTGCAACCTTATGCCGGCTACTGTTGTAAGACTTTGCAAAGAGGTAGAAAATATCGTTGGTGTAAAAGAAGCAAGCGGTAATATTTCTCAGGTTGCAAAACTTATGGCACTTGCTGACGGATGCGTAGATTTGTATTCCGGAAACGACGACCAGATTGTACCGATTCTTTCTCTCGGTGGAAAAGGTGTTATTTCTGTACTTTCCAATGTTGCCCCAAAAGAGACACATGATATTTGTGTAAAATATTTTGAAGGCGATGTGGCAGGCAGCTTGAAAGAGCAGCTTCGTGCCATTGAACTTTGCGATGCATTGTTCTGTGAAGTAAACCCGATTCCGGTAAAAAAAGCAGTAAACCTTATGGGCATGGAAGGCGGTCCGGTGAGAAGACCGTTAAGCGAAATGGAACCGGAAAACGCTGCAAAATTAGAAAAAGCAATGAAAAATTACGGTATTCTTTAATTTGATGCGATACGGATGGAGAGAACGATATGATAAGAGCGATTATGCACGGCTGCAACGGAAAAATGGGACAGATGATTGCCGGACTTGTTGCAGCAGATGAAGAAATAGAATTGGTTGCAGGTATTGATGCTTATGACGGAATTGCAAACAGTTTCCCGGTATTTGCGACGTTGGATTCCTGTAATGTGGAAGCGGATGTTGTTATTGATTTTTCCACAGCAACGGCAGTGGACGGATTGTTAGAATGGTGCGAAAAGAAGCAGATTCCTTGTGTACTTTGTACAACCGGTTTGACACCGGAACAACTTGCAAAAGTAAAAGAGACATCTGAAAAGGTTGCTATTTTAAAATCCGCAAATATGTCACTTGGTATTAACATGTTGTTAAAAATGTTAAAGGAAGCAGCAAAAACACTTGCTCCGGCCGGATTTGATATTGAGATTGTGGAAAAACATCATAACCTTAAAGTAGATGCGCCGAGCGGTACAGCTCTTGCGTTGGCAGATACAATCAATGAAGAATTTGACAATAGCTACGAATATGTGTATGACAGAAGTACAAAGAGAGAGCGACGTGATAAGAAAGAGCTTGGTATTTCGGCTGTTCGCGGCGGTACAATAGTGGGAGATCATGATGTGATTTTTGCAGGTGCAGATGAAGTGATTACATTTTCACACACTGCATATTCCAAAGCTGTATTTGGAAAAGGTGCTATTCAGGCTGCAAAATTCCTTGCAGGGAAACCGGCTGGCATGTATGACATGAAAGATGTAATTAACGGATAAAAAAAGCGTCGCCTTATGGCGACGTTTTTTAAATCAAACAAGAAGAAAATTATAAGGAAAATTAACGGTTTGCATCCGTTGTTTTGTTTGCGTTTGGTGTTGCATTAGTGGATGTATTGGAACCATCTCCCATAAGGTCGTCTGTTACATCTGACACGCCGTTTGCAACATCATCAACTACATCAGTTACTGCATCACCGGCATCATCCAAAAGAGAATCGCCACCGTTTGTTGTAGTGTTTTCTGTAGCATCATTTAAGTTGTCGTTTTGCATTGTGTTGTTGTCAGTAGTTGTGTTGTTGTCAGTAGTTGTATGGTTATCTGCATTTGTGTCGGTAGTAGTACCGGCATTGTTGTCTGTTGTGCCGGTAGTGTTGTTACCGGCCATGTCGTCTGTGTTCTCGTTTTTTTTGTTTGTTCCGCAGGCAACAAGCATACAAACCATAAGTACCATAAGGAACAAAGACATTACTTTTTTACTTTTTTTCATAAAATCACTCCTTTATTTGGGCTTCATGAACTTCCCCGGACAGCGACTTGGCATATCCGGAAAAGTTTCTAAAAAAAGTATGTCCGATATTTACTCTTTTATTCACAAAGAATTTGATTATAATAAAATTATGTAAAAAAATTTGAGAGGAAAGAAAAATGAAATTCAGACCATGTATTGATATTCATAACGGAAAAGTAAAACAAATTGTAGGCGGCAGTTTGTTGGATGAAAAGGACCAGGCAAAAGAAAACTTTGTTTCGGAAAAAGATGCGGCATGGTTTGCACATATGTACAGACAAAAACAAATTACGGGTGGCCATATTATTTTGTTGAATCCGCCAACAAGTGAGTTTTATGCTGAAACAAAAAGACAGGCACTTGCTGCGTTAAAAGCATTTCCAAAAGGGATGCAGATAGGCGGTGGAATTACCGCGGAAAATGCCGGTGAATATTTGGATGGAGGTGCCAGCCATATTATCGTGACGTCCTATGTATTTAAAGATGGTAAAATCAATTATGAAAATTTGGAAAAATTAAAGAGGGAAGTCGGAAAAGAAAATATTGTCATTGATTTGAGCTGTCGTAGCAAGAACGGGACTTATTATATTGTAACAGACAGATGGCAAAAATATACGGACACGGAGTTAAACGAACAAACGCTTTCCTTTTTTTCGGATTATTGTGATGAAATGCTTGTACATGCGGTAGATGTGGAAGGAAAAGCGAGCGGTATTGAAGAAAATGTAGTAAAAATACTTGGAGAATGGGCAAGGATGCCGATTACGTATGCCGGTGGTGTACATACTTTTTCAGATTTGGATAAGCTGGCAGAAAAAGGAAAGAAAAAGATTGATGTGACAATCGGCAGTGCGCTTGATATTTTTGGTGGCAGCATGAAATTTGAAGAAGTGCTTGCCTATATGAAACAGTAGTACATAAAAAGGGAGTGCAGCCACGGGACGATATGAGAT
>JAZQDM010000080.1:0-1926 GCA_045546775.1 Lachnospiraceae bacterium | reverse complement strand
TAATCTGCCGAATACTCCGGTTGTGCGATACATATTTTCATTTTTACTGCCTCCCTATATTGGATGTTACCATTATACCATATACAAAAGCAGTCTGACTTCATTAAAAACCAAGTGTTGCTATATAATAATTTATATAGTAAAATAAAGCGGGTGATAGAAATGAATTTCAATCAATTAAAATACTTCCTGGAAGTTGCGCAAAGTGAAAATATTTCCAAGACAGCGCAAAAGCATTTGTTGCCACCATCTGCCATTTCCTCTTACATCAAAAAACTGGAACAGGAGTTGGGTGTAGAATTATTCGACAGATCGGGCAACAGAATCTCCCTCAATGCAAAGGGAAAATTCTTTGCCGCCGAGATCGCAGGAATATTCCAAACCATAGACAATGCAGCAAGTCAAATTACCGCACCTGACACTTCCCTGCCAAAAATAAAAATTCTGATTCATGCAAGGTCAAAATGGATCACAGAGTTGATCGTGGAATATATCGAGAAAGAGCAAAGCAACAACTTTATCATTTCCAATGACTATGGAAACAGAGAAATTAACGATTACGACATTATTATCGATGAGCCCAGCGAAAAATACAGCCATTGGGAACACTTTGTATTGAGCATTGAAAGAATTTGCGTGAAAGCATCTGTAAACAATCCGTTGGTTGGAAAAACACTTTACTTTCATCAACTGGAAAATCAACCGTTTATTCTTCCCAGTATTGGTAATGGAATGCGAAAGCGGTACGAGGATGCGTGCAAAAAGAACAACATAAAAGAACATGTTGTTGTGGAATGTAATGACCGACAGTGTCTACATCAGTATGTTTCCTCCGGAATTGGTCTGACCATCGGCTCATTTCGTTCTTTGGGTGATGCTACACAGCAAAACATAGCTGCCGTCAATGTTATAGACTTTGATGAAATTCAGACAGTTTGCGTTTTTTTCAAAAAGAATAAACAGCAGGACTTTCATCTGAAAAAGCTGTGTGATTACCTTTATTCCAAACGAATTCTGTAAAAAGCGAGGTGAAATCCACCTCGCTTTTGCTATGTATCTTATATTTTTGTGCAGATTGATTTTAATTAAAAACCGCAAAAAACTCTGTATTTATGCGGGTTTTGTCGACTTTTGTCCTATTATACCATATTCCTCCACCCGACGGACAATCCCTGTTGCGGTGCCCGGTGCTCTCCTTGCCGACAGTGCGGCTGCGTCGCTCACCGACCGCGGCCACTCACTCGGGTCGCTTCTTCTGCCACCGGCAGCGCTCCCCTCGTTCCCCAGTTGCTTTCATATATAAATCTCCTTGCTTTACAAATTACGCTGTCAGTATCTGTAAACACGGGAGATTTATACTCGGAAGCACACATCTGAAAAGATGTGCTCAATGCATAGTCTGCTTTGATCTTTTTTCCTTTTCTTATAGTTTCCTGATTGCATTATACAGGTTATCCGCATAATGCACAAAACCGTTATCATTTGGATGCAATCTCAAATCGGCAAAGTAGTCTTCGCTTTTGGGGACCAAATCAAATCCGGAGATTACGGTTATGTTTTGATATGGGGCAGTCGCCGCCCGGATCAGCCGCTCCACGTTTTCAAATGGGCCAAAGGTTCTTTCCCCTTTATAATCTCTTCGCCAAATAGGGGTGATCGCAAAAATCTTCGCATCGGGGTAATTTTGGCTGAGCGCAGTAAAGAACGCCTTACACCGCACCTTAAAATCTTCCTCGGTTTTCTTGCTCCAATCATTTGTTCCGTATGCCACCGTTATGTAATCGGGCGCAAAATCCTCCTTGATTTCGGCCAGGGCAGGAATAAATACCTCGCCGCCGATTCCCTTATTAAACTCCTCCGCCTGGAGTTTGTCCGCCAAACGCGAAGCATAGCGCACAGAAGGGCGAAGCGCATCATAGCCCTGGG
>JAZQDM010000079.1:0-18934 GCA_045546775.1 Lachnospiraceae bacterium | reverse complement strand
GCTAATGCAGTAACAGAAATATGTTCTAAGTCATATTGGATTATTCCAAAAAAGTCTTCCAAATCTTTATCAAAAACTGTATAAAATCCTCGCTTATTAAAATTCTTAATATAGTAACCATACTCACATACCTCATCACATTTTGGGACTGCATCCTCATTCAACACATTCCCATATACCATAGTTTCGATTGGTATATCAAAATATTTGCACACATCATGCACATAATAAATATCTGGTTTTCCTGCACCACGTTCCCAAGTAGAAAGTGTCTGCCTCGTCATATGAATAGCGTCAGCTAATTCCTGCTGTGACACACCCTTTTGACTTCTTAATATTCTTAAATTTCTTCCAAAACGAATTTCATCACGCACCATAATAGATACCTCCCGCTTTATTCATGAGTTAACTATACCACCTCTTCTGAATAACAGTCGAGCAATTCATTTTAACATATCACTCAACCAAGTAGTCTAATTACAATCATTATATATCTTCCTTGATCTTTTAATTCAATTGCAGTTTCCAGACGCTTTATCGCCTCCTCCACAATTGCCTGCCCAGCTTTCTTTTGTAAGCTATATTTCATCTTTGTTATCTTACTCATCTTCATCCCCTACGCCAACTGTGCCATCAGCGCCCCAAAATCAATCATATCTCCGAGCGTAACACTTATTTTTTTCGGTTTCAGCGCATCCAGCACGGTTCGCAATACTGCATTGCATCTTTCTTCGTTGCGGACAATTACAAATAATTCTGCGGTATTCTTTGCGTCACACAACGCGTCATGCATATGTCCTGAGAAGTCAATTCCTGCATAATCCACCGCCTTTTGAAGAGACATAATGCGCTCAAGTCCCAGCGTCTGTGTATACTCTTTTTGGAAGTCAAACCAGTTCTCCAGCGGACGCATTTTTTCGACTTTTGTGTATTGTTTAAGCTTCATTTCTGCCGTAATTTGATTATAGTCATTCTCGCTCCACGCATAAACTTCGTAATCGTCGCCATAGGATTCGCACCAGTTTACAAACATTTCATAAGCAGTAGCAAAGGTCGGCGCACCGCTTACCATCTGCGTGCTAATCCCTGTCAGGGTCTCGTACTTCTTGTAGATACAATCATTGTACTGAGGCTTTACCAATGTTTTAAATTCGCTCAACACTAGGAAACTCTCATCCATAACAACAGCTCCGATTTCAATAATCTCCGCACGACAAATTTTTCGCTCTTTTTGGTACTCACTAGCCACCGGATTCATTTCCAAATCAATAATTATGTAGTTCATGCTCGTATCCTCCATTCACTTTTCTTTAGCAAACCGACTCTTTACATGCTTCCATACTACACAATTTGCTGTCCATTAAAACTCCCTGCTTCCTCGAAACTATGTTCTAAAACGTCTCATTTCCCGCATTGCATAGCCTTTCCCAATTCGTGTATAACAAAAAAAAGAATTGAAATATTTTTCAATCCTTTCTTATGCTCGCAAATCTTTTATTAAATTTTTTAGTTTCTCATATATATACCGGTAAAAATGCAAATGCAACGTAGAATAGCCAAAACCGCCTATTAAGCCTGTTATGAATCTTCTTCTATTGGTCGACTCTCTGATTTCAAGATACTGCATTCCCCAATCTAAAAGCATCACGCCCGACATGGCAATACATACCCATATCGGAAGCCGCTTCTTAAAAAAGAGTATTGTTGCAATTATTGCTGAAAGAATAACTCCTGTACATCTCGCACATACAGGAAACTGAAAGCCTTTTACAAAGAAACTTCTTTCCGGCATTTGATGACAGCCTAAAGCACTGCCCAGTTCCATCAATTTTATCCACTGCTTATCACTAATCATAATTACGCTCTGAATTTATTTCCACACCCCGGGCAAACCCAGTATGTTGTTGAATGAATTTGTTTTCCTTTTCCGCAAGCACCACACAATATTCCGATAGGCCCAAACAAAATTGCTCCGCAGCAACCCTTCCCTGCCGAAAAATCTTTTCCGGTAGAACTTGTTTCTGTGATGGCCTGTAAATTTGTATTACCACATCTTGGACAGTGCATTTTTCTTCCTCCTTTTATCTCAAATCCCTTTCCTCATAAAATCCCGCGTTAAAGGACGCATTGATTTCTGCAATTTCTCTTTTTCCGTCAATGTAATCACGGTACATTTCCCACAAATCTATGTTGCAGCCATCCATGACCTCATCGTCCGGCACCCAACTGCGAATCAGTTCTATGCGTTGTTGCTTGGTTGTGTCTTTAATCAAATAACTCATCTTTTTACTGCTCCTCTCCCGACATTGCTTTAAGCAAAAGTCTCTCAAAACTTTCTTCAAATTTCTGGTCATCTTCTGCGGTTCTTTTGCGCGGACCTTTCAGATGATTTTTGGAACTGCCTCGCCTTGCTTTCTTTGCCAGATGCCTTTCCATCAGCATTTGGTCAATATTTTCATTGGTATACCATTTGCCCGACTGATGGATTGCATAGGCATTTTTCCCAAGGGCCATCGCCGCCACGCCGTAATCCTGCGTCACTACAATATCGCCTTGCCGGCACAAGCTTATCAGCTTAAAATCCACTGCATCAGCCCCTGCACCCACAACTACCACTTCACTGTAATCCGATGAAAGCACATGGTTCGTATCGCACAGCAGGGTAACCGGCGCGTTTCGTTTCTTTGCAATGCGCTCCACAATCCGCACTACCGGACAGGCATCTGCATCTATGTATATTTTCATACTATTTTTCACCTCTAAAAATCAATTATAGTCTTGCCTTCTCTTCTTGGTAGCGTAGGAATCGGAGGATTACCCCATGCACCGAATACTTGCATTGCCTCCCGCAATTCATTCAAAACAACTTCACTATCCAAACGATATTCATATGGAATTATATTTGTTTTTCTTTCCAAAGTAACGCAAAATGCTCTCTTTCAAATTCTTCCCTAGAATTATGAGTCCTAAAAAGCTTAATATCCTTCTCCCATAAATGTCATATATTCACATCAACCGTTATTTCTTTTACTCGTTCCGGAGTAAATCTTTTGCTATATGTTTCTGCCACAAAAGCTTCTCGAATAATTTCCACAAGTTCGCTGTTTTCGATACTACAATTGGACCATTCTTTCGGAAACCTAATTTTTTCTACTGTCCAATGACACTCAAAACTGTAATCCCGAGCTCTTCCGGATGCTCTTCGAGTAACCTCCATATTCAAAACAATCCCATCCAAACACAATGCATAATAATGTATTTCTACATAATCTCTGTTAAGATTCGTTTGCCCCTGCGGAATTAAAAAATAATTATTATCTCTGTCTACAACCAGCGATGTCGCCCACTTCTTGAGTGGTTTATTATACATATTACGTACACCAATTTTTGTGAGATACTCCCACTCTGCTAACTCTTCTTCGATATTCTTATACTCCCTTACAAATGCCATCTTTTCCTTTCGCTCCCTTTCCACGTAAAGTCCGTCTCCGCAAATACATCACCATATTACACATCGCTCAAATCATCCAGATAGGCACAATATAATTGTCTCTATCAATCGCACTAAGGCTCGCCTTCATGCAAATAACCGCCCCCTTAGAGCGAGGAGTTGATGACTTGTCCAACAAAGTGAACACTTTTATCAATTCCGTCCCCGGATTGGATGTCTTTTTGATTTCGATTGGATTCAGCACACCGTCATGCTCCAATACGATGTCAATCTCCTTGGCATCCTTGTTGCGATAATAATACATATATGGCTCTCTTCCGCAATTCAGATAAGTTTTCCTGATTTCCGCAACTACATAGTTTTCCAAAACAGCGCCATTCATTGCGCCACTCTCCAGTGTTTCTGCACTGCTCCACTTGGTTAAGTAACACACTAAACCTGTATCATAAAAATACAATTTTGGTGTTTTTACAAGGCGTTTTAGCAGGTTGTTTGAGTATGGATGAAGATAAAAAATAATTCCTAATGTCTCCAAAATCCCCAACCAATTTTTTGCCTGTGTCTGATTAATATCTGCATCTTGCGCAATATCTGCAACATTCAGCATTTGACCGCATCTTGCAGCTACTGCGGTAATAAATCTAAGGAATTTTAACGAGTCAATCGCATCAGACAACTCCCTTACATCACGCTCAATATAGGTGGTTAAATAACTGCTGTAAAAAATCTGGCTGTTGCTGTTGGCTCCACTTACGATTGCCGGCATAGACCCTCTATAGATTCGCTCAAAAATAACTCTTGCGTCTGCTTCTTCTCTCTCTTCTTTTCTTGCAGACAGTGCATCCATATCAATCGCGAAAGGCTCCATTGCTCCCCCGGAAATTTCAGCCTGCGACAAGGATGTAAGTGAAAGAACCGCCACTCTTCCGGCCAATGACTCCTGCACTCCCTTCATCATTTTAAACACTTGTGACCCCGTCAGCCAGAACGCTCCCGGTTCATGATTTTTGTCCACATGCATTTTGATATAAGTAAACAGTTCCGGCGCATATTGAACCTCATCAATCAATACGGGCGGCTTGTGCAACTGTAAAAACAATTCCGGATCTGTCTTGGCAATATTCCTTTCGTTCAAATCATCTAATGTAACATAACCTCGCTCGGTACCTTCCATTAATTTTTGCAGCATAGTAGTCTTCCCCACTTGTCTCGGTCCTGTAACCAAAACAACCGGATATTCTTTTGTAACCTGGCTTACTACATTTTCTAAATTTCTTTTTATATAATTCATTCAAAACCTCTTTTCGGCTAATTTTTATTATGATTAAATTTTAGCCGAAGTATGTGCAAAAATCAAGCTTAATTGGCTGTTATTTAATACCTTTCGTCACATTTCCGTAATATTTTTGACAAACGCACCTGCTGCGTTTAGAATAAAAAAAGAATCATTAGTAATTTTTGGATGGGTGACTTTCATGAATGCAATTCACTTTATTTTGCTTTATATTGTAATTATAAATATCGTCGGTTTTGCGGCAATGGGACTGGACAAACGCAAGGCAGTCAAGCATTTGTGGCGCACGCCTGAATCGGTTCTCTTTACCATCGCAATCATTGGCGGAAGTATCGGTTCCATATTGGGCATGCAACTTTTCCGTCACAAAACACGCACCTGGACATTTGTATACGGTATGCCCGCCATACTCGTCGTACAAGTTATCCTTGTGCTTGTACTGCTCAACATACCGATTGATTTTTTGACGATTTAATACAACATTTGCCTTTGTGTAGAGTGGGCAAATAAAGGAGGCGTCTTTATGCATATTGCAATCTGTGATGACAACATCGCTGACCGCAAACAATTGGAAAGACTTTTACAGCGCGAATCCGACCGACGTCAGGACGGAAGAGAGCCTTTTTATATTGACAGCTACGGCAATCCGGATATGCTTTTGAGCTCCCCGATGCTCTATCAGGTATTTTTTATCGACATGACATCCGGGCAAAAAAACGGATGCGAAATTGCTGCAGAGCTTCGACGCCTTGGTGTAACTATGCCCATTTTTCTTTGCATTTCCTGCATCAATTATGGGGAAATGGATTTGCCGGAAAATTGTTTCTGCCTGTCCAAACCGATTGCACCTGCAGATTTGACCAATGCCCTGCAGATTGCTTTTGAGGCTTGCGATGCCCGCATTCCACGCATTGAACTGCGCACCGACGAAGAGACGCTTTATGTGGCAGAACAGGATATTTTGTACATCACTGCGGACGGACGCTTTTCCAACGTATTTTTGCAAGATGGCAAAACGTTGCAAGTGCAAAGTGATTTGAGCAATTTTTTTGACGGAATCAAACATTTTTCATCGTTTGTTCCCGCTTCCTACGAAACGGTTGTAAACATTCATTTTGTCAGCAAAATTACGCTTTTACACGTATATACAAAAAACGGATGTAAGTTTTTCTTACACCCGTCGTTTCGCAGTTATATGTCCGAACAATTTCATGCCCTGAAAAGCGATTAGAACGTAACAACAACGCCGCCATTGTTTGCATACACGGTGCTGACACCTGCTGCGTCAAGCACAAACACGTTTTTAAATTTCAATTTTTCCAGCATCATCGTCTTGATTTTTTCTGCTTTTTCCATACAATTCACATGCGTAATAATCATATTCTTTTTCTCTGTATCTTTCGCCACTTTCGCTGCCAGTTCCACAAGCTTTGCAAGTGCTTTTTTCGTGCCGATAGCCTGAGAAAGCTGTACGATAACACCGCCTTCTGCGCACATAACCGGTTTGATGTTCAATGTTGTTGCCACAATTGCTTTCACACCGGTAAGACGTCCGTTTTTGCGAAGCGTTTCCAAATCATCCAACACAAAATACGTATTTAATTCATCACGGAATTTCTCCAATTCCTCCACTACTTTTTCAAAAGGAAGACCTGACTCTGCAAGTTCCATCGCTTTGAGTGCAATCTGTGTTTCCCCACAAACTGCAGTTTCGGAATCGCATACGTGAATGTTTTTGTTATGTCCATATGTCTCAAAATACAAGTTTTTACCGAGAACGGCACTGTTATAGCTTCCGCTCAATTTTGCCGTAATTGTCACAACGTAAACGTCATCTACCGGCGCATTGTATGCCTCCATAAATTTTTCCGGTGAAGGACATGCCGTTTTGGCACATTCCGGCGACTCTGCAATTCTTTTGAGGAAATCCTTCTGATCAAAATGTTCATCATCCCAAATACGATAATCCCCTATGCAAAGCTCCAACGGCACTATTTCAAATCTCGCATCATTTTTGTACTCTTCCGGCAATTCACAACAGCTGTCTACAACAATTTTATAACTCATATTCTCTCCTATTTCAGCAAACCGCATCCCTTTGCATCATTTGCTCTTAAATGTAGTTTTTAATACCACTTATAATAGCATGACGTACATACATATGTAAAGTACTATTTTGTACAATATAGGTTAATATTGGCAAATTGTACAATCGGGGAGAAAAGAGCGGTGCGCGGACACGGAAAACGGAACTCGCACATTTCGTGAAAAATATTTTATATTTTCATGTGTTTTCTCTTTATCGAAGTGATTTTCAGACAGGACGTCTGAAAAAGGCTTGTTTGAGCCACGACGGCGAATACAAGCCGTTCACGGAAACGGTCAGTACTTTTATTAAAACACATTGAAAATATAATATTTTGAACAATGCGCGAGTTCCGTTTCCGTGTCCGCGCCCTTCTTTTCCCCGATTGTACAATTTGCCATCCTTTGCCTATTATGGTAAACTATGTGCATGCGGCCGGCCTCTTCCGGCGCCAAACACACCAAATAAAAACGAGGTATCCTATGATTGGAGTCACAATAAAAAACATTAAATCTTTGATGAACAAACTGCTGATAGCCGATACGTTTGACGCATTTCTTCTCGGCGAAGCAACGATACAAACGTACAATACGTTCCACATCGACGGGCATATCAACAAAGCTTTTTATACCGCGGAAGAACTGGAGGACAAAACCATTTGCCCTTACGATTACTCCCTTTGGAAAAACAGCAAATCCTTTTGTTTTGATATTATTAAGGGCAAGCATACACCAATAAGTTTCCGCTTCATTTTGCACCTTTCTCCAGACTTGTGGCACGAAGTGCTGGACGACATGGATGTAACCGTTCCCATGGAAGAAATCAAAGCCTTTGTGCTTACCCTCGACTACAGCGCATCCACCCTTTCTATCCGCACAGGGACATCCCTTCGCACGTTCCTCCCGGACAAATCGGCAGATGCCGCCTGGGACAAATACGTCCACCGCTTTTTGCAAAAAAATGAAATCGAATACGACAACTAAGGGGCACAAACGTGCCCCTTAATTTTTTGCCCGGCAGACTGCAAAAAATAGTTTACTTAAAAAACGACTTACGAAAAATATATAGTTTTTCAAGTACTTGTTCTATTTATAGTAATTCGCTGACACGATGTCAGCGAAAGGCTTACTTCGTCACGGAAGGCGAATGTAAGCCGGTTACGTTCTACAATCGCACATTTAATACAAAAACACTTAGAAAAACTTATATTTGTAGTACGGAGTTTTGAAGTAAACTATTTTTGCAGTCTGGCGGGCAAAATTTAAATGCACATTTGTGCTCTAGTTGTTTACTTTTTCATCTTAGAGTTGAATACAAGGCTTGCCAAATATCCAAAAATGAGTGCTGCGGAAGTTCCCACGGCTGCCGCCTTGAAGCCTCCTTGAAACAGTCCGAAAAAGCCGGCCTCATCTACCGCTTCTTTTACGCCCTTCATCAAAACATGCCCAAAGCCAAGTAACGGCACACTGGCACCTGCGCCTGCCAGCTCCACAAATATCTCATATACACCAAACACGCTGAGCACAGCACCCGTCACTACCAAAAGCACCATAATTCTGCCGGGCATCATCTTTGTCTTTTCCATCAAAACCTGTACAAGTGCACATATCGCACCACCTACCAAAAATGCAATGATATAATCCATATAGACCTCCAAAAAAACAGGCAGTCGTTCCTGCAAACTACTACCTGTTATTTTGTACATATATGAATTTTTTATTCTTGTATTTTATCGATAAAGGCGACACAATGTTGTGTTTGTCTGATAAACAATTTCCACTTCATATCCTTCTTGTTTCATCGCTTCAATAATGACAAAACGGTTTCCGGTAGACACATACATCTCATCCGGCAGTTGTCCTCCGCAAAGCTCTTTGACCAATGCCACATACTCTTCTTTTGACTTTTCGCTCGTATCAGTTACTTCGTCTCCATATTCCATATACAAATTATCCCGGTACTCTTCTTTGAACTTCTCATTGTGTGAAAGATAATATTCAAAGCTCACATTTTCCCCGAAACAGACATAAGTAAATGTGTTATAGCCTTCCTGTTCGTACCACACGTCGACTGCTTCGCGTGTATGACTCTTTTCAAAAATATGCGGCATTTTTCTTAAATTGATTGCTACTACAAACAAAGTAACAAGCAAGAAGGCAACGCCTAACCCACGCGCAATCCACTTCTTTCCAAAACGTTCTTTCGCCAGCCTCATACTTTCCCAAGCTGTCAAAATCAAGGTACAAAGCCATATCGGAACAAAAAACACACTATAGCGGTTTGCAAACTGTGCATACGCATAAAGGTTCATTTTTACAAGTACATAATACGCTATCCAGGAAATAATATTTGTCAAAAACAAATATTTTAGTGTCACGTTTTTGCTGCACACGATAACAAACAACGACAATACAAAAATCCCTGCCAAAAACAAGAACATCAACAGTTCAAACCGTTCCACGGAGTACGAATCAATCAAGCTCCAGCCAAACACGTGTGTAAGGTTTTTGAAAAAGTCATAGACAACGTTGCCATTCAAAAATGTAATTATTCTATCCATTCCAACGCCTGCTTTGGCCTGTACTCCCATCTGCACACGGACAAAAAACCAATAAAGCGGCAATCCGGCACCGACAACAGCAATGACATAAGATAGCAACAACGGTTTTAATTCTTTTTTATTTTTGAACCATCTGTCTACAAGTACGATTAATGCAAGCGGCACAACGACAAATGCAGCACCGTACTGGCTGTACATATCCACGACACAAATCACGGTAAACAGAATAAGATTTTTTGTTCCGCCTTCCTCTACCGCCTTAAAGAAAAAGTACAATGTCCACGTAAGGCAAGCCAACAACAGGGCATATTCCGCACATTCTCGGAAGTAATACATAATCTCATAGATTAACGGATAAATTACAACCGAAAAAGATGCCAGTCTTTTGTTTGTCTTGTAACCAACTGCTTTGTACAAACCGGCAGCACTCACTACGCCAAAAATAACGCAGGAAAAACGGTACCACCATTCTGTCTCACTCACAAGCAACCACACAGACAGTAAAAGATGGTACAGCGGCGGTTGGAATGAGTAATAAACAATCCTCTCATACAAATTTTGCAAACCGGTAACATTTTCAATCGGTCCGGTTAAATATCTTGAGAAATAAAATTCAATTGTTTCGTCATACCACAGCGGGGCTGCTGTCAGCTTGTAGCAACTGAACAAAAAGCAGAACAAAAAAGCTGCTCCCACCATTACCTTTTCTTTATGTTCTTTTAAATAATTCATCGCATCTCCCATACCGCGGCCCATCGTGTGGACAATCGCTACGATTCTTTTATCTTTTGTTTGATTTCCATCACAATATCACGGATCATCTTACCGTCACATGCAATGGTCACATCTGCATACTGTTCATAATAAGGAATTCGCTCTTTGTATAAGCCTGCCAAATCTTGTCCCTGCTTCATAGCAACGCCACGCTCGTTCAAATCTCCAAGGCGTACGCGAAGCTCCTCCAAGGACAGTTGCAAATATACGACAATTCCTATATTTTTCAAGTGTTTCATGGCCTTTTCGCCATAAATGACACTTCCGCCGGTTGCTATGACGCTATTGTCAGTTTGTATGTCAGCATTCACATCATTCTCAATTTGCAAGAAACCTTCCACGCCTTTTTCTTCGATAATCTCATGCAAAAGTTTTTTATGCTTGTCCTGTATGAGCAAATCAGAATCCATAAACGCATAGCCCATATTTTTGGCAAGAACGACGCCTACTGTACTTTTTCCGGCACCGGGCATACCTATTAAAACGATATTTTTCATCTGCAAAAACTCCTAGCCTAAGTAGGCAATCACTTCTACTTCGCACAGTACTTTTTTCGGAAGTTCTTTTACGGCAACACAGCTTCTTGCCGGTTTCTCTGTAAAATATTTTTCATACACACCGTTAAACGCTGCAAAATCATCCATATTAGCAAGGAAGCATGTTGTTTTTACAACTTTTGTATAATCGCATCCTGCTGCTTCCAACAGGCCACCGATATTTTTCATAACCTGTTCTGCCTGCTCTTCGATTGTAGTTCCTTTGATTTCACCATTTGCCGGATCAATCGGAATCTGACCGGATGCAAACAAAATGTTGTCCATAACGATTCCCTGTGAATATGGTCCGATTGCTGCCGGAGCCTTGTCTGTTGCAATTTTTTTCATCATAATAATTTCCTCCATTTTTATGTAATTACGGTGCCTCTTCGTCAAACTGTACTGTGACATAAAAGCCCCGCTCATTTTCAATGACATCTGTCACCACGCCTTCCCGTGCCAACAGGCGTTCCCGAAAAGGGAAATTGCCGGACATGGCAAGCGCCGGGTGAATTGTGTAATAATAGTTACTCGGCAGTACACCTTCGGTCACCGTTACATGCTGACCGATTTCCAAGAGGCCCTGCCGTTCCATCTTGAACTCTATTTTTCGCATTTTTCTTCCTTCTTTCTAGGGCATTATCATTTGATCTGCCATGTTCATGGCAAGTTCCACTACCGCATCGGAATTGTAGTGCTCCCACTCGCCCCATCTGCCGAGACCGTAAACATCGTGTTCTCTTGCCCACGCAAGAAGTGCTTTGATGGCTTCCGGTTTTTCTATCGTGTTAAGTGGGTATGCATATTCGTTCACAAACACATCCTCTTTTTCTGCCTCATCCACCTGCCCATGCGCCGCCTCATACCGGGTCAGATTCGTCTCCGTCCAATATCCTTTGGAATTGGGGCAGAAATTGTGACGCACCAAAATGCGGTGATAAGAAAGCGCTCTGTCCGGATAATAAATCCATTGTGCCTTTGTGTCCATGTTTTCCGGCACATAAGAAATGACAACACTGCTGTATTTGAGCTTTTTCATCGTATCTTTTATCTCTGCAGGCATATTATGGACTTGTGTAAAAGAGGTCCACGGCACTGTCGTGATGATCTTTTCTGCCCGGTATTTACTGTTTACGGTTTTCGTTGCAAAATCAATTTCCGTAGCTGCTTCGCCATACACGATTTTGTCCGAAATGCGCTCTGCCATACGTTTCCAAAGTTCACCGTAACCGTATTGTTTTGGATAATAAAACTGTGCATGTCCCGGCTGCGTGCCGTATGCTTTTTTGGTCAGACAACTCATCAACGTTTCTTCAAAAGACACATTGGGCAATTTCCACAACCAGTAAGTTCCCAGCTGATTGAGTTCATCGCCAAACATTTTCTGGTTGTACGGAATCATATAATCCTGCGCAATGCGCTCTCCTAGTTTCCAATAAATCCACTGTACAAACTCTTCCGGCATTTCTTCCCCGATGTTGCAGCCTGCCACTGCGATGGATTTTAAATATTCTACTTGCTTTTCAATGCTCATCTGCCAAATGTTTGCTTCCATCGGATGCCCAATCACTTCTTCCCCGACTTGAATTCTGGAGTCACGATCATACACATCCCATTCGTCTTCCGGCATGAATTGAAACAAAAACTCATTTACTTTTGGGCGACGTACATCCAAGAAATGACCGCCACCGATGTCCAGCGGACTACCATCCACTTCTTTGCTTCTGCACAGTCCACCAGCCTCTGTCTCTTTTTCCAAAACGAGGAAATCGTCCTCACCCTGTTCCAGCAGGCGGTTTGCAAAAGTAAGTCCTGCCGGTCCTGCGCCCAAGATTAAATATTTGTACGTTTTTTCCGTATTCATTCACAAACTCCTAATATCCCAGTAAATCATTGTAATATCCGGTATTCATACGCCAAATTGTCTTGAAACGTTCCAGCGACCAGATATCGCCTTTTATCACAACACTGAGTGCATCATAAAACTCATGTAACTTTTCATCTTCGATACAATTTTGTCCGGTCAACACGGTTTCCTCGTAGCCTTCCGGAATGATTCTTTGCATATGACCGATTCTCCAGTGGTCATCGTACTGTGCAGGCAGTCTTGCCAAAAATGCATCCGCAAGACCGTACGCATCGTACACATGGATACCTTCCAAGTAATAATACACAAGAATGCCCGACGCGCCGCGGAACAACTGTCCTCCCGGCGTTTGTCTTGTGAGCATTTCCTCCACTTCTACTGTATTGAAAGTCTGTGTCACGACACCTTCGTAATCGCCGTCCTTTGTTTCCAAATATGCCAAAAGCCCGGTTGTTGGAATGTAATATGCTCTTTCATCCGCCACATGCATACACTGCATGAGATATTTATCTCCGGTCCACAAATAGCGTTTTCCTTCCAACGGGCCAAAAGACATGGCAAACACAACGCAGGCAGCCGCCACCATCGTAAGACCTGTAACGGCACGAACCGGTACTTTTTTCACCTTTTCATCTGCCACTTCTGCACTTTCTGCTCCGTTTGTAGCTATCGCTTCCGCAAACAAAATTGTCAATCCGCACACCGCACTGAAAAACGGCACAGTCAAATGTCTGCCCAGCATAAAATCACCGCCAATGTAAATGACATACGCCAGATAAAGCCAGGTGCCGCTTGCTGCCACCATATGTTTTACATCTTTTTTCACAATGGCAAGCAGGCCGTACATAAGCGGAATTGCAAGCAAAATCGGATCATTCATAAGTGCCGTAATGAAATATGAAATACCTCTGGAAATATAATTGGTAAGAGGCAACCCCGTACCAAGCTTAATATATGCTGTATTCGGAAACAAAAATCCATAATAGACAACCGAAAAAATTTCCCACATCCAAAACGGAAATGCACCCGCAAATCCGATTCCAATCGCTTTTGGAATGGAAATTTCTTTTTTCTTTTTGAACAGGTAGGCATAAAATGCCATCGGTGCAACCAAAAGGGCGTTATCCATCCTTGCCCCCATCAGGACGCCGATTACAATGGCAAGCACAAACAAATCCTTTTTGTCGTACTCATCCTTGCGCATTACAAGAAAATAAGCAAGCGCCATCATGCAAAACAACAAACAGTTTTCCAGACCGGACGTGGCGTAAGTAATAAAGCCGTTTGCGCCGCCAAGACAAATAAGTGCAAACAACACCGATTTTGTATTTTTACAAAATTTAAAAAAGACAAACCACACTGCCACACCGGAACAAATCAAACATGTCACAATACCGCTCAAATACATGTCTCCCATCACTGCATACACAAGTGCCACAAGCAATGTAAAAAGCGGACACGTACTGGCGTTGACACGCTCACCGATATTGTAAACAAAGCCGTTACCGTTTATCAGATTTTTTGCCATAACATACGCATGGTACGCATCGTCACAATTCCACGCCAATATTGTAATCAAAAACATCACTACCGCAAACGCACCAATTCTTGCATATGTGAGTGGTTCTATTTTCTTCAATCGTTGTATCATCTCAAAACTCCTGTACTTTTTTTCCAAAACTACCACCCCTTAGTATACCTTTAAAAAGACGGAAATACAACCTTTTCCCACAAATCCCTGCAATACGTAAGGCTGAACGCGTTATCCTGCATTATGATTTCATTTTGGGATGCAAGTTCTTCCGTGTACTCGTCCATAAAATAAACCGAAACGTTGTTTGTCCCGTCCTGCACGTGGCAAACAAGCGGTATCATCTCATAATCAGAAATCACAACTTCGCCTGCTTCATTTCTTGTTATGTCAACTTGCGCCATGCCGCCTACCATGCGATTGGCAATGCCATCGCCTTCGCTGGAAGTCCAGTTTACAAAATTGCCAAGGGAATAGTATACAAGTGTATCGTCAATCCACTTCACAGGTTGTATCACATGAGGATGGGTTCCAATCACAAGGTCTGCGCCGTATTCATGAAAAAGCTCCGCCCATTGCGTCTGTTCTGCACTTTCTTCCAGCTGGTATTCCGTTCCCCAGTGGGGACAAACGATTGTAAAATCGGCGATTTTCTCTGCCCTTTGCAAGTCTGCTACGACGCGCTCCTTTTCCAATAAATCCACTGCATAGGGCATGAAATCCGGCAGCGGAATCCCGTTCGTCCCGTATGTATAATTCAAAATCGCAATCCGGATTCCGTCCTGTTCATACACATAAATTTCCTGCTGGTCTTCCTCGCTTCCATGCATACCAAGCACTGCCATATTCGGGTAATTTGTCTCCCAAAAAGCAAGGCAGCTCTCCACACCTTTCTTTCCTTTGTCCAGCGTGTGATTGGTGGCATGAAGCACCACATCAAAACCGGTTTCCACAAGCGCATCGCCCAGTTCGTACGGCGCGTTGAAACTTGGATATCCGGTAACGCCCAATTGGGTACCGCCCACAATCACTTCCTGATTGACAAGCGCCACATCTGCCGCCTGTATTTCATCACACACATTGGCAAAAATAGCATCAAAATCGTAACTGCCGTCCGCCTGCAATGCACTTTCGGCCACCGGCGTATGTAACAAAATATCACCCACCATAATCAGAGAGATTTCCGGTGGCGCTTCCTCACTTTCTTCCGTCACTTCTATTGTTTCATGCGTTGTCACCACGGATTCTTGCGTGCTTTTCTCATCTGACACTGTTGTCATTTCCTCGGATGACGCATTCGTCATGTCGGTTATGATGTCCTGTAATACAGTTTCATCTTCATTCATTGTGGGAACATGGCCGCACCCGATCTCCGCTAAACAAAACAGCAAACAAAGGAAAGCCATTGCAAATTTTGCTCTTTTTCTATCAATTTCTTTTTTCATCTTATCACTCTCATTTTTCTATTTTTTTCATTATACTACATCTAAAAAAAATAGAAAGTAGACCCTTTACGGATTTCTTAATATGTGTTTAAATAATTTTCACATGATGCCATTATGCGATGCTTATTTTTGCACCATGTCAACAACACTTAATATTTCAAAGGAGGTATTTTTACGCTTTATAATCAAATTGTTGCCGAATACCATCGGCTCAAAACACAACTCAATTCCATACAGGAACTTTTAGCTACTTTTCCGGAAGGTGACTTTTTTTGTTCCCACAACGGCAAGTACTACAAATGGTATCACACCACCAAGAATCAACATACTTACATTCCAAAAAGAGACCGCCATTTTGCCGAACAACTTGCTACCAAAAAATATCTGTCTTTCATTGCAAAAGATCTGACTCACGAACTAAAATCTCTGGAATGCTATTTGAAAAATCATTCTGCAAATCCTGCTCAAGCCGAGCTACTTCTCAAACAAAATCCCGAATATCCCAAACTTCTTCTCCCTCTCTATAAACCTTTAAATCAAGAATTGTATGATTGGTCAACGGAAACTTATGTAAAGAATCAAAAATATCCGGAACAACTAATACACAAAAGCATTTCCGGACATATTGTCCGCTCCAAGTCTGAGGCTCTTATTGATATGTTACTGTTCACACACAAAATCCCCTTTCGTTATGAATGTGCTCTATCACTTGGCGAAAACACTTTTTTCCCTGACTTCACTATTCGTCATCCCCAAACAGGATCTCTTTTTTATTGGGAGCATTTTGGAAAAATGGATGATCCTATTTATGTAAAAAACACCTATTCAAAATTACAATTCTATAGCTCCCATAATATCATCCCTACCATTCAACTTATTACCACTTATGAGACACAATTTTCCCCGCTAAGTTCAGATTATATTGAAAAAATTATCAAACTCTATTTTGAATAGCAGATACTTTGACTGTTCTTTTCATTTGCTATGTTGGTTATAATAATTGGGCAAAAAAACAGTCTGCTCGACCACTACGCCCATTATATCATCTATATCTTCAATCTCATGTGATAAAAATTAACAAATTGGGCGCTTAAATCCTATCCATCATTCCTACGCCCGTTTTTTTCAAGAATTTGGGCAGAATTAGCTATTCAAGTACTTTTCACGCCCAAATCACCTAATCACAGTCACATTCTACCCATAATATCGTGCTAGTTTGGGCGCGGGTTAGTCCAAAATTCAACACACGCCCATTCAAGACTGCACACGATAAACGCACGCCCATTCAAGACACCAGAAAACAAACTTACATAAGTCCCCACATCTTAAGCACCCAATATCCAAACCCAAGCAGCCAGCTACTGAAAATACCATACAAAATAACCGGCCCGGCAATGGTAAAAATCTTGCAGCCGACGCCAAAAACCTGGCCTTCTTTTTTAAATTCAATAGCAGGTGCGGCTACGGAGTTGGCAAATCCGGTAATTGGCACAAGTGCGCCTGCACCGCCCCATTTTACAATGCGCGGGTAAATATTCAGACCGGTCAGAAGCACGCTCAAGAAAACAAGTATTAACGAACACCATCCGCCTGCCGTTTCTTTATCCAATCCAAGATTAGTCGCATAATTAAGGATACACTGTCCCAAAACACATATAATGCCACCCACAACAAACGCCTTAATAACCTGTAAACCCAAATTGTGAGTCGGTGTAACTTGTTTAATATATTCCTGATATTCCTGTTTTTTAATCTCATTCATGTTTCTACCTTTCCTTTCCAAATCGCGGTCGCGCTATCGTTACCTTTCCTCGCCAAATCACCAACGCGCATCGTTACATTTCCTCTTGCCCTTGCCTGCTTGCTGTCTCCAACAGCGCCTTATTAACCTGATCTTCGTAGACGCGCATTTCCACCTCGATCGGAGTCGGATCGTTTGTGATGCGACGTTTTCCTATGTGGTTAAAAAAGACGATAATACCCACTGCCAGTCCAAGCGAATACGACACTTCCAGTATAGCTGCATTCCCGGAATGTCCAAGCACCATCACATACACGTTTTCAAAAATGGAAGCAATGGCAATGTCATTGTGATACGCCATAATCGTAAATGCTGTACCGAAAAAGCTGATGAGCGCTACAAATACGATTTTTAATACGCGCCAAGCACTCTTTCCCTTTTCCGGATTCACCCGTTCCACAAGTGCATCGTTTTCTCCCACATTTTGTACAAGCACGTTGGGACATATTTTCTGAATCAGTTTGATAATGCGGGTTATACTAATAGCAATTTTCTGTGGCTCCTTTTCTGCAAATTCATGTAGTTTGATTGCCTTTACCCGGGCCGCCACATCGTTGTCACTGCAGACAATTTCTGCAATATCTTTCAAAAAAACTTGGGGTTTTAAAACTTCCGTATTTTGTTCCAGTTTGATATATATTTTTGTCTGTGTCATTGTTAAAACTCCTTCATTTTGTATACATGCCGTTCGCAAAATACCAAAAGGAACCTGCAAATTTGCCCAGTGCTGACGCTAAAATGACAATGCCAAGCCCGTGCCGGAATCCGATTCGTCTTGCAAAAATCGGAATGGAATCCAGCATTTCTGCAATTGCCATTGCAAGACTTCCAACAAAAATACCGGCGAAAATGCCTCCGATGAAAAGGATTGCGTTTCCAACTACTAACCAAGCCTTTTCGCTGACAAGCCCATTTCCCAAAAGAAATTGTCCCAGCTGAATTTCCTCATCAAACACACTTACAATGCAGCCGGCTATCGTTCCGGCCACGACAAAATTCTCATACAAAAACACTTTGTCTGCCGTGTGGGTTTTTCCCGCAAAGCGCGGTACAAGCCCAACGGTGAGCAGCACCGTAATAACACCTCCTGCCGACATAAGTCCGGCACACAGACTAATGAAACACAAAAAAATACTATTCCACATACCACCTAAACCCTCTCACCTAACTCGTGTCTGTGTCATAGTATTTGCACTTTTTATGTATTTATGCAAAAAAAGAGGGCAACTTACGTTGTCCTCTTCTCATTCATCATCCTAAAATAGACGTTGCATTTTTGCAAATCGTCGAACTACTGACTAATAATTAGTTAGCAGCTTCTTCTGTTGTAGCAACTTCTGTTGTAGCTTCTTCTGTAGCAACTTCTGTTGTAGCAACTTCTGTTGTAGCTTCTTCTGTAGCAACTTCTGTTGTAGCTTCTTCTGTAGCAACCTCAGTTGTAGCTTCTTCTGTAGCAACTTCTGTTGTAGCTTCTTCTGTTGTAGCAACTTCTGTTGTAGCAACCTCAGTTGTAGCTTCTTCTGTTGTAGCAACTTCTGTTGTAGCTTCTACTGTAGATTCTTTTTCTTCAGCGTTCTGTCCACAAGCTA
>JAZQDM010000078.1:0-2582 GCA_045546775.1 Lachnospiraceae bacterium | reverse complement strand
AGTACACCAAATCATGGGATTCCGGTCGGCAGGATGTGGTTTCTGCACCCTTTCCGGCATAGGTCTTTTGTTTCGCTTTGATCAAAAATTCAATCAGTTCGTTCATTTGATTCATTTCTCCTCTACATACCGTTCCACCCGAAGACGAAGCTTATACTTATCCCGCAACTCCGCAATTTGCTTCATCATCTCCGACTTGTGATGGATATCCAGTGCTTCTTGATCTTTCCAGCGGTCGATCAAAAGCACCGTTTCCGCATCCTCCATGGGAAAGAAATACTCGTAGCGTTCGTTTCCTGCTTCTGCGCGAACAGCATCCACAATGCCACGGGCGGTCATTTCTTCCGCAAATTTCCGGGCATTACCGTTTTGTCCGGTGTAGTATAAATTTACGATGATGCTCATATAGTTCCCCCTTCCAGCTATTCCACTCAAATCCTTACAGGATCGGCTGCTGTGGAATGTCCTGCAAACAATATCGAAAGACATACTAAAAATGCAATATATAACAAAACAAACACAACAAAAATTGATAAAACCAACTTATGTGTGAAAGAAAGCTTTTTTCGCAACGCAATAAGCAAAATCAATGCTACTATAAAAAGTAAAATTAAAACTACCGCTGTAACCGGATTCAACAATACTTCAAAAAGCCCTCCCAAAACATCAAAAAATCCAGGATTACTCATAGCTCTCCTCCCATGCTTTCAAATATTCCTTCACCATCCATATCAAATACAACGGAACACTATAGGTCTTTGTATTCTCTACTTCATGATTTCCTACATTCTTCATAGAAAACTTAAAGCCCAACTTCGGCTGATACTTTTTGCAGAACTGTAAATAACTCTTGGCTCTCGTCTGAACCTCTGCCTTAGCCTCCACCGGAATAATGGTATCCTCATACTCAAATAAAAAATCCAACTCCGCAGTGTTGCCGGAACGCCAAAAATACGAGTGAATTCCCAGTTTTATCAATTCATTCAAAACAAAATTCTCCGTAAACGCTCCTTTGAAATTCCGATATAACTCAGAGTTTTCTAAAATCGTCCGATGTGATACTCCTGACTTTCTGCGAAGTAACCCCACATCCGATAAATACACTTTAAAGAAGGTTGCATCCGAACAGAAGGATAACGGAAGCTCCGGATTTGATACCAGTTCCAAACGGTGTACCAAACCGGCATCCACTAACCATTCCAACGCATCCTCCAACTCACTGGAACGTTTTCCTTCTTTTACATGTGAGAAAACAAACTTGTTATTATCCTTTGCAAGCTGCTTCGGAATAGACTCCCAAATCCAGCCCAACTTCGGAATATCGGACTTCGGAGCGTGTTTTGCAAAATCACTGCTATAATCTTGTAAAATATTGTCCTGAAGTTTTTCAACCTTTTCAAAATTATGGGTTTCTACCCACTTTGCAACAACTTCCGGCATTCCGCCCACAATGTAATAATACTTCAATGCTTTCTCTAAACCGTTGGTATAAAGCTCCGGTAATTCCTTATCAATTCCATACTTCTGAACTCCCAGATAAAGCTTTTCGCCACCGTCCGCACGTAAAAACTCCGAAAAGGACAACGGATACATTTGCAATCGATCCACCTTACCTACCGGAAATGAAATATTGTCCCGTTTTACAGATACTCCAAGTAACGAACCGGCACAAACAATGTGAAGCTTTCGCATATTCTCACAAAAATACTTTAAAGATGTAATCGCATTGGGACAAGCTTGTATTTCATCAAAAATAACCAGTGTTTTTCCGGGAAGAATTTCCTTCCCTCGAATCACATTTCCCAACTCATCTATAATTCTGTTAACATCAAAATCATAATCAAATACGGAAATCAGGTTTTTATTTCCTTCAAAATAAAAGTAAGCAACATCCTCAAAGTATTGTTCCCCGAATTCTTTACAAACGTAAGTCTTTCCGCACTGTCTTACACCGGTTAATAATAACGGCTTTCGATCTTTAGAATCCTTCCATTCCACCAGTTGCTTCATAATATCCCGTTCCACACGATACACCTCCGTTCTGACCAACATTTTCACCTATAGTATATCATTATATACCAGAAAAACGCAATATGAACTTGCGTTTTTCATAGGAACTTTTGCAGTTTTCTTGCATTTTTCATAGGAACTTTGCAGTTTTTTATTACAGCACCTTCTCCATTCCCACCTTTTGCGGTACCAGCCCACACTTTTCGTAGAACTTCATGGCACTTTCGTTGCAGGACCACACATTTAAAGTCACGTTGTAGCAGCCGGACGCCTTGGCAAAGTCCAACACGTATTCATACAACGTTTTTCCGATATGCATGCCTCGTCTTTCCTCGTCCACGCACAAATCATCAATGTAAAGCGTCTTAATATCCGTCAAAATGTTATTATTCAAGTGCTGCTGAAACACGCAAAAGGCATATCCAAGCACTTCTTCCTGCTCGTCTGTTGCTACAAACACCGGCTTACTGTCGTCCGCCAGAATGTCCATCAGCTCCGCATCGGTGTATTTCTTGGCATTCGGCTTAAAAATATCCGGTCTGCCGTTATGATGCACCATCAGCACCTGATGT
>JAZQDM010000077.1:0-35237 GCA_045546775.1 Lachnospiraceae bacterium | reverse complement strand
TAGGTATCCTTACTTTTTTTCATCTTTCGTACCTCCTTGTGTCTTTCAGGCTGATTGAAAACACAACTTCCTGTAATACACACGCATGTGTGCATGTAACACATTCCTTTCTGCCATCTCTTCGGCAAACGAAACCATTCGTTTATCTCCTTTTACAACCAGAATTTGTTCCATTGGTACACCGAGCAGCATACTGAGCGCCAACAAATTATCTACCGATGGCAGTGTTCTTCCGTGATACCAATCATAAACAGATTGTACGGACCCTAAATTTAACAGGCTCTGCAATTCTTTTACACAAATTCCTTTGCGTCGACACAACATCCTAAGATTTCTGCCCGTATTTTCCATATCAATTACGGGAATTGTCATAAAACCACCTCTTATTCCTTTGCATCACATTGCAACACTTTCCCTGTCGCATACTCGATCCGGTCTATTTGCAAAAAGCAAATCCGGTTTTCCATACGCAACCAAAGCACCTCTCCTTCGCTGACGGTTGCATCCAAACCATATATTTCCAACTCGCTCTCTTCCTCGACCGGTACATAGTTCTGCCCCTGTTGCACTACCATTTTTCCGCAAATAATCTTCTGTACGGGCAAGGAAGAAAAAACCTGACAAACCTCTATAGTATGATTATATTGCTTTGCCAAAAGATACGCAATATAGCCACTCACAATATTTTTTTCCGCATCCACAAATACAGGATGCAGTATCCTGCCGGTATTGCGAAAATAGTTCTCATAATATGCAAACTTTTCCGGCGCCGGCGGCCGCATCAATACGCATTTTATGCCTTCAAAAACATCTCCCTTACCGGCACTGTCTTTTGTTCTTTTTATGTTCTCATATTGCAACGCATCCCACAGTCCGCACTGTTGCATTGCAGAACGTCTTGATGCAAAACAAAATCTCCTTCCATACCGCACATCAAGAGGCAAATGCATCGTCCTAAATCCCCGATAACTCATCCCATATACAAGTGCAACTTCCTCAATCGCAGTAACACATCCCTGTTCCTCCAACTGCTTCCATTCTGCACAATCTATTGTATAAAATAAGGCTTCTTTCATGATCATTACCTCCCGTTCTGCTTTTTCTCTTTTATTATAAAAAGCAGACTGGTCGGGCGCATTAAGGTAACACCTTAATGAAAATACCTTATTTAAAATTTTCTTTTTTCAACTCATATGAGATAAGCATTTGTCCATCCAAATTCTCTTGATGCATATCGACACAGTTTATTTTTCTATTGTCATATGTCGTGTAATAATAAATGCCCTTGTCTACATTACAACAGGATGAATAAATCGTAATGTCTTCCTTTTCTCCTTCCACAAGAACACATCCCCTCGGCATCGCAACCGAATCCAGTATATGAAAAAACTGGTTCACGCTTTGTCCTTCTGATTCATCCGAACGTGAATTACATTTTACAAATGCAGCACGCACGAAGCGTGACGAGGAGGACCAGTCCCCCGGCAGTCCGATTGCTCCCATTCCACGGCTGTAACAAGTTAAATTTATTTGCTCTGCGAAACGCTTTTGCGGTATATCGGCAGATAATGCCATATAATCATTCAAACGCATCATATGGTACGGAAATGGCGGATTGTTTGTTAATACTCCTATTGGATTGTCATAAACCTTCATTCCGTCTGCTACCGCTTCCACTGTAATAGCGGTTTCTCTGTCTGCAATAATCCAATGCAGCGAAGATGGCGGCAAATCCTCTCGAAAAGAATGGTTTGTCAAATGAATCGTTTGCAATATTGTTTTTGCTTCTTCCACCGTTGCACATTGTCCAAGCACCCACGGAATAAACTCAAAGGTGGCCACATTATTTGCTCCTTTTTTTTCGGGATAATAAACTGCATTCCCCGGAAAATTCAATCCGGCCATGCTCAATCCCTTTTCATTCGTAGCATCATAATAAAGCGGGTACTCTTCCGCCACAAAGGCCATACCTATCATAGCATAGTGCGTTTTCATATTGCCTTGTTTCCGGAAGTGGAATTCATAATTTCTTGGTGTAATAGTTACGGTTTCGCAATACGAATATTCCAAATCAAGATTTCGTCCAAAGTAAGCATCTTTTGTCCGGTATGTCACTGCTGTACACATATTTTCACATCCTCACCTTTCTGTCTTTTCGTTTATAGTAAGCTGTTTTTTCTGTTTTATGTATTTTCTCCCTTTTCCATTTCAATTACAAAAGAAAAGTGCCACCCGAAAGCAGCACTTTTCGTTAAAATTTTATGGATTGTATACTTTAATATCGAAAGATTCTGCCACACACTGACGCGCATCTGCCAAATCACGGAAAAGGTCTGCTTCAATCATCTGTGTCAAAATATTACCGATTGCCGTTGCCTCGCCCGGGCCTGCATGAACGGAAACGCCTGTAAATTTAGCAGTTAATTCGTTCAAGTAACCTGCGTTGGAGCCGCCACCGATAATATGAATCTTGTCATATTTTTTACCGGTCAATTTTTCAATTTCTTTCAATTTATCTGCATAACATTTTGCAAGGCTGTTGTAAATAACAGTGGCAAGCTGTGGCAATGTTTCCGGTACTTCCTGGTTTGTCTCACGACAATAGCCTTTCACTGCCTCCACCATATCATCCGGAGATAAGAAACGTGCATCCTGACAATCTACCATCGTTTTGATTGTTTCCTGTGATGCCTGCGCACACAAATCACCGTAAGACATATCCGGTGCTAACTGATTTCTAACTGACTGGATCATCCACAAGCCCATAATGTTTGCAAGGTATGTGATGCGTCCGTCGTAACCGCCTTCGTTTGTAAAGTTGGCAAGTTCACTCTCTTTTGAGCAATTCGGTTCATCACGCTCTACACCCATCAAAGACCATGTTCCGGAACTGATATAACATACGTCTTTTTCGTTGGTCGGCACTGCCATAACTGCGGATGCCGTATCGTGTGTCGGTGGCAACACAACGTTACAATTATAACCAACCATTTCCTGCACTTCTTTTGTCAATTCACCGATGTTTGCCCCCGGCATAAGAATGGTCTGGAACATTGTTTTAGGAAAGCCTAAACGCTCAATCAACTCATAATCCCAGTCTTTTGCAATCGGATTCACAAGCTGTGCCGTCGTAGCTTCACTGTATTCCTGTACTTTCTTTCCGGAAAGTCTGTAGTGGAAATAATCCGGAATCATGAGCATAGATTCCGCTTTTTCCAAATGCTCCGGATTGTTTTTCTTGATTGCCATAAGTTGATAAATCGTATTGTAAATAGCCTTTTGGATTCCGGTACGTTCGTACAGTTCGTCCTGGCCGACAATTTTGTAAACTTCCTCATCCATACCATCTGTACGATGATCACGGTAGCCCACTGTCTGTCCGATAACATTTTCATCCTCATCCAAAAGTACAAAGTCCACGCCCCAAGTATCAATTCCGACACTCTCCGGAACTTTACCTATCTCTTTGCACTTTTTCATACCCTCAATAATTTCACGGAACAATCTTTCCACGTCCCAGCAAAGAGACCCGTCCACATTGTCCATACCATTCCAAAAACGATAAACTTCCTCCAACACAATTTTTCCGTCTTCTACACTACCCAAAATGTGTCTGCCACTGGAAGCTCCGATATCAATTGCAAGAAAATACTTACTCA
This sequence comes from Lachnospiraceae bacterium, assembly GCA_045546775.1. Lineage (GTDB taxonomy): Bacteria > Bacillota > Clostridia > Lachnospirales > Lachnospiraceae > RGIG3002. The sequence goes on along the minus strand of JAZQDM010000077.1, from coordinate 31,578 downwards.
TACATGCCTCCTAAAAAATACCAAATATTTTTTGTCTAAACGAATCGTACAACTTTTCGTAAGTTGTATATCCGATTTTGCTGTCCTTGAATTTTTTCCCCCACGCTTCACAGATTGCGTCTGCAATTTCTTTTGCATTTGCATGCTCTGTCATAAGAATGGACGGAAAAACGTAATAAATCATCATAAAATTCATATCTGCCTGCGTTCTGGACTTAATCTTTCCATTGACCTGCATATGTTCCTGTACACGATCCGTAAAAGTATCCGCAATCGTTTTGAGCGCCGAATCTTTTTCATCAGCTGCCTCAACAAAGCTTGTTATCTCGTCAAAAAAATGACCATTCTTCTCACGAAATTGCTTGGTTCGTTCCTCATAAGTTTGTTTTTTTAACTTTTTGAGCATTCCTTCCATACCATCAAATATGGTTCCTACCTGTTCTAACATAACTTGTCCTCCAGAACGTACTTATTTTGATGTCTGTCTGCGCGTTTTTTCTTTTCCGCGCAAACTAAATCTATTACAATTTTAATCCACAACGACACCTTTTTGCAACATTACATTTGCATATAATGCACTTTCTCCGGTTGCGATGATCGCATAAACTTTTTTTGCCTCATCATAAAACTGAAAACGCTCAATATTACCTACAGCAGCTGCTCCGCGGTCATCGTATTTGGAAATAATGTCTTTATATACATCCCAAATCGGAGTTTCTACTGTGTCCCCCGGCATAACTTCCATCAAATTAACCGGCTTATCCACATAAGTATCCAATGGAAATACTTGAAGAATTGCATCCAAAAGTTCCGGAACCCCATGTCCGTCACAACGAATTACAATTGCATCTTTTCCCATAGATTCCGCAGGAAAGTTGCCGTCAGAAATTACCAATCTGTCACTATGTCCCATCTCAGCCAATACTTTTAACAATTCCGGTGAAAGAATTTTTGGAATACCTTTTAACATACAAATACCTCCTAAAAAATTTTATATTTTGTTGTTTAAAAAAGGGACCGGGAAATATTCCCAGTCCCTTTATCAGTTCATGTTAATTCTTTATACAATTTCAGAATTAGTCATAAAGGTTCGGAGCGATAGACTCGTCAGCCATATTGTCTGCATTGTACCAGTAACCTTCTGTCGGAACGTCACTTACTGTTTCGCCGTTAGCGATCTGGTAAAGAACTTCTACAGTTGTGCTACCCATTGCCAAAGGAGACTGTGTAACTGCACCGTACATTACGCCATCGTTGATAGCACCTTTGATAACAGAACCAGCGTCGAAACCTGCTGCTAAGATTGTTTCGCCCGGTGTTGTTCCTAATACGCCAAGGTTTTCGTTTGCACTAAGGATACCTTCTGCTGCAACCTGGTTAGAACCAAACATACCGATTGTATCTTCTTTGTTGAGGATTGTAGCTGCTGCTGTTGCACATAATTCAACAGTTGTCTGAGCCGGTACTGCAACTTCGATGATGATATCAGCTGTAGCTTCGTCACCAGCGTCTGCACAGTTGTTTACATAATATTCGTTACCAATAACTGCTACTGTTTTGCCATCAGCTTTTGCAAGTTCAGCAAATTTGTCGATGAATCCTAAACCACGGCTTGTGATAGATTCAGATGTAGCTTCCTGGTTAACTTCACCGATACGAACCGGTCCGTCTGCGTTTGCAATAGTATCTTTCAATGCTGCGTAAAGATTTTCAGCTGCTGTAGCACCTGCGCCATAGTTATCTGTTGCTACTGTTGAGTAAACAGATCCTTCCGGAGCACTCGGGATACCGGAGTCAAAACATACTACCGGGATACCAGCGTCCATAGCTGCCTGTAAAGAGTCAAGACAAGCGTCCTGGTCACAAGCTGCAAGACCAATTCCGTCCGGAGCATTGTTGATTGCGTTGTTCAACATATTAACCTGGTCAGCGATGTCAGATTCAGCGTTAGGACCTGTACAGCTTACAGAAACACCTAACTCAGCTGCTTTTGCTTCAACACCTTTAACAGCTGCCTGCCAATAAGAAGACTGGTAGGATTTAACAATGATTTCAAATTTTAAATCACCTGTAGCTGCTGCACCGCCATCATCTGTAGCAGTTGTTCCTGCCGGTGTGCTAGCCGGTTCATCTTTTGTTGTCTCTTTAGCGCAACCTGTAAGAAGAGTTGCTACCATTGCCACGCTCATAAGTAAACCTAAAATTTTCTTTTTCATTCTTTTTCCTCCTTAAGAAAAATTTTTTGCTCTATATCAACCGCCGAAGCGGTCAGCATACATTATGAAGTTTTAAAAATTTTATTTTGCTGCTCTTTTCTTTTTGATGATATCAACAAGTACCGCACCGATTAATACAAGACCTGTGATAATCTGCTGCCAGTTCGCCTGCAATCCGATAAACGGAAGACCTGTCTTCAACAAACAGATAACGAATACACCAATCAATGCGCCTTCAATGCTACCTACACCACCACTGGCGGATACACCACCAATAATAGCGCCACCGATTGCCTCCAACTCAAATCCTGCACCACTACCCGGCTGAACTGTCGGGAATACTGCGGAATAAGCAATTGCTGCAAGTCCTGCAAAGAATCCGGAAATGACATAAGCCATTGTGTGGTAGAATTTTACGTTAATACCTGACAAAATTGCTGCTTCTTTGTTACTTCCGATAGCGATTGTATAACGACCGATTTTCGTGTGGTTCAATACAAACGCCATAATAATTACTAACAATACCATCCACAAAAATCCGAGCGGTAACTTTCTGTCACCAACCGTAATTTTGAAGATACTTCTGAACCAGCCACCTTCTGCTGTAGCTCCCGGCCATGAAATACCGAAACCTTTTGAACAGATGGAACCAAGACCACGAGTAATCATGCATGTACACAATGTTGCCAAAAACGGCGGTAAGTTCAATAAAGAAACAAGGAAGCCGTTTAAAAGACCGATTGCTACACCAAACAATACAGATACAAGCATGCCTGCCCATGTCGGCCATCCGCAGTGAATAATCAAATATCCGCCTGCCAAGGAGTAACAGATAAGACCTGTACCAATGGAAAGGTCAACACCGCCGGTAATCAACGGGAACGTAACACCTATTGCCATCAAAATAATGTAGTAGGAGTAGTCCATGATAGTTAAGATTGTCGTATATTTTCTAAAATCCGGACTCGCTATACAGAAAAAGATAAATAATGCAATTACTACCAGGAGTACAATGAATTTCTGACTGCTTAATTTTGATAATACTGATTTATTCTTATTCATGTCATCCTCCTTACTTGATTTCTCGTGTTGCCATATTCATAATTGTTTCTTGCTTAGCTTCTTCAATGCCGATTTCACCGGTCTTCTTGCCTTCGCACATTACAATGATACGGTCACTCATACGTAAAATTTCTGTCATCTCAGAGGAAATCATGATAATTGATTTTCCTTCTTCTGCAAGTTTATTCATCAACTTGTAAATTTCATTTTTGGCACCTACGTCAATACCTCTTGTAGGTTCATCAAAAATCAAGATGTCACAGTCTTTTACAAGCCATTTTGCAATAACAACTTTCTGCTGGTTACCACCGGAAAGATTCACTACAAGCTGCTCTACACTCGGTGTTTTGGTTGCCAAAGATTCTACATATTCTTTTGCAACTTTCTTTTCTGCTTTCTTATCAATGAATGGCCCTTTTGTAAATTTCTCTAAATATGCCATCGTAGTATTTTCCGCTACGGATTTCTGTACTACGATACCAAAACGTTTGCGGTCTTCTGACAAATAACCGATACCGTGTCTAACAGCATCCTGCGGAGAATTGATAATAACTTCTTCGCCGTTAATATAAATCTTACCACTCTGTTTCGGATCCGCACCAAAGATTGCTCTTGCTGTCTCAGTACGTCCGGCACCCATCAATCCGGAGAAACCTAAAATCTCGCCTTTACGAAGTTCAAAGCTTACATTCTGTACCATCTTACCGGCATTTAAGTTTTCAACCTTAAGAACAACCGGTGCATCCGGTGCAACCATACTCTTTGATTTCGGATCTTCGTAAATAACACGACCAACCATCATGTTGATGATGTCATCTTTTGTACAATCTGCAGTTATCAAGGTTCCTACATAACCACCGTCTCGCATAACGGTTACGCGGTCTGTAATGACTTTAATTTCATCCATACGGTGTGATATGTATACGATACCGAGCTGCTGCTCACGCAAATCGTTGATGATTTTGAAAAGCTCCTGGATTTCAGCTTCTGTAAGTGCTGCAGAAGGCTCATCAAAAATGATTACTTTTGCATCATGGGAAATTGCTTTTGCGATTTCACACATCTGCTGTTTACCAACCGTAAGATTACTCATTGTCTCTGTCGGGTCGATATCAATGTTCAATCTGTCGAAGAGTGCTTTTGCTTCTTCGTTCATTTTATGGTCATCGATTTTGAATCCCTTTTTAAATTCGCGTCCGATAAAAATATTTTGTGCAACCGTTAAATGTCCTAACATATTTAACTCCTGATGCACAATAACCACGCCCGCATCCTGTGCTTCTCTGGCATTGTGGAACTCAACTTCTTTTCCTTCAAATACGATGGAACCTGAGTCCTTTGTATATATACCGGTCAAAACTTTCATAAGTGTTGATTTTCCGGCACCATTTTCTCCCATAAGTGCATGGACTTCGCCTTTTTTAACCTCAAAGTTAACATGGTCCAAAGCATGTACACCGGGGAAAGATTTATCAATATCTTTCATCGTTAAGATTACTTCGCCCATTGTTCTACCTTACCTTTCTCAATATTCTAAGCCACTTATCTAACTAATTTCTTCTGCGTCTTGCCGCAACATCGGCATATACTGCTACGATAACAATAATACCGGTAATGATTAACTGATAATCCTTGGCTATTCCAAGTGCCAGAATACCTTCTTGCAATAGAGCGATGATGAATACACCAATTACGGTTCCTGCAATCGATGCAAGACCACCTGCCATGGATGTTCCACCCATTACGCAACCTGCAATTGCTTCATTGTTGTACTGATCGCCGTAACCCGGTTGAACAGTTGTATAAGCACCTACATAGAAAATTGCTGCAATACCTACGAGAATACCGCAAATGATATATGCAAGCATTTCCCATTTTTTAACATTAACACCGGAAAGTCTTACTGCTTCTTTATTGCTTCCCAAGCTTACGATATATCTGCCCGCTCTTGTTTGGTTCAAAATAACCGCGCAGATAATTGCGATTCCGATAAAAATGAATAATCCCACAGGAATATTTCCCATCTTTACCAAATTACGGAACCAACCGTTTTCTGTTGTGCCCTGCGGCCAACTTACGGACTGTGTTTTTGTAAATACAGAGGCAACACCCTTTGCGATGTTCATACTTGCCATTGATACGATAAACGGCGGCACGCTCCAATACGATACCAAATATCCGTTAAATGCACCAAACAAGAAGCCAACAAAAATGCTGATGATTAAACTCAACGCTACCGGCACACCATGTGATGTAAGGGAATATCCTGCTACCAACGCAGAGCAGAACATAACCGGTCCGATGGAGAAATCAATGCCGCCTGTCGCAATTACAAACGTAACACCAAGAGATAAAAATCCGAGGAAATACGTGTAATTCAAAATGCTCAAAACACGACGCCATGTTGCAAAATTGTTCGTTGCAATACAGAAAATTAAGTACATCGCGATAAGTACGAAACATAACACGATTCGGTTAAATCCAATCTTTTTAACAAGTGGATTTTGTTTGATTTTTTCCAAATTCTCTTCCTCCCAACTGTAGACTGACTTTGCCACGTCCTTTTTTATTTGTAAAACTATAACCCCGACGAAACGTTTCTTTTTTTCGTGCGTGAAACGTTTCACTCTCTTGTTACATTATGACACAATCCGACATTAGCGTCTATGCAACATCATGTAAAAAAATAGTACAATATTCACTTTTCTTTTTCAGGTTATGCATCCGGGCAATCCGTGATCGTACCGTCTTCATCCCACAAATCATGCCAATCCTTGGCTCCCGGCCACAAAAATACATGTCCTTTTACAAGACGGTTGTTTTTTTCCATTGTTGCAATGATTTTCATCTCATCATCCGTCAAAGGTTCCGAAACCATTGCCTCCAAATTTGCCTCGTAATTGTGTACCGAGAACGGAATGGGAAGTTGTCCTCTCTGCAACGCCCATTTCAAAGCAATGATTGCAGGATGCACACCGTATTTGTTTGCAATTTCCACGATTTCCGGTTCCTTTAAATCTGCAACATCGGTCTCTTCAATGTCTCGTTCCGGACGCATCGGAGACCCCATCGGCATATATCCAATCGGCTGAATGTCATGCGCTACAAGATAATCAAACAATTCCTGCTGTTGGAAACAAGGATGCAATTCAATTTCACATGCAACCGGCTTAATTTCAAACTTATCCATCACCGCATTCAGTTTCGGAATGGTCATATTGGAAATACCAATGTTACGAATCAGCCCTTTCCTTACAAGCTCCTCACACTGTCTGTATGTATCCATAAATTCCGCTACAGAAAACGGTTTTGAATCCGGATTCCTTGAGTCCACATCACAGTGCGGAGCGTGATAATTCGGGAACGGCCAATGGATAAAGTACATATCAATATAGTCACAGCGCAAATCGGCTATACTTTTGCGACATGCTTTTTCCACATCACGATGCATATCGTTCCAAACTTTTGTCATAATGAAAAGATCTTTTCGCTCCACAACGCCTTCGTCAAATGCCTGTTTAAACACTTGGCCAATCTGTTCTTCATTTCCATAACATGCTGCACAGTCAAACATCCTGTACCCTACCCGTATCGCTCCTGCCACAGCACCGGACACATCCTCTGCAGAAACCCGGTCCGAACCGAACGTTCCCATGCCGATACACGGAATTTTTTCGCCTGTGTGCAATGTAAAATGCGGAACTTTTGTTGCTTCTACTGCCATACCCATACCTCCTTATACTTCACTGTCTATTAATATTTTCCCTCGCACCGCGCCGGGTGTCTTAAACATTTCAAATGCTTTGTCTATTTCAGAAAGCGGTATTTTTTTGAAAATGAAAGAATCATCCATTTTCAAATCGCCGGTCTTGAAGTAATGTGCCACAAGCTCCCATTCCTCTCCCGGAAACGGCGCAGAATAGCTCATCCAGGAACCGGTCAATGTAAATTCTTTGCGGTTCATATGCTCCCACTCGTCCACACTGAAAGTAAGCTCTTTTGTCGGTGTGCCGATAAAACACACGCCCGCTTTGTTTGCAGCCAGTGCAAATGCCATTTTCATCGTAATGGTATTTCCCGCTGTCTCATATACAAAGTCAAATCCCCGGCCGCCGGTAATTTCTTTTACACGCTCCATATAATCGTCCTTTGACGAATTCACACCGTAATCAATGCCCAGTCGCTTTGCCAGCTCCAGACGTTCGTCCAAAATATCAAACACAGTTACACTCTTTGCGCCAAAGATTTTTGCCCACTGCGCAGTCAACATACCGATTGTTCCACCGCCCAAAATTGCCACATGCTTTCCGCCACAATAATCCAATCTGCGAAGCCCGTGCAGTGCAACCGTTGCCGGTTCAAAAAAAGCACCTTGTTCAAAGCTCACACTGTCCTCAAATTTCACCGCATTTTTTTCCGGAACTGCCACATACTCTGCAAAACTACCAAATTCGCGGGAACCGATGAAGCTGTAATGTTTGCAAAGGGAATAATCGCCTTTTTGGCAATCTGCACATTTCATGCAAGGCACAAGCGGAACGCCGGCCACCCTATCCCCTGCTTTTAAGCTTGTAACCCCTTCTCCGACTTCTACAACCGTACCGGAAAATTCGTGTCCTAAAACATTTGGGAAAAAGTGACACGCATCGCCGTTTACGCGCGGTACATCGGAACCGCAAATGCCGGTATATTTTACTTTAATCAGTACTTTCCCCGGCTCTGCCTTTGGTGTCTGTATTTCCTCATAACGAATATCATCTTTTGCATGTACTACTCCTGCTTTCATGTGGCCTTCCTTTCTCACACCGTCGTGTAATTTGAAAATGTGCTTTCTAAGTTTTTGTATAACTCCAAATAAAGTTCCATGGACTTTTTGTACGTTTCATGGTTGTCCATATTCGGCTCCTGCGTTCTTGTAATGGAAATCGTCGTGCCTACTGCTTCGTCGTAATCTTTGTACACTCCGCAGCCCACACCTGCCAAAATAGCGGCACCGAGTGCGGTAGCCGTATCCGATGCCGGTACCTGTATCGTTTTTCCGGTCACATCCGCTTTAATCTGCGTCCACAACACCGAATTTGCCGCACCGCCCATAGCATTCAGTATTTCTGCGCAAACCCCGATTTCTTCTGCCGTGCGCAAATTGTGTTCCAAAGAAAAAGCAACACCTTCCAGTACGGCGCGAATCATGTGCCCCCTCGTCTTATCATAAGACAAGCCATAAAATACGCCTTTTGCATCCGGATTCCAGATAGGCGAACGTTCTCCGGACATATAAGGAAGAAAAATCACTCCCTCCGCACCTGCAGGCACTTTTTGTGCTTCCGCAGTCAGTTCATCAAAAGAACATTCCTTTCCCAATTCCTGACGGAACCATCTGAGTGCTCCGCCACCGCCTACCGTTCCGCCTTGCAAAAGCCACTGTCCCGGAACAACATGAGGACTCAAAATCATTTTTTTGTGAGCCGTTGGCGTATTCTCGCAAATGCTCATGCCTCCCGCCTGTCCACCTTGTTCCTGGGTTTCACCGTTTCGGTAAACCCCAACACCAAGCGCTCCGCAAGCTGCATCCAAACCACCTGCCACAACCGGCGTTCCTTCTTTTAAACCGGTCAGTTCAGCGGCTTTTTTTGTAACCGTACCAACCACCTGATCACAGGCATACACAGGCGGCACCAAATCCGCAGAAAGTCCCATATCTTTCGCCAACGCTTCGTCATATTGCAACGTACTCATATTGAAAAAATGAATGCCGTATCCTTGTGACGGGTCCTGACTCATCACATCGGTCAAGCGATACACAATATAGCTGTTACTCTGCAAAAATTTGTAGGTTTTATCGTAAATGTCTTTTCTGTTCTCTTTAAACCACAAAAGTTTCGGTGTTGTATACGACGGCAAAAAGTCATTTCCCGCAACTTGGAAAATGCGATCCTGTCCTACTTCTTCTTTGATGCGCTCACAAATCTCTCTGGCACGTACATCCATCCAAATCGGTGTGTTTGCCAAAACATTTCCTTCTTTATCAAGCGGTATTGCAGACCAACTCTGCCCGTCTACACCAATACCGCAAATCTGATCCGCGTCCACCTTTTCGTGCTGTAGCACTTCGCGAACGCTCTCACAGATTGCCTGCCACCACTCCTCCGCGTTTTGTTCCACCCATCCTTTTTGCGGGTAATACACCGGATATGGTCTGCTGGCCTGTGCAAGCACTTTCCCTGACTTTTCAAAAACTACAACTTTACAGGCAGAAGTGCCTAAATCTATTCCCAATAATTGTTTTTCCATACCATCCTCTTTTTCCGGCAAGCGAACCGTTTCGTTTTATAAGAAAAAAAAATTTACAGCTCTTTTACCGAATTTCCTTCTTCAATCCATGCTTCCAAAACGATTTCTTCTGCCTCTGTCACATCTTTATCTTCAATGCGTTTCAAAAGCAGCTCTGCACTCTTTTCGCCCAATTCCTTCATCGGCTGTACAACCATATACATCTGCGGTTCTACAAGATGTGCAAGAAGCAAATTATCGAATCCTACCATAGAAATATCATCCGGGCAACGGAACTCACTTTCCTTCAGTGCCATCAGTGCCCCCAATGTAATTTCATAATTTGTCATGACAACGGCCGTCGGTTTGTCTTCCAAATTTAACAGCTCTTTCATACTGTCATAACCATGTTCAAAGGAATGAATCCCTTTTTTGCAATACTCTTCCGGCACCGTCAAGTGTGCCCTCTGCAATGCTGCCTCAAACCCTTTATATCGTTCAATACCCGTATATTCTTTCTCCGAACAAATAATGGAAATCTTTTTATGATTTTTTTGAATCAGCTCACTGACAACTTCCTCGGATATTTTCCGGTTATTAATTGTCACACTGTCAAACTTCATATCAGGCATATCTCTGTCCAACAACACAATCGGTATATTCCTATGACGCACCGTGTTCAGTATGTCACAAAATTCCGATACCGGGATAATCAACATACCATCCACTTTTTTTTGCATCAAAAAACGGATATTGTCTGTCTGTGTTTTTTCATCGTTGTTAGAATCGCAAATGAGCAATCCATATCCATGACGTCTTAAAACATTTCCAATATGATGCAACATCGTACCAACAAAAAGACTTTCTACACTGTACACAATGATGCCTATTGTCTTTGTCTTGTTCGTCACCAGTCCCCTAGCCATTTCATTGACTTCGTAATGCAGTTCATGAATGGCTTCTTCAATGCGTTCTTTGTTTTCCGGCAATACGTTTCCGCCATTCAAATATTTTGAAATAGTTGCAAGCGATAAACCGGTTCTCTTTTTAATATCTCTTATTGTGGCTGCCAATCGTCCACCACCCCTTTTCCAAAAAAGAAAAATTATTTCTTTTACAAAAAGGGCTACCGCTCATATACGGTAGCCCAAACACCAGCTTCTTAGTTCCATGTGCCGCCCCGCAAAGCGTGCTTCACAGACTTTTCATTTATTTGTACATAGGACCATATGTTTCACATGCTCTGTAATCCTGTCCTTCGATATCCATACCGAATGCTCTCCAAGCTGCCGGTCTGAAAATCTTTTCTGTATCCACGTTGTGCATACATACCGGAATTCTTAAAATAGAGCACATTGTAATCAAATCAGCACCGATGTGTCCGTAAGAAATTGCACCGTGGTTAGCGCCCCAGTTGTTCATTACATCATAAGCAGATTTGAACGGAGAACCTTCTTTTTTGTCACATCTTGGTGCAAACCATGTACACGGCCATGTGTAGTCTGTACGTTTCCATAATGTATCAGAAACATCTTCCGGAAGACCTACTGTCCATCCTTCTACAATCTGAAGAACCGGTCCGATGCCTTTTACTAAGTTCAAACGAATCATAGTTGCCGGCATAGTATCTTTTGTTTCAAATCTGGAAGAATATCCGCCACCACGGAAGTATCCGTTGTCTGCCGGGTTCCATGTTGTAGCTTTCATGATTGCATCCTGGTCTGCTTCTGTTACTTCATACCAAGGTTTCATAATTGCATTGCCGTCAGCGTCTTTTGCTTCGCCGTTCGCATCCAAGCAACATGCACCGGAGTTGATGAGGTGGATAACACCGTCTGCTTCTTTTGCATAGCCATCAATATCATAACCGGTAACTCTCTTAATGGAAGCGCCGTTCCAGCATGTACGAACGTCAGCAAACATCTGTGCTCTGTTTGTTAACAGTTTCATGAATAACATGCCGATACCGTTTAATACGTCATTTTCTGTAGCAAGGATATACGGTTCTCTTGCTCCGTTCCAGTCGAAGGAACTGTTAAGAACTGCTTCTGCAAAGTCGCCGTTCGGATAGAAGTCTGTCCACTGTCTCTGGCCCTGGAAACCTGCTGCAATAGCATTGTGTCCAACTGCTTCTTCTTCGCATCCTTCCGGAAGTGTATCGCAGCCGTTCATCATTTCCTGAATAATAACTGCCATCTTAACAACAAATTCAAACTGTTCTTCTTTTACTTCGTCGCTCTTCTTAACGAAATCCGGGTTTTTATCAAAACCGATGTTACATTTTTCTTTTGCCCAAGCAAGTGCTTTCTGGTATTCTGCTTCGTCATAAATGCCTTCGCTCATACGACGGATGATTTCTACTTCGTCAACAGATTCTACACGCATTCCTAAGTAGCTCTCCAAGAAATCGGAATCAATGATAGATCCGCCGATACCCATACAGATGGAACCGATCTGTAAGTAAGATTTTCCTCTCATTGTTGCAACAGCAACTGCTGCACGAGCAAATCTTAACAATTTTTCTTCTACGTCTGCCGGAATGGATTCATCTTCGATATCCTGTACGTCATTTCCGTAAATACCGAATGCCGGAAGACCTTTCTGTGCATGTGTAGCAAGAACGGATGCCAAGTAAACAGCGCCCGGTCTTTCTGTTTTGTTGCATCCCCATACTGCTTTGATTGTAGTAGGGTCCATATCCATTGTCTCAGAACCGTAGCACCAGCACGGTGTAACGGTAAGTGTAATTGCTACACCTTCTCTTCTGAATTTTTCTTCGCAAGCGGCTGCTTCTGCAACACGTCCGATTGTTGTATCTGCAATAACTACTCTTACCGGCTCACCATTGGAATATTTGAGATTTTCTTCAAACAATTTTTTGGCAGCCTTTGCCATGTTCATTGTCTGCTCCTCTAAAGACTCACGAACCTTCAAAGGACCTCTACGACCATCAATTGTAGGTCTGATACCAATTGCCGGATAATCACCAATTAATCTGCTTTTTGCCATTTTAAAAATCCTCCTTTATGTGTATTAAAATTTGCTTTACCCCATCGCAGCGTAACGTTTCGTTTTTTTTGCACACTGCAACCCAACTACTTTTATTTTAATGATTGGAAAACAAAAACAAAAGTGATATAATATCAAAAAATAGTAAAATATTCACTTTTTTACGGAGGAACAAGTTTTATGAAGTACATCGACTATAAAGAACGTACAGAACAAGGTACTTTTAACTTCCCGATTGGCTATTACCACCAGTCCCCCCACAGCCCAAGATACCACATGCAGTATCATTGGCACCCTTATTATGAAATCATTCGAATCATTTCCGGTTCCTTTCATCTCACACTGGGAAACGAAAACCGTGTGTTGCATGCCGGTGATTGCGTGTTAATCACAAGCGGAACACTGCATGGCGGAATTCCTTATGATTGCGTATACGAATGCGTCGTTTTTGACTTTCAGCTGCTATCAAGGGAAAATCATGCATGTGCCAAAACAATACAGGAAATCGCCGACGGGCAAATGACCATATTTCCTTTCTTGACCGATTACAGTCAAAAAATATTGCCTAACGTAAAAGGTCTGTGCCACGCCATGTCCAAAAAACGCCCCGGGTATACATTTGCAGTTCAAGGTTATCTGTATTTAATTTTGAGTATTATTTTGGAAGAAAATTTGTACGAAAAGAACGTTTACGACAGCGCTTCTGCTGTGCGACTGACTTCCATCAAAAATGTATTGACTTACATTTCGGAAAATTACGCCCATCCGATTACTCTGGAAAACTTATCCCGTATTGCCGGAATGAATCCGAAATATTTTTGTCGCTATTTCAAAAATATGACAGAGCGCACGCCCATCGATTATTTGAATTACTACCGCATTGAATGCGCCTGTGAAATGTTATCTACAAAGGATATTTCGATAAAAGAAACAGCCATCTCCTGTGGCTTTAATGACGAAAGTTACTTTATCAAGACGTTTCATAAATACAAAGGCGTCACTCCAAAACAATTTATGAAAGCAGAATTTACTTAAAGAAAGGATGACTACTTATGAAAAAAAGAACTCGCTTAATCCCCGCAATTGCTTGCCTTATGCTTACACTGCTTCTTTTCACCGGCTGCGGCAAAAAAGCGGCCATTGATTGTCCTTACACCGATTTGGACTGGGAGGCCACAGAAGAACAGTTATTTGAGACAGAGGGAGAAGCCTTTTCTTCTTATGCTTCCACTTACGGCGGATTGACTTATACGTATCCGAAAACATATATGGAACGAGAAGGTACCATAAAGTATATGTTTGATGAAAACGGTGTCCTCATGAGCGTTGCATGGGCATACGGTGCACAGGACGAAACGACACTTCTTACACTCTATGAAGAAATATACAACGGTATCAAAGAAACGTACGGCGACAGCGAGTACAATCCTTCCAACCAAACAAATTATGGTGGCGTTTGGCGACTGCAAGAAGGCCACATCATCTTGAGCGTTATGATTACATCCGACAACAAAGCACTCCAGGTTGCTTATGTAAATCCTATAAACAACGAGAAGGAATAACTCGTAGCAAAACAATATTTCATGTTACATTACTGCACCGCATAAAAAAAGAGCTGCCACACGGCAGCTCTTTTCACATTTAGTTTTCCATTAAGAATTGGATTAATTTTTCTGTATCTTCCGGTTCGTAAGCTACGATTTCAAGTTCCGGAATCTCTGCATCTGTCTTTAACAAAGTTGTTAAGGAAACATACTGGCAGAGTTTGGATTTCAAGTTAAGGCGGTCACCTTCGCTTGTAATCAATTCTACTTTACCTACACAACTGTCAACTAATTTGAAGAAACCATCAACATCTTTTACATTGTAAATTTTCATACCAAATATCTCCTTATCTGTAGTTGTTATTTGCACTCATTATAATATACCATTTTTGTTTTTACAATACTTTTATGCTTTCCCAACGCTTCCGCACACGTGCATTTTATCCATCACGTACTGTTTCACTTCTTCGCGTCCTCTTGCACCGTATTTCTTCGGATCAATGGTATCCGGTTTTTCTTCCAAAACTGCCTTTACACCGTTTGTAAATGCAATGCGCAAATCCGTTGCATAATTTACTTTACAAATACCGCGTCTAATGCATTCTTTGACCGTCTCGTCCGGCACGCCACTTGTACCGTGCAAAACGAGAGGCACAGAAACAACTTTACGAATTTCACTCAAACGCTCCACATCCAGTTTGGGAATTCCCTTGTAAACACCGTGCGCCGTTCCGATAGCAACTGCCAAAGAATCTACTCCGGTACGTTCCACAAACTCTTTTGCCTGCTGCGGGTCGGTATACGGATTTTCGTCTCCGCCGTCCAAATCGTCCTCTTTTCCACCCACTTTTCCAAGTTCTGCTTCCACCGGAATGCCGGACGGATGACAGGCATCTGCTACTGCTTTGCTGACTGCAATGTTTTCTTCAAACGTGCCGTGTGAACCGTCAATCATGATGGATGTGTAACCGGTACGAAGTGCCTGCATTGCCAGTTCAAAACTGCTGCCGTGATCCAAATGTATCACAACCGGCACCGTCGCCTTTTCGGCTGCCACTTTTGCATTCGCATAAAAATATGCCAAATCTGCATATTTTACCGTAGACGGTGTGGTCTGCATAATAACCGGTGAACGCAACTCCTCTGCCGCTGCCACAACCGCCTGCACCATCTCCATGTTTTCCACATTGAATGCTCCGATTGCATAGCCTTCCGCCTGCGCTTTTAACATCAATTCCTTCGTTGTTACCAATGCCATAGACGTCTCTCCTTTGTTTTTTTATTTATCGTTTACTTGCCACTTGTGCGCAATATAAATGCTTTAAATAAATGTGATAATTCCCAATGATTTCAATAATAAAATAGCGAGCAATACAGGTGCTACCACTTTTAACATAACAACATAAAGTGTTTTTCTTCCAAACTTCACACCGGTCTTTTCTACTTCGTCGATTACAGTCTTTGGTTTTAACACCCAACCAATCAAGATGCATGTTGCAATAGCAACAATAGGCATAAACAGGTTGTTACTGATATAATCCATCACATCCAGAATCTGTCCGACCGCACCATTCGGCAATTCTAATTCAAAATACAGTTTGTTATATCCAAGACATACAAAAAGTGCTCCGATTACAGCAATCACGCTCTCAATAATCGCTGCTTTTTTTCTGGAAATATGGAACGCATCCATCAAGCTGGATACAACTGCTTCCATAATAGAAACGGAACTTGTAATTGCCGCAAACAATACCATGGCAAAAAACGCACAGCCCACTATGTTACCTACAAATCCCATATCCGCAAATACTTTCGGTAACGATACAAACATCAAACTCGGTCCGGAAGCAGCCATACCTTCTCTTCCCATAAAAGTAAAGACTGCCGGAATAATCATAACGCCTGCAAGGAACGCTACCACTGTATCAAAAATCTCGATCTGGTTGATGGATTTTACAAGATTTGCATCGTCTTTTACATAAGAACCATAGGCAATCATAATACCCATCGCCACACTCAGACTAAAGAACAGCTGTCCCATGGCATCAAGCAAAACAGAGAAAAATGTCTTGACGGTCATATTTTCAAACGAAGGTATAATGTAAATTTTGAAGCCTTCCCAACCGGTTCTAACCGTGCCATCCACATCTGTATGACTTAATGTCAGTGAGAAAATGGAGATACCCAAAATAAGCAAAAGCAAAACCGGCATCAGAATTTTTGAAGATGACTCAATCCCTTTGTTTACTCCGCGGAATACAATAAACGCTGTTGCAAAAAAGAAAATTGCTGTCATGATAATCGGTTCATATTGTGCGGTAATAAAGCCGGTGAAATAACCGTCTGCCGCCGCACTTACACCATCACCGGTCAAAAACGCGATAAAATATTTGATAACCCAGCCACCGATTACACAGTAATACGGCATAATGATAATTGGTACGAGACAAGCTATAATACCAATAAAACCGCTCTTTTTATGTAATTTTTTGTACGCAGTAAGAGGACTTTGTTTTGTCTTACGTCCGATTGCAATCTCCGTTGTCAAAAGCGTAAAACCAAACGTAAGCGCCAATACAATGTAAATCACAAGGAACAAACCGCCGCCATCCTTCGCTGCTAAATACGGGAATCTCCAAATATTACCCAATCCTACAGCACTTCCTGCTGCCGCAAGCACGAATCCTAAGGATCCTGAAAATGAATTTCGATGTTTTTCTTTCATACCTCTCTTTTTCGGGCATATTTGCCCTTTCCTCCCAAAAAATATGTCTTTATCATATCACATAATTCAAAATATGTATATTGATAAAACAATCTTATTGCACATATTATTTTTGCTTATATGTGAAAACTGCAACAAAAACGCGACATAAATTTATTGAAAAATGTCAAAAAAAATATTTTCAACTGCAATCAATCTGTGGTAAAGTATTTATGTTATTTTATAACACTCATCAATATGCGAAGGAGATTACAATGATGGAAAAAATTTATGAAGGTAAGACAAAAGACGTATATCGCCTTGAAAACGGAAATGTAATGTTAAAATTCAAAGACGACTGTACAGGAAAAGACGGCGTATTTGATCCGGGCGAAAATAGCGTAGGTTTAACAATCGAAGGAATTGGTAAAGCAAACCTTGAAACTTCTATTCACTATTTCGAATTATTAAAAGATGCAGGCATCAAAACACACTATGTTGGCGCTGATGTAGAAAACGCTACAATGGAAGTTCTTCCTGCAACAGTATTCGGTCATGGTCTCGAAGTAATCTGTCGTTTAGTTGCTACCGGAAGCTTCATTCGCAGATATGGTGAGTACATCAACGATGGTACTGTTTTAGAAGGCGGCTATGTAGAATGTACATTCAAAAACGATGCATTGGGCGATCCGCTTGTAACAGGTGAAGGTCTTGCGGCATTGGGCGTTATGACACCGGCTATGTTCGAAAGCATGAAAGAACAGACATTAAAAATCACAAAAATCGTTGCAGATGATTTAAAATCCATCGGTCTTGATTTGTGGGATATCAAATTCGAATTCGGTTATAACAACGACGAAGTAATCCTTATCGATGAAATCGCTTCCGGAAACATGCGTGTTTACAAAGACGGAAAAATCGTTGACCCGGTTGAATTGACAAAATTAATTTTAAACCGCTAATTTACAAGGTTTTACCTGATTTCACATAATCAAAAAACCTCTTGCAATCCGTTATCGGTATTGCAAGAGGTTTCTTATTTTAAAATCGTTTGATTTTCTTTGTGGTATTTTTTTCAAACTCCACATCACGCACTTTTAATTTAAAAATTCTCTTATACATTGGCGCATCTTTGTTGTAGTCATCAATAATTTCCTGTAACTTGGCCTCTATATCCTTGATTTTTTTCTTAGCTGCGTACTCGTAATCCGGGAAAATTTCTGCTTCGATCACGCCTTCCGCCTCACGAACGATAACTTCCTGTACCAATCTGTCGTTGCTCAATTTGTTCTCAATTTCTTCCGGAGAAACATTTTCTCCGTTCGGCGTAATGATAAGGTTTTTCTTTCGGCCGGTCAGCACCAGATAGCCTTCTTCATCCACATAACCTAAGTCACCTGTCTTTAACCACCCGTCTTCCAGTGCCTGTGCTGTTTCTTCCGGCATCTTATAATAGCCCTGCATAACGCTGGAGCCTTTGACCCAAATTTCCTCGTCTACAATTTTTGCTTCACAGTTGTCTATCAGCTTTCCAACCGTACCGGCTTTTGTCGCATGTTGCACATTTGTACTAATAACCGGTGAACACTCGGTCATACCATACCCTTGCAAAATGCGGATACCATACTTTTTGAAGCGGTCAATGTACGCCGGATTCAAATAAGCACCTCCGCTGTAAACAGTGTGGAACTGCTTGCCAAACACTTTTGCTTTTACAATCGGTCCCGGAAGCCATGCAACTTCCTCCAATTTCTTTGCCAGTGTTTCAATCATAAGCGGCACCATCAAAATAACGTTGGGTTCAAACAGTTTAATGTTTTTTGCAACGCGCAAAAGGGAATCATTAATACAAATGATTGCACCTACCGAAAGTGCCTTCAAAATGTCCATACACAGACAATATGCATGATGAATCGGCAACACACTCATAAGTACCGTTCCCGGTTCATATCCTACTTCAAAGCAAGTTGCATTTTCTGCAAGATTGCGATGTGTCAGCATAACACCTTTGCTCTTTCCCGTTGTTCCGGATGTAAACATAATGGTCGCCAAATCATCCGGTAACGGTTCATAGTCCATCCCCGGTTCCTGCGCTCCCACAAGCTGCCAGAAAGACAATGCGCCTTCCAGTTTGCTTCCTTCATGCATCGCAATGTAATGTTTGATGGCAGGACAATTTTCTTTTGCGGCCAGCGCAATTTTTTCTTTGCTTTTGTCAAACACAAATGTCGTTACATCGGCACGGTTTAACAATTCACATACGTCTTCCGCAGGCAAGTTTGCATCTAACGGCACTACTACACTGCCGCTATTTACGGTTCCGAAATAGGAAACCACCCACTCATAGGATGTAGCACCAATAATTGCCACATGTTTATGCTGTTCTTCCAACTGTATCAATACTTTTGAAAAACGCTCCGAATCGTCTGCCAGCTGATTATACGATTTTTTCCCTATTTCCTGTACTTTGTTTCCTTCTGCATCTTTGCTTTTTACTTTGTAGCGGAATGCGTCCCGCTCTCCAAAAGCTTCTTTTGACTTTACGATGATTTCACGCATCGTACTTCTTAATTCCGTCGACATCCTTTTCCTCCGTAAAAGTATTTCTTATGAAATGCTCTCCAAATATTCTACTGCTTCCTGTACAGTACGGATTTCAACTACTTCTTCCTGATCGATTTCTACATCCAATTCGTCTTCAAGTTCTCCGAGCATGCTCATGAAATCGAAAGAAGTAAAACCCAAATCTTCCATGAATCTGGAATCCGGAGTAATGTCTTCTTTTTTTACTTCCACATAATTTACAATAATGTCAACTAATTTTTCGTACATAACGTTACCTCTCCATTTCTCTTGTAATATGTAGGACTTTCGCCCATTTTCAACTTCTTTTATATTAAACCATATCAATAATCTCGCCGATGGTACGGTTTACGTCTTCTACGCCACGGAAAATAATGCGGCATAAATAATAATAAAAATATTCCAACTGGTCTCTGGAAATTGCTTCCGTCTGATGTTCAAAGTTAAAATCCAGTCCGTTGTCTTCCGAGCGATGCATTACGGTCAAATACATAGCCTGCGTTGTGGCACCGTTTGGATACCATTTTGTCTTGTATTTGATGTCACCAATTTTCACAAGACCTCTGTCTTTTAATGTAAGCGGCTGATACGTCAACGTCATCGGCTCGTATGTTCTTCCCGGTTCTACCGGATAAATTTTTCTGCGATACGCAAGGAATTCAACCGGGTCATAATTGGTATGGCGGAATGTCTCATTCTGCTCGTCGCGGATGATATGTAATGCCTCCAAAAAAGTAGTTTCCGGTTTGATAATCGTACGGAACGGGAAGGAATGAATTCTCGTACCGCCGGATTTCTTTTCTGCCAGCGTTGCTCTTCTTGCATATGCAACGTTAATGGAAACATCATCGTTACCATTCATTTTCTGGAAATAGGTGCGGATTCCTAAAAGTAACAAACATTGCAAGGAAAGATGCTGATCCTCGCAAAATTTCATCAATCTGTGGGTCGGTTCCTCTTCCAAATGGAAACTGTCCAGCTCTGCGTCTACATTTCTTGAAATAAATGCTGCCGCTCTCGCCTTTTTGTTTTTCTTTCTCTCCTCCACCAACGCTCTCGGTCCATCAATACCGTTGTAAATCGGCTCTGACTGCTCAATCAGCTTCTGGAAAAATTCGCGGTCTCTTTGCTGCGCTTTGCTGCCTGCCTCGTACACCAAATCTTTCTGAAGCTGCTCAATATAAGAACGCATCGGTGCCGGATATTCTACCTCATCAAATTCCTTGCTACAGTAAATTTCAATAATATCACGAAGGAAGCAAATTAGGGACTGCGCATCCAACGTCAAATGGTCTGCCAACAAATACACTCCGCGATATCCGTCTGCTGTCGTAATAATGACTATGCGGTTCATCGGTGAATCCGCTCTCTCAAAAGGAACCTTTGTCCATTCCTTCATAATCGCATTTGCTTCTTCCATCGACTTGTCCGAAAAATCTACACACTCAATTTCTCTGTCGTCTTTTTCTACAACATACTGATACCACTGGTTTTCTTTTTTATCAAAAGCAAACCGGATGCGCATAGATTCACAACGGTCATATGCTTCGCGAATGCATTGCTTTAACACTTCAATATCAATATTATACTCGATTGTAAGGCTTGTTCCGATATTGACAACTTCCTTTTTCGGGCAGTGCTCCAAATAATAAAAATGGAACTTTTGTGCAACGGTTAACGGGTATACTTTATAGCCTTTTCTTGTCTTCATTCGTCTTCCTCTTGTCTTTCTCTCATGTCCTTGTTCTCATTTTGAACGATTTTTTCCTCTACACTAAAATACTTGTGTCGCGAAGGCATCCAACGCATTTTCGTACGCGTCCATATCTTTAAAATAGCTTTCTGCGTGTGCCGCACCCTCAATAATTAATTTTGTCTTTGGCGCCGCACAACACTCATAAATTTCGTCACACATATAACTCGGCACAAAGGTGTCTGCCGTACCGTGAATAAACAGCATTGGCACTTTTGCCTTTGCCACTTCTCTCTTTGCATTACATTCATCCATACCATAGCCTGCAAGCTTTTGATTTATGATTTCTGATGCCGGCATAATCGGAAATGTAGGGAGATGGTACATCGTTTTCAGCACATGCGTAAACACTTCCTTCGGGGACGTAAACGCACAGTCCGATACAATACCTTTTACTTGCGGTGGCAACTCCAAACCGCTGGCCATCAATACCGTAGCGCCACCCATGGAAATGCCATGCAATAATATTTCCACATCCGGTCCGCATTTTTCAATGACCCAGTCAATCCACATAAGGGCATCTTTTCTGTCCAGACAGCCAAACCCGATGTATTCGCCCTCGCTTTGTCCATGAGCTCTTGCATCCGGATGAAGCATGCAGTACCCGCGCTTAAAATAATAATCCGTCAACCCAAGAAAATCTTTCATCTGCTGACTGGTGTATCCGTGAAAACAAATTGCAACACGCTTTTTATCAAGTTTATCGTTGATTGCCGGAATGTATGTAGCATGAAGTTTCAATCCGTCATAAGATGTTATATACGCTTCTTCACTGGGCTGTGCCAACAAATATTCCTTGCGGGCCTGAATGATGTCCATATGTTGCGACCAGTCCGTCCCAGCCATTTTTGTTGTACGCTGCACATCGGTATGCTGGCGTTTCATCACACGCCTGTAAAAGTACGCTGTCTCAGCTACTCCTGCCACTGCCAGTGCTCCTGCACCCAATGCAATTTTTCCAACAATTCCCATTCGTCGTCCTCTCCTTTTTCTCTTCCGCAAATCCGCCTATTTTTTCTTTCGTGCTTTTTTGTCCTGGTTTAGCTTAAGCTCTATAATATGTTTTAATTTTAAAGCTTTGTCAATATCACCTTCCACACCCAAACGGTGTTCTGTATATTCGTGTACCGGGTCCGCTTTGCCTTCCACAATTTTCATAAACGTATCCGGGTCACTGATAAAAATCGCGTGACGGTCGTAATATTCATACGGTTCTACGTGAAGCTGTCCTTCTTTTATTTCCACATAAAAGATGCCACCTGCTTCCGTATCCTCAATGTTAAACTGATACGCCAGATGTTCGTGAATACTGCTCACATCCGTATCAATAATTTTATTTCTCAATTCACCAAAAAACTGCTCGTAAGTCATGTTGCCTCCAAATGCTATTTGTAAACTCGTTCTTTCTATTTTACTATAAAGTAGGCATATGTTTCAATCATGTTCACAAATATTTTTCAAGATATCGGATGAGACATTTCGTTCCAAAGCACCATAGCAATATTGTCAACAGCACACTTACGGCAATTCGCCAAAAAAGCATATCAAAACTCATCGCAATGCTATAGGGATAACAAAAGAAAAAATATTTTTCGTGTGGCGTCTGCGACAAAAAGAATGCTGTAAGGAGAACAGCACTCCCTGCAATCATACTATTCATCACATTTCTGCAAAGAATACACACGTACTGCAACACCATACATACCGGTATGAAACATACAAAGGAAAAAAGCAGAGGTACTATTACCACTTGCGTTACTACTTTTTCTCCTCTTGCGGCAAGCAAAAAAATGCCTGCACAAAAAAGAACTGCATATGCCGAAAAACCAAGACACCACGTTATAAAATATTTGGCATACAATACTTTTTTGACAGTCCCGGTAAGTACAAGATTCCATCCATTACCACGTTCCTCGAACGAAGAAAAAACAACATTGCAAAACAATACACAAAAAGGCAAAAAAATAAGCAAAAACACTTTACATAACAAAGAAAATGCATACGTATCCATCGGTCCATCCACATAACCGCATATCGTACCCATCACCTTATCTTGAATCAGATATACAATACCAATAGACAACAAAATGGTCACCGGAAGAAAAACATACATTTTACACTTCATAAATTCTACTTTTATATATCTCATATCACACTCTCTAATAGCCGATATCGTAATTTTGTTTTATTGTTTGTTCCCCTACCACCAAAAACACACCGGCAAGTACTGCCGATACAACTACTATATTTACCATTTCGTTCCCAGAGGCCCGGAAGCAATGCGAAACATATGTAAACGGATACCAGCCATGAAACTTGAGAGGCTCCGCATAATAGCACACTACATTCAAAACGGTTGCTCCGATGGAAAGTGGCAAAACAACCATAATTCTTTTTGTGATACTGACTATCATCACATAGAATGCACTCATCATGGCTGCAGCACTAAATTGTATGAGAAACCCTCCTACAAAAAGCAATACATCCAACGGCTCTCTCACCCCGACTGCTCTGCCAATAATATACACAAGAATATAGTCCGTCAAATAAAACAGAAAAAAGAACATCATGCAAAGACCATATTTATTTCGTAAAACATTCCTTTTATATGCCGTTGAACATACAAGCAACCACGCATTATCTTTTAATTCCACTGCAAAAAGTTCATACACAAGCAAGGCTGCCACAATATGACCTGTCTCCGAAAAATAAAATACCGTCTGCTCCTTAAAAATCAATTGCCAGCAAGACAGCCGGTATTCTTGCTGATGCAAAAGCAAGTATCCTTCATACCTCGTCAGCAGACTGAGGTAAAGAAATAACTGAAACAGGACCGGTATAAACACACATAGGAAAAAAATCTTTTTCTTTTGTTTTTTTAATTCTACAAGCAACATACTCTCACCAACTTTACAGTTATTTCGACTTCTTTTCTGCCGCTTCGGCAATGCAACGCATATAGGACTCTTCCAAATTATCTGAACCGTAATCATTTAAAAAATGAATAAAATCATTGTTATATAAAATCTTTCCGCGGTTGATTAGAATTATTTGGTCTGCAACTTTATCCAACTCACTCAAAATATGACTGGACATCAAAAATGTGGCATCCGTCTTTTGTTTGATTTCCCTGATAATTTGTCGTATCTCTACAATTCCTTCCGGATCCAGTCCGTTAAGAGGCTCGTCCCAAATAAGAAGTTTGGGATTTCCCAAAAGAGAAAATGCAATATTAAGTCTCTGTTTCATCCCCATGGAAAAATGCTTTACTTTCTTTTTTCCTACACTTTCAAGCCCAACAAGGGACAGTAGTCTCATGATTTCTTCTTTTTCTGCGGTAATCTGTTTCATTCCGGCTACAATCTGCATATTTTGGTATGCATTCAAATGTCCATAGAACGATGGCCCACTAACAATTGCTCCGATTATCCCCGATTTGCTCCCACTTTCCATGTGCAATATCATATTTCCGGAATCCGCATTCGTAATACCTAGTATTAATTTTATAATCGTTGTTTTTCCGGCTCCGTTTGGACCGACAAATCCGCAGACAGAATTTTGGCGTACACCAAAAGATACATTATCTATCACTTTTGTCCGTCCGTATTGTTTACTTACATTTTTAAATTCTATTATTGTTTTCATACTTATAGTATATTTTACAACTTGGATAAATATGACTATTTTTTTTATAACAAAAAAATCCCATAATAACGCGAGTATTTTCGCATTACCATGGAATTTTATATCACCCTGAATTCACACTAAAACCGGATTACTCCAGTTCCATTGTACTCATCTTTACCACGACAACACCATCTATTTCTTTTACAGAGCCTTCGTTTGGAAATACAGGCATTTCCTGATACTGTGCATCCTGCAAAATTTTTTGGTATTGCTCGTAATCCACTTCCTCAAACTGAACCCCTTTGTATTGTTTTAAAAAGAGAATCCAACAACACTCGTTTCCCGTGTACGTGTCCCACATAAAACCGTAACTTGCACTGCTTCCCTGAATTGCTTCCGTGGGCCATTCATACAATGCCGGAAAATTTCCATCTTCCATACTTCCCGCCACAAGCAGTTTTTGATACGGTACATATCCGCATTCCTCCACGATCTGCTCCACCATCATATCAGCCACGGTTTCCGTCTTATGCAATTGCAACTGCATACTGTTAATGCACAGTGAAGTAAACACAATGCTGTTCCACACAAAGAGCATAATCACACCATGGGAAAGCAACGGTAAATAGTTCCGCTTACTTGGTACCGTTACTACGTTTCCAAGCGCCACTGCAAGAAGATACATACATACCATCGTAGGAACCATAATAATACCGGTTGCACCATATTTATCTACATCCGGCGACATAATCGTAATTGCTTCCAAAGCAATCGGGAAAGCAACGATACAGACAAGCACCACAGTACTTTTGCCTAAATTTTTCCAGATTTTTTGTTTCGCCGCAGCCATACATATAAAACATACGCAAATCAGCAATACGGCTGCGTTAATTGCCCATCTGCCTCCAAATGTATTATTTAACAGACGATTCCCGAAAAAATATTCGTAAAAGTTCACATATGCATTCCCTAAAAGAGAGGGCAGGTCTCCTAAAATCGCTGCCAAATCAAATCCAAATCCGCGGTCTGCGCGTACATTAAGATGCAACACGGACTGCAAAATTTTAAACGAAACAACATATGCCACAACTGCGCTCACACTTGTGATAACGAAAGAACCAAACGCACGCAGAGCATCCTTTACATTTCTGCCTGCTAATATATCTACCAATAACAACAGCACCGCAAAGGCAAATACAACACAAAGATAAGCCTGATACAAATACAAGGAGCCAAAAACAAGTGCTATCCCTAATAAATATCCTGTCCACGTCTGATAGTTCCGCACAATATATACGGCAAGCACGACACACAAAAAAGCCAGCATAAAACTGTCCGAACAATAGAAATAAGTCAATGAACCGGAAGTACACGGCATAAATAACAACAATTGTCCGATAAGCAACTGTGCCATCAGACGTTCATTTTTTATAATACGATTTATTAAAATGGCAACAAACGCCAGCAAGACAATACAAAACAATGTAGTCAACACCGGCGTAATCATATTCATGCGGAGTTTATCGATTAAAATTTGAAGCAAACGCCCATTTGCCTTTTCTCCACCATGACCGTTTCTAAAATACATGGCATTCCATACGCCATCCGGATTTGTCAGCCAGTTAGAGGGCATTTGATAATAAATAAATCCGCCCGTTAACATAGTTACCCAAAAACAAATCCACTCATTCTTTGTAAATTTTTCTTTGGAAACTGTTGCATTCCATTTTGTTAGTAATGCATCTATCTTATTTGTTGCAATCACTTTTTTTGATTCTGCCATATTAACACTCCTATTTCCAATAACAGGAATTTTCCACTACGGCTGCATTTTGGGGTTTTTCAGAATCCGCCGGATAAACCCATGCGTCATTAAAACACTCCGCAATCTTGGACGGGTAGTTTTCCTCCCACCTTTTCCCTTTGATTCCGAACAGAAGCTGTGTAGCACCACCTAAATGAATCGCCTGCTTTCCGGCTTTTTTGATTTTTGCTCCAAGTGGCATGCCATAAGCTCCACAACCGATAATCGCAATATCAAAATCAATTTTCATGGCTTCTTCATACATATAGTCGAGCGCCTCAAACCAGTCTTTAAACCGCTCGTCTTCAATACCTGCTATTGTTTGCACCGCCTTCAGTGTACGAAGTTCAAATTCCGGCAACACTTCTGTCCCCGGAAATAGCAATTCCCTTTTTTTGTACTGCGCTTGAATGGTATCTTCAAAAGGATGTATGACCAGTACTTTCTTTCCTTTCAACGCAGCAGACCACGGATTTTTGGCAAGCCATGGTTCCAATCGAAGCAAATAAGTAAGCTCCACGTGGCTTAAAAATTCCTCAATCACAAAATCTTCCATATGCAAATGCCACATAGCAAGCATATCCAGTTCCTTTGCTGCATTCAATATAACATCAGAAAATGGCTCAATAATGGCTTTATCACATGGGAAAATGCCTGCCAAATCTCGGGAACGAACAAACCATTTTTCCAATCTGGCATCGTTTTCAGGCGTCCGACCGGCAATGCGGTTTCGGAGCACACTGGTCACAATAGAAAACTCCGTATTACCAAAACGTCCGACAAAAAAAGGTTTGCCGGAACGTATCTTTTCAGCGATCCAATCGTTGGTTTTCTTTTTTGACATAACCGTTTTTTTTGCAAACCGTACCATAACCGGCTCCACATGCAAATATTTCACCAGCATATGTCTGCGTAATGCTTTATTAAAATAAATATCACGTATTTTCCAACGTCTTTCGTATCGAATCCACTTTTTCGCTTTATCCATATATTCCCTCTATTTACTGCACGAACGCATTCGTTTTATTTAATGATATTTCAAAATACAATAAATTGCTCTAAATCCGTCTTTGATTCCGATTTTCTTTCCTTCCGTTGCAGTTCTCGGATAATAAGAAATCGGAACTTCTTTTATCTTGATGCCTTTTTTTGTAATCTTTGATGTAATCTCAGGCTCAAACCCAAAGCGATTTTCCTCGATGGAAACAGACTGAATAACATCTCTTTTAAATGCCTTGTAACAAGTTTCCATATCCGTCAAATGTTGTCTCGTAAATATATTGGAAATTGCGGTCAAAAATCTGTTTGCAAAATGGTTGGAAAACTTTTCGTTGTCGCGTCTTCCTTTGTATTGTTCACCGGAAAATCTGGAACCATAGCACACTTCACACTCGCCTTTGATAATCGGTTCCACCACAAGCGGATACTCGTTCGGATCGTATTCCAAATCCGCATCCTGAATAATCACAACATCACCTGTTGCATGCTTAAAACCGGTTCTTAAAGCTGCTCCTTTTCCTTGATTCACCTCATGGTATACAATCTGGGAAACAAGTGGTTTTATCGTACTTTCCAGCACTTCTTTCGTACCGTCTTTACTCATATCATCTACAACAATGATTTCCTTATTCGGTACCGGTGCCTCCATTACTTTTCGCACAATGGTTTCTATATTATCCTTCTCATTGTAACAAGGTATAATTATCGATAATGTATAGTTATCAAGTGACATTATTTTTTCCTCCACATAAGTATGCGCTTGTATTTCATCATCATTTTTCCAAAGCAACTGACACTATTCTATCATCATTAGCCGTTTTCAACAAGTATTGTTTTGTGTATTGTTCACGTTTTACTTTGCCACTTTTGTTTTCTTGTGCTATGATGAACGCATGATGAAAAATATAAGGAGATTTTTATATGAAAAAGAAAGCTGTTGCTGTTTCGCTTGCTTTATCCTGTTTGTTGCTCTACTGCTTGCATACAATGTTTTATGGCACATCTGTATACGCAGCATATGAAAACTACAATATTTTTACGCTATTGCTAGTTATTTGTATTACTCACATTTTTTATAAGGGCTATGAAGTTTTTTTGACATACGAAAAGCGAAGATGGATTTTTATTTTACTCGGCATATTGTACGGAACTTTTTTTGTGTTTGGCGGCCACATCTATGTCAAGGGCGCTGCAGAACTTAGTTCTCTGTTTTTATGGCTGAGTGTTTTCATTTTTTCCGCTTTCTTTTGTGCTCTTGTTTTTTACATCCGCACTATTGCGCTTCCGTGGCTTGCCCGATTCTTTTCCGGCAATCATGCAAAATTGGATGCGCTGTTTGGGAAGATTTCATTTGTACATATTTGGCTTTTTATTTTCGTTTGTTGGATTCCTATTTTGCTGGCTTGCTATCCGGGCATTTGCTCATACGATGCCAAATATCAGTGTTCGCAAGTTACTGATGTTTTAAATTTGGATGCACATCATCCGGTTATTCACACACTGCTTCTCGGCGGTTGTGTACAATTCGGACGCAGTGCATTTTCCTCTGCCAATGTAGGAATGCTTCTTTATTCCTTGATTCAAATGCTCATCCATTCCGCCGCCATGGCATATACCTGTGTAGTATTAAAACGCTACCGCGTTTCTTCTATACTGTTGACAATGTGTATTGCTTTTTATGCACTGATGCCGTTTAACAGCATCTTGTCCATTTGCGCAACAAAAGATGTAATTTTTAGTTCCCTGTTTTTGCTTGTTGTCGTTTTTGTTTGTCATATGGTTATTGATACACCAAACTTTTACAACAATTGGAAGTTCCCGGTATTTTTTATTTTAGCTGTGTTTGGTACGCTTATTTTCCGCAACAACATGCTGTATGCTTTTGTAGTATGTATTCCGTTTTTTCTTTTTATTTTCCGTAAACACTGGAAAAAATGCGCTATTACTTTACTGCTCCCGATTGTTTTACTAAAACTCTACGAAGGACTCCTGTATCCTGCACTGGATGTCGCTCCCGGCAATGCCAGAGAAAAATACAGTGTATTTATGCAACAGTATGCAAGTGTTTATAATTATTGTGAACTGGAAGACAGTGATCGGGAAATGCTGTTACAACTGATGAGCGATGAACAATGGCGCTTATACGAACCACACAGGACAGACGTAATAAAAGACCATTTTCAAACGAAAGCATTTGAAGACAATTTTACAGATTATATAAAACTTTGGATAAAATTAGGCATCCAACATCCTTCTCAGTATGTGAACGCCTTTTTAAATCTCACGTATTCTTATTGGTATCCCGGTGACATCCTGCCGGATGCAACCAGCTATCGAAAATATATTGAAGTTTATTGTAATGGTGATGTTTCCTTTGATTCCAAAATACCCTGGCTTTTTGAACAAGTAGAAGCCTTTGGTATGGAATCTTCTTATCAGAACATTCCGGGACTGTCCGTGTTATTCAGTCCTGCCATTTATTTGTGGATTTTGCTATATTTATGTGCAGACCACATTTATCAAAAGCGATACAAAATATTGATTATACTGCTTGTCCCCATAGCCTTTTTCCTTACTATGTTACTGGGACCTTTAGCACTTTTGCGGTATTTGTATCCGATTATACTTTGTACACCTCTCATATGTGCATTGCAAAAGCATCTCATCAGTGATAACCAAAATGAAGATACTTTGCAAGCTTAGGAAAATAATTTAATACACTTTCCCGGAACATGCTTGTAATGTCCGCCTTCTTCTGCCTGTGAATGCAGAGAAGAATCGGATACGGAGCATGTTCTTTTTTGTTTTTCTTTGCAGCAATTCTTACCCGCAAACCTCTCGGATAACGGTACTGCGAAATATCCGTATATGCTTTATAACCATATTTTTTTGACAAAATACTGAGTATAGACTGGTCATGTCTGTTGTCCACAAAACCGTCATAATTTTCCTTTTTATGGAGCACATTGTCTTCGTCAGATATAAGCTCATAGCAACAGGCTGTCTCCAGCCATTTTTGCATGAAAACAACCGATTTTTTTGTTTTTTTGATGAGAAAATAAGTGGCACAACGTTGTGGAGTATCCGCATATTCCGGTGTGTCACACGCAAGCTCGATAAAAATATCCCTCTTCGTCCAGTTTCTTTCCACGCAATCCAGCTCAAAAAAAAGAATGTCGGTTTCCTGCTCTTCCATGAACTGTACTATGGGACGTAAATCCTTCGTCAAAAAAGCACCGCTGTCACAATAAAACAAATAATCTCCTTCTGCAAGTTCATCCAATGTTTTGTTCACAATATACGGTTTCCAAAGCCAATATCCCGCACCTCTTTTACAGTCCAGCACTTTTGCATTCTTATTGTAAAACTCCTCGGATATATCATTTTCATCGCACTCAAATACTTTATCAACTTTTCCTCTTTTTAAAGCCATTTTTACATTATATTTTCTGGCCTTACTGTAATCTGCCGTAGAATAAGTTACTGTTGCTAGCATCCGACTACCTCTTACCGTTATTTCTTTACTTTTTTTACAATTTTTTTCACAATTTCTAAAAGATACTTATATTCCGTTGTTCTGAAAAAACAAACACTCACCGCAGCTATGGCAACTGCTACACTTGCAATTCCCTCTGCCAGAAATGCCCACACATGATACTGCCCTGCCAAAAATGTATTTTTCAATATCGTTAAAACGGTTACCTGCACTACAACGAGCAACACATACTTAATGTAGCGCATCCACATATCTTTCCATTTTTCCCAAGATTTAAAATATTTACGGCAAAGCAACACACTTTTTGAAATCCAGAAAAACAACTGTGCCACACAAGTTCCAATCAATACGCCCTGCACTCCCAACTTCTGCACAAGTGCAATCGACAATCCCAAATTAAGGAGCGCACCTACGATATTGATGTATTTTTCCTGCTGGAAATATGCCAGCACCGATGTGTATTCTGCAATGGGGCCATACACAATTCCGATAAAAATATCTGCCACAATCA
>JAZQDM010000076.1:0-32808 GCA_045546775.1 Lachnospiraceae bacterium | reverse complement strand
TGTCAACATCATGACTTCACAGTCTGGCTTGTCTTAAATAACGAGACTCATGTATTGCATTGGTGCTATACGTGGAGTCTGTTTTTTTTACCCGGGTACAGTATCCAACAAATGGCGATGCAGTACGCGGTTTTTTTGTTGCTAAAAATCACATTACACTACGAAAGGAAGAAAATTATGTTTTTGGAAATCAACAAAATCAAAAAGCATTTCGGAGAAGGAGAAAGCAGAATTGAAGTGCTGAAAGGCATTGATGTCAGTATCGAAAAAGGTGAATTTTGCGTGCTTTTGGGGCCCTCCGGTTCCGGAAAATCCACACTTCTTAATATTATCGGAGGTATTGACAGTGCCGATGAAGGTTACATTGCAATAAATGGTGAAAAAACAGCGGATATGAGCGAAAAAGCTCTTACTATGTACCGCAGAAAACATCTCGGTTATGTGTTTCAGATGTACAATTTGATTCCGAATTTGAATATCAAGGAAAACATTGAAGTAGGTGCATACTTAAGTGACAATCCGCTGGATGTGGATGAAATTTTACATATATTGGGGCTGTATGAACACCGGCACAAACTGCCCAATCAGTTGTCCGGCGGGCAACAGCAAAGAACGGCTATCGGGCGTGCCATCGTGAAAAATCCGGATATTTTATTGTGTGACGAGCCGACAGGTGCGTTGGATTTTCATACTTCCATTGAAATTTTGAAGCTGATTGAGGAAGTGAACAAAAAATATGGAAATACGGTAATCATGGT
Organism: Lachnospiraceae bacterium; assembly: GCA_045546775.1. Taxonomy (GTDB): domain Bacteria; phylum Bacillota; class Clostridia; order Lachnospirales; family Lachnospiraceae; genus RGIG3002. The sequence continues at coordinate 32,050 of JAZQDM010000076.1, read as the reverse complement.
AACCCACAACGATGCCATCAAAAATATGGCGGACCGTGTCATTAAGCTACGTGACGGGATGATTCGCAAAAACTATACAAACGAAACAAAAATTCCGGCTGCAGAGCTTGACTGGTAGGAGGTGGGACCATGAAAAAACCTCTAAACAAAAGATTGCCGAGAGAATTAAAAAGCGAGTTTCCAAAATACTTGATTATTTTTGTATTCCTGACGGTTATCATCGGTTTCATTTCCGGATTTTTTGTGGCATCCGGAAGTATGAAAGTAATTTACGATGAAAGTTTTGAAAAGTACAACATAGAAGATGGTAATTTTGCACTTTATACAAAAGCTGACGAAACGCTGTTGCAGGTGCTGGAAGAACAACAGGTTACGGTGCACGAGAATTTTTATATTGAGCGGGAAACGGATAATGTGGACAGCAAAATACGTATATACAAAAACCGTACGGAAGTGAATCGGGTTTGTGTTATGGAAGGCAAAGAGCCGCAGCAGGAAGCGGAAATTGCTATTGACCGGATGTATGCGGACAACAATGGGATTCAAGTGGGAGACATTCTCGTGATAGATGACGTGGAGTGGACCGTTTGTGGTCTTGTGGCGTTGTCGGATTACAGTGCTTTATATGCCAGTCCGTCGGATATGATGTTTGATGCTACCAAGTTTGGCGTTGCGGTTGTTTCAAAAGACGGCTTTGCGCGCTTGGGAGATGCCGGTCTTTCCTACAATTATTCGTGGATTTATGATGAAAAACCATTGAATGATGAAGAGGCAAAAGAGAGGGCAGAGCAATTTCTTACCGTCTTGTCTGAACATGCCATCGTTACCAACTATATTCCGGGATATTGCAATCAGGCAATACAGTTTACCGGAGAAGATATGGATAGCGACCGGGTGATGTTTATTACGTTTTTGTATATTGTGATTGCGATTATTGCGTTTGTTTTTGCCATTACGACAAGCAATACAATCAGTAAAGAAGCAATGGTAATCGGCACACTTCGCGCATCCGGTTATACAAAAGGAGAGCTGATACGACATTATATGGCGATGCCCATGTGTGTCATTTTGGCAGCAGCACTGGCGGGCAATGTGGCAGGCTATACATGGTTTAAAGACTATGCAATCGGTATTTATTATCAAAGCTTTAGTTTGCCTACTTTTGTGACAACGTGGAATGCAGATGCGTTTGTGCGGACAACGGTAGTCCCTGTTATTTTGATGTTTGGTATTAACTTCTTTATTTTGGCAAATAAGTTAAGCCTTTCGCCGCTTAAGTTTATACGGCGAGATTTGAGCAAGCGGCAAAAGAAGAAGGCGTTCAAATTGAATACAAAAATCGGAATTATGACACGATTTAAGCTGCGTGTAATTTTTCAAAACATACCGAATCACATCACGATTTTTCTGGGCATCTTTTTTGCGGATATCATTCTTTTACTTGGTATGGGATTTCCGACGCTGCTGGAAAATTATAAAGAAGACATCAGCAACTCTATGTTTTCGACGTATCAGTATGTTTTAAAGGCACCGGTGGATACAAAAACAGAGGGCGCAGAGCCGTATTGCATGATGAGTCTGGAAACAATAGAAGGCAAGTTAAAAAGCGAAAGTGTTTCTGTGTATGGTGTTTCAGAGGACAGTGCTTATATTTCCATTGATTTTCCTGACGACGGAATTTATATTTCGACAGCGCTTTCCGGAAAATTTGGTGTGGACATTGGGGATACGCTTGTGTTAAAAGAAGCCTACGGCGAAAAAGAATACACCTTCCGGGTGAGTGGGATTTACGACTATCCGGCGTTGATTAGTGTATTTATGAGCAGAGAGTATTTTTGCGAAGTGTTCGATTGCGAGGAAAATTATTTTAACGGATATTTTTCGGATAAAGAGATTTTGGACATAGACAACAAATATACTGCTACCAAAATTACGGAAGATGACATGAACAAAATGTCCAGGCAAATGGAAACGTCTCTCGGCGGTATTTTTGACATTTTCTACGTTGTAGGGCTTGTAATGTTCACACTTATCATTTATTTGCTTACTAAAATTGTGATTGAAAAAAATGCGCAGTCTATTTCCATGACAAAAATTCTTGGTTATACGAACAAGGAAATCAGCAGACTTTATATCATGTCAAATACGATAGTAGTCATTGGCTCCTTCTTTGTGACGATGCCCATTGTCAATGAAATTATGCGATACGTCTGCATTGTGATGATGTCCGAATATGCGGGATGGCTTCCGTTTTGTGTGCCGTTTTCCACGTATGTAACAATCCTTGTTTCGGGAATTGCAGTGTATGCAATGGTAGCGTTTATGCAATTTTGGCGTGTGAAAAATATTCCGCTTGATATGGCACTCAAAAATGTAGAGTAATACATGCCGTTTTTCCCTCATATACATAAAAGCAAATGTATGGTAGGGATGAAACATGACAGAGATAATCAATGCGTTTCAAAATTCAGCAGGCAATCTGTTGCTGATGATTTTGTTGATTGGGACACATGTATACTTTACGGTAAAATTAAAATTTATTCAGCGTCGCATTCCGGAAGGAATTCGCCTCAGTTTTTCCGGAAATCAGAGGGAAAAGGGCGGAATTTCACCGTATGCGGCGCTGTCCACAGCACTTGCGGCCACCATAGGAACGGGAAATATTATCGGTATTTCCACGGCAATTGCGATCGGTGGTCCGGGTGCTGTTTTTTGGTGCTGGCTCAGTGGCTTTTTTGGCGTGGCGACAAGCTATGCGGAGTCATTTTTATCTGTAAAATATCGGATTCGGGAGGATGACGGGACATATGTAGGGGGACCGATGTACGTGCTGGAACATGCGCTCCACAACAAAAAACTTGCGATTGTTTTTGCTGTGTTTACCCTATTTGCTTCTTTTGGTGTGGGAAGCAGCGTGCAGTCCCAGGCCATCGGTGCTGCTATTACTAGCAGGATTTCTGTTTCGCCTCATGTAATCGGTATTGTAGCGGCGATGCTGGCGGGAAAAGTGTTGCTTGGCGGCGGAAAAAGCATTGCGAAAGTATGCATGTTTCTTGTGCCGGTTATGAGCTTGTTTTATATATGCGGTTGTCTTGCCATTATTGTATTGCACTTGGAATTTGTGCCGGAAGCGGTACTTGTTATTGTAAAATCGGCATTTTCATCCAAATCCATAGCCGGAGGCATTGGAGGATGTGCAGTTATGACCGCAATGCGCGTTGGTCTTTCGAAGGGGCTGTTTACCAATGAAGCCGGTATGGGGTCCATCGGTATGTCGGCAGCAGGCGCAGACACGGATTCGCCGGTGCGACAGGGGCTTATATCCATGACCGGTGTATTTTGGGATACCATTGTGCTGTGTGCCATAACCGGTATTGCCATCGTCAGCACCATGCTAAAAACACCGCAGTCATTTGTCAATTTGGCGAGTGATAAATATTGTTACGAAGCCTTTGCAACATTGCCCGGCGGGGAATGGTTGCTTACGGTTTCGCTTGTACTTTTTGCGTTTGCGACCATCATCGGCTGGAGTTATTACGGGGAATGCGCTGCCGGGTATCTGTTTGGCAAACACCGCATCGGAACGTATCAGCTGATTTTAATTTTGATGGTTTATTTTGGAACAGTTCTTTCGTTGGAAACGGTTTGGGGACTTGCAGATATGTTTAATATTCTCATGGTGCTTCCGAATTTTGTGACTCTTTTTGCATTGCGCAAAATTATTGTGAAAGAAACGCTTTGTTGTATTTCGCGTCGGAATATAGTATAATTTATGTGTTTTAGTATATGCAGTACGAAAGATGTATGATGGTGGGAAACAATGATACTTAACATTCAATTTCAAGTAGCAGGACTGATTCTGGTAATTCTTGTGATTGCAATATTGTTCAATGAAAAAAAGTTGCATTTGTATACCGAAAGTGTCTTTGGAGCGTTGCTTGCTACTGTGCTTGTTTGTATAGGGCTGGATATCACGTCTGTTTTTGCTCTCAATTATGAACACGTAATCGGAAAACTTTTTATGGATATTGTTTGCAAACTGTACTTGATTTCCATCAATGCAGTTGCCTACGAGCTTTTGAAATATGCCCTTGCAGAAGTACATAAAAAGAGAAAAAACTTGAATCGCATTATGCTGTTTCATGCAATTCCGCTTTTGTTAAATACGGTGCTTGTATGTGTAGTACCAATTTACAAACATTTGGAAGCCGGAGAAATTTATACATACGGCCCGGCGGTACAAATAACCTATGTAACAGCCTTTGTCTTTCTGGTTGACAGTGTGTATCATATGTTGCGATACCGCAACAGAACGACGAAACAAAGAAGACAGTCGGTTTGGTTTTTGCTTGGGGCGTGGCTTGTTGCAGCCAGCATTCAGATGTTTCACAATGAACTGTTGCTGATTGGATTTACGATGGGTGTCGGCATGGTATTCATGTATATGAAACTGGAAAATCCCGAAAACAATGTAGATAAAATAACGGATTCGTTTAATATTTATGCCTATTTCGGACATTTAAACAAATTGTCCGGGATGGATAAAGATTTTGGTATGTTGGCAATCAGTCTTTCCGGACTGCAGTTTATTCGTGAAAATTTCGGTATGCATAATGCCAATGCAGTGTTAAAAAAAGTAGCGGATTATTTGCGCGAACTGGAAGGCGGAAAAGTATTCCGGGATAACGAGTCGGAATTTATTGTTGTATTTGATGATAAAATGATGACCGAGGCTGCAGTCGAAAAACTAAAGAAACGTTTTTTGACTCCTTGGATAGTCAAAGAGGTCAAGTTCCAATTAGAGCCTTATATTGCATATATTCCAAGCAGAAATATTGTGGATTCTGCAGATGATGTGACAGAAGTCATTCACTATTTTATGGAAGAGTGCAAAAGGAAAGAACCGGGAACTGTTGTCTGTATCAACGAAGAACAATTGGAACAAAAAAAGAAAGTGTCGGATGCAGAAAAGGCGTTGCGTCAAGCATTGGAAAATGACTCCATTCAGATTCATTATCAACCGGTGTATTCGGTGGAAGACGGAAAATTTGTTTCGTTGGAAGCGGTTGTGAGTCTTGCAGATGAAAATGAGCATTATGTGATGTCGGATGTATTTGTTCCCTTGGCGGAGCAAAATGGTATGATTTCTGAGCTGGGAAAAGCAGTATTCCGCAAAGTGTGCCGTTTTATGCAGGAGGAGCATCCGGAGCAGTACGGCATTGAATATATAGATGTAAATTTGTCGGTAATCCAGTGTATGCAGGATGATTTGGCAAAGCAACTGCTGGAGATGATGGAGGCCTATAATATTCCGCCGTATCGCTTTAATTTTGAAATTACGGAGGCGGCAGTCAATTATTCAGAAAGCATATTACGCAACAATATGAATGAGCTATTGAAGGCCGGCGCGTCTACATCATTGGGCGATTATGGAAGTGGATTTGCAGGATTACGGAATGTAATTGAATTTCCTTTCCAGAAAATTAAATTGGACAAAGAAATTGTGTCCTCTTATTTTAAAAGTGAGAAGGCGCAGATTGCTATGTCGCATCTTATTTCCATGGTAAAAGAAATTGGGATGCAGCTAGTTGCGGAAGGCGTGGAAAACGAAGAGCAATATTCAGAAATGAAAAAATTAACGATTGATTTTGTACAAGGCTCTTATTTTTCCAAACCAAAGACAGAGAAGGATGTTATTCTACTTTTACAAAAGTGGATGTAGCATAAAAAAAGAAGGGAGTATACAAATGATTTTTAAGTGTCAGAATTGCGGGGGTAATGTACTTTACAACCCGGAAAAAGGCTCCATGCACTGTCCCCATTGTGACAGCGTGGAAAGCCAGCAAAAAATGGAAGGCAGCTCGCAAATGAGCTGTGCCAATTGTGGAGCGCCGCTTGAGACGGAGCGGTTTACTTCTGCGTCCAAATGCGCTCATTGCGGAAATTACATCATTTTTGATGAAAAGGTGCAGGGAATGTACCGGCCAAATCTTATTTTGCCTTTTAAAGTGGGGAAACAACAGGCAAAAGATATTTTGAAAAAGGAATTCAAAAAGAAGGCGTTTACACCGTCCGGATTTTTGAAAGATGCTGCTTTGGAAAAAATGGAAGGCAGCTATGTTCCGTTTTGGTTGTATGATTATCAGGCAAACTATGTCTTTGATGGAGGTGCCACAAAAATTCGTACTTGGAGAAGCGGCAACAAAGAATATACAGAGACAAGCTATTATCATGTATATCGTGACATGGATATTGATTTTAACAAAATACCGGTAGATGCGTCCGATGCCATGGACGACAGTGTCATGGATTTGATGGAGCCGTATCATTACAACGTGCTTGAAAATTTTGATGAAAAATATATGTCAGGATTTTTGAGTGAAGTATTTAATCAGCCGGCAGATGCGCTGGAGCCCAGAGCGCGAGATAAAGCAGCAAAAGATTCGGAAGGACTGATGAGTGAGTCGTTGAGTGGCTATTCGTCCTTAAAACCACATCGTAAAAATCTTACAATCAACAGAAGTGGATTGTATTATGCGTTGTTCCCGGTATGGGTATATACATACACATATCAAAATCAAAAGTTCCCGTTTTATATCAATGGGCAGACCGGAAAAGTAGTTGGAAAAACACCGCTTTCTAAGAAGAAAATGCTGGGTTATGCGGCTACTGTATTTGGTCTTGCTTTTGCAATGATTTATATTGTTGCGAACGGATTTGTAATTTAGTCCGGAAAATGTGAAAGAGAAAGGAATGGATATAAAATGAGAGAATATTTGAGATTTTTCCGAATTCCGTTTATTGCGTTCGGAATTTTACTTGTGATTGTTGCAATTGCAAGCTTTGGGCGCAAGACTTCGGCTGAGGAACGTAATAACGATGAATGTACGACAGATGAAAGAGTTTTTGACTATGCAGACAGATTGACAGACGACGAAGAAGAAAAGCTTCGTGATCAGATTGCCAAAACCGAAAAAAAGATTGAAGCAGATATTATTATTGTTACATTGGATGAGTCTTTGGAAGAATATGCGTTGGAATACGACCCATATGCGGACATGGATGAATATGTTATGATTTATGCGGACAATTTTTATGATGAGCATAAATTTGGTTACAACAAACCGATAGGAGACGGTGTGCTCTTTTTGGACAACATCGGCGAGGAAGCAGATGGTGTGAAGTATGTGGCAATTAGCACATGTGGAAAAGCGGAACAGAAGTATAGTCATTCCATGCTTGTACGTTTGCGTGATGATGCACTTAAATACATAGATGTGCATCCGTATCGTGCTTACAGTGATTTTGTAAAACAGGTTGAAAAGGATTTAAGCCAAAAGGGAGCAATGACGGGCATGGCAATGCTTGCCAAACCGCATATAACACTTCTTGCTGCGGCTGTTGTAACGGCGATTTTCTTATTGATTAACTTATCTGCAAGAAAAGGGAAAAAGACGACAACTGCGCATAGCTATGTAAATGGCGGACAGCCGACGATGCGCGGAAGAGAAGACAGATTTTTGCATAAACATGTCACAAGCCGCGTGATAGAATCCAGCAGCGGCGGTGGCGGAGGAGGCGGTGGTGGACACCATACTTCCAGCGGCGGTGCATCCCACGGCGGTATAACCGGGGGCCGATAAAATGTATTAAAGTAAACTGATATAAAGACGTATGTGCGACTTGGTCTGCACATACGTCTTTTGTGATAATAAAAAAGAATCTGCCATGACGGTAGCAGATTCTTTGTATTTCGTTTATTACTAAATTAAGACAATTAAGCCATTTCGTTAACTGCTTTAGCAAGACGGGATACTTTTCTGGAAGAAGTATTTTTGTGATATACTCCTTTAGTAGTAGCTTTGTCAAGAGCAGAAGTAGCTGCTAATAATGCTTCCTGAGCAGCAGCTTTATCGCCAGCTTCAATAGCAACGTTTACTTTCTTCACTGCAGTTTTAACACCGGATTTGATAGCTTTATTTCTATCAGCCTTTGTCTTATTAACTAAAATTCTCTTTTTTGCAGATTTGATGTTAGCCAAGACGTACACCTCCTATTATGGTAATCTCTAATCAATTATTAGGAAATGCTTTATTAAAGCCGGACACGGACGTTTCAATAAAACATACGTGTATTATTTTAGTGTAAGAGTTTGTGATTGTCAATACATAATTCCCAATTTTTTTGTAAAAAATAGAAATAAAATAAAAAGAAAAAGGGAAAGAAAAAAATATGGACAACAGTTTTAAGATACGGACAGATTTGGCGCTGGAAGCAAGAGAAAGTGTGGAAGAGACAAAACGGGAAGTACGAGGTGTTGAAATTGAAGAAAGCTATGATGAAATATCCGATGTGACGGTAACGAAAGTAATAATTCGGACCAAAAATGCCGCAAGAGATTTGGGAAAACCGATAGGGACGTATATTACGTTGGAGGCGCCGGCTATGTCGGAAGGAGACGAGGGATACCATAGAGAAATATCACAAACGTTGGCAAAACAGCTGGAAGATATTATTCCCAATCGCAAACAGGAAAAGTCTGTGCTTGTGGTCGGCTTAGGGAACCGGGAAGTGACAGCGGATGCCTTAGGACCTAATGTGGTGGATAACTTGTTTGTTACAAGACATGTGATTTTGGAATATGGAAAAGCTGCGTACAACAAAGAGAAAATGAATCTGGTAAGCAGTATTGTGCCCGGTGTTATGGCGGCTACCGGAATGGAAACGGCAGAGATTGTAAAAGGAGTTGTAGCACAGACAAGACCGGATGTCGTTATTGTTGTGGACGCCCTTGCGGCAAGAAGTACCAAACGTTTAAATCGGACTGTACAAATTACGAATACGGGCATTCATCCCGGTTCCGGTGTGGGAAATCACCGTTGTGCGCTTACAAGGGACAGTTTGGGCGTACCGGTCATCGCCATTGGCGTGCCGACGGTGGTTGATGCGGCCACTATCGTGAATGATGCATTGGAAAAGGCTACAGAAACATTGGAAAAACCAAATATTTTTGCAGAATTAAATAATATGTACGTGACAAGCAAAGATATCGATGCCACAATCAAAAGATTGAGCTTTATGATTTCGGAAGCGCTTAATATAACTTTGGATTTGGAAGTTGAGGCAAATCAGGTCTAAAGCCGTTTTGAAAATCATATACTTGTCTGTATGAGAAGAGTGGATAAGCAATATCGAAAAAAGAAATTGGTAAAGCCGATACTGTTTGCAGTTGTGGCGTTGCTTGTGGGAAATATTGTATTGGGAAAGAAAGCTTTTTCCGGACAGACAGGGAAATCTATGTTGGGAGAGGTGATGAAGTGGTTGCAGCAAACAGCATCAGAAGCCGTTATGCCACTTGCCTTTTTTCAAGCAACCGAAGAAGGTGCAGGTGATTGGGAAAACGGCAATGTAATTCATATAAGTCCGTATATACAATATGCAATGTCGAACCAGAAATCGCAAGGGCTTATGGAGGATATGCATTTTTATGAAAAACTGCTGGAAGAACAAGCGCAAGCAGAGGAACAACTGCTTTTGGAAGCAATGGCTGCTGAAAATGCCCATGCGAAAGATATAGAAGAACCGGAAAGCGTGATTGGAGAGAGTGAAGGAACGGAAAACAAAGGCGTAACGGCAAGCGAGGCAGGAATGCTTGCACAGTTACCCTTTGTTAAAGTGACACAAAAGCAAAAAACGTATGATTGGAGTCAATTTCCGGATACCGAAAGTGTGATAAAAGAGTTTTATGCCATTGATAATACTACTTCGGCAGAGGCAGCAGGCATCGATATCCAAAAATTTTTGCAGGCAGATATGACAGTAGACAAATCAGCAGAAGGCTATCACATTTTGATTTTTCATACGCATTCACAGGAAGCTTTTGCAGATTCCGTACCGGGAGACAAGTCAACAACGATTGTTGGAATCGGGGAACTTTTGACAAAAATTTTGACGGAACAATATGGCTATCGGGTGTTGCACCATACCGGAGAATATGACGTTGGATATCGGGATGATGCCTATTCCAAGGCTTTGCCGGCTATGGAACAGATTTTGGCACAACATCCGGAAATACAAGTAGTAATTGATTTACATAGGGATGCTGCGCCGGAAGGAACAAAATATGTAACAACCATCCAGGGGCGGCCAACCGCAAAATTTATGTTTTTCAACGGTTTGAGTTATACGAATCAGACCGGTGCAATCGATTATTTGCAAAATGACAATTTGAGTTCTAATCTGGCCCTTTCCTTTCAGATGCAGGTGGCATGCAACGAGTATTTTCCTGGGCTTGCCAGAAAAATATATTTGAAAGGGTATCGTTATAACATGCATTTGAAAGATAAATATCTCTTGGTAGAGATGGGAGCACAGACAAATACGGTGCAGGAAATGAGAAATGCCTGTGATCCGTTGGCACAAACGCTTGATATCGTGCTGTCCGGTATGGTATACTAAACGTCAAATGACAAAAAATGGAGGAAGTACATGTCAAACGTAGACCAGAGTAAAATTAGAAATTTTTGTATTGTGGCACATATCGACCACGGTAAGTCCACATTGGCAGATAGAATTATTGAACATACCGGGCTTTTGACAAGCCGTGAAATGCAGGCACAAGTGCTTGATAACATGGAGCTTGAGAGAGAGCGTGGTATTACCATCAAAGCACAGACCGTGCGTACTGTTTATAAGGCAGAAGATGGAGAAGAATATATTTTTAACTTGATTGATACCCCGGGACACGTGGATTTTAACTACGAGGTAAGCCGAAGTCTTGCAGCGTGTGACGGTGCCATTCTTGTAGTGGATGCGGCACAGGGAATTGAGGCGCAGACATTGGCAAACGTGTATCTTGCACTGGACCACAACTTGGATGTGTTCCCGGTCATTAACAAAATTGACTTGCCAAGCGCAGAGCCGGAGCGCGTTATCGAGGAAATTGAAGATGTGATTGGTATTGAAGCAGAAGATGCACCGCTTATTTCTGCCAAAAACGGCATTGGTATCGAGCAGGTTTTGGAACAGATTGTAAAGAAAATTCCGGCTCCCGGCGGAGATGCAAAAAATCCGCTTCAGGCTTTGATTTTTGATTCTTTGTATGACCCGTACAAAGGTGTTATTATTTTCTGCCGTATTGTGGAAGGTACGGTCAAAAAGGGCACTAAGATTAAGATGATGGCAACCGGTGCCAGCGAAGAAGTAGTGGAAGTCGGTTATTTTGGCGCCGGACAGTTTATTCCTTGTGAAGAATTGTCTGCCGGTATGGTTGGCTATATTACTGCCTCCATCAAAAATGTAAAAGATACCGCGGTAGGTGATACGGTGACAGATGCGGCAAACCCTTGCGCTGAACCGCTACCGGGCTACAAAAAAGTAAATTCCATGGTGTACTGTGGTGTGTACCCGGCAGATGGTGCAAAATATCCGGATTTGCGTGATGCGTTGGAAAAATTGCAGTTAAACGATGCTTCTTTAAACTATGAACCGGAGACATCCATTGCGTTGGGCTTTGGTTTCCGTTGCGGATTTTTAGGTCTGTTGCATTTAGAAATTATTCAAGAACGACTGGAGAGAGAATATAACCTTGATTTAGTAACAACGGCGCCGGGCGTTATTTATAAAGTGTACAAGACAAACGGGGATGTTATTGAATTGACCAACCCGTCCAATCTCCCGGATCTTTCCGAGATTGAATACATGGAAGAACCGATTGTAAGTGCCGAAATTATGGTGACCACCGAGTTTATCGGCTCTATTATGGAACTCTGTCAGGAAAGACGAGGCAGATATCTTGGTATGGAATACATTGAAGGAACCCGTGCATTATTAAAATATGATTTGCCGTTAAATGAGATTATTTATGATTTCTTTGATGCGCTTAAATCACGCTCCAGAGGCTATGCGTCGTTTGATTATGAACTCAAAGGATATGAAGAGTCCAAGCTTGTGAAGCTGGATATTTTGATTAATCGCGAAGAAGTGGATGCTCTTTCCTTTATTGTGCATGCAGACAGCGCCTACGAGCGGGGCAGAAAGATGTGCGAAAAGCTGAAAGACGAAATTCCGAGACACTTGTTTGAAATTCCGATTCAGGCAGCAGTAGGCGGCAAAATTATTGCAAGAGAAACGGTAAAAGCAATGCGAAAAGACGTGCTTGCAAAATGTTACGGCGGTGACATTACCCGTAAGAAAAAGCTGTTAGAAAAGCAAAAAGAAGGAAAGAAACGTATGAGACAAATCGGAAGCGTGGAAATTCCGCAAAAAGCATTTATGAGTGTGTTGAAACTGGACGATGGCAAATAATGAAAAACTTAAGTATTTATATTCATATTCCATTTTGTGTGCAAAAATGTAATTATTGTGATTTCTTATCGGCGCCTGCCACGGAAGCGACAAGACAGGCTTACGTGGAGCGCCTGATAGAGGAAATAGAGACAGAGGCGGAACATTACCGTAACGATACGGTAGTTTCCGTCTTTTTCGGCGGTGGCACACCGACCGTACTTCAAACGGAACAACTTTGTGCGATACTGACAACTCTAAAAGAGCAGTATCACGTTTCGCACGACGCGGAAATTACGATGGAAGTAAACCCAAAGACGGCGGATTATCAAAAACTTGCCGCATGCAAAAAGGCAGGTGTGAACCGGCTCAGTATCGGTATGCAGTCTGCAAGGGATGAGGAACTAAAAAGACTTGGGCGGATTCATACGTTTGAAGATTTTCTCGCGCTTTATGACGAAGCAAGACAAGCTGGTTTTCAAAACATCAATGTGGATGTGATGTCCGCATTGCCCGGTCAGACGATGGAAAAATACGAAGAGACATTACATAAAGTGCTTGCGTTACAACCGGAACACATATCCGCATACAGCCTTATTGTGGAAGAAGGAACGCCTTTTTTTGAGTGGAATGAAAAGGGACTGTTAGCGCTTCCGGAAGAGGAAGTGGAGCGGCAGATGTATAAAAGGACAGAAAAGCGGTTGGCAGAACATGGATACAGGCGTTACGAAATATCCAATTATGCGAAAGAAGGATACGAATGCCGCCATAACAGCGTATATTGGAGACGCGGAAATTATGTGGGATTTGGAATCGGTGCAGCTTCCATGGTGGACAACGTGCGTTTTCAAAACGATGCGGATTTGACGAAGTATATCGCAGGAAATAGGGAAAAACAGGTAGACAAACTTTCAAAAAAAGAGTGCATGGAAGAGTTTATGTTTTTGGGACTTCGCATGATGGAGGGGGTAAAGGAAGCACAATTTGTGGCTGATTTTGGCATCACGATGGAAGAAGTTTACGGACCGGTTTTGCAGAAAATGCAGGTTGATGGGCTTTTGGAGAGAACGGATGGAGCCATACGCCTGACAAAAAGAGGAATCGATGTGAGCAATTATGTAATGGCGGCATTTTTGTTGGATGAATAGAAAATTGAGATTACATAATAGAAATGGTTGCCAAGTTACAGGTGCTTTAGTATAATGAAGTAGAAAAATAATACAACCACGTAAAGCAGTGGGAAAGGCACTTCTCATTCTTTCCACACATAGAATATAACAAATTGACTTTGGGGGCTTAAAAGTGTGAAAACTTTTGAAAGACCATTATCCTCAGAGGAGGAGGCAGGTTATATTCGGATACTGAAAGAAGGAAACGGAGAGGAAGTAACGGCGGCGAGGGAGATTTTGATAGAACGCAATCTTCGTCTGGTAGCCCACATAGCCAAAAAATACCAAAACGTGGACGAAGATATGGAAGATTTGATATCAATCGGAACCATTGGTCTGATTAAAGCAGTTTCTTCGTTTGATGCAAGCAAAGGCAGCAGACTTGCAACGTACGCAGCAAGGTGTATTGATAATGAACTGTTGATGCTCCTTCGTAGCAAGAAAAAGTCGTCCAGAGATGTTTCGTTATACGAGCCGATTGGTACGGACAAAGAAGGAAATGAGATTAATCTGCTCGACATTATTGAACAGGAGCAGGAAGACATTGTAGATAAAATTACAATAGCAGATGAAGTCAAAAAATTGATGAATCTGCTGGAAATCGTATTGGATGAGAGAGAAAGAGAGATTATAAAACTACGCTATGGTTTGGAAACCGGGGAAGAAGTGACGCAGCGTGAAATCGGTCAGATGCTTCGCATTTCCCGCAGTTATGTTTCCAGGATTGAAAAGAAAGCATTGCTAAAATTGAGGGTTGCGCTAAGGCGGTAAGATAGCTTGTTATAGATTCACAGTGGGGGTGCACAAAAGATGTATTTTGTGAAAACAGAAGGTTTGAAAGTGGGGATGCGTATTGCGCGTCCGGTTTACAGCAGCCAAGGGTATTTGCTTTTGGAAAGAAATGCCAAATTGACAGAACAGGCGATACAAAGCATACAGGGATTTGGTATTATCGGTATGTATATTTTAGAGCCCACAGAGCCGATGGCAGAAATGACGGAAGAAGAAGTTGAGTTTGAACGTTTTCAAGCAATTATGGTTTCCATGATTGCAGAGGAAATGGATACCATTTTAGAAAAAGGCAGAGCGCCTAAGGCAACCATGATTGTGGAAGCGATTATAAAAGAATACGGTCATCGCGATAAAAAGATTGATTTTATCAGCAATGTGAGAAGCCGTGAGGATTTTATTTATAAACATGCATTGAATACTGCCATCTTGTGCGCGCTTGTTACAAACCGTATGAACGTAAAGGTGGATGAGAGAAGAGACGCAGTTGCGGCAGCGGTTTTTGGCGGTATCGGCAGATTGGAAATCGCAGAGACGCTGGCAGACAAGGTAGAGCTGACAGCAAACGAGAGAGCCAGAATTCATTCTGCACAAACGGAAGGTTTTGAACAGCTTGGTTCGGCGCTGTCCGACGGCGTGGCAATCAAAAGAATTTGCACCCAGGCAGAAGAAGCGATGTATGATTTTTACAGTGAAATGTATACCGGCAACGAGCATATGTTACATGCTGCGAAAGTACTGATTGTTGCAGATACTTTTGAGAGGATGACGGCAATGACCATTGACAGAGAGCCGGAATCTGTGGTAAAAGCAATTAAATACTTAAAAAAATATCCGGAAATTTACGATGCCGATATTGTGCAGGCATTGATAGATTCTTTAAATTTCTTACATAACGGTGTCAGTGTAGAGCTGAATACCGGAGAAAGAGCACTCATTATTGCAGAAAATGAAAAAAATGTTTTAAGACCGGTGGTGCTTTCTTTCAAAGATAATGTTATAATGGACTTAAGTTGTGAAGAATATGACGACATTGAGATTGTGGATACAATCAAAACAATGGACAACCGTCATGTTATACATACAAAAATATAATACGAAGGGGACGAAAAAATGGCAACCTTAGAAGAAATTATGAGAGTAGCAAAAGACGCAGGCGCATCCGACGTTCATCTTACTGTCGGTATTCCGCCTAAAATGAGGGTTCATGGTAACCTTATTACGATGGAGCAGTTTCCAAGACTGATGCCGGCAGATACAGTAGAATTGCTTTCTACCGTTATGGCAGAACGCCAGAGAGAAGTCTTTGAAGAAAAGGGCGAATTCGATATGTCCTTCTCTTTATCCGATATCGGACGTTACCGTTTGAATGCGTTCAAACAGAGAGGATCTGTTGCACTTTCCATGCGTGTCGTTGAGACAGGTATTAGAAACTCAAAAGAACTCGGTGTTCCGGATTCTGTTATTGATTTGTATCAGAAAAAAAGAGGACTTGTTCTTGTAACAGGACCTACCGGTAGTGGTAAATCTACAACACTTGCATCTATCATTGATAAAATTAATACAAACAGAGATGCACATATCGTTACATTGGAGGACCCTATCGAGTACCTTCATACACACAAGATGTCTATGGTTAACCAACGTGAGATTGGTTTGGATTCCCAGAGCTATGCAAACGCACTTCGTGCTGCACTCCGTGAAGACCCGGACGTTATCCTTGTGGGAGAGATGCGTGACTTCGAAACAATCAGTACAGCGGTAACCGCAGCAGAAACAGGTCACCTTGTATTGTCCACCTTGCATACCATCGGTGCAGTAAGTACTGTAGACCGTATTATCGACGTATTCCCGCCGCATCAGCAGCAGCAGATTAGGGTACAGCTTGCCAACGTATTGGAGGCAATTATTTCCCAACAGCTGATTCCGACCGCGGACGGCAAAGGTCGTGTGGCAGCGTTCGAAGTTCTTCATACAAACCATGCTATCCGTAACCTCATTCGTGAAGGTAAATCACACCAGATTGCTTCCACAATGCAGACAAACCGTAAGATGGGTATGATCATGATGGATGATGCTATCAGACAGTTGTATATGGATGGTAGAATCAGTAAACAGATGGCTCTTGAATTTGCCCAGAACAGAGAAGGTATGGAGACAAGAATTGTCTAAGTACAAAAACTCTTTGTATTTCTATCAAAAATCAATACAGTCCCTGCTTCTGAAAAGAAGCAGGTGGCTGTAGTCTTAAATTATCTTTATTCTATTTCAAAATATAGTTTCAAATTTTAGTTTCAAATCATTTTTATTTCAAAACTTTTTCAATCAATTTATGGAATCGCAATAGCAGAAAGGAGACAAGTTGTTTAGTACAGTTATAACAGGAATGGTGTGTGGTATTCACAGTTACCTTGTGCAGGTTGAGGTGGATACCTCTACGGGGCTGCCATGTTTTCAGATGGTAGGTTATTTGGGAAGTGAAGTAAAAGAGGCAAAAGAAAGGGTCAGTGTTGCGCTAAAAAATACCGGTATTAAGTTGCCGCCGCTTCGAATTACCGTGAATTTGGCGCCGGCGGATATGCGGAAAGAAGGTACGGCTTTTGATTTGCCGATTGCAGTGGCACTTTTACAGTCGCTTGCTATACTGCCGCAGGATTGTGCGGTTAATGTTTTGCTTATCGGGGAATTGGGTCTTTCCGGCGAAATCAAAGGGGTGCGTGGCATTTTGCCCATTGTACGGAAAGCAAAAGAAGAGGGGATAGGTCTTTGTGTAGTACCGAAAATGAATGAGGAGGAGGCGCTTGTCATATCGGATATGCCGGTGCTGGGAGTGTCTCATATTAGCGAAGTGTTAGCTTTTTTTGGAAGTGCATCGGAAAAACAGCAATTTCCGGTTGTTGGAAACGAAACAATATGGCAATTTTGCGAAGACTCCTTTTTGGAGGATTTTGCGGATATTAATGGACAGGATACCGTAAAACGTGCATTGGAAGTGGCGGCAGCAGGGTTTCACCATTTGCTTTTAATCGGTCCTCCGGGTGCTGGGAAAACGATGCTGGCAAAAAGAATACCTACCATACTTCCGCCGTTAACCGAGGAAGAAAGTTTGGAGGTTTCAACCATATATAGTGTGGCAGGACTTCTTGGAGAAGACAGGCCGCTTATTACAAAAAGACCATTTCTAAATCCACATCATACGATTTCGGTACAGGCGCTGGCAGGCGGTGGCAGAGTGCCAAAGCCGGGTGTCATCAGTTTGGCACATCGAGGGGTTCTCTTTTTGGATGAACTACCGGAATTTTCCCGTTCTACCATTGATATTTTACGGCAGCCTTTGGAAGAAAAACAAATTCATATTGCGCGAAACACAGGGACGTTTGTTTATCCGGCAGACTGCATGTTTGTAGGAGCTATGAATCCGTGCCCCTGCGGAAATTTCCCGGATATGAACCAGTGTAGTTGTACCCCTTATGAAGTACAGAGGTATTTGGGGCATGTTTCCGGTCCGATGGTAGACCGCATTGATATTTGTGTGGAAACGCCACGTGTGTCATTTCAAGAGTTGGCACACAGCACCGGAAAAAACGAGACAAGCAAAACGATACGGGAAAGAGTTATGAGAGCGAGAACTATGCAGGATGCGCGTTTTGCAGGAACACGACTTCGGTTTAACTCGGATATGGGACCGGCAGATTTGGAAAAATATTGTGTTTTGTCCGGAAAGGAACAACGGTTTATGGAGCAGATTTTTGAATCGTTGTCGCTCAGTGCAAGAGCCTATCATCGCATTTTGAAAGTGGCACGCACGATAGCGGATTTGGATGAAAAAGAGCAAATTGAAGAAATCCATCTCACAGAAGCGGTATGTTACCGGTCGGCGGACAACAAGTATTTTAAGTAGGAGGTGCATATGGAAAAGACAGATAGAATGGCATATGAAAAACAGCAGTCGGAAGAAATGTTACAGTATGCTTACTGGCTGCATTGTCTTAATTTTAGTAATAAAAAGCTGCATGAATTGACAGAACAGATTGGTACCCCAAAGGATATTTTTGCGTGTGAGGAAGACAAGCTGGAAAAAATTTTGCGTGAAAAGCCGTTGCAGAGATTGTTGCAAAGCCGGACAAACGACTTGCACAAGTCATTTTTGCAGTTACAAAGAACAGGCATTCAATTTTATCCATGGTTTCATGAGAAGTATCCGGAACGGTTAAAAACGATTCCGGATAGGCCGTGGGCCATTTATGTCAAAGGAAACATGCCGGAAGAGACTGTGCCGGTTGTGGCGATTATCGGTGCAAGGCAGTGCTCCGAATATGGTCGGATGGCGGCAAAAGCAATCGGAAAAAAGTTGGGAGAACAGGGCGTATGTGTAGTCAGCGGCATGGCAGTAGGCATTGATGGAATTGCCCAGGAAAGTGCACTGTATGCAGGTGGAACAAGCATTGCCGTGTTGGGGTGCGGCGCGGATATTTGTTACCCCAGAGAAAACTATCGTTTGTATGAAACACTCCAAGAGCAGGGCGCCATTGTGTCCGAATATCCGCCGGGGACACAACCGCTTGCAAGACTCTTTCCACCAAGAAACCGCATTATCAGCGGTTTGTGTGATGCACTTGTAGTGATTGAGGCAAAAGAAAAGAGCGGGACATTGATTACGGTGGATATGGCGCTGGAACAGGGAAAGGAAGTGCTTGTGTTACCGGGGAGGATTACGGATGCGCTTAGCTTTGGCTGTAACAAATTAATCAAACAGGGTGCGCAGATTGTCACATGTATGGATGATATTTTTGAAGTGCTGGCAGAAAAGTATAGGATTACTAAGGGAAAAAATATACCGGACGGAAAAGATAATGCCTTGCCGTGGCAAAAATCGGAAAGCGGTTTGTGCGCTTATTTGGATTATACGCCCAAAAATATGGAACAGATTTGGCAGGAATACGGAAAAGAAAACATTACAATGCAACAGCTTCTGTCTGAGCTTTTGAAGCTTTGCATGGAAGGCAAAGCCAAACAAATTGGAAGTAGTTTTTATAAAACGGAATAAGGCTTTGCACTATTGTGTGATTTTTAGTATAATTGAGCATAAGAGACAAACTTTTGAAAGGAATGTTACGATGAGCACATATACGATTGAAAATGAACAGATGATTCTTGAAATAAATTCCGCCGGAGCAGAAATCAAATCTCTCCGCAGAAAGAGTGATAACAGAGAATATATGTGGTGCGCAGATGCAAAATATTGGGGCAGAACAGCACCGGTTCTCTTTCCGGTTGTAGGAAGCGTCAGAGACAAAAAATACAGATGTGACGGAAAAGAATATGAAATGGGACAGCACGGATTTGCCAGAGATATGGAATTTACTGTGGTGGAAGAAACGCAGGATTCCATCCGTTTTGTATTGGAAGCAACCGAGGAAACAAAAACAAAGTATCCGTATGATTTTGCACTGGAACTTTCTTATCGTCTGGATGGCTTGCGCGTTATTGCAGGGTGGAAGGTGACAAACAAGGCAGATGGTGAGATGCATTTTTCGGTAGGCGGACATCCGGCTTTTCTGTGTCCGATTTTGGAAAATACAAAGCAGACCGATTATTATATTTATTTTGACACACCGGATAAAGTGGTGAGTGACGTGTTGGAAGGCGGTCTTGTGGGTGACAAATTAAAAGAGCTTGCGCTGGATAACGGTTATTTAAAAATCACCGAGGATTTGTTTGACGACGATGCACTTGTTATCGAAAACAACCAGGCAAAAGAAGTGGCACTTTGTACTCCGGATAAAGAGCATTATTTGACGGTAAAATTTGACGCGCCGTTGTTTGGCGTATGGTCTCCGGTAAAGAAAAATGCGCCGTTTATTTGTATTGAACCGTGGTATGGCAGAGCGGACAGATGTGATTTTGCAGGAGAGTTAAAAGATAGAGAATACGGAAATACATTACAGGGCAAAGAGAGCTTTGAAGTATTTTATGAAATTTGTATTTCTGAGTAAGAATAGATGGCTGGCAACGGGGAGAACATATGGCAGAAGAAAGCATACGTTTAAATAAATATTTGGCAGAATGCGGTATCTGTTCCAGAAGAGAGGCAGACAAACTTGTGGAGCAAGGCAGAGTTGTCATTGATGGTGCCGTTGCAAAAATGGGATGTAAAGTGACGGGAAAGGAGCAGATTTCCGTGAACGGGAAACCGCTGCAGCGTCCCAATGAAAAAAAGGTACTGGCGTATTACAAGCCAATCGGCGTTACGTGTACGGAAAAGGACAAACACGCAAAGAAGACAATCAAAGAGGCCTTTTCTTATCCGATACGGGTCACTTACGCGGGGCGTCTGGATAAAGATTCGGAAGGTCTTATGATTATGACCAATGACGGGGATTTGATTGATTGTATGATGCGCGGTGCCAATGCCCATGAAAAAGAATATATCGTCAAAGTGGACAAAGCGCTTACGGATGATTTTTTTACCGGCATGCGTGCCGGTGTATATTTGCCGGAGCTTGAGACAACAACGCGCAAATGTGTGGTGGAACCGCTTGGAAAGTTTACGTTCCGCATTGTGCTGACGCAAGGGCTGAACCGGCAAATTAGACGTATGTGCAAACAGTTTGGCTATGAAGTAAAAAGCTTAAAGAGAATACGCATTATGAATGTGGAACTTGGCACATTAAAAACGGGTGAGTACCGGGAATTGGAAAAAAGAGAGCTGGACGAACTGTATGGTAGTCTTGGCATGAAAAGATAATGGAGTGTAGCAACGTGGAACAACATAACGCAGACAGAATGAAACAATTGGTGGAGCTTTTAAACCGTGCGTCGGAAAGCTATTATGCAAAAGACACGGAAATTATGAGCAATTTTGAATATGACAAGTTGTACGATGAATTGGAAAAGCTGGAACAGGCAACCGGCGTTGTGCTGGCAAACAGCCCTACGGTAAATGTAGGTTATACAGCGGTAGAAGAACTTCCGAAGGAACGCCACGAGCAGCCTATGTTATCCCTTGGCAAGACAAAAAGCAGAGACGAACTTCGGGACTGGCTTGGAGACAAAGAAGGCCTTCTTAGCTGGAAACTGGATGGTTTGACGATTGTACTTACCTACCGGGACGGCAAATTGGAAAAGGCGGTTACACGCGGAAACGGCGAAGCGGGAGAAGTAATTACAAACAATGCCAAAGTATTCAAAAACATTCCTCTTTCCATTCCTTTCAAAGAAGATTTGGTATTGCGCGGAGAAGCGGTAATCAGTTACTCCGATTTTGAAAAAATAAACGAAGATATTGCAGAAGAAGAGGCCAAATACAAAAATCCGAGAAATCTTTGCAGTGGTTCCGTAAGACAGTTAAACAGCGAGATTACAGCAAAAAGAAGTGTACAGTTTTATGCGTTTGGACTTGTCTTAGCAGCAGGAGCAGATTTTCAAAATTCCAGAAAAGAACAGTTTGTATTTTTACAAAAATTGGGCTTTGATGTGGTAGAATATAAAGAAGTGGACAAAGATACGATTCACGATGCGGTGGACTATTTTGCGAAGGCTATTGAGACGTATGACATTCCGTCGGATGGTCTTGTGCTTAGTTACGAAGATATTGCATATGGACAGAGTCTTGGCAGTACGGCAAAGTTTCCGCGTCATTCCATTGCCTTTAAATGGGAGGATGAAATTCGGGAGACGACACTTCGGGAAATTGAATGGAGTCCAAGCAGGACCGGACTGATTAATCCGGTTGCCATTTTTGAACCGGTAGAGCTGGAAGGAACGACAGTGAGCCGTGCCAGCGTGCACAACATCAGTGTTTTGCGCTCGTTACAGCTTGGTATCGGGGACAAAATTACCGTTTACAAAGCGAATATGATTATCCCGCAAATTGCAGAAAATCTCACGAAAAGCGACAGTGTGGAAATACCGGAAACATGCCCGGTGTGCGGCGGACAAACAGAAGTAAAACAGATTGGCGATGCAAAAATGTTGTATTGTGTCAACCCGCTCTGTGTCATCAAAAAGATTAAGTCGTTTACGCTGTTTGTAAGTCGGGATGCGCTTAATATGGATGGATTGTCAGAAGCCACGTTGGAAAAATTTTTGGCAAAAGGATTTTTGCATGAGTACGCAGACTTGTTCCATTTAGAAAAGCACAAAGATGCGATTGTGAGTATGGAAGGCTTTGGAGAAAAGTCTTACAAAAAACTGTATGACAGCATTGAAAAAGCACGAATGACAACGTTGCCCCGTCTGTTATACGGACTCGGCATTGCCAATATCGGTGTAGCAAATGCAAAAATGTTGTGCAAACATTTTCAGCACGATTTGGACAAACTTCGTAGCGCGGATGAAGCACAACTGAGCGAAATCGAAGGCGTTGGCGATGTGATAGCAACTGCTTTTTGTGCGTATTTTAAAGAGCCGGAAAACAACGAAAAACTGGACCGTTTGTTGCAGGAACTGACATTGGAAACACCGGCGGCAGAAGCAGCTCAGACGTTAGAAGGGAAAGCCTTTGTCATAACCGGAAGTCTTAACCATTTTTCAAATCGGAATGAACTCAAAGAAGAAATTGAAAAACGGGGCGGAAAAGTGACGGGCAGTGTGACCGGAAAAACAGAATGTCTTATCAACAACGATATTACATCCACTTCCGGCAAAAATAAAAAAGCAAAAGAATTGGGCGTTCCGATTGTGTCGGAAGAACAATTTTTAGAACAATATTTGAACGAATAACGGAGGAATACGACATGCCAATTAAGACTCAAAGTGATTTACCGGCATTAGAAATACTGGAAAATGAAAATATATTTGTGATGGATGAAAACAGGGCCCTTCATCAGGATATCCGTCCGCTGAAAGTTTGTATTTTGAATTTAATGCCAATCAAACAGGATACAGAGTTGCAGTTGCTGCGCGCGTTATCCAACACACCGCTTCAAATCGATGTGACGTTTTTAAATATGAGCAGCCATGTGTCTTTGAACACATCGGCCAATCATTTGAATAAATTTTATACAACGTTTGAAGAAGTAAAAGACAAGAAGTTTGACGGCATGATTATTACCGGGGCTCCGGTGGAACAGCTTGCGTTTGAACAGGTGGATTACTGGGAAGAGTTGTGTACCATTATGGACTGGACAAAAGAAAATGTGACATCCACGCTCCACATTTGCTGGGGTGCACAGGCAGGATTGTATCATCATTTCGGAATTGAGAAAGTGTCATTGCCGGAAAAACTGTTCGGTGTGTATCCGTTCCGCGTTTTGAACCGGAAAGTACCACTTGTGCGTGGTTTTGACGATGTGTTCCTGACTCCCAACAGCCGTTATACGACAGTGGATACAACCGAAGTAGAAAACTGTCCGGATTTAACTATTTTGGCAAAATCGGATGAAGTAGGCGTGTTGCTTGCTATCGCAAACGAAGGAAAACAGATTTTTGTTATGGGACATCCGGAGTATGACCGCATGACATTGGATGCGGAATACAAAAGAGACATCAACAAAGGGTTAACGATTCAGGTGCCAAAAAATTATTACCCGGATGATGACCCAACAAAGAAACCGTTGTTACAGTGGCGTGCGCACAGCAACAACCTGTACAGCAACTGGTTGAATTATTACGTGTACCAGGTAACACCTTACGATTTGTAAAAAATAACGAAGTTGCAAAAGAGAAATTGGTGGTGCAGTTATGTACGGAATGATATTGTCCTATATTTTGTTTGGAATGTCCGTGGTGACAGGAGTTTTGGCTTTTCATATGATACGTGTGGATAAAAAAGAGTGGCAAAACAAATGTATTGCCATGATTTTGCTTGCCAGTTCGGTGTGGAGTTTTTGTTATTCTGCGGCATTTGTCCAGACAAACACAGAAATAGCCAGAATTTGCCGCGCAATCGGTCAATATGGTGTGTTTGCCTTTTTGGCATTGGTTGTGTTTATGGCAAGCCACTGGGTTACTATGCCCGGATGGACAAAAAAGGCAATGTATGCGTTTGTAACATTATCACTTCCCCTTGCTTATATTACCGGAACAAAAGAATGTGTCACGTTCTTTTATTTGGATGATGGAATGTACTACCAGCTGAATAAAAGTTTTTGGAACGATATTTACACAGTGTACTGCGTTTTGATTTGTGTTTGTTTGTATGTGATGGTGTGGAAAATGATTCGCCATGCAAAACGTAAAAAAGAGCGTGCTATGGGACGTATTATTTTTGCCTGCGTTAATGTAACGGTTATTGGCATGGTGTTTGACACGATTATGCCGCAATATGGATTTTATGCTTTCCCGGGCAGTACACTGGGACAGTTTTTTGGAGCAATTCTGGTATATCGTACTGTACTGTTTTTTAATAAGTCCCAGCTGAACATTGCCAACATGTCGGAGTTTATTTACTACAACATCAAAGAGCCGCTGCTGGTATACGACAGTGACAAACGTCTTTGTGTTGTCAATGAAACGGCAAAGGATTTTTTTGCGTTGCCGGTGCAATATGAGGAAATGACACTGGAAAAATTGTTTGAGGCAGGCGATGCTTCGTTTTACAACGAATATGAGCAGACGGAAGTGGAAGCAGTCTGCAGTGAAAATCAGGCATATTGCAGTGTGAGTACGGTGCCTATTTGGGACGAATATAAAGAGCTGATAGGTTATCTTGTTCTTGTGAACAATCTGACAGAAAAGATGCAGATGATTCATGAGTTGGAGCAGGAGAGGAAAAGAGCGGATGCGGCCAATATTGCAAAGAGCAATGTTTTGGCGCAAATTAGCCATGAAATACGCACGCCGATTAATGCTGTGCTTGGTATGGATGAAATGATTATCCGTGAAAGTGTTTCTCCCGAAATCAAGCAATATGCGGAAGATATTAAGGGAGCGGGCAGGACGTTACTTAATCTGGTAAATGAGATTCTCGATTTTTCCAAAATGGAATCCGGACGAATGGATATTGTGAAAAAGCAATACAATTTACTGGATGCGGTAATTGATATTCGTAATGTTTTGACGCCGAAAGCGGAGGAAAAGGGACTTAGTTTCCGGATTGAATTGGATGAAGGATTACCCTATGAACTGTATGGCGATGAAATGCGTGTAAAACAGATTATGATGAATCTCATCAGTAATGCCATCAAATATACAAAAGAAGGGTTTGTATGCCTGAAACTGAAATGCCGCAAAAAGGATGCCAAGCGGATGCAGCTGATTATACAGGTGCAGGATAGCGGAATCGGAATTAAAGAAGAATACATAAAAGGATTGTTTGATGCGTTTGTGCGCGTGGATGAAAAGAAAAATTACGGAATAGAAGGAACCGGGCTTGGACTTTCTATCGTACGACAGTTGGCGGAATTGATGAACGGAAGTGTGCGTGTGGAGAGTGAATTGGGAAAAGGCTCTATGTTTGAGGCTGCGGTGGAGCAGGAGATGCTTTCCGATAAAAGAGTAAAAGGTGCC
Organism: Lachnospiraceae bacterium; assembly: GCA_045546775.1. Classification (GTDB taxonomy): domain Bacteria; phylum Bacillota; class Clostridia; order Lachnospirales; family Lachnospiraceae; genus RGIG3002. The sequence continues at coordinate 6,356 of JAZQDM010000076.1, read as the reverse complement.
GATGCTCTGTTAAAATGGGAACAGTCGAGGAGAGAGAAGAAGGTAGAGAGTGTACGCTTTAGTGCAGAACAGGCGAGGGTGCTTGTTGTGGATGATACAGCAATCAATCTTACGGTAGTGAAGGCTCTTTTGAAACGCATCAAAATTCAGGTCGATACCGCTGCAAGCGGTGCAGAATGCATTGAGAAAGCAACTCGTTCAACGTATCATATTATTTTACTGGATCATATGATGCCGGAAATGGATGGTATTGAAACGCTGAAACGTCTTAAGGAAACAGAGGATAATGCGTCTAAGGAGGCCGTTTTGATTGTACTTACCGCAAATGCGATAGTAGGTGCGAAAGAGATGTTCTTGGAAAATGGATTTGACGATTATATATCGAAACCGATTGACGGAGAAAAACTGGAAAACATGCTGGAAAAATACTTGCCGTCAGAGCTGATTCATTACTTATAAAGACTGCTGAAAAAACATTTTTTTATTGTTACCTATGTCAAGAAAAATATATGCAAAAAAATGCACAAATATATACGGACTATAACTTGTGCGTAATGCTGAAAATGCGGAAAAATGCGAAGTTTTTGCTGACGGAAGTGACGAAAAAGTGGTAAAATATTATGGAAAGAGAGTTTGGTAACATGTAACGTGCTTTAAAGAGAAAGAAGTGAGAAAAGAATGTTTAACAAAGGCGAATTTGTTGTTTACGGAACCAATGGAGTGTGTGTAGTTGCGGATATTAAGCCGATGGATATGCGCGGGATACCAAAGGACAAGTTGTTTTACGTGTTGACACCGCACAATCGGAAAGGAAGTACGATATTTACACCGATTGACAGTACAAAAACGGTGATGCGAAAGGTCCTTTCGAAAGAGGAAGCAATGGCACTGATAAACAATATGCCCGACATTGATGAACTCAACTGTGAAAACGATAAAGCGCGGGAAGAACGATACAAAGAGTGTATACGCAGTTGTGATTGCGAGCAGTATATCAAAATCATCAAAGCGTTGTATGTTCGAAGAGAAGAAAAGCAGGCGCAAGGGAAGAAATTTTCGGCGACGGATGAGAGGTATTTAAAGCAGGCAGAAGAAAATTTGTATGCAGAACTATCGGTAGCCATGGATATGAGTAAGCCGGAAGTGCAGCAGTATATCGAAGAAAAAATCGGGATTACAATTCTTGCATAAGATTGCGGTGAATCTTGAAAGTGAATAGAGAGTAGATATGCCGGTCAGTGGGGCTGACCGGCATGTTTTATTTATGAAAAGATTTATTAAGAACTGTACAATGTGAAAAAAAAGACGGATGGAAAAGTCGGATGATATGTAGTAGAATGTTGTAAACGGAGGTTTGCTATGACAAAATTAGGTTATAACGATATATGTTGGTGTGGGAGTGGCAAAAAGTACAAAAAGTGTCATCTTGCACTAGACGAAAAAATAAGAAGTTATGCGCTGGAAGGACATATGGTGCCGGACCACGATATGATAAAAAATCCGGAGCAAATAGAAGGAATACGCAAGAGTAGTCAAATTAATATTGCTGTATTGGATTATGTGGCAGAGCATATCAAAGAAGGCATGACAACAGAAGAAATAAATGAGATGGTTCATGAAAAAACATTAGAATTGGGTGGTATTCCTGCGCCTTTAAACTATGACGGATTTCCCAAAAGCGTGTGCACGTCTGTCAATGACGAAGTGTGCCATGGCATTCCGTCAGAAAATATAGTGTTAAAAAGCGGTGATATTGTAAATGTGGATGTTTCTACAATTTTGGATGGCTACTTTTCGGATTCTTCCAGAATGTTTTGTATTGGAGAGGTGAGCGAGGAAAACAAAAAGCTGGTAGACGTTGCAAAAAGAGCAGTGGAAATCGGGATTGCAGAAGTCAAACCGTATCATTTTATCGGGGATATGGGACAGGCAATCCAGGATTATGTGACCAGTCAGGGCTGCTCTGTTGTGTTGGATTTTGGTGGACATGGCGTGGGACTGGAATTTCATGAAGATCCGATGATAACGTATATCGGACCGCCCAAAACAGAGATGCTTATGGTGCCGGGAATGGTATTCACCATTGAACCGATGATAAATGCCGGTAGTTATGAAGTAGATATTGATGAAGAAAGTGGTTGGATTGTGCGTACAAAAGACGGTTCCATGTCAGCACAGTGGGAAGTGACCGTGCTTGTAACCGAAGAGGGATGCGAAGTGCTGACTTATTAGAACAAAAAGAATGCAGAAAGGATTGCTTGGATATGGATATATTATTGTTTGGAGGAACCCGCTTTTTTGGAATTCATCTTGTAAATCAATTGTTGGAGCAAGGACACGATGTGACAATTGCAACGAGGGGGCTGACAAAAGATTCCTTTGGAGAACGGGTAAAAAGAATTGTTGCAGACCGCCAGTCTCAAACGGATTTAGAAAAAATATTTCTGGAAAAAGAATACGATTGTATCATTGATAATATTTGTTATGCGTCTAATGACGTAAAGCGCTTGTTGGATGTAGCAAAATGCAAACGCTATATTTTGACGTCGACAATGTCCGTGTATCCGGCGGAATGTTTCCGGCCGGACATGAAGGAGCAGGATTTTAACCCGTTAAGCTATCCGCTTAAGTGGTATGAGCGGGCAGATGCGCCTTATTTTGAAATCAAAAGACAGGCAGAAGCGGCGTTGTTCCAACAGTATCCGGAGATAGAGACGGCGGTGGTACGTTTTCCGTATGTCATAGGCGAGGACGATTATACAAAACGGATTCTGTTTTATGTAGAGCGTGCTGTTTCTCGGAAAGCGATGTATGTGGACAAGCCGGAGGCGCAAATGAGTTTTATTAAGGCGACAGAGGCAGGCGCTTTTTTGGCATGGCTTGCGTGCAGCAAAGAAACCGGAATTTTTAATGCGGCAAGTGACGGTACCGTATCGGTGCGGGAGATGTTGCGTTATGTGCAAGATAAGACCGGTAAGGAAGCGGTTTTGGCTGCTGACGGAGAGCCGGCACCTTACAATGGCACAGGCGAATACTCTTTGAATACGGATAAAGCAAAAGCAGACGGATTTACATTTACCGACATAAACAGCTTCTTGTACGACATTTTGGATTACTACATTGCAAAAACATGTGATTAAATGAAAAGTTGCCAAGAAATTGCAGTTTTTGGCTTGCATTTTGAAAAATAGAGTGCTATACTAAGGAAGAATTGAATAATGTTACTAGAAAAGAGTGGACGGCGTTCCACTCTTTTGTGTTGTATGTGGCATTGCGTTTTTGAAAAATAAATGAACATGCGCTTTAAAAATGTGACATGCGAAAGAAAGGTAAAGGTGAATGAATGTCTAAGAGAGAGACATACGAAACCAAAACAGAGGAACTGTTAAAGCCAATTGCAGACGCACATCATGTGGAGATTTATGATGTGGAGTATGTGAAAGAGGGCAGTGAGTGGTACTTGCGCGCTTATATCGATAAGGAAGGCGGCGTGGACATTAACGATTGTGTGGATGTGAGCCGTGCATTGTCGGATAAGTTGGATGAAGTGGATTTTATTGAGGAAGCTTATACGCTTGAGGTAAGCAGTCCGGGACTCGGCCGTACGTTAAAAAAGGATAGGCACTTTGACAAGAGTATTGGTGAGGAAGTGGAGATTAAAACGTACAAACCGATTGATAAGTGCAAGGAGTTTTCCGGTATTTTGAAAGGTTATAATGCGGACAGCATTACGATAGAAACAGAAGGCAAAGAAGTAGTTTTTGCAAGAACAGATGTAGCGTTAGTACGTCTGGCACTTGATTTTTAGTCTAAGGAGGATAAAGGAAAATGAATAAGGAATTAATGGAAGCACTGGATATTTTGGAGAAAGAGAAAGAGATCAGCAAAGAGACACTCTTTGAAGCGATTGAAAATTCTTTGATTACAGCATGCAAAAACCATTTTGGAAAATCAGATAATATTAAAGTGGAAATTAACAGAGAAACTTGCGATTTCCTTTGCTATGCAGAAAAAGAAGTAGTAGAAGAAGTAGAAGACGATTGTTTGCAGATTTCTTTGGAAGATGCAAAAGAACTTTCTAAGAAAGCAAAACTCGGAGACGTTTTGAATGTAGAAATCAAATCCAAAGAATTTGGCCGTATTGCAACACAGAATGCAAAGAACGTTATTTTACAGAAAATCCGTGAAGAGGAAAGAAGTGTTATTTATAACCAGTATTTTGAAAAAGAAAAAGATGTTGTAACAGGTGTTGTACAGCGTTACATTGGTAAAAATATCAGCATTAACTTAGGAAAAGCGGATGCTATTTTGAATGAGAGTGAGCAGGTAAAAGGTGAAGTATTCAAGCCTACAGAGAGAATTAAGGTATATATCCTTGAAGTAAAGAATACTCCTAAAGGACCGAGAATTTTAGTGAGCCGTACACATCCGGAACTGGTAAAACGTTTATTTGAATCTGAAGTTGCGGAGATCAATGACGGTACGGTTGAGATTATGAGCATTGCCAGAGAAGCAGGAAGCAGAACAAAAATGGCAGTATGGTCCAACAACCCGAATGTAGATGCAGTAGGTGCATGTATTGGTTCTTCCGGTGCAAGAGTAAATGCAATTGTAGAAGAACTTCGTGGTGAAAAAATCGACATTGTTGAATGGGATGAAAATCCGGGTAATTTAATCCAGAATGCGTTGTCTCCGGCAAAAATCGTTGCAGTATTTGCAGACCCGGAAGAAAAGACAGCAAAAGTTGTTGTGCCGGATTATCAGCTTTCCCTTGCAATCGGTAAAGAAGGTCAGAACGCAAGACTTGCAGCAAGACTTACCGGTTATAAGATTGATATTAAGAGTGAGACTCAGGCAAAAGATGCACCGGGATTCCGTTACGAAGATTACATGGATGAATTCGAAGATTACGAAGAAGAGTATGAGGAATACGAAGAAGCAACAGAGGAATAAAAGTAGTAATTTTTGAAAAGAAAGAAGGGAAATTTAATGACAAATAAGAAAGTCCCTTTAAGACAATGTGTAGGCTGCGGTGAAATGAAAAGCAAAAAAGAAATGATGCGTGTATTAAAAACGGCAGAAGGCCCCATTGTTTTAGATGTAACAGGAAAAAAGAATGGAAGAGGTGCCTACCTTTGTTTTTCTTTGGAATGTTTAAAAATGGCAAGGAAGAACAAAGGGTTGGAACGGTCTTTCAAAATGAGTATCCCGAGTGAAGTTTACGAGAGTTTGGAAAAGGAGTTTGAAGAGATTGATGCAGAATAAAGCATTGTCACTTTTGTCCATTGCGGCAAGGGGCAGAAATCTTGTGAGCGGCGAGTTCGCGACAGAGAACGCAGTAAAAGGCGGAAACGCTTTTTTGGTTATTATCGGGAAAGACGTTTCGGCGAATACGGAAAAGAAGTTTCGTAATATGTGCGAATTTTATGAAGTACCGTTACTTCAGTTCGGCACAAAGGAAGAACTTGGACACAGCATCGGAAAAGAGTTCCGCGCTTCCTTGGCAGTGACAGATGAAGGACTTGCAAACGCAATCGTAAAGAAAATGGCAACTCATGAAGAATAAGACGGAGGTTGATTATAAGCATGGCGAAAATAAAAGTACATGAACTTGCGAAAGAATTTGAAAAACAAAGCAAAGAAGTAATTGCTTTCTTGAATGATAAAGGTATTGAAGGAAAATCAGCTACAAGTGGTTTGGATGATGAAGTAGTTGAGATGGTGCGCAAAGAGTTTGGAGGTGCCAAGAAAGAAACTTCAAAGGCAGAAGAAGTCAAAACAGAAGAAGCACCAAAGGCAGAAGAAGCGAAAACAGAGGAAGCTCCGAAGAAAAAGAAAAAAATTATTTTTGTGAGCAATCCAAACAATTCCAAGATGCCGTCCGGACAGAGACCACCGGCATCCAGTGCGATGCGTCCGCAACAAAAACCGGCAGTGAAGCCGGCACCGAAGCCGGAGGCTCCGAAAGCACCTGCAAAACCGGTTGTAGAAGAAAAGCCGGTTGCAAAGGCAGAAGAAGTGAAAACGCCGGTAGAAGTAAAAGCAGCAGAAAAGCCGGTTGAAACCGTGACAAATGTTGCTCCGGAAGCACCGAAAGCAGCGGAAACTGTGCAGGAACGTGTAGCAGAAAAAGCACCGGTAAACGTAAATAAAGAAGTGAGAAACGAAAATACAAACAGACAGCCTGAAAATCGTGCAAATCAGGATAGAGGCGGCAATTTTAACAGAGGCGGCTATCAGGACAGAAACGCTGGCGGCAGACCGAATCAGGACAGAAATAATAGGAACGGTAACAATCGTGGAAATTATCAGGACAGAAACAATAACGGCAGACCGGAAAACAGATCCGGCATGGG
>JAZQDM010000075.1:0-11812 GCA_045546775.1 Lachnospiraceae bacterium | reverse complement strand
TCGCCGTCGATGTAATTGACAAGCGCAATGTTGGCTGTTCTGTTCGGATCATATTCGATCGACGCTACGGTTCCCGGGATACCATCTTTATTTCTCTTGAAATCGATGATTCTGTATTTTCTTCTAGATCCGCCTCCGCGGTGTCTTACTGTAATTTTACCCTGATTGTTACGACCAGCGTTTTTGTTTAATGAAACACAAAGAGATTTCTCAGGAGTTGTCTTTGTAATTTCAGAAAAATCGGAGCCAGTCATATTACGTCTGGAAGGTGTATATGGGTTGTAAGTCTTAATTCCCATTTTTGTCTCTCCTTTACTGTTTAATATCACGCTTGTACTGCGTATAACTCATTGCTACTTCTTAGAGTCCTGCAAAAATCTCGATATCTTTGCTTTCCTCTGTCAACTGTACGATAGCTTTCTTTGTCTTAGCTGTTTTTCCGAATGTCATGCCACGTCTTTTTGTTTTGCCGTCCATGTTCATTGTGTTAACTTTAGCAACTTTTGTGCCTTCGAACATTTTTTCAACAGCTTCTTTAATCTGAGACTTTGTAGCTTCCGGATGAACTAAGAATGTGTATTTCTTTTCGCCCATGCCAGCCATGCTCTTTTCTGTGATGACCGGTTTGAGGATTACATCATAATATTTAATATCTGCCATTATGCGTACACCTCCTCGATTTTTGCCACAGCGTCTTTTGTAAGAACTACTGTACCGGCTTTCATAATATCGTAAACATTAATTGTGTTTGTTAATGCTGTCTGAACAGTCGGGATATTTCTTGCAGACATAACAACGTTTTCATCGTTTTCTGCCAAAACAACAAGTGCTTTGTTTACTTTTAAGTTATCCATAACTGCCTGGAATTTTTTCGTTTTGATTTCGTCAAATTTGAGTTCATCAACAACGATTAATTTGTTCTCCTGTACTCTGCTTGTTAACGCAGATTTAAGAGCAAATCTTTTTTCTTTCTTGTTCATTTTGAAAGAGTAATCTCTCGGAACCGGAGCGAATACAACACCGCCTCCTGTCCACTGCGGAGCTCTTGTCGAACCCTGTCTTGCATGACCGGTTCCTTTCTGTCTCCAAGGTTTTCTTCCGCCACCGGAAACTTCAGAACGTGTTTTTGCTTTCTGTGTTCCCTGACGATTGTTTGCAAGCTGCTGAACAACTGCCATGTGTACAAGGTGTTCGTTTACTTCTACACCAAATACCGCATCGTTTAAGTCGATCTTGCCAACTTCTTTGCCTTCCATATTATAAACAGATACGTTTGCCATCTGTATGGTCCTCCTTTCATCCAAATGCTATTAAGCTTCAGCCTTTACTGTTTCTTTGATTGTTACTAAAGCTTTTTTAGGTCCCGGTACGGCACCTTTTACTAAAAGCAAGTTCTTTTCTGCGTCTACTCTTACAACTTCAAGATTCTGAACTGTAACTTTTACGCAACCCATATGTCCCGGCATTCCTTTTCCTTTGAATACACGGCTCGGTGAAGAACAAGCTCCGTTGGAACCCTGATGACGATGGAATTTAGAACCATGAGCCATAGGTCCTCTGTGCTGACCATGTCTCTTGATAGCACCCTGGAATCCTTTACCTTTAGAAATAGCAGATGCATCGATTTTATCGCCAGCTGCGAAAACGTCAGCTTTGATTTCGCTTCCTAATGCATATTCCTCTGCATTTTCAAATTTAAATTCTCTTACATATCTCTTGCAGGAAACTCCGGCTTTGTCGAAGTGACCTTTCTGAGCTTTGTTAACGCCGTGAGCGTGGATAACTTCTTTCTTACCGCTCTTGTCTTTGTTAACGATTTTTTCTTTCTTATCTACGAATCCAACCTGTACTGCACTGTAACCGTCGTTTTCTACTGTTTTAACCTGAGTTACAACACAAGGTCCTGCCTGAAGAACAGTAACCGGAATTAAGGAACCGTCTTCGTTGAAGATTTGAGTCATTCCGACTTTAGTAGCTAAAATAGCCTTTTTCATTTCTTTTACCTCCTGTTTGGTCTACATAGCGGACAACGCCTTGCTTATCGCTTTAGCGCATTCATACGTACGTAGAGGTTATTTGTTTTTCATTTTGATGTTGATGTAAACACCAGCCGGCATTTCCAATCTCTGCAAAGCATCAACTGTTTTTGCTGTAGGTGTCATAATATCGATCAGTCTTTTGTGAGTTCTCTGTTCGAACTGCTCTCTGGAATCTTTGTATTTGTGTACCGCTCTAAGAATAGTAACAACTTCCTTTTTTGTCGGAAGCGGAACCGGTCCACTCACCTGAGATCCATTTTTCTTAACTGTTTCGATGATTTTTTTGGCAGATGCATCTACTAACTGATGATCATAAGCTTTTAATGTAATTCTCATTACCTGCTGATTTGCCATAAAAAAAGTCGCCTCCTTTTCGCACTTTTAATTCTTAAGTACGACAAGCGGTGACTGTACACTCTCCCGTGTGTGTCCTAAACTTTTACGCCATTGCGCGCCGTCCGGACTTCACGTCGTTTCTACATTATTGTAGACAATTGCGTTTGTACAGTGACTTGTCGTCAGTTTCCTAACTTGACATTCGCTCCACGGAAAACCTACCTAATCGGTAGCAACCTCACGTTTCATCGCTATCAATGTCACAGCACTAACTAATATACATGACTTTTTTCCATATTTCAACCCCTTTTTTAAAAAAAATTTAAAAATTTTCCAGCAAAACTTTTGTATGCTCCCCCCGACTTGTAAATCTTCCTATTATATGGTATTATTTGCAAGCAATACAAAATGATTTTGAAACACATTATATATAGAAGAAACACGGAGGATTATTATGTGGATTGCTGATAATTGGAAAGATTACGAAGTACTCGACACATCGAACGGCGAAAAGTTGGAACGCTGGGGCAACTACTTATTGGTGCGTCCGGACCCGCAGGTCATCTGGAATACCCCAAAAAAGAATCCCGGCTGGAAAAAGAAAAACGGCCACTACCATCGCAGCCAAAAAGGTGGCGGTGAGTGGGAATTTTTTAATCTCCCCAACGAATGGTCCATTCATTATAATAATTTAACATTTAATCTGAAACCATTCAGTTTTAAACATACCGGGCTTTTTCCGGAGCAGGCTACAAACTGGGACTGGTTTGGCAAGCTTATCCGCGAAGCGAACCGCCCGATTAAAGTATTGAATCTGTTTGCCTACACAGGCGGTGCCACTTTGGCTGCTGCCGCTGCCGGTGCAAGCGTGACACACGTAGACGCTTCCAAAGGTATGGTAACATGGGCAAAAGAAAATGCGGTTTCCTCCGGTCTTGGTGATGCGCCAATCCGCTGGCTTGTAGACGACTGCGTCAAATTTGTGGAAAGAGAAATCCGTCGCGGCAACCACTACGACGCCATCATCATGGATCCGCCTTCTTACGGAAGAGGACCAAAAGGTGAAATCTGGAAAATTGAAGAAAGCATTTTCCCGTTTATCGAGCTGACTACAAATATCCTCTCGGACAATCCGTTGTTTTTCCTTGTGAATTCTTACACAACCGGATTGCAGCCGGCAGTTCTTTCCTATATGATAAGTACTGCTCTTGTTCCAAAATTTGGAGGCAGTGTGGTATCAGATGAAATCGGACTTCCGGTAAGCGAAACCGGGCTTGTACTCCCTTGCGGTGCATCCGGACGCTGGACAAAATAATATGCACAAAAATAGCGAAAGACTAATTGTTACATTAATCTTTCGCTTTATTTTTTAGAATCCCATTGCTACCACAGCAAGACCGCCAATCAAACCGAGTGCAAGACCAATTGCCATAATAATAAGGTACGCACGACAGAAGTTTACTTTGCTTTGCTTTTCTGTAGTGCTGAGCGACCACACGATAAGCATAATCAAGCCCACACACGGCACCAACGAAACAAGAGCAAGAATCAACAAATATTCTGATACTTTCATCGGCTCTTCCAATCCTTCTTGGTAACCATTTGATGAACTGTTAAAATTATAATCTGTTGCATAAAAATTCGGTGCAGAACTTGTTGTCGTATTGTATGTATTGGATGCGCTATTGCCAAACGTATTGCTCGCATTTTGTCCGAACGTATTTTGGTTCATCGTCGGCTGTCCGAACGTATTTTGGTTCATCGTCGACTGTCCAAACGTATTCTGGTCAAACGTGCTTTGACCGAATGTATTGTTTGTATTGTTCATGCTACTGTCATGTTCTCCATAATTGTAGCCATATGTGTTATTTCCTGCGTCTGTGTTTCCCATTCCACTAAACATTCCATTGTTATCCATATCCTTTGTTCCTCCTAATAAATTAACTTTCTCACATTTTCTCCATATCCCGGTACTATTTTTTCAAATAAATTACCACCTGTATAGCTCATTGGCGGTTGATTCGGAAAATACAAATACATACGATACAAAAAAACGGCAATCATCGCAATACACAATATCCCAATAATAGTTTTCCACCCTTTCACCGGCCGTGCAAACCAATAACGCATCACAAACGCGTAAAGGCCAAACAACACCCAGCCATATATAAGCGGATTCATATTCCATGCTCGGGCAAATTGTCCTGTAATTACATAAATTGCAGATCGGGTCATCCCGCATCCCGGACACGGAAATCCGGTAAATACAACCGATGGACAAAACGCGTCAAAAAAGAAATGTGATACCAAATAATAACCAATTAAAACGAGGCCTATTGTTTTGTATCGGAGCACATCCTCCCACATTCGTCCAAACATCCGTATCATTCTTTTGTACATGTGCCAAACACCACCTTTCTTAGTATAACTTACCACAGGGGCAATTGGCAACTACCAAAACGGATGCTCCAAAATAAACTGTTTCCAAATATCCAAATATTTTACTTTCAAATGCACACCATCGGACGTATAACGGCTATCCAGACATCCGTCCGCATCATCCAGCACTTCATTTGCATCAAGCCATTCTACGCCTTTTTCTTCCGCCATTTCCTTCAAGGCAGCATTCCTTTCATCGATAATGCGATTGTTGACCGCTGTACCCTGTGCACTTTTGTTCTTTGTCACATGCATAATGGCCTGCACAATAATTTTTGCGTGTGGCTGTGACTCTTTGATAACATCCACAACTTCCCCGTACTGTTCCACAAAGCTCTCTGTTGTGCCTGTTCCAAGCTCATTAACACCGAGCATAATATAAATACGGTTAAACTTCGTCTGCTGGACAGCTTCCTGCACCGTAAGCGTTTTTCCATCCTTTGTGACAACCTTTTCGTCCAGCACATCCCAAATATTTAAACCGGTTTTGGAATAAAAATGAGCCGTATCCCATCCGGCATACAACTTAAGTGCTTCCGTACGAGAGTCACCGATGAATGCGCTCCCCGTCAAATACCATTCCGCTTCTTCGTCCGTCATCAAAACCGGTTGCTCCGGTTCCGATTGTTCTTCAACCGTTGTTTCTTCCTCGACAGTTTCCGTTTCTGCCTCCGCTATCACTGTTTCGGTTTCCGGCACAGCATTTTCCGCTATATCATTTTCTGACACAGCATTTCCCGATAAATCATTTCCGGAAACTACTTCTTTGCTATCTGTATTAAGTATGCTTTTTTCAAAAAAACCACTTTCAAAAAGCATATATCCGACAACAAAAAGAATGGATGTAAGTATGACCATCACAAAATACGGGCATTGCATTTTTGGTTTCATTTATCCACTTCATCCTTTCTTTTTAACATTTTCATTAAAATCTAAAATACAAAAACGGATTGGTTGCCGAATACACAATCTGGTATACCGATGCCCAAAACAGAATCAGTAATACAACAAACCCCCGAAATTTATTTTTGTTCTTATCATACCATTTTTTTGCAAACGGCAAAATAAAAAATACACAAAGTAACATGGTAAAACCGGAATTTTTAAGCACCGACCACAATTCCGTGTTAAGCATTGCACCGGACAACGTTACTGTTCCAAGTCCTATCAGCCTACCCAAATACACTACCAATTCGTTTATATCCGTAATGGCAAAAAGCATCCAACTGACAGGAATCAACATTACCATATACACACGGGACAAAATCGGATGCGCCTCCAAATGTTTCAGCAATACCGTTTTTTCTAACAAAAGCACCACAAACAAAAAGAAGCCCCACAAAACAAAGTTCCATTCCGCACCATGCCACACTCCGGTCAAAAGCCATACGACAAATAAATTTCGCATCAACTTCACTTTACCAACGCGGTTTCCACCAAGCGGAATATAAATATACTCGCGGAACCATGTTCCTAAAGAAATGTGCCAACGTCTCCAAAACTCCGAAAACGACTGGGATGTATACGGTGCGTCAAAATTAGGGCTGATATAAAATCCGAGCATACGGCATAAGCCAACCGCCATAAGCGAATAGCCATTGAAATCATAATAAATCTGAAAGCTGAACGCAATGGCACCCACCCAGGCAAGTGGCGTAGAAATACTTTCAAAGCCAAGCACCTGCACACGGTTCCACACATTGCCCATCGGATTTGCCAGCAACATCTTAGACGCAAGCCCAATCGTAAACAGCTTCAATCCTTCTTCCAAATTAGCCGCATGAAACTTCCGCGTCTTCAGTTCCGGTGCAATATCCACATACTTCACAATCGGCCCCGCAATCAGCTGCGGGAACATGCAAAGGTATGCCGCAAAATCTATCACATTGTGCTCTGCCGGTGTCCTATCCCAATAGACATCGATTACATATGACGCCAATTGGAACGTATAAAAACTTATGCCCAGCGGGAGCACAAGTTCAATCGGTTCTAATATAGTATCTACGCCACCTTTTTGCAACATCCTGTTCACATTTTCAATCGCAAAATCCGCGTATTTAAAAATGAATAATGTCGAAAAATCAAATAAAAGCGTATTAAAAAGAAAAAAGCGTTTTCCCTTTTTGTTTTTTACCTTCTCGATTACCAGTGCTGCCAAATAGTTTACTACAAGCGAAATGAGCAAAACATAAACATATTTTTGCTCACCATTTATATAAAATACCAAACTCGCCAAAAGTAGGAGCAAGTTCCGTAATTTAGCCGGTAAATTGTAATAAAGAAACAAAACAACGGGAAAGAATATAAAAATAAATTCTGTACTGCAAAATAACATAGTGTGCCTCCATTCTTCCCTGCACGTCTTATTGTAGCGTTGAAAGGTCGACACTTCAATACAAAAATTAAATTTTTTCTTCAAATTTAGACAACAGAGACGCGACACTCTTTCCTCGTCGCACAACAAAAAACCGACAGGGGAATACGCTGTCGGCTTTTGTGTTTATTATATAAACTTAGGATGACGTGACCTACAAATTTAAACCCTTACATTTATGCAAAAGCTAATTTGTATGTACCATTATAATAACAAATCATTTTTACATAAAATATAATAAATCTGCGATAATTTTTTCTTTTTCCGAGAAATTCGACAAATTTGTTCTATTGTGCCTTTCCTCTCACACGCTTGCGGTACTCCGTAGGGCTCATGCCTTCCATCTGGTTAAATATTTTAGAAAAATATGCACTGTTGGAATATCCTACCTTCCAAGCAATCTCACTGGCACTGTCCGAGGACTTCTCAAGCATTTGCTTGGCATGCGCAATACGCACTTTTGCCAAATATCCGGTTATTGTATAGCCGGTCTCCTCTTTAAACAAATGGGACAAATAGTCCGGATGCACACAGGCAATTTTGGCAAGCTGGTTACGGGATATATCTTCCGCAAAATTTTTGTCAATATAATCCATAACAATATGAATGGTATTTTCCGACTCTCCGGTGCCCTCTTTTGCATCCGCTTCGTACGCCTGTACAAATTTGTTTTTCCACAGACGCGCCATCTTTTCATTTTCTTCGGATTCTTTTCGTTCTTCAATAACTTGCACCGCTTTTCCGATACACATTTCCAAAATTTCTTTTTCAATCGGCTTGAGCAAATAGTCCATCACACCATATTTGATAGCGAGAGAAGCGTATCCAAAGTTTGGATAACTGGTAAGGAAAAAGGTAATAACCGGCACTTCATTTTCGATGGTCCATTTTACCAGTTCGATTCCGTTTTCTTTTGGCATCTCAATATCACTGATCAAAATATCAATCTGCTTCTCCAGCAAAATTTCCTTGGCAGTTTTTGCGCTGTACGCCTCGTAAATATCCGTGATGCCATACTTTTTCCAGTCAATTAAATCCTTTACGATTTCCACCGCAATTTTATCATCATCTACTAATAATAATTTCATAAATACTCCCTACTCCTTATCAAGCGGAATGCAGATTTCAACTGCCGCACCGCCTGTTTCTTTATTAAAGAACCGAATGGATTCGCCTTCTTTGTACAAAATCATAAGACGCTGGCACACATTATAGATGCCCAGATGTTCCCCTGTCTCGTCCACGATTCTTTCCATATTTGATAATTTATCCAAAATCTCCGGCGCATATCCCTCTCCATCGTCTTCGATTAAGAGGCGAAGCGTTTGTCCTTCTTTTCTTACGGTTACTTTTACTTCCAGATTTCCGTCCGTCTCCAATTCATGTTTTACCGCATTCTCTACAAAAATCTGGATAAACATAGCCGGAATTTTTTCTTTCCAAGCTTCTGCATCAATATCTTCCACAAGTACCAGATGATCCGAATAACGCATCTTTTGAATCTCAATGTAATTTCTTACATACTTCATCTCCTGCTCCACTGTAACAAGTGCTTCTACTTCCAACGTTCCCCGGAGATAGGAACTTAAATTCATCGTTAGCTCCTCGATTTTGTCAGTCTCTTTTTTCATGGCAAGACCACGCATAACATTAAGACAGTTTACGATAAAGTGCGGTTTTAACTGCGACTGCAACTGCAACAACTGTACTTCCTGACGCTTCAACTGTTCTTCGTACGCCTCAATCTTTAATGTTTTGATTTCATCTGTCATTTCGTTGAAAAGCTGTTCCATTTCCTCCAGCTCAGTAATGTTTGACTTTACTTCGATATGTGTATCAATCTCACCTTTTCTTAGATGTTTCATACCATCTGTAAGGCGTCGGATGGGTGCCAATGTTCTTTTGTACAAACCCATAATATTCATAGTAACAATAGCCGCCAGTACAAGCACAAATACATAAAGCACGTGTTTCATTGTCCAATATCTGGAAAAAACTTTGTCCTGCGTGGTGAAGCTACACATGGTACAATCATCATCCATAAACCTTGCTTTGGCAATAATGTATTTCACGCCGTCAATAGTTACTTCCTGCCTGTTTAATATATTGGAAATGCTGTTAATCCGTTCATCACTACTTTGAATATCTTCTCCGGATGCAAAGGTCAAATAGGTCACATAATCGCTTCCCCATTCGAAATATTCTTCAATAAACATTTGTAAATTTACCCAAGTTCCGACATAGATATCCTCTTTTTTTATAATCCGCAAAAAGTACCAGTTTCCTTCTTTCACCAAAAACCAATTTTCCGGAACTTCTCCCGCATTCTGCACCTGCTCAAGCACAAGTTTTTTGAGCGTCGCATCTTCTGTTCCATTTTCCGAAGTCATATACGCATCCAGCTCAACATCATAATAAAAGAAACCAGTCACCGTACTAACGTGTTCTATGTCATCTTTCAGCTTTGCTTTCACATTTTCCAAGTATGTATCCATGTCTTCTGTCGTTCTTGCAAGATTATCACTACCTCCTATATCATCCTTCGCATAGGACTGTGCCATAGTTTCCGCTCGCGCACAATCCCACTCCAGATTCCTGACATAAGATAATACTACTACATCTTCCCGATGCATAACCTCATCTTTCAACAGGTCGATTGCCACATTGATACAAATAACAAAAACCGTAAACATGACAATCCATAAGCTAATTACACGCCAGAACATCGCGCGTTGCAATGTTTGTTTTTTTTCTTTTTTCATACGTCACCCTATCCCTAATCTTTTGTTTGCCCATAAAAAAGGAGTCAACAATACTATTGTATCACTAACTCCTTTTTAAAACATCATATTTTTTGTCAATTTTAAAATTATTTTCACATATTTTATCATTTATGTGACAAAAGTCACAAGATTAATATGCTAAATACTCTTTTCCGCAGAACGGGTCAACCGGGTTCTTGCCGACAAATTCGCTCTTTCCAAGAATTTTTTCTACAACTGTGTCAATCATCATGTTGTGGTTGGAATAAGCGTTTACGTAAGTACGAATCATCGGTACGTCAAGCAAGTGGTACGGGTTCTGCAAGGAAATAAACAAGGTCGGAACAACGTCTACGAACCACGGAATGTTGTTTCCTGCACCGTACGGTGCGTGCCAGTTCAAACGGTTTGTTGTCTTGTTGGAAGCATTTTCTACGTTACCGATGTAAATAACAAGGTCGTATTTGCTTCTGAACTCTGTTACTGTTTCAAAACGCATCGGTTTGGAGAAGTCGAATACTTCTTTTTCGTAAAGAGTTACTTCGAAACCTTCTTTTTCCATATCTTCCATAAATCTCTTCGCCACACGCTCTTCGGAAGGACAACCTCCCATAATTTCAAACAATACGCGTTTGTGTTTTTCCGTAGAAATCGGAAGAAGATTCTGTGTATCTTTTACTAATGTAACAGCTTTGTCTGCACATTCTTTTGCCCATGCTTTGTGCTGGTCGCAGCCGATAACCGGTAAGTTTTCTTTGCTCGGTGCAAGTGTTCCGGCTTCGCGTTTTTTGTGAAGTCCCATGCTTGCTTTCAAACCAAGAATACGAAGAAGTGCTTCATCCAGTCTTTGCTCGGAAAGGATTCCCTCTTCATAACCTTTCTTCATGAATTCAAGGTCTTCCTGATAATCTTTGTTGAAAAGAATCATATCGCAACCTGCTTCGATACAATACGGAACAGATTTTTCACGATCCATTGCACAGAGGAAACCAACCATCGGAGTTGCATCCGTAATAATCATTCCGTTGAAGCCTAACTGCTCACGCAAAAGGTTCTGCAACAATTCCGGTGACAAAGATGCCGGCATAAGTTTTTTCGGATGATTCGGGTTGAATTTGTGCTGGTAAGCAGGCATTGCAATGTGACCAATCATAATGGTCGGTGCATCTGCCTCAATCATTGCTTTATAAATTTCACCAAATGTGCTGTCCCACTCTTCGCAAGACATGGTGTTTACACTTGTCAAAATGTGCTGGTCTACTTCATCTACACCATCGCCCGGGAAATGTTTTACTGCAACTGCAGAACCATATTCCTTGGCAGCTCTCATATAAGCAAGACCGCACTGTTTTACCATTTCTACATCAGAACCGTATGTTCTTACGTTTGTAATCGGATTGTGGTAATCAAAATCCACATCAACTACCGGTGCAAAAGCGTAGTTACATCCTACTGCCTGTGCCTCTTCACAGCAAACTTTACCTAAACGGTAAGCCTGTTCCGGATCGCCTGTTGCAGCTACCTGAAGCTGTTTACCAAATGCGGTACCTTCCTCTACAATACCGTCTCCGCCTGCTTCCAAGTTTGCAGAAAGAAGCATCGGAACTTTAGCATTCTGCTGAAGGTATGTATATGCAGAAAACAGTTCTTCTGTTTTTCCTGTTCTAAACATAAGTCCGCCCGGAGCTCTGTTCAAAATCTCGTATTGGAGATACTGCTCATTCGGGGAATAACCGATAGGGAAAAACAACTGTCCGAGTTTTTCATCAATTGTTAACGATTCCTTTGTCTTCATTACCCATTCAATATCTTCGTCAGAAAGATAAAATGGTTTCGCTTTCAAATCTACCATTATTTTACTC
>JAZQDM010000074.1:0-16768 GCA_045546775.1 Lachnospiraceae bacterium | reverse complement strand
TAGCCATGTCGTTCTGTGAGCCAAGGAGTTGGGTCTAGTCATTGTCTTCCTAAGACCGCTTGGCCTCCGACTTCGTATAGCACCAATGCAATACATGAGTCTCGTTATTTAAGACAAGCCAGACTAAAAAGTCAGGATGTTGACTTGCCACGCTTTCACGCCACTACTCCCTCATAGGAATATTTTGTTGTTATGTTTGCAGTATACATCCAAAAAAAACATTTGTCAATTGTATTTTTGAACAAATGAACAGATGTGCATATGTTTTTTTTGTAAAATAGATTGTCACATGCCTACTAAAAGACTGCTCTTCTTATTGATTTTCTGCGACAAGCCTGAAGTCTATAAGTCCTCAGCTTATTGAATCTTCTTCAAAGTTACCACCTTTGTGTAATCACAATGTATATTCTCTTGAACGCTTAATTCATATTTCTCAAAATATGAATATAAATTCATCTTAATAAATTTGTGATATGTTTTCGGTTCCAAATAATGAATCGGTGCAAATAATATTCTCTTGGATAACTGCTTACTTGGTTCCCATTCTGTTATAATAATCTCTCCACTATCCTTTAAAACCCTGTTTGCTTCGGTAATTACTTTTGCTACAATTTCCTCGTCCAGTTCGTGTAAAACAAGAGAAATAAGAATTTTATCAAAACAATTGGATTTGAATTTGAGATGTGTAGCATCCATTTGAAGCAATTTGATATTTTTTAGTCCATTTTTCCTTATTTTATTTTGTGCCACTCTCAGCATATCTTTCGACGAATCGATTCCTACAATTTTAGCATTTGCTTTTTGCTTGGCAATAGTAATTGCATTTGTGGCTGTTCCTGTACACAAATCAAGAACCTTTTCATTTTCATATATCCGATCCAAAACTGCTTTTCTCGGACTTCTTTCATAACTTCTAAAATATATTACCTCTAACAAATCATATGCTTTAGATATTATTTTGTAGAATAAATTCATATCCATTGCCATTCTCCTAATACAATAATATGCCTACCATTCATTTAAATACTTCTACAAATCCACCAGCCAATGCACATATTGGCAATCCCAATAGCATTCCTTTTAAGCTGCCTTTAATATGAAATAGATAATCCTTATACTCTTTCATTCCCTCCGTTCCCGGTATAACAACTTTTTTAGAATGACAGAACCATACACAATCCATAACAAGAGCATCCCACCAGTCAACTATGCAGTATAATAAATAGGAATATGTAAATCCCTGAATAAAATTATCTGCTCCATTGAACTTACAAACTATAAGTGCCAATACCAATCCAAAGATAAGTATTGCAATTGTCTTTCTGATTATGAAGGCTTTTGAATAACTATTTTTATTGTCTGTTATCAGCCCTAATTCTTTCACCCTCTGCTGTATGGCAGGCGGATAATCATGTATCATACCTAGTGGATTAAAATATGTCATACTACCAACAATTATCGAAAACAAAACACAGCTAATCAAACCTTCTACCAAGATTACTATCATATAAACCTCCAATCAAAGCTTTTATCTTCTCCCAAAATATCTCAACGTATGCTTCCTATACGTATCGTATTCATCCCCAAACATATGCTGCATATGCTTTTCCTCCTGCAAGATTTGAAGATGCAACATGACAGCTGCCCACACGGATACCAGTACTAATGGAATATTAAAAAACATAAGGCAGATAGAAAGGTACAACAAATCAAATCCAACAAACGCCGGATTTCTACTGAACCGATAGATTCCTTGTGTAACAAGAGTTGTTTTCTCTTCCGGAATTCCTACTCGCCAACTGGTCTTCATCGTAATGGTTGCTAATGCAAAAAATGACACACCGAGAATACCTGCCAAAACTCCAACGATTCTGATTTCTGTTATAAGAAAACTCTTTACTAAAAAGATACTGCACACACCTATAACGCATGTCAGCACTGTAGCACAACTCATAATCCGCTCAATCACCAATACCTTTTTCGGTTTATTGCCGATTCCCATTTGATTTGTTTTAATGGATTGCTGTTTCTGAATAACAATTTTTGCAAAATAAAACATATAAAAAACAAACATAATGAAAATAGCTATTATTCGAAAAATCATTTGTTCCTCCTATTCCAACGGACATGTAATCTGAAATATTTCTTCACAAATTCGATGTATATGTTCGGCTACCAATGTATCCGCAAGTTTATAATACATTTCTTTTCCATCGCGTCGACTTACTATCAGACCTGCATTTCTCAAAACCTTCAGGTGATGTGAAACCGCCGGATCACTCATTCCCATTGCCGCTGAAATATTACTTACACATTCTTCACAGTGACATAAGAACCACAATATCCGGAGTCTAGTACCGTCACTTATTTGCTTAAAAACATCCGCAACCAATTTGCACTCTTCAACGGTTGGTAATTTTTCAAGAATGATTTCTTCGTTTTGTCCATGGTCATGTGGTAATTTATTACTTTTCACTTTCAAACCTCCTTACGCGAACAATTAAATGCTTGTTTAATTGTTTACAATAACATTTAAACATGTATTTAATTGTTTGTCAACATATGAATCAAAAAAGCAGATTTGCATTTTTTCTCATTTTCCAAAAAAAGTACTTGCAATTTCTCCCGAAATATAATACTATAGTCAAGGACTTGCTTTTGGCACGTCGAAATGTGTATTATGGCTCGTTGGTCAAGCGGTCAAGACGCCGCCCTCTCACGGCGGAAACAGGGGTTCGATTCCCCTACGAGCTGTTGACTGTAAATGAAAATTTAACAGCCCAACCCTGAAGAAGTGTTGAAATCAGATGGTTTCAATGCTTTTTTTCACATATTACGGAGAAACGATATGGAATTTATCGCAGAATTGATTTTCGAAATTATATTTGAAGGCTGCATTGAACTAAGCTCAAGCAAAAAAGTGCCTTGGCCGCTTCGCATTTTGGCGGCTCTCATATTTGTAGGATTTTATGGCGTATTTATTTTTGTTTTGTGTGCCGTTGGCGTGGACTTATGGCAGGAAAACAAAAAAGGCGGTGCCGTTTTCTTTTTTGCGGTTTCACTTCTGCTGTTCTTTGGTATTATATATTTATTTATCAAAAAAAGACGCGAAAAAAACAACGATTAGACGTATATGTCCAATCGTTGTTTTTTATTGTTTTTCATTGTATTTCATTTTGTTCAGTGAAAGACCTGCTTTTTTACAGTTCTGCCACCTGTTCAAAATCCAGTTCCATGCACGGCATTACAATAAACTGTGCCACACATTCCATCGGATTGATGGTCTGCGGGATGTCAGAATCGTTGTAAAGCGGAATGGACCATTCGCCTTTGAAATCCGCATCAATTGTAGCAACACCATGTCCCACACGAAGTGCCTGTTTTGTCGTCAAACCGCCTCTTGCTACAACAAGGGCAAAATGTCCTTCCGGAATTTCGATTGCCAAACCGGTACGGATACGTACCGTCTGGTGCGGTGAAATAACGGTCATCGTATTTGTACATGCATACAAATCGTATCCTGCTGCATGTTTGGTTAATCTTGTAGGTATAATTGCTTTATCGCTTACTTTTTTAATTCTAATCTGCATTTCTTTTCCTCTTTCCGCGTCATCTCGCTAATCTTTCTTACACCAAATCAAACAAACTAATCTGATTGGATTCCGGCAAATCGCCAAGCAAATTCAAACTGTCCATCATTTCAATAATCGTCTTAGATGCCTTTGTCCTTTGCCTAAAGTCATCCTTTGACAAAAATGGACCGTCTTTTGCTGCTTCTACAATAGCGTCTGCCGCCTTTTCTCCCAGACCGTCTATACTGTTTAGTGATGGCATAATTTTTCCGTCATCCATAATTTGGAAAAGTCTTGATTGTGCTCTAAAAATATCAATAGGCTCAAATTCATAGCCTCGTGCGTACATTTCCTGCACGATTTTCATATCTTTTTGCGTATCCTGCTCTTTCTTTGACAACGTGTCCTTTCTCTTTTCATAATCAGCCATTACATTTTCCAAATGGGTCTGACCCTGACACATAATTTCATAAGAAAACGCTGACGCACGGATACTAAAATACGCCGCATAATAAGCTTGCGGATAATTTACCTTACAGTAGGCAATACGCCATGCCATCATAACATAGGCTGCCGCATGTGCTTTCGGGAACATGTATTTAATCTTCTTACAAGACCAAATATACCACTCCGGCACGTCTGCCGCAAGCATAGCTTCTTCCCACTCAGGTTTGAGTCCTTTTCCTTTACGGACACTCTCCATAATGGTAAAGGACAAGCTGCTCTCTACCCCCATATTAATCAAATACGTCATAATATCGTCTCGGGTACAGATTGCTGTAGAAATGGTTGCTTTTCCTTCCTCAATCAACGCCTGGGCATTGCCAAGCCACACGTCAGTTCCGTGAGAAAGTCCGGAAATACGCACCAAATCCGAAAAGGAAGACGGTTGTGTGTCAATCAACATTTGAATAACAAACTCCGTTCCAAACTCCGGGATACCAAGTGCCCCCAGCGGACAGCCCCCAATCTGCTCCGGCTTAATTCCCAATGCATCCGTACTGCGAAACAGCGACATAACCTGCTGGTCGTCCAGCGGAATTTTTACCGGGTCAATGCCGGTCAAATCCTGCAACATACGAATCATGGTCGGATCGTCGTGTCCGAGAATATCAAGCTTTAACAAATTGTGGTCAATGGAGTGATAATCAAAATGTGTTGTAATCGTATCGGTCTTCATATCGTTTGCCGGATGCTGTACCGGCGTAAACGAGTTAATGTCTTCCCCAAGCGGTAATACAACGATACCACCGGGGTGTTGTCCGGTACTTCTGCGTATACCGGTACAACCGCCTACGATACGGTTAATCTCACAAACACGTTTTCTTTTTCCTCTTTCCTCGAAGTAATTTTTTACATAACCAAAGGCTGTTTTATCTGCCAGTGTCGCAATTGTTCCGGCACGATATGTCTGCCCGTGTCCAAAAATTACTTCCGTGTACTTATGCGCCTTACTCTGGTATTCACCGGAGAAGTTTAAGTCGATATCCGGCTCTTTGTCTCCTTTAAATCCAAGGAACGTTTCAAAGGGGATATCAAAGCCGTCTTTTTTCAAAGGCTTGCCGCACACCGGGCAATCTTTGTCCGGCATATCACAACCGGCTTTTCCTGCATAAGCACGCACTTCATCGGAATAGAAGTCGCTGTAATAGCAGTGCGGACAGTAGTAATGCGGACTAAGCGCATTTACTTCTGTAATACCTGCCATAAACGCCACAAAAGAAGAACCAACGGAACCACGGGAACCAACGAGATACCCGTCTTCCACCGACTTCCAAACAAGCTTCTGGGCGATGATATACATAACCGCGAAACCGTTGGTGATGATGGAATTTAATTCCTTTTTCAGTCTTTCTTCTACGATGTCAGGTAACGTTTCACCATACATCTCATGTGCTTTATTATAACAAATATTGGTCAAAGTTTCATCAGAATTTTCAATTACCGGCGGACATTTATCCGGGCGTACCGGAGACATGCAATCTATTGTATCTGCAATCAGGTTTGTGTTGGTAATAACAACTTCTTCCGCTTTGTCACTTCCCAAATAGGCAAATTCGTTAAGCATTTCCTCTGTCGTCCGCAAATAAAGAGGTGCCTGGTCATCCGCATCGCTAAAGCCTTTTCCAGCCATAATAATACGTCTGTATACTTCATCCTCCGGATCCAAAAAGTGTACGTCGCACGTAGCCACAACAGGCTTGTGGAACTGTTCTCCAAGCGCCACAATTTTTTTGTTCATCGCCTGAATATCTTCTATGGAGTTGATATTCGGATGTTTGTCCGAAACAATCATAAATTGATTGTTTCCGCAAGGCTGGATTTCCAGATAGTCATAAAAGTTGACAATCCGCGCAATTTCTGTATCCGCTTTTCCTTCCAGCAAAGCGCGGTACAACTCACCGGCCTCGCAGGCACTTCCAAGCAAAAGTCCTTCCCTGCACTCTTGCAACAAACTCTTTGGCACTTTGGGCCGTCTGTTAAAATACGTCAGATGGGATTCCGACACAAGCCGGTACAAATTGACCCGCCCGATATTATTTTGCGCCAAAATAATGGCATGATAAGACGGAAGCTTTGCAATCGCGGACACACTCTTTGCTCCCATCTCATTAATTGTTGTAAGCGTTTCCACACCATCTTCTTTGAGCATGGCAAGCAACTTCACAAAAATTTGTGCGGTTGCCTCTGCATCGTCTACTGCCCGGTGATGATTTTCTAACGATACGCCTAATATTTTTGCCATGGCATCCAGCGTGTGCTTGTTTTGGCTTGGGAACAGCATTCTGGCAAGTCCCAGCGTATCCAAATACGTAAACTCCCGCTCCATATCGAGGCGCTTTGCATTCTCGATAATAAAACTCATATCGAAGTTTGCGTTGTGTGCCACCAAAACTGCATCCTCGCAAAAGGCCAGAAACTGTGGCAATATTTCTTCTATCATAGGGGAATCAATTACCATATTGTCATTGATTCCTGTCAATTTTTCAATTTCAAACGGAATCGGCACATCCGGATTGACAAACGTGGAATACCGGTCTGTAATTTCTCCGCCTGCAACTTTTACCGCACCGATTTCTATAATGCGGTTTGTTACCGGCGAAAAACCGGTCGTCTCAATATCAAAAACAACATACGTCTCATCCAGTGTCTGTCCTTTGTTACCGGTTACAATTTCCTTCAAGTCATCTACGATATACGCTTCCATGCCATAGATTACTTTGAAAAAGTCCTGCTTGTCCGGATTGGTGTCGCCGGCTTCTTTCCGCTTTGCTTTCTCATCTCTCCACAAATCATCCCAGACATGATTGGCATCCGGGAACGACTGTACTACGCCGTGATCCGTAATCGCAATGGCCGGATGTCCCCATTTGTAAGCACGTTTTACAATGTCTTTTGCCTCAGAAACGCCGTCCATGTCACTCATTTTGGTATGGCAATGCAATTCCACACGTTTTCTTGCGCTGTTATCGGAACGGCTCACCGTAAAATCAGGGATTTTCTTTACGCCCACAATGGAGCCGATGGTCAGTTCGTTATCAAACCGGTCGATGACTGTGACACCTTTGATTTTGACAAAGGCACCTTTTTTGATGCCTGCCAGCACTTCGTCCAACTGGTCGTTTCTTGTAAAAAGTTTCACGGTCATCGTATCAGAAAAGTCCGTCACATCAAAAATAACAATTGTTTTTTCACCGCGGATTTCACGTTTGTCCAAATTTAAAATCTGTCCCCGCACAACAATCTCGCCCATCTCGCCGACAATTTCTTCCATGGCGATAGCGTCTTCTTCAAAATCACGTCCGTAAAGCACATCCGGATTGTCTGATTTTTTCGGTTTTCTTGTATAACCGGAATTTTTCGGTTCTTCTTTTGGCTTTTGTGTATCTGCCTTCTTTGCCCCGGAAGCTTCTCCGGTTGATGCAGTTTTAGTCTGTCCGGTTTCTTCGCTGCTTGTTCCATCCTTCGCCGCAGACTCTGCAGCCGCTGCGCCGCCGTCGTCTCCGCCCTCCGCAGTTCTTCCGGCTCTTGCCGTAATTTCTGCCACTTGCCTTGCAATGGCAGACTCACTTTCTTCTCTTCTTGATTTTTTCTTAGACTCCACATATTCCATTGTAAAAATACAAGAAAAACCACATCTGTCATTAAAAATCTTATCCAAAATACGAAGCAAATCTTCCTCTTTGCCCCGCACAAGAACGGAATCTTCCACCGACAAAACAACTTTGTTTTCATCCGGATACGAAACTTTCGCGTTTTTGAATGCATTGTATTCGATATGGTCGTATTCCCTAAGCTCCAGCAAAATACTGTCACGATACGCATTCATCAGCTTTTCCGGGTTGTACTGGGAAGACAACTGATATTTCTCATAAATTTTTATTTGCACTGGCGCATTCGGAAAAAGCTTCGTCTTAATTGCCTCTTCCACAAAAAGGATTGTTTCCTTCTGTATCAGCCTTTCGCAAGATATGTAAATACGGATAAAATCCTTGGTGCGCGTGGCAGAAACACGCTCCACCTGCACCTGTTCAAACAAATCCTGCAATCCCTTATCCAGTTTTAATGTAGGAAACACCTCAAAAAACTTCTTTGCCATAACATTAGCCTTTCCAGTTAAGCAATTCCTCTCTCAGCACGGAAAGCAATTGGTCTTCCGGAACTTTCTTAATAATTTCGCCTTTTTTGATGAGAAGGCCTTCTCCGATTCCACCGGCAATTCCGATATCCGCTTCTTTTGCCTCGCCGGGGCCGTTTACTGCACAGCCCATTACAGCAACTTTCAGGTCAAGCGGAATATCCGCTACCATATTTTCTACTTGATTTGCAAGACCGATCAAATCTATTTTGGTTCGTCCGCAAGTGGGGCAGGAAACAATTTCGATGCCGCCTTTACGCAGTCCCAACGTACGCAAAATAAGCTTCGCAGATTTAATCTCTTCCACCGGATCACCGGTCAACGATACACGGATGGTATCACCGATTCCCTGGTGTAAAATCAGACCAAGACCGATCGAAGACTTGATATTTCCGCTAATAATTGTGCCGGATTCCGTAATACCTACATGCAACGGATGGTTTGTCTTTGTTGCCAAAATTTCATGCGCCTTCACACACATCAACACATCCGAGGACTTGATACTGATAACCAAATTATCATAGTCCATATCTTCAATCATTTTTACTTTATCCAAGGCACTTTCTACAATGCCCTCTGCCGTTACGCCGCCGTATTTTTCCACAAGATTGCGCTCCAAGGAGCCACTGTTTACACCGACGCGAATCGGAATATTTCTTTCTTTGGCCACGCGCACAACTGCTTCCACATTTTCTCTCGCGCCGATATTTCCGGGATTAATTCGGATTTTGTCCGCCCCGTTTTCCATCGCTGCGATAGCCATTTTGTAGTCAAAATGAATGTCTGCAACAAGGGGAATGGCAATCTGTTTTTTGATTTCTGCAATGGCTTTTGCCGCCTCCATATTTGGCACCGTAGCACGCACAATGTCACAGCCTGCCGCTTCCAAACGTTTGATTTGTTCTACCGTAGCAGCCACATCTTCCGTCCTTGTATTTGTCATGGACTGAATCATAATCGGATTGCCGCCGCCAATTTTTTTATTTCCAATCTGTACCACTTTTGTCTGTTCCCGATACATACTAATTCCTCACTTTATTCCAATTTTTAATTCGTTCATAGTTAAACTTTATTATATCATTTTTGGAACAAAAAAGGTACTTCTATTTGCCTCTTATGAGAACAACTTTTTCCAATTTTTCTCCGGTCTGCAAATCCTTGCAAATTACGGTTATTTCAACTTCTCTGTGCTCGTTTAATACAAATTTGGGAACTTCCATATGAAAATCTCCTGCTCCCTCATAAAAACACCCGTCTTTCACAATAATTTTTTCCCTGTTATCGTTATACAAAACAAGCGGCAAAACGTCCGTGGGTGCTGCATTGACAATGCCGGCCGGCCAAAAACGCATTGCTACACTTCCCAAGAAAAACAAAAGCAAAAACAAGCCTCCCATTTTCTTTGCTGTCAAAAAGATGCTCTTTTTCCCCTCCACTACATACCTTCTGCGTCTTCTTATCCAAAACCGGAAACGTATCTTTTTTTCTTTTTTCTTTTCTTTGTAAGAGCGCAAATCAGCAAGCACCTGCTCCATATTGTCATAGCGCTTTGTCCTGTCTTTTGCTATGCATTTTTCTACAATTGCTTCCAGACTTTCTAAAAAGAGAGGATTGCATTCCCGGATTTTGTGCAAATAATATGGCGGTCTTGACGGATTTTTCCCTGTCAACATATGATACAGTGTCATTCCAAACGCATAGATATCACTTTTTTCATCTACCGTCTCGCCCTTTACAAACTGTTCCGGCGCACTGTATCCGTACGTTCCGATGTAATTGTCTTTCGCCACACATGTTTCCTTTGCACCTCTTTTTCCCGCAAAAAAAGCACTGTCAAAATCGACGAGTTTTACCTGATACAAATCATCGATAATCAAATTAGCCGGTTTTAAATCTCTGTAAATAATTTTTTCCGGAAGATGATGTAAATAAAACAGACTTTCTCCCACTGCCAATGCGATTTTCACTGCCTGCTCTTCCGGAAACATCCCTCGTTCTTCCAAAATACACAGTAAGTTTTTCCCTTCCATATACTCCATCACAAGGTAAAGTTCCTCGTTGTATTTTAGTACATCATACACAATAGGAATGGACGGATGTTTCAACTTTTTTAATATTTCCGCTTCCTCCAATGCCCATTGTTCCTGCTTTGCCAAATGTTTAATGGCAACAAACTGTTGCAAATGCCTGTCATAAGCCTTATATACAATGCCATTTGCGCCTTGCCCGATAGATTCTTGTATCTGATACCGTTCGTCCATACCATTCTCCTATTTTTGTACAACAACACAGATTGCAGAAGCATTGTCTTTCATAGTGCGGCTTTTCATAATCCGCACCGTCTCTTTTAATCTTTTCTGCAACTCCATATCGGTTTTGCAATTTTTCTTTAGTACAATTTTTATTTCCTCGTCATTCAACGTTTTGTATACGCCATCCGTACATACAAGAAACGCTGTATCTCTTTTCCATCTTGCGCACTTCCATTGCGGTTTTTCGTATTTTCCGGCTCCGATACAACGATGCAATATGTTGCCGGTTCCGTCTTGTCTTGTCATAATCTTCAATTTTCTTTGCATTTTATATAGGCGGCTGTCGCCCACATGCACGATAAAATAATAGTTTTTTGTAACAAGAAGCATCGTAACCGTCGTTCCGAGTCGGATATGTTTTTGCTTTGCATAGCTTTTTAGCAATTCATGCGCCTCATATAAAATTCGAATCGCAGATTTTTGCAGTTTCCTTCTGCTTTTCTTTTTTTGTAATAACACAAGAAACTCTTTGTAAAACCAAACAACAAGCATTTCCGCCATAAATCCGCTTGCCACTTCACCTTCTGAAAGTCCGCCGATTCCGTCACATACGGCTGCCAGCAAAACGGGGCCCGCTTTTGTTTCAACATGCTCGAGCACAAGAGAGTCTTCATTTTTAGCCTTTTCTCCCTGCTCCCAAATATACGCTGTCTTTATTTTCATTTTTCACCTTTTATTTCATGTGGAATATTTGTAGAATCACATTGAAAAATAGATTTGTGTTTTCACTCTACTACACCTTTTTGCACTGCGCAACAACAATCGTTTCGACGTTTTTCACAATATTTTTTTACAAAAAGAGTCTGTTTGAGAAAAAAAAATTAAAAAAAGCCGAAGAATGCAATCTTTGCACTCTTTCGGCATTTTTACAACCGCTTCACTGCTCTGACTTCTCTTATGAGACGTTTAACGGAACAATCTGGATATATCATTGAACAAAACGAACACCATCAAAATCATAAATGCAACCAAACCGATAAAATGTACGATGCCTTCTTTTTCCGGCGGTACCGGTTTGCCTCGTATCACTTCAATGAGCAAAAAGACAAGTCTTCCGCCGTCTAGCGCCGGTAATGGGAGCAAATTGAATACCCCGAGATTTACCGACAACAAAATCGCAATGTTCATCATCGACAAAATCACCGACGAAACACCGTATTCTTTTGCTTCTGTGTAAGTGTCACCCACAAGCTGTGCTACACCGACCGGTCCTGCCACATCGTCTTTTGTAAGCTGGCCCTGCACAAGCATTTGAAGGCTCTTAACTGTCGCTTTTGCCCAATAACCAACCTCATAACCGCTGTATTTTACCAGCTCAAAGCCTTTGCTCTTGTAAATATCAGCACCGCCCACAATTCCCATGTAATAGCGGCCTTCCTCTGCATGATAAACCGGATGAAGCGTTGTCTCGTAGGTAGCACCATCGCGCTCATACACAATTTCCATCGGCTCACCTTTGTTCAACATGGAAATAAGCGTAATTTCCTTAAAAAGATGAATGTTTTCCCCATTGATTTCTTTGATCACATCTCCAGCTTGAAGTCCTGCTTCATACGCCGCACTGTCAGCCGTCACTTCCGCTAGCACCGGCATATCACTTCCGGTAGCGGCTACTAAGACCAAGGAAAAAAGAAACGCGAGAATAAAGTTAAAAATCGGTCCTGCCGCAACACAGGCAATTCTCGACCAGACATTTGCCGCAAGAAAACTTCCCGGTTCCGGTTCTTTCCCTTTTTCCATGTCAATTCCGTCTTCCCCGTCAAACATGCAGGCACCGCCAAACGGCAGCAATTTCAGGGAATACTTCGTTTCGCCTTTTGTAAATGACAAAAGATTCGGTCCAAGTCCTACCGCGAATTCCTTCACACGGATGCCGTTTGCTTTTGCCAAAATAAAATGACCAAATTCGTGTGCCACAACAATGACACTAAATATAATAATAAAAAATACAACCGATGCTACTATATTCACTATAATTCCATCCTCTGCATAATATAATCATACGTTTCTGCCTCTACTGACAGAATCTGTTCCACATTCGGATTTTCTATCGCTTTATGTTGCTCCATCGAAAGCGCAATTAATTCCGGAATCTGGAGGTAAGAAATCTTTTTATCCAAAAACAATGCAACCGCTTTTTCGTTGGCCGCATTGTACACGGTAGGCATACTTCCGCCTGTTCGGGACGCTTCAAACGCCAAACGCAGTCCGTCAAAAGTATCCATATCCGGCCTTTCAAACGTCATTTGTGAAAGTGCATAAAAGTCCAGTTTTTTTCCATCCATCGGCATTCTGTCCGGATAAAAAAGCGCATACTGAATCGGCAGTTTCATATCCGGTGTACCAAGTTGTGCTATGACAGCACCATCGTCGTATTCCACCATCGAATGAATGATACTCTGCGGATGCACCACCACTTGAATCCGATCCAAATCTACATCAAACAACCATTTCGCTTCAATGACTTCCAGACCTTTGTTGACAAGGGTAGAGGAATCAATGGTAATCTTTCTTCCCATCGCCCAGTTTGGATGTTTTAACGCATCTTCCACTGTCACTTTTGCAAGCTCCTCTTTTGTTTTCCCGCGGAAAGGGCCGCCGGATGCGGTCAACAAAATTTTGCTTACCTGACTTTTCTTTTCCCCGTTCATAGACTGGAAAATGGCACTGTGTTCACTATCTACCGGCAAAATCGACACCCCATGCTTCTTTGCAAGAGGCATAATAATGTGTCCTGCCGTAACAAGTGTTTCTTTATTCGCAAGGGCAATGTCTTTTCCGCTCTCAATTGCTGCAATGGTCGGACGGATGCCAATCATACCAACAATAGCAGTCAATACAATGTCCGCTTCCGGCATGGAAGAGATATCCAAAAGTCCATCCATTCCACAACCGATTTCCACTTCCAAATCTGCCACTCTTGCTTTCAAATCATTGGCTGCCTGTTCGCTCCACATAACTGCTTTCTTTGGCAAAAATTCCCGTATTTGTTTCTCCATCAAATCCACGTTTCCGCCGGCCGCAAGCGCTACAATTTGAAAATCGTTTTTGTAGGCTCTGACAACATCCAATGTCTGTGTTCCGATAGAACCGGTAGAACCGAGTACTGTTATTTTCTTCATTCGCATCCCCATCCTTTTCTACAACAACATATATGCCAAAAAGTAAATAATCGGCGCAGTAAAAATAACACTGTCAAAACGGTCCATGATTCCGCCGTGTCCGGGAATCAATTTGCCGTAATCTTTGATATCATTGTCTCTCTTAATACCGGAAGCAGCCAAATCGCCCACTTGGGAAATCACGGCACCTACACCTCCTATCATAGCAAACATAACCGGAACATTGATAACACCTGTTACTTTACTTGCTACAAAATAACCGTAAATAGCACCGATTGCCGCAGCACCGACAACACCGCCAACAGCTCCTTCGATTGATTTTTTCGGGCTAAGCTTCGGTGTCAACTTATGCTTTCCGATTAACATTCCAACACAATATGCACACGTATCACAGCCCCATGAACTAATCAAAATAAGCCATACGATAAACAATCCGCCTTCCAGCTGTCTTGTCAAATACAAAAAGGACAACATAACCGGTGCGTACACTGCACAGAAAAATGCTTCCATAACCTGTCTTGCCTTAAATTTCGGAAAAGAAAAGACATAGACAAACATAAATGCCATCAAGATTAGTATAACCGTCATGAAACTATAAATTGCATCCTGCACAAAAAACAAAACGCCGTAATACGCAACGATGCCAAGCACTCCTACTGTTTGTAACGCATTAAAACGCTTTCCTTCGGTATGCACATCCGTCGCTTTGCTCAATTCAAAAAATGCAATGAGGGACAACAAAAAAACAGTTCCCCAAAGCCACGGACCTCCTGCTATCATTGTAACCAACGCTATAGCAACTAAAACAATGCCGCTAAGTAATCTGGTAATAAACATAATCATCCTCCGCTACGTACTTTACTCTTTAATAAGACCATATCTTCTGTCTCTATGATTATATGCCTCAATGGCTTTTTCTAATTCCTCTTTTGAAAAATCCGGCCATGCTACTTCCGTAAAATAGAACTCGGTATAAGCAAGCTGCCACAACAAAAAGTTGGAAATGCGTTGCTCATTGCATGTGCGGATTAACAAATCCGGCTCCGGAATTCCTTTTGTATCAAGGGAATCCGAAAGCATATCTTCGGTAATGTGCTCCGGCTCCAAAGTGCCTTCTTTTACTTGACTTGCCAGTTCTTTAACCGCTCTTACAATCTCGTCTCTACCACCATAATTAATGGCAATTTGGAAATGCAAACCGGTGTTATTTTTTGTTGCTTCTTCCAACTGGGCAATGCGCGCACGAATATCATCGTCCAAACGTGTTTTATCGCCAATGACACGCACACACATATTATTTTTTTCCGCAGTCTTCAAACATGTCTTCATATAATTGCGGAGCAATGTCATAAGCGCGTCCACTTCCTCTTTTGGACGGTTCCAGTTTTCTGTAGAAAACGCATACACAGTCAAATACTGAATGCCCATTTTGTAAGCTTCTTCGCAAATTACTTCCACCGTTTTGGCACCTTGTACGTGACCAAAATTACGCGGTTTTCCCTTTGCTTTTGCCCATCTTCCGTTTCCATCCAATATAATCGCAACATGATTCGGAATGTTCATAAGTTGTTTCCTCCCACATTACACAAAAGAGGCTAGACGTCACTTTGCACACACTGCGTCTGCCCCTCTTGCGTATATCCTCTTATAACTTACGCGAAAAATTAAACCGTAAGAATTTCTTTTGATTTTTCATCTACTAAACTGTCGATGTCTTTTACATACTTGTCTGTAAGTTTCTGAAGTTTGTCTTCCAACTGTTTGATTTCGTCTTCGGAAACTTCTTCTTTTGCAAGTTTTTTGAACGCATCGTTACCGTCACGTCTGATGTTACGTACAGCGACTTTACTTTCTTCACCTTTTTTCTTAACGTCTTTTACTAAATCTTTACGACGTTCCTCGGTAAGTTCCGGGAAAACAAGGCGGATAACACTACCATCATTAGAAGGTGTAATACCAACATCGGATGCCATAATTGCTTTCTCAATATCTTTGATCAAGCTTTTTTCCCACGGTGCAATCTGAATCATTCTTGCTTCCGGAACGCTGATGTTACCAACCTGCTGAATCGGTGTCGGTGTTCCGTAATAGTCTACCCTGATTTTATCAAGCACATGCGGATTTGCACGTCCTGCACGGATTGTAGCAAAATCAGCTACAAGGAAGTCATATGCTTTTTTCATTTTGTCGTCAAATACTTGTAATCTCTCGTCCATGTATATCATCCTCCAAATAAAATTTCACTTAAACTGTTACTTTTGTTCCTTTGAATGTACCTTTTACTGCATTTACGATGCTGTTTTCTTCATTGAGTCCGAATACCCACATCGGCATTTTGTTGTCACGTGCCAAAATGGATGCTGTCATATCCACAACCTGCAAGTTTTTGGCAACTACTTCATCGATTGTAACTTCATCGTATTTTACTGCATCCGGGTTTGTTTTCGGATCCGAATCGTACACGCCGTCAATTGCTTTTGCAAGCAAAATAACTTCTGCCTCCACTTCTACCGCACGAAGTACAACACCGGTATCGGTAGAGAAATAAGGATGGCCTGTACCACCTGCAAAAAAGACAACTTGTCCTTTTTCAAAATACTTGTTTGCTCTGTCTTTTGAGAAAAGTTTTGTAAAAGAACCGCACTCAAAAGGTGTAAGAATGTTTGTCATCATTCCAACAGAACGGAAAATCTCTGACACATAAATACAGTTCATCACGGTAGCAAGCATTCCGATCTGGTCTGCCTTTGTACGGTCAATGTTCTCGCTGGAACGTCCTCTCCAGAAATTGCCTCCACCGATAACAATCCCTACCTGTATGCCATCATCTACAAGCTGTTTTACCTGCTTTGCGACACCAACTACTGTAGCTTCATCAAAACCTGTCTTTTTTTCACCGGCTAATGCTTCACCGCTCAATTTAAGTAAAATTCTCTTCATATCTTTGCCCCGTATTATTTATTTTTGGATTTTTTGAATTCTTCAAAGAAGGATGACGGATTCACGTCTGCATAGCACTGTGAACACATACCTTCGATAACCGCACCGTTGTTAATCTGAACAGATTTGGATTTGATATTACCCATAACGATTGCGGATGTATCCAAAATAACCGGTCCCTGT
>JAZQDM010000073.1:0-11803 GCA_045546775.1 Lachnospiraceae bacterium | reverse complement strand
TCGTGCTTGTCCATAAGGAAAGCAAGTTTAATTTTTGTACCTACACCGTCTGTACCGGATACTAACGTAGGTTTTTCCATATCTTTAATTTTTTCCAAAGAAAACGCACCGGAAAATCCGCCAAGTCCGCCAAGTACTTCCGGACGCATTGTTTTCTTTACATATTCTTTCATCAATTCTACTGATTTGTAACCGGCTTCAATATCAACGCCTGCATTCTTGTAATCCATGTTATCCTCTTTTCCGCTACGTATTGCAGCTTTTGTATTTTAATAATTTTTGTATCCTACTTCTTGTAAATGTGCATCTTTTTTCTGTACAGCTACTTTCATATCCTCTGCGTATGCTTTCAATTTTGCAAGCAATGCTTCGTCGGATGTAGCAAGAATTTTCGCTGCCAAAAGGCCTGCATTCGCACCACCGTTAATCGCCACCGTTGCAACCGGAATTCCGGACGGCATCTGTACGATGGAATACAAAGAGTCTCTTCCGCCCAAAGAAGTTGTGTGCATCGGGATACCGATAACCGGCATCGGGAAAATTGCTGCGCACATACCCGGCAAGTGAGCTGCCATACCTGCTCCTGCAATAATTACTTTAAATCCTTTTTCCTCTGCTGTTTTCGCATATTCAAAAAAAACATCCGGTTCTCTGTGTGCAGAGATAATTTTCATCTCATATGAAATACCAAGTTCCTCCAAAATATCTGCTGCTTTTGCCATAACCGGCATGTCTGAATCACTTCCCATGACAATTCCTACCTGTGCCATGCTCTCCTCCTTTTCCTGTACAAAAAAACTGCACAACTCATTTTCGCTTAACATTATTAGTTTACTAAACTTTTACATTCCGTGCAACACTGTATTTGCACAGACTTTTGCCTAAATTGCACGAACTTTTTTACAAATCTTATGAATTTTCGAAAGGCTCGTTTAATTGTTCACATCCCGCCAGAACAAATCTGCCGTTTTCAATAATAGCGATTTCCTCGCCTTCCTTCGTCACTGCCACAAGGCTTCCCAGTTCATCATACGGAATGGTAATATCCGTGTGGCAATTAAAATACGCTTTGGATACATCCTCTTTTCGCAGTGCGGAAACTTCATTTTCTCTGGCAATCAATTCCTTGCCGTCGGGATTGTATACTTTTACATCTTCCGCATGGGAATAACACGTATCGCCCACGGCAAAATGAGGACCCATTTTTTCTGCAATCAAAATCGGCAGTTTATCCGCAATATCATATTCCTTCGCCACAACATATGCGGTTGTATTGGTACCGATGGCAAACTCACCCATCGGAAGGGAATCGTGATGATACAACAAATTGTCTTTGATATATTTTTTGTTCTCTTCCTCTGTCTCAAAATTAGAACAGTTGTAATCGGCAACCATACCGTCTTTAAATTCTACTTCCAGCTCTTTGTATTCCAACTCGTGCAGGAACACTCTGCTAACATGCAAAAGGCCTGTCGTTCCTTTTAACAATGGCGATGTAAACACTTCTCCTACCGGAATATTCACATCTGCTACGCAGTTTTCAAAATTGGATTCTTGTTCCGGATTTTGTAGTTCGTGAAGCTTCACACAAAGGTTTGTTTTGTTGCCGTTCATACCGCGAAGCACTACGTGGTCTGCTTTGTCAAGACAATCGATAATGGTCTGTTGGATTCCCTGATATAATTTATAATCCAGCGTATTAATGCGGACAATCTGGTCGAAAATTTCGCCGTGATTTTCTCCCACCTCCGGTGTCGGGAATGCAATAATGGTAAAACTTCTCTCTTCGCCCTTGATGTATTCGTTGATAATGCTCCCTGCGGAAGAATTGAGTTCCACCGATAATTTTTGCTGTTCCTTGGAAAGTTTGCACGCATTTTCTTTAAATTCCGGCGCAAACGGTATCTCGCCAAATGTTTCCACTACTGCAGGACCACCGTAAATCGCTGCCAAATCTTTTCTCTTTTCGTAACTGTTTTTTAATCCTTCCAGACGGCGGCTCACATAATGTTTATCCAAATAAAGCGCCATATCTTCCTTGTGGTCAAAATCGTACTGTTTGTTTGGGAACGCACCGCCGTATCCGCTTCTTGCAACGCCGGTCTGTGCACGGAACACGGTTGCCTTCAACCCGATTTTTTCA
The DNA here is from genome assembly GCA_045546775.1 of Lachnospiraceae bacterium. Taxonomy (GTDB): domain Bacteria; phylum Bacillota; class Clostridia; order Lachnospirales; family Lachnospiraceae; genus RGIG3002. The sequence goes on along the minus strand of JAZQDM010000073.1, from coordinate 9,660 downwards.
AAATTTTCAATCGCCTGTCGGATCATCCTCTCAAATCCAAGGGAATAATAAATACCTACCGTTTTTTTCTTTGTAATATCTTTGTTTGTCACTTCAAAACCGATGCGATACCCTTCCGTGTACGTATCTGCCATCAGTTTGATTTTTTCTTCCGACATAGAAAGCAAATGCTTCGCAGTAGCAATCTCATTGTCCGTCACATATTCTCCAAAACGGTACAAATAGCGAAGATCGCTCAAATCACTTTCCATAATGATTTTTTTTGCAAAATCGCGTTCCGGATTAATCTGGTTTTCCATGCGCTCGTACGCCATATCCTCGGAATAATCCATCATATACCAGTAAACTGCCTGCTCGATTTCTTTTTTATCCGGCTGTCTTTCTTCCTCAAATGCACTTACACAAATATGATACACTTCCAAAAAAAGTTCCGCACGAATGGCAAGTCCTTCCATATTTTGCTCATAAGCAAGCGGAATCATCTCACGTAGCCGGGTATACAAAAAGGACAAAATTTGCCCGTACTCCCCTAACATCTTTACCGCATAGTCCGGATTACCGTAAGACCGGGCATAATGCTTTGGCAAAATATCCGCATAAAGTTCTTTATTCTTTTTTTGCAAAAGCTCCAAATCTGCTTCTTGATATCCCGTGCTCTGCACCCATTTACAAGTATCTGTGACAAGCGTTACAAACTCTGCCATATCACAAAAATATGCATAAAAAGGCTCCTCTACAAGCCTCTCCTCTTTCATTTGTGCAATGCGCTCCTCCGCTAACGTCAGGCGCTCTTTTACAAATTCCAAATGTTCTGAATAATCCACGTTATGAATCCTCCGCATTTATGCAAAATTTCCTAAATAAACCATACCTGCAATACTAAGCAAAGCAAGTATGTTTGTTCCCATTCCAATGTAAGCAAACAAATAAAATTTGTCTTTTTCTATCTTTGCCATAATGCCTAAAACAAGTCCTGCAACGGAAAAAAGAAGCGCCAAAAGTGCGGTCAATCCGTATCCAACCATGGCTTCTCCATCCGCCAAAAAAGTGCGGTATATCGCCAAAAGAAGCGACCCCACACTAATCAATCCAAGAATCGTAGACATAATAGACTTTTCCGAATACTTTTTGTTTGTAAAAATATAATTTTTCTTTAAAGCCATTTCCATCTCCAAAAATCATAAAACTGCCGCGTCAGAATTCTCCTTTTTTTCAGCAAAAGAAAACCCTGTCCGCGACAGCTGCCTTTGTTTAGAATAAAATTTTAGATTTGCCTGCAAGAAGCTTTGCTCCTCCAACAATAAGCAAAACACCACTCACAATTCCAACTACGATAGCAACTACACCAACTGCTATGTTCAGTGCACCCGTCCCACGCATCACTTTATAAACTTTTTCTTCCATGTCCGTTCCTCGCCTTCCTAAACCTTTCTCTATTTTGCACCATACTGCTCATAATATGCGTCGATAGATGCTTTTAATGCATCATCAATATATACTTTTCCTTTGTACGGTTTGTTGTGCAAACATTCTACTACATCTGCCATAGATACAATCGCATTGGCATCAAATCCGTAAGTTTCTTTGATTTCCTGCAAAGCGCTCTGTTCGCCTTTTCCGCGTTCCATACGGTTTAAAGATACCATAAGGCCGACAATTTCTACATTTGCTGCACCGCGTACTTTCGGAACAGTTTCTTCCATGGATTTTCCGGATGTAGTAACATCCTCAATCATAACAACTCTGTCCCCGTCTTTTAACGTACTTCCAAGGAAACTTCCTTTGTCTGCACCATGGTCTTTTTCTTCTTTACGATCGGAGCAATAACGCACCTCTTTGCCGTACAATTCGCTGTAAGCAATTGCCGTTACAACACTAATCGGAATGCCTTTGTACGCCGGTCCGAACAGTACATCAAAGTCATCCCCGTAATTGTCATGAATTGCTTTTGCATAATACTCGCCAAGACGTTTTAACTGTGAGCCTGTCACGTATCCGCCTGCATTCATAAAGAACGGAGACTTACGTCCGCTTTTTAAAGTAAACTCGCCAAATTTTAATACTTCACTGTCTACCATAAACTCAATAAATTCCTGCTTGTACTGTTCCATTGTCCTAAGACCTCCTATATGTTTCATTAAACCACAAGCCACTCTCTTATATTTCAGCCTGCGCACATGTACACATGTAAATCAAATATCTTGTTTATACTACCATAAATGCTTGCATCTTTCAACCATTTCGACGTGATGTTTCCGTAGGGTATTTTCTCTTTGGCTACAAAATATTCTTTCTGAAAAACGCTATTGTCTCAAACACTTTTTGTTCCATAGTGCCGTCGTCCATTTGCCGAATGACCTTTTCCGCCAAATACTGCCGGTCATTTTTAAACCATGTCTCACTGTATCCGTGCACCATTTCGTCCGCGGTATGCACTTTCACATCCACACCTGCTGCCCGAAGTTTCGCCGCATAGCGCGCTCCTTCTGCAAGCAGCGGATCATCCCCTGCCAGCGCAATCACTGCCGATGGCATGCCCTTTAAGTCTTCCACTTCGGAGTACACCGGCGACACAAGCGGATTTAACAATTCCTCCGCCTTGCAGTAATCTTCCGGAAAAATCCGATACATAAACTGTTCCTCTGCCGTGTGCCCCTTTTTTGCCGGTTCCGTTGCCACATCGCAATACGGATAATTCAAAAGTTGTTTCCGAATACCTAATTTGTTTCCGCGCTGCAAATCCAAACGGCAGACACCTGTAGCAAGATTTGCACCGGCACTGTTTCCGTAAACATAAAATTCCGTGGACTCTAACCCGAAGTCCGTCTGATGACTTTCTATGTATTCAATACTATCGTACACGTCATACAAAGCGGACGGGAACGGGAACTCCGGCGCCCTTCGATAACCAATAGACACAACCGTCATTCCTAATTTTTGGTGAAGTGTATACCACAATCCATTATCCAATGCACATGCGCCAAAAACAAATCCTCCGCCATAGGCGCAAAATAAAATCGGTGCTTGGGGATTATCACAATATACAACACATTCTATTGTCCGTCCCTCAAGAGGTAATAAAAATCTTTTCCCATCCACATGACACGTTGCATTTTCCTCCGCTTGAGCCTCTGCCATCCGATACATTCCTTTTTTAAATGTTTCATACTCCATACTTTTTTCTCCTTGTATAACAAAAAATGCCCGAAATTTTGCATCCGCTTCTTTCAGGCATTTCCATTTTTAATCAATATCAAATTTTGTTGAAACCTGCGTTTTTTTTGCGCTTGACTTACCATCACATCCAAATGGCAACACTTTCAACAACCCTACTTCTCCATACGCCTTAAGCTGGTTGTTTACATATGCCTCCATTGGTTTCAACTTCCCTTCCACCATTTGTACAATGACGTCCGCTGTTGTTTCCACAATCAAATTTCTATCATAATATTCGTATGGTTCCACCGAAACTTTCCCCTCTGACATTTCTAAATAGAACGCACCTTCTGCTTCCCCAACAACATTAAACTGATACGCAATATGTCCGACTGCCTTACTTACGATTGCCTTTTGAACTGACTGTCTGACCCGCTCCACTAATTCTTCATACTTCATATTGCCGACCCTCTTTTCGTTTTATACGTCTCTGATACCCTCTAAAAAAATACCCGTGTCATTATTTTACCCCAAAAACGAAAAGATTGCACGAAAAATTTTAACTAAATTAGCAAAAAACTGAATTTTATAACTTTTCAACAAAATTATTACTCTTTTTATTCTGTACAAAATCCGATTTTCAGAGAGTCCCCCTCTACTGCCACCCCTTCACTTAACGTAATCGGGAGTTTTTCATCTTCTGAAAAACCAATGGTTTGTCCATCCAAAAGCAAAGCATCGTACTCAATGACGTAATTGGTAATATCGGAAAGAAATTCACACAATTTATTTGGTTCTGCTTTGCTGTCAATCACTTCTATTTCCTCTTTTCCAAACGCCCGAAGGCCACTTGTATAACCTGAAAAACCGTTATCACTTTTGTACATGCCTATCCAAACAAGATTAAACAGCGGATAAATTCCTTCTTTCAAAAGGTCTGCAAACCGCAAGTAAAACGCCGGTTCAAATACAGTTTCACTACCATAAATTCCAACTACATTTGCAGACTGACAGCAAGCCACTACAGCCTTTACCAACAATTCTCCTGCCGGCTTTGGTTGCTCCGGTTTGCCCATAACTGCAACCATAATATGAGCCTGATGTGTTTTCGTCACTTCTACAGCACTTCTCCAGCGATAATTGCTCTGTGCATGATACTCCGCTTCCCCATCCGGTACAGGTGCTTCCACTAGCATCACCGCAAGCGTATATCCCTTGTAAGAAATGACTGCCAAATCTTCTCTTTCCTCTTCTTCCGCTTCCGGATCACTTTTTATTTTCCATTCTTCTTCCATGTATTGCAGGAACCTTGCTTTATCCCATTTTGCCTCTTTCAACAAAACAAAATTAAGAAATGCTCCTCCTTTTCCCCCATTTTCCTCTGCCTCACTCATTTGTTTCAACTTTTGTTCTTTCATTTTGTATACCCTCCTTTATTTCCCAAATTCCAAGCAGCAAACACCCAACGCCATAACATACTATATCTTTTACATCAAACACAGAACCGACTAACACAGCCAAAAAACGATTATCCTGCCATCCAAGCAATTGTACGATTTTGAAATACTGCAATACTTCTACACCGGCCGCAAACAAAAAAATATAAAGGGGCAGCAACTTCACTTTTTCCGGCAGAAAAATGCGGATAAACGTATAAATCACTACAACAACCAACACATCCCCGATATACGGTCTCACAAAATTGTCATGCACAAAAAGCGCAATACACACTTCCACTGCCAGCAAGGCTATTGTGACAACCACATAAAATAATCTTTTCTTTTTTTCCATAATAACCTTCCTATTGTGTAAAAACTCCGGTCCACAAAACAAGTTTGTAAACCGGAGCACTTTATGCCGTTTCTTTCTTTTTTGACTTCATACAAAAAACACTATGTATATCAGCCTTTTTTTCTTTAGAACAGATATGTATAATCAACTCTTCCACAACTGCAACTAAAGAAACAATAAATACAACAAGGCAAATTGTGCGAATCGGAATTTGTCTCATGAAATACACTACAACAAATAATGTGACGGCAGTAAGTTTATTCAAATACGTATGCAAAGACGGAAATGCCTTAAATTTGATGTAAGCAATTACATAAGTCGCCAAACGCAACAACATAATAATCGCCAGCATTCCGTACTCTACCATCGTAAACTCCGGTGCCATAACCGGGAGTACTTTTACTAAAACAACACCCCAGAACAGCAAATCAGCCACACTGTCCAATTTCGCCCCAAAATCACTTGTCAAATGAAATTTTCTTGCAATGAAACCATCTACAATATCACTAACGCCACAGAATGTGAGAAACACATAAAACATTCTCGACAATGCTTCCACCGGAACCATACAAAACGCAGCTACCATGCGAAGTGATGTGATTATATTTGGCACATACGCAACGATACCATTGCTCCTACTCATAAATCCTCCCACTAGCGAGCCGCAAGCGCTCCATTAATATCTGCAATCATGTCTTCTACCGCAGCTCTGGATGCATCTGCAAAATTCTCAGCCCCAAAGTTTGCGTATTTTTCCTGCTGATATGCAGCGATAATTCCACGAGAAGAATTGACAATCGCACCAAGTCCGTCTTCGTTGAAGAAGTGTACAAGATCTGCACCTTTTCCACCCTGTGCACCATAACCAGGTACTAAAATATATGTTTTCGGCATGATTTTTCTTAACACTTTACCCTGTTCCGGATAAGTTGCTCCAACAACTGCGCCCACATAGCTGTAAGAATCACCCATATGTTCCTCACCCCATGCTGCCACCTGTTCACCTACCATTTCATAAAGCGGTTTGCCGTCAATTAATCTGTCCTGGAATTCACCACTACTCGGATTGGAAGTTTTTACAAGCACAAAAATACCGGTATTTTCTTCTTTACCTACGTTAATAAACGGTTTTACGCCATCGGAACCAAGATACGGATTGACCGTAACAAAATCTTCATCAAAACCACGATAGAAGTTATTTCCTACCTGCACTTTACCCATATGACCTACTGCATATGCTTCGGATGTAGAACCGATATCACCGCGTTTGATATCACCGATTACAACAAGTCCTTTTTGTTTGCAGTAATCTACTGTTTTTTTGAATGCCACAAGACCCGGAATTCCAAACTGCTCATACATAGCAATCTGCGGTTTTACTGCCGGAATCAAGTCATATACTGCATCTACAATCGCTTTATTGTACTGCCAAATTGCTTCGCCTGCACCTTCCAATGTCTCACCAAATTCTGCAAAAGCAGCCTTTTTAATGTGCTCCGGAACAAATTTCATCATCGGATCCAAGCCTACAACGATTGGCGCATTTGTCTTTTTAATGTTCGCTACTAACTTATTAATCATGTTTATGTTTCCTTTCCTCATTAACTCAACGAAAAGGTGTTGCACAAAAAGTTCAACACCTTTTCCCTTTTATTTTTTTGTCATACCTGTTTTCTATTATACAGTAAGTAATGCCTTTTCATCTACATATTTTTTAATATTTGATGCATTTACATATTTTTTGAAAGAATCATCGTTCACGACAACAAGAGTCGGAGCTTGCATAATCTTATATCTGGAAACCAATTCTGCGTTTTCTTCCGCATCAATCACAACATATTGTTCATCTGCCAAATACTGTTTTGCAATTTTGCAATTCGGACATGTTTTCGTTACAAACAGGTATTTTACATCTTCCGGTTTCTCTACTTCCACTGTCACATCTTCTGCATAATTGGATAATGTCACAACGCTTGTTGTAGGACGTTTCAGCACAGAATTCTCAACATCGTATTCGGTACGGTTTGCATACTCTTGCAATTTACCATCGTTCCAGTTTTGCACCGGACGATAGTAGCCTGTAATACGACTGTAAATCTCCGTTTTACTTCCACAAATCGGACAACTCTTCTGTTCTCCTGCAAGATAGCCATGCTCCTTGCAAATCGCATAAGTTGGAGACATCGTGTAGTACGGCAATTTGTAATTTTCCGCAATGGTTCTGACTAAATCGGCTGCCGCTTTCCAGTCCGGCAATTTTTCACCCAAAAATGCATGGAATACCGTACCGGATGTATATAATGTCTGCAACTCATCTTGAATATCAAGTGCATCAAAAATATCTGTCGTAAAATCCACCGGAAGATGGGAGGAATTTGTATAATACGGTGTATCTCCCTGATTTCCTGCGGTTTTAATCGCCGGCCATCTCTTCTTATCATGTTTGGCAAGACGATATGTTGTACTTTCTGCCGGAGTTGCCTCCAAATTGTACAAATCGCCGTATTCTTCCTGATAATCAGAAAGGCGGTTACGCATATGATTCAAAACTTCTTTTGTAAATTCCTGTGTTTTCTTATCTGTCAAATCCGCGCGAAGCCAATTTGCATTTAATCCCACCTCATTCATACCAATCAAACCGATGGTAGAGAAATGATTATCGAAGGAACCTAAATATCTCTTTGTATACGGGTACAAACCTTCTTCCAAAAGCTTGGAAATAACGCCACGTTTGATTTTTAAACTTCTTGCCGCAATATCCATCATTTTGTTGAGACGACGATAAAAATCATCTTTGTTTGCGGAAAGATAAGCAATACGAGGCATATTGATTGTTACAACACCAACACTTCCTGTGCTTTCTCCGGAACCAAAGAAACCACCTGTTTTTTTACGAAGCTCTCTTAAATCGAGACGTAAACGGCAACACATACTGCGCACGTCACTGGGTTCCATGTCGGAATTAATATAGTTGGAGAAATAAGGTGTTCCGTATTTTGCAGTCATTTCAAACAACAGTCTGTTATTTTCATTGTCAGACCAGTCAAAATCACTTGTAATGGAATAAGTCGGAATCGGATATTGGAATCCACGACCGTTGGCATCGCCTTCAATCATCGTTTCAATGAAAGCTTTGTTGACCATATCCATTTCTTTTTTGCAGTCTTTGTATTTGAAATTCATCTCCTTACCGCCAACAAGTGCAGGCAATTCTGCAAGGTCAGCCGGTACCGTCCAGTCCAAAGTAATATTAGAAAACGGTGCCTGTGTTCCCCAGCGGCTCGGTGTATTTACGCCGTAAATAAATGCTTCAATACATTTCTTTACTTCTGCGTAAGAAAGATTATCTACTTTTACAAATGGTGCCAAATAGGTGTCAAAAGACGAAAACGCCTGCGCACCTGCCCATTCATTCTGCATAATTCCAAGAAAGTTTACCATCTGGTTACAAAGAACCGATAAATGTCTTGCCGGTGCAGATGTAATTTTACCTGTAATACCGCCAAGTCCTTCCTGAATCAACTGTTTCAAGGACCATCCTGCACAATAACCGGTCAACATGGACAAATCATGAATATGAATATCTGCATTGCGGTGTGCTGCGCCGATTTCTTCATCGTAAATCTCAGACAACCAATAGTTCGCTGTCACGGCACCGGAGTTGCTCAAAATTAATCCGCCGACCGAATAGGTCACGGTTGAATTTTCTTTCACACGCCAGTCTTCAATCTTTACGTAGCTGTTTACTACATCTTTGTAGTCAAGAATCGTGGAAGTCATCTCGCGCATTTTTTCACGCTGTTTACGATACAAAATAAACGCTTTTGCAGCTTCCGCATAGCCTGCCTGTTCCAAAATCTTTTCCACACTGTCCTGAATGTCTTCCACATGGACATTGCCGTCTTTTACCTTATCCTGGAAATCAGCCGTCACACGAAGAGCAAGCAAATCAATAATATCATTGTTGTACTGCATGTCCGTCGCATTAAACGCTTTCATAATTGCATCGTTAATCTTTGTCAACGTAAAATCTGCAATTTCCCCGTCTCTCTTTACTACTTGAAACATGATGTTCCCTCCCTAAAAAACTACTAAAAAACTCTTTTTTCTTCCTGTCATCCACTTATAGCCCAATTTACTAAAATTCTACCATTTCTTGTGTTTTCCGTCAACACCAAATACTATATCTTGTTATCCTCTCTACTTAACATAATACATAATTATTGCGATTATGCAAGCAAATTTTGTAGATTTATGTAAATTAAAATATAGAAACTTTGCTTGATTCCCGTGCAGGACTTTCAAAAAAGCTTTTGAAACTTTTGTCCGGACAACTACAAAAAATAACTAAAAAGCGACTTGCGAAAAATATATTGTTTTTCTTAGTGCTTTGTTGTCAATTTGTAATTCGCTGACACGATGTCAGCGAAAGGCTTAGTTTGCCACGGACGGCAAATCTAAGCCGGTTACATCCTGATAGAAAACTTCTTCAAAGCACTTAGAAAAACTTATATTTGAAGCACGAAGCTTTGAAGTTATTTTTTTGCAGTTGTTCGGACAAATATTCAAATTTTCTTTGAAAGTCCTGCACGGGAATACAAAAAATCGCCATCCGAAGATGACGATTTTTGTTCCTATCTTGTTTGCAAAAATATATTTTCGCGCTGCGCAACCTCATCACCCGGATAAGCCTGCAAATATCCCTCTAACAGC
>JAZQDM010000072.1:0-5627 GCA_045546775.1 Lachnospiraceae bacterium | reverse complement strand
TCCTTGGCTCACAGAACGACATGGCTACGATCCGACTTATTAGCATACTTTTCGACAAAATCCAATAGCAAATTTACATTTTTTTCAAATTCGCCATTTTATTGCTAATTCCGTAAGATTTAAAGCGATTTTCGTCTTATTGTATAAACATTGCATCGCCAAAACTAAAGAAACGATACTTTTCTTCTATTGCTTTTTGGTAGGCATTCAGTACGTTTTCTCTTCCGGCAAGCGCCGATACAAGCATAACAAGTGTAGACTCCGGCAAATGAAAATTGGTAATCAAAGCATCCAGCACTTTAAATTGATATCCGGGATAAATAAAAATTTCCGTATTGTCACAACCGGCTTTTACAAGTCCTTCAGCGGTTGCCGCACTCTCCACCGTTCTACAACTTGTTGTGCCCACACAAATAACGCGACCGCCATTTTGCTTCGTCTCGTTAATCAAGTCTGCACTCTCTTTGGAAATTTCGTAATACTCCGAATGCATATGATGTTCCAAAATATTGTCCACTTTCACCGGGCGGAAGGTTCCAAGTCCGACATGAAGCGTTACATAGGCGATTTTCACACCTTTTTCTTCGATGGCAGAAAGCAATTCTTTCGTAAAATGGAGTCCTGCCGTAGGTGCTGCCGCAGACCCTTCGTATTTTGCATACACGGTCTGGTAACGTGTTTTGTCCTGCAATTTGTGTGTAATATATGGTGGAAGGGGCATTTCACCCAAACGGTCCAACACCTCTTCAAAAATACCATCGTACGAAAACCGAATCAAACGGTTTCCTTCTTCCACCGTCTCCAATACTTCCGCTTTTAAAATTCCATCGCCAAACACAAGCTTTGTCCCGGGTTTTGCTTTTTTTCCGGGTTTTACAAGTGTTTCCCACACATCGTCCTGATGGCGCTTTAACAAAAGCACTTCCACCGCACCGCCGGTATCCGCTTTGCTTCCCAAAAGGCGCGCCGGAATAACCTTTGTATTGTTAAGCACGAGACAGTCCCCGGGCTGTAAATACGAAACTACGTCTTTAAATATATGATGTTCCACTTCTCCTGTCGCTTTGTTTAACATGAGCAACCGGGAGCTGGAACGGTCCTCCAGAGGGTCCTGGGCAATCAGTTCCTCCGGAAGATCAAAATAAAAATCTCTTTTGTTCATTTGTTCCATGTTCTATCTCACTTATTTTACAATTCTGCACGTTTCAAAAAGGTTGCATAACCTCTCTTAGTCTCATATAAATCTGCCTTACTTGTGGCTTCCCACGGCGCATGCATATTTAATACTGCCACACCGCTGTCAATAACATTCATGCCGTACAATGCAAGAATATAGGCAATCGTTCCGCCACCGCCCACATCTACTTTACCAAGCTCTGCGGTCTGGAAATTGATGTTATCTTGCTCAAAAATATGACGGATATGGGCCATATACTCTGCGTTGGCATCGTTGGAACCGGATTTTCCTCTGGCACCCGTAAACTTGTTAAACACCATACCTGCCCCTAAAAATGCGGCATTTTTCTTTTCAAAACAAGAAGCATAGCTGGGGTCAAAGCCGGCACTTACATCGGAAGAAAGCATGCAAGATGCAGCCAGACATCTTCTTACGTTAAGCTCACTGTATTCTCCTGCAAGATTCATCACTTCTGCCAACACATTTTCAAAAAACTTAGACTGCATACCGGTAGCACCAACGCTGCCAATTTCTTCTTTGTCCACCAAAATGCAACATGCAGTACGGTCTGTTTCTTTTGTCTCAAGCATTGCTTTTACAGATGTAAACGCACACACTCGGTCATCCTGTCCGTAGGCAAGAATCATACTTCTGTCGAGGCCTGCTTCTCTTGCTTTTCCTGCCGGAACTACTTCCAATTCTGCGGAAAGGAAATCTTCTTCCTCCACATCATACAGTTCTTTTAAAATCGCCAAAACGCCTTTTTTCACTGCGTTTGTGCCGCTTTCTTTTCCGTTGTCTTTTCCATCTGAAGCCTCTGCGTCGTCTGCAGCATCATTCTTTTTCTCGTCTTTTTTGATGAGAATCGGCTTATTACCGACAATCAAATCAAGGGCTTCGCCTTCAATCACTTTTGCCGCTTTTTTATCAAGCTGCTCACCGGCAAGATGAATGAGCAAATCTGATATAAAGAATACCGGATCGTCCTCTTCTTCCCCTAAGTTGATTTCCACACAAGTACCATCTTTTTTGATGATAACACCGTGAAGCGCAAGAGGAATCGTCACCCACTGGTATTTTTTGACGCCGCCGTAATAATGTGTGTCAAGGTACGCAAATCCACCTTCTTCAAAGAGCGGATTTTGTTTTACGTCAAGGCGCGGCGAATCCAAATGCGCACCTAATATATTCATACCGGCACTAAACGGCTTGCTGCCAATCTGAAACATAGCAACGGTTTTATTCATGCACACCGCATAAACTTTGTCACCTTGTTTTAATTTGGCACCTTCTTTTACTAAAGTTTCTAACTCTCTGTAACCTTCTTTTTCAATCAAGTTAACAATCGTGTCAACGCATTCACGCTCTGTTTTTCCATGATCCAAAAAATCCATGTATTCTTTGGAAAGTGTCTCTACTTCCTGTAATTGTTTTTCGTCAAATAGTTCCCATGTGTTTTTTTGTTCCATACGTTCACCATGCCTTTCTTGTTTAAAGTCCCGCGAAATCATAGATTTCGCAGGACATACTATCACTTACTGTCTAAGTTCAATACCAAGACTCTCTAAACCATTCAAAATCTTCTTCATTGCTGCTGTTACGTCAGCATCTTCCAAAGTTCTGTCTTTTGCACGGAAGGAAATGGAATATGCAACAGATTTGAATCCTTCTTTAATCTGTGCTCCTTCATAAATATCAAACAATTCGTAAGATTCCAAAATCTTGCCGCCACGCTGTTCAATCATAGCTTCAATCTGACCTACTAAAATTGTTTTCGGCACTACCATACTGATATCACGTGTCACTGCCGGATATTTTGCAATGCCTACGTATTTACGGTCAAAGGAAGCAAATTTTACAACTTCCGGCATATCCAATACTGCTACATATGCCTTTGTACCAATATTGTAATTATCCAGTACTTCCGGATGCACTTCGCCCAAATATCCGACTAACACACCATCATATGTGATGGAAGCCTGACGTCCCGGATGTAAAAATTCTTTACCGGCATTCGGGTCATAAGAAACTTTCTTTGTCATGCCAATGCATTCAAAGTACTCTTCCACAACACCTTTCATGGTAAAGAAGTCGCCGTCTCCGTACATACCGAGTGTAAACTGCATTCTCTCTTCCGGAAGCTCCGTAACCGGAACCTGCTTCGGCAAATAAATGTTGCCAAGCTCGTAGAGGCGGACATTTTTGTTTCTTCTGTTATAGTTTGTAGAAAGGCTTGTTAACATACCATTGAGAGGCAAAGTTCTCATAATGGAAAAATCTTCTCCCAACGGATTGGAAATTTTTACAGTATTTCTACATGCATTCTCTTCGGAAATTAATAATTTATCAAATACTTTCGGGCTTTCAAAGGAGTATGTCATACCCTGTGAAAATCCGCAGAATTCCGCAATTTCTCTTGCTTTTGCTTCTACACGCATCTTGAAGGACAACTTACCTGTTGTCGCTTCACCGCTCGGAAGAGAAACCGGAATCTGGTCATAACCATAAAATCTTGCCACTTCCTCTGCAACATCTGCAAAGCAGTTTACATCCTGACGGAAAGAAGGTGCTGTAATTTCGTTTGTCTCTTCGTTATAAGAAAGCTCTAACATTTTGAAAATAGAAAGCATCTCTTCTTTGGAAATATCTGTTCCGAGGAATTTATTAATTTTTTCCGGTTCAAATGCAATGGCCGGATTTTCTTTGATCGGCTCGCAAACATCCACTGTTCCGGATACTACTTCACCGCAGCCGAGTTCTTCGATGAGCTGACATGCACGGTCGATAGCTGCTTTTGCATTGTTCGGGTCAAGTCCTTTTTCAAATTTGCCGGAAGCATCGGTACGAAGACCGAGTCTCTTTGCGGACTTACGGATATTTGGTCCGTTAAACGTTGCTGCCTCAAAAAGAACTGTCTTTACATCATCGGTAATTTTGGAGTTTTCTCCACCCATAATACCGGCAACGCCGATTTCTTTTTCCGCATCACAAATCATCAAAATTTCGGAATCAAGTTTACGCATTTGTCCGTCCAAAGTCTGGAATTCTTCTCCGTCTTTTGCACGACGCACAATGATTTTATTGCCTGCGATTGTATCCAAATCAAACGCATGCATAGGCTGTCCGTACTCTTCCATTACGTAGTTTGTGATATCTACTAAGTTATTAATCGGGCGGATACCGCTTGCTGCAAGCCTTCTCTGCATCCATTTCGGAGAAGGTCCGATTTTGATATTTTTGCAAACTCTTGCACAGTATCTTGTACAAAGGTCTGTATCTTCTACTTCTACGGAAATGTAATCGTTTACATCTTCACCATTTCCTTTTACTTCTACAACCGGCGGTACAAACGGTTTTCTAAATGTAGCTGCCGCTTCTCTTGCAATACCGAGCACACTGTAGCAATCTACACGGTTTGAAGTAACTTCGTACTCAAAAACCGTATCGCGAAGTCCGAGAAGTTCGATTGCATCGCTTCCCACTTCCACGTCATCGCCAAAAATATAAATACCTTCTTCCGGTGCTTCCGGGTACATATCTCTTGTAGAACCAAGTTCTTCAATAGAACACATCATGCCGTAGGACGGAACGCCGCGAAGCTTTCCGGCTTTAATTTTGATGCCGCCTTCCGGAAGCGGACCGCCATCATGACCGCCTGCCACTTTTCCGCCATCCAATACAACCGGCACTTTATCGCCTTCGTTTACGTTAGATGCACCTGTAACAATCTGCACCGTCTCTGCACCTACATTTACCTGACATACAATAAGTTTGTCTGCATCCGGATGTCTCTCTATTTTTTCAATCTGGCCGACTACAATTTTTTCTAAGTTTTTGTCCAGTCTCTCATAGCCTTCTACTTTTGTTCCGCTGAGAGTCATTTTATCAAAATATTCCTGGTCTTCACACTGAAGCTCCGGTACATATGCTTTTATCCATGATAATGCTGTATTCATTTATAATTTGCTCCTTCCAATTGCTTTTCGTTATTAGAACTGTTTTAAGAAACGGATATCGTTTTCGTATAACAATCTCATATCATCAATTTCGTATTTCAACAGTGCGATACGCTCCAAACCAACTCCGAACGCAAAGCCTGAATATTCTTCCGGGTCAATACCGCTCATCTTAAGTACATTCGGATGAACCATACCACAACCTAAAATTTCAATCCAGCCACTGCCTTTGCAGAAACGGCAGCCGCTTCCGCCACATTTAAAGCAAGTAACATCCACTTCCGCACTCGGCTCTGTAAACGGGAAATGATGAGGTCTGAATTTTACTTTTGTCTGTTCGCCAAACAACTCTTTTGCAAACTCTGCAAGTGTTCCCTTCAAATCTGCAAATGTAATATTTTTATCAATTACAAGTCCTTCAATCTGGTGGAAAGACGGGGAATGTGTAGCATCCACTTCATCGGAACGGAATACTCTACCCGGCGCAATCATAC
>JAZQDM010000071.1:0-5547 GCA_045546775.1 Lachnospiraceae bacterium | reverse complement strand
TAATCCTGCAAATACTCCTTTTGGTTGCTGATACAGATTGTATGACCAAATATAAAAGATACTTGTAATCAAATATGTTATTGTCATAATTATTTTTAAAGCTTTCATAAGTTATTTATACAAACCTCCCGTAACGTTTTGCGACAGAATGTAATAGGATTCGATGTAATGGGGATTTTCAAGACCTCTAAATATTGCTTCGGCAGATTGCTAAGTCGCTTAGCAATCCGCCAAAAATAAACTTATGTATATTATGGAGAAGAAATCTTTCTATAATGACTCCATTTTAATCATTTACCTGTCTCTTTTCTTCGCTTTTTGATACTCTCTGGTGAGGACCAACAAAATAAGTATTATTATTTCTATTCCCAAACTTAAAAGTCCAATAACAAACATTCCTGTATCTTCAAGAGCAGCCAAACCAGTGCTCTGCTTTGTGTTTGAATAAACTAAAAACATAACAGTAACTATTATAAAAATGATGTCTACAATTAGCATATTTCTCTTCATTTCTACTTATAATCTCTCACTTTCTCTTTTTTAAAGTCCGTAGTAATTGTACCAATATAACTGTTATTTGAACAATAGATAATGCAACAGCTACGCTAAAAAGATATCGAGGAGGATTTTGATTAATGTTTGGTTTTTCAAACAAAATGAAGTATGCCGCACAATACAATACAAATGTCGGCAAACTACTTATTGCCACAATGTTATATGTCCATTTGTTTTCTTTATCAGCCCCCACAAAAAGACACATCGCCACAATATATGCAAATGCAAATATGTTCGCACCGATAAACATGAAAAAAGAAAACAATGGAGAATAACCCAGTCCGGCAAATAGTCCTTTCTGTGGCTGATACAGATTGTAAGCGCCGAAATATAAAACTATTGTAATAAGATAATCAATAACCAGGAAATTTCTTACCTCTGTCATATGCAGTTTAAATGAGTCATTTGCTATTTTTTGTTGATTGGTTGCATTATATTTATGTCTTCGGATACAGCCAAACAGCACAGATGCTATTTGAATAACAGATAATGCAACAGCTACACCAAAAAGATATTTATGTATATAACTTCGTGGATCTGTTTCTGCAAAAAATCCAATTGGGTATATTACAAGTTCATAAGCATATATATACAAAACAAAAGACACTATGTTAAGCAGTATAAAAACACCATGTACTTTGCTGCCTCGTCGCTTTTGTATAAACACGTATATTATCATGGCAACTACATACACAACCATCAATACATTCCCGCACAAATATAAAAATACCGAATCCATTTCTCTGCTATCCCATAACAGTTTTGCATTGCGGGATTCCATAAAGAAGTAGTAACAAAAGAAATACAAAACACTCGTGACTATGTAATCAATTAATAAAAATATTTTTAATCCTTTCATGATTTATTTATACCTCTCTCCTGTTACTTTTGTAGCAATAATATAATAAGACTCTGTATAATACTTTGCACTACTATTTTTTTATCGATTCTTAACTAAACAAAAAACCAAAAAAGCATAATTATAAAAATGAAAATTACGATTCGAAAGTTTGACCGAGCCTCCTCTTTGCTCATAGTCTCTGGTGGATTTTTCCTTACTTTTTTACATATAAAGTACAAAATGAAATTCACAACACAAACAACTAAAATGGTTCCTCCAAACATCAATGTTACATACATATTCTTATCCGGATCATCGCACTGTAAAAACAATAATGCTAACAAAGTTGTCATTGATGCACCCAACCCCAATAACAAATTCACTGCAACACTCAGCCCCGTTGGTACATATTCAAAATATTTTCTCATTTGGATTCTCCTTTTTATTCCTTTACCTGTTGCTTTTCTATTTTTGTATTTTTTTTCTTCCTTTTTACTATAAAGACAATTGTAAGAATCAAAAAGATACAGATCTCAATAATCATATAAAGAATATGTCGTTTAATATTAAGCTTTTCAGCCAAACCCGGTTCATTATGATTGTCTATCCACCATATAAGGATACGTGTGGATAACATAATAAATAAAATATCAACAACATAAACAACCTTCAAAAATTTTTTCATACGAAAATTTTCTCCCTCTTTAGTTGACTATCATTTCTTTCAAGGAATAATTTTGCACAAAAAAAGGCTGCAATGAGTCTCACTGCAACCGAACCATCAATATAATAGAGTCCCACATATTCCCCATTACTTAGACTTCCTGCTTTGCGTCCTTACGTTTCCATAAGTTTGCCATTTCTCTTTACCACATTTTCATTGTATCGAAAATTTCGACAAACTGCAACAATTTTTTCGAAAACGCAACAATTTTTCAATTATATTGCAAAAAATGGTATGTAATCATTATTTAACGCCCATAAAAAAACAAGTTGTTATTGTGTCTACTTATTTTATACAGTGGCACAATAACAACTTGCTTTTTATAGATGTTATTAATAATTACACTACATTTCGCTCTTCGCCACGCAAAAATGCTTCCACATTTTTGTAGGCTTCGTCCACGCAACGGCTGCGGGCTTCGATACTTGCCCAGCCGATGTGCGGTGTAATAATTAATTTATCACTGTCTTTGATTGTACTTAATGGATTGTCCGGCGTAATCGGTTCTTTTTCGACTACGTCCAGGCCTGCTGCCGCAATTTCACCCTCGGTGAGAGCTGTGTACAAATCTTTGCTATTCACAACCGGACCTCTCGCCACGTTGATAAGAACTGCCGTCTTTTTCATTTTTTTCATGGCGTCCAGATTGATTAAGTCTCTCGTTCTGTCCGTGAGCGGACAGTGCAATGAGAGGATATCGCTTTCTTTTAAAAGTGTCTCAAAATCAACCTGCTCATAATCGGTACATGTGCTGTTGCCGGATGCGGAATAAAAAATCACTTTGCAGCCAAACGCTTCTGCGATGGAAGCAACTTTCCGTCCGATGTTGCCCATGCCGACAATGCCCCATGTTTTGCCGCAAATTTCTGTAAATGTAGCATCAAAATAGCTGAAGCTGTCGTGCTTTTCGTAGGCACCGGATTTTACAAATGTATCGTAATGGTTTAATTTCTCGAGCACGTAAAAGGCAAGTGCGAAGGTGTGCTGCGCCACCGTCTGCGTGGAATAGTTGCGGGCATTTGTAACTTTGATACCTCTGCTTTTGCAGTAATTTACATCTACGTTATCAAATCCTGTGGCAAACTCACAGACGAGCTTCACGTTTTTTGCTCCACCGATTGTCTTTTCATTGATAGGCGCTTTGTTTGCGATGATGATGTCTGCCTCTTTCACACGCTCTGCCACTTCATAGTCCGCTGTCGTCTCATAAACGGTAAGCTCCCCAAATGTCTCAAAGCGGGAAACGTCTACATCACTTCCTACACTTTTGCGCTCCAAAATTACTATGTTCATTAGTTTTCCAATCTCTTCATCAATTCTTCACGCATCTCTTCGAAGCCCGGTTTTCCGAGAAGAGCAAACATATTTTTCTTGTAGCTCTCTACGCCCGGCTGGTTGAACGGATTTACGCCGAGTAAGTAACCGCTCACACCGCATGCAAACTCGAAGAAGTAGAACAACTGTCCCAAATAGAACTCATTTACTTCCGGAACGTGAATCATAAAGTTCGGCACCTGACCGTCTGTATGTGCGAGAATGGTTCCGTTCATTGCGCTCTTATTTACAAAATCAACGGATTTTCCTGCTAAGTAGTTCAAACCGTCCAAATCTACCGGTTCTTCACCAATCAAAATTTCTTCTCTGGATGTCTCTACATCGATAACTGTCTCGAACATAATTCTTGCGCCGTCCTGGATGTACTGACCCATGGAGTGCAAGTCTGTTGTCAAATCTACGCTTGCCGGGAAAATACCTTTCTGGTCTTTTCCTTCGCTCTCGCCGTAAAGCTGTTTCCACCATTCGGAAACGAAATGAACGCTCGGTTCGTAGTTTGCAAGGATTTCAACCGTTTTACCTTTTCTCAAAAGAATATTTCTGAGTGCTGCATATTTCAAAGAATCGTTGTCTTCGTAAGGTGTTTCCAAAGCTGCTTTTCTTGCGCTTGCTGCACCTTCCATCAATTTGTCGATGTCTGCGCCGCTTACTGCAATCGGAAGAAGACCAACTGCGGTAAGTACGGAGAAACGTCCACCTACATCATCCGGCACTACGAATGTCTCGTATCCTTCTTCATCCGCAACACGTTTCAAAGCTCCCTTTGCTTTGTCTGTTGTTGCATAAATTCTCTTTGCTGCTTCTTCTTTTCCGTATTTTTTCTCCAACATTTCTTTGAATACACGGAAAGCAATTGCCGGTTCTGTTGTTGTACCGGATTTGGAAATCATGTTGATGGAGAAATCTCTGTCTCCTACAACATCCATCAAATGTTTGATATATGTAGAGCTGATAGAGTTACCTACAAAGTAAATTTCCGGTGTTTTGCGAACGGATTTGTCAATCACGTTGTAGAAACTGTGTCTCAAAAATTCGATTGCTGCTCTTGCGCCGAGGTAAGAACCGCCGATACCGATTACAAGCAAAACTTCGGAATCGTTTTTGATTTTGTCAGCTGCTTTTTTGATTCTGGCAAACTCTTCTTTGTCGTAATCTACCGGAAGGTCAATCCATCCGAGGAAATCATTACCTGCACCTGTTTTGGAAACTAACAGTTCTTTTGCATCAACTGTTTCCTGTTTCATCTGTGCTACTTCTTCTTCACTGACAAATTTCAATGCTTTTGAATAGTCAAATGTCACTTTATTGCTCATTCTATTGCTCCTTTTAATAAAAAATATGTGTACATTGTTATTACTTTAATTACACCATATTTTAGCAAAGTTACGCCTATTTTTCAACGCTATCCGTTAAGAAAATACCTAATTGACAACGTTTATACTAAAAATTCTTTCAAAAGCTCGTCCAACTCTTCCTGTTCTGCCCTGCCGAACGCTTTTGGAACAATAATATTGCTCTCTTTTTCATAAAGTCTGTCCACCGCTTTTTCCTCTTCTTTAAAGCGTTTTTCATCGGCAATGCTGAGGGTAAGCTTGTTCACCATATGATTTTCCAAATAATCGATAAGGTTTGTTTTCAAAATATTTCTCTTGGAACGTATATCCACAAGCGCCGAAATGGAAAAATATAAATACAAACCAAAAAAGCTGAAAATATAAAACGGCAATACTTGAATCACTTTTTCGCCTAAAATAATTCCTCTGCAGGAGCCCACGCCCGCCGCAAAGACGCTAAGCAACATAAACTGCCCGGAAATGTGATTGATATCCGGCAATGTCAGGCCATGAATGCGAATGCGGTTTAAAAATTTGTCAACAAACACCGGAATATTCGCCACACCATCGTTTAATTCAAAACAATTTGCAAATTTCATTTTGCATTGTTTTAAAAGTTTGTTGCTTGTGGATGACATATTATCTGTCTCTTTTATCATATTTTGGTATATGAAACCGATTATAATTTGACATGCTATGCTGAATAATAAAAATACAACCATCATTATGGCGAGCAAAGTATGTCGAACAAAAAGTTG
>JAZQDM010000070.1:0-8840 GCA_045546775.1 Lachnospiraceae bacterium | reverse complement strand
TCCCGTATTACGAGAAAGAGCGCAAAGGGAGGGACCGTACTGTCCGGTAAGTCCGGCCTTAAGGGCTAGTGGCGTTGCAGGCTTGCGGGTTTGTATACCTGTTCCAAGAAGGGCTTAGTGGAGATGTTCGATAGCTCCATCGGTGCAAATACCGTGACCATGCCGTACGGCGGTAAGTACCAGATGACTCCGGTACAGACCATGATTGCAAAGGTTCCGGTGCTTGACGGTGACAGCGAAGCGGTTTCCATGATGAGCTACGGTTTCGATCCGTATCTTTCTTCCTGGAGCCCGTACCACGGTGCGGTTTATGCGGTGACGGAATCTATGTCCAAAATCGTAGCTAACGGTGGTGATTACAAGAAGATTCGTTTCACATTCCAGGAATACTTCCGCAGAATGTCTGCAGAAGCGAAACGTTGGAGCCAGCCGTTTGCAGCACTTTTAGGTGCTTACGATGCGCAAATGGGATTTGGTCTTCCGTCTATCGGCGGTAAAGACAGTATGTCCGGTTCCTTCAATGAAATTGATGTTCCGCCGACACTTGTTTCCTTTGCAGTGGATATTGCGAAGAAACAGGAAATCGTTTCTCCGGAATTGAAAGAAGCAGGAAATGTTATCGTTCGTTTTGCACTTGAAAAAGACGATTATGATATGCCGGTATACGAAAAAGTAATGGAAATGTATGAGGCAATTCATACTTTGATTACAGGAGGCAAGATTGTTTCCGCATACGCATTGGACGCAAAAGGTATTGTGGCAGCAATCAGTAAGATGGCATTCGGTAACAAACTTGGCGTGAATGTTTCTACAGATGTGACAGTTTCTGAATTGTTTGGAAATGCACTTGGTGATATCGTTGCTGAAATGTCTGCGGACGCAGCAAAAGAAGCAGTGGAAGCGTTAGGTGCACAGATGATTGGTACCGTGACAGAGGAAGCTGCATTGGTTTATGGTGATGTGACAGTTACGATGGACGAGGCTTTGAAAGCTTGGACTTCCAAGTTGGAAAAAGTATTCCCGACAAAAGCAGAGAAAGCAACAACTCCGGTTGCTTCCGATTGTTATAAAGCAGACAGCATCTATGTATGCAAAAACAAAATTGCAAAACCGACTGTATTTATTCCGGTATTCCCGGGTACAAACTGCGAGTACGACAGTACAAAAGCGTTTGAAAGAGCCGGTGCCAATGTAGTGACAAAAGTATTCAAAAACCAGACTGCAGAAGACATCAGAGCATCCGTAGAAGAATTTGAAAAAGCAATTGAGCAGGCACAGATTATTATGTTCCCGGGTGGTTTCTCCGCAGGTGACGAACCGGACGGAAGTGCAAAATTCTTTGCAACGGCATTCCAGAATGCAAAGATGAAAGAAGCAGTTATGAAGCTCTTAAATGAGAGAGACGGTCTTGCACTCGGTATTTGTAACGGTTTCCAGGCATTGATCAAATTAGGTCTTGTGCCGCATGGTGAAATTGTAGGTCAGAATGAAAATTCACCTACACTTACATTCAACACAATCAACCGTCACGTATCCAAGATGGTTTATACAAAAGTGGTTTCCAACAAATCTCCGTGGTTACAGGGAGCAGAACTTGGAAAAACTTATGTAAATCCGGCTTCTCACGGTGAGGGACGTTTCGTTGCAAACAAAGAATGGCTTGACAAATTATTTGCAAACGGTCAGGTTGCAACACAGTATGCTGATATTAACGGCAATGTTTCCATGGATGAAGAGTGGAACGTAAATGGTTCCTACATGGCAATCGAAGGTATTACATCTCCGGACGGAAGATGCCTCGGTAAGATGGCTCACTCCGAGCGTAGAGACGATGCAGTTGCGATGAACATTTACGGAGAACAGGATTTGAAGATTTTTGAATCCGGTGTAGCATACTTTAAGTAAGATATTACAAAACGTAAAAATAAAAATGGCTCTGAGGAATAACCTCGGAGCCATTTTGTTATGTTAAAAGCGGCATACAAGATGTATGCCGCCATAATTTATTCAGGTAATACACTGTTATCAACGTAAATGTTGGTAACTACTTTATCTTCAACTACGAATTCATAGCTGTCCAAATAACTTTTATCAGGAGCATAAATTTTGTAATAAGTATAACCTGACAATTCAGAGACATCGTAATTAAAACCTTCAATTACTTCTAAAACTTCATCTTCAGAAGCACCTACCGTAAGATTGCCCGGCACAATCAGTTGTTGTTCGTCATCCAGATTAGTAGCCCGGATAGAAGTAATGAAGCAATTTTCAACGATTGTGGCATACTCGGCAAGGTTGTCTACTGTTAAATCGAGGGATTCATCTCCTCGTTCAAGTGTTACGCGGCCGTAAGAACCGGAGCCGATTTCCAAATCAGACCATTCCTCGTTAATAACATAACCGTTCTCTAAAAATGCATCAACCGGACAAGGAAGTGTGTAAATATCACCATATACTTCCACATTGTAGCTGTAATAGTCATCGGTTAATTCTGTTGGTGCAACGTATTCTGTTACTGCATCCGGTACTGTTGTATCGATAGAGTTGTCTGCACCTTCTAATTCCACAAAGTTTTTAAGTTCAATTTCTTCTAAAACGCCTGTATCATGATATACGTAGAAGGAAACTTTTTGCATGTAATCAAAGTTATAATCTAATTCGTAATACATATCCCCTTCGTAATCAGAAGTCGGTTCGCCGTAAGCGGCAATGATATCATCGGTTGTGGAAACGCCGTATTGTATACCGCCCGGAAGAATAACATCCGCGTTGAAGTCTTCCATATTCCATTTGTCAAAACTGATTCCGGCAACAAGGGATTTCGTCATATCAACCGTATTCATAGAAAGGTTTAACATCTGTACATCAATTGTTAAACCATCTTTTTCCCATTCGTCACCAAAGGTGTATTCGTTGGAAGCAAGTGTCATGGATTTGTCCCCTAAATATGTCCATCCCATCGCTTCAAAGTCAGAATACCACATCGGAAACTGGTAAACGGTTCCGTCAATGGATACCTGGAAGTCGTAAAGATCATCGGATAACTCACTGGGAATAGAAGCGGCAGGTTCGCGCGTTTCAGCTTCGGTCTCAGTCTCAGTCTCGGTTTCTTCTTCTGTCTCTACAACAGTTTCGGTTTCCGTTTCGGATTCGGATTCCTTTTCTTTGTCTTTTTCTTTGTCATCCTCATCTTCATCGGCAAAGGCGTCCTTTACCGTTTTTTCTTCGCCTTTGGAACATGCAACCATAGAAAATGTGCAGCTCAAGGCAAGAAGCAACATAAGTAACTTCTTTTTCATAGTTCATATACCTCCTTAAAAATGTGTTTAGAAACAAGTATAATGATATATTTCACGGAAGAAAATGTCAAGAAAACGGGGGCGAATTGGTTGAATCGTAAAAAATCGTATGTTATAATGAAACATTGTTACTGGATAGTAGTTATTAGAAACAGGTGACAGTTCAATGAATTATCAAAAAGAGATGGAGCAGATGGTTTCCCGATTGAATGGGGAAAAAAAGCGATTGTTGTTGCACAGTTGTTGTGCACCTTGCAGCAGCCATTGTCTGGAAGTGCTTCGGGAATACTTTTATGTGACGGTTTTTTATTACAATCCCAACATTTCATGGGAGGAAGAATACAAAAAGCGTGTGGAAGAACAAAAACGCCTGATTGCGGCATACAATGCGCAGGTTGAAAAAGGCGATTTTGCGGATATGCATTCCACAGAAAAAGCTGCCAAAATCGAAGTGATAGAAGGCGACTACGATGTGGATACATTTTTCCAAATGGCAAAGGGACTGGAAGATTGTCCCGAAGGTGGCGAGAGGTGTTTTCGATGCTTTGATTTGCGTTTGAGAAAGACGGCACAGCTTGCAAAGGAGTTAGGGTTTGATTATTTTGCCACGACGCTGACAATCAGTCCGTTAAAAAATGCGGCGAAGCTCAATGAAATCGGGATGCAGTTACAGGAAGAAATCGGCGTAGCGTTTTTGCCTTCCGATTTTAAGAAAAAAGACGGATACAAACGTTCCATCATGTTGTCGGAGCAGTTTGGACTATACCGGCAAGACTATTGCGGATGCGCGTATTCCAAAGCAGAGAGTGAAAACAGGCGCAGTCAAGCAGCACAAAAAGGCTAGGACCGGGCATAAGCCTAAAAAATAGAAATGAACATATAGCGAATGGAGGAGCATATGAAAAAAATTATAGATTTGATTAGCGAGGAAATGCAGGCGGCTTTTGAGAAAGCCGGCTATGAAAAAGAACTGGGTAAGGTAACCTTGTCCAATCGACCGGACTTGTGCGAATACCAGTGTAACGGTGCAATGGCAGGTGCCAAGAAATACAAAAAAGCGCCCATTATGATTGCCAACGATGTGGCTGCATGCCTTACTGACAGCGAAGTTTTTGCGGAAGTGAGCGCAGTGGCACCGGGATTTTTGAATTTAAAAGTAAAAGAAAAATTTGTAGTTGATTATATAAGTGCTATGGCGGCAGATGAAAAATTCGGTCTTGCCATGCCGGAAAATCCGAAAAAAATCGTTATTGATTACGGCGGACCAAACGTGGCAAAACCGCTTCACGTTGGACATTTGCGTTCTGCCATTATCGGGGAAAGTATTAAGCGAATCAACCGTTATGCAGGAAATGAAGTAATCGGTGACATTCACCTCGGCGATTGGGGCTTGCAGATGGGTCTTATCATTACAGAACTGCAGGAAAGACAGCCGGAGCTTGTCTATTTTGATGAATCTTTTGAAGGTGAGTACCCAACAGAAGCACCGTTTACGATTTCTGAGCTGGAAGAAATTTACCCCACAGCAAGCGGTAAATCCAAGGTAGATGAAAACTACAAAGCAAAAGCGATGGAAGCTACTTTTAAATTGCAGAACGGACTTCGCGGATACCGTGCTTTGTGGCAACATATATTAAATGTGTCTGTAACAGACTTAAAGAAAAACTATGACAACTTAAACGTAGAATTCGATCTTTGGAAAGGCGAGTCTTCCGTGCACGATTTGATTCCGGAAATGGTTTCTTACATGAAAGACGAAGGCTATGCAAAAATCAGCGAAGGCGCTCTTGTTGTGGAAGTAAAAGAGGAAACGGATACAAAAGAAATTCCGCCTTGTATGATTCTGAAATCAGACGGAGCTTCCCTTTACAATACAACAGACCTTGCGACAATTATGGAGAGAATGCGTGACATCAATCCGGATAAGCTCATTTATGTCGTAGACAAACGTCAGGAACTTTATTTTGAGCAGGTGTTCCGTTGTGCCAGAAAAACAAAACTGGTAAAACCGGAGACAGAGCTTTTGTTTTTAGGCTTCGGTACCATGAACGGCAAAGACGGCAAACCGTTCAAAACAAGGGAAGGCGGCGTAATGCGTCTGGAAAATCTCATCAAGGAAATCAACGATGAGATGTACAAAAAAATTACGGATAACCGCACCGTAGATGAGGCAGAAGCGAAAAAGACAGCGGGCATTGTAGCCCTTTCGGCTGTAAAATACGGAGATTTGTCCAATCAGGCATCCAAAGATTACATTTTTGATATTGACCGCTTTATTTCCTTTGAAGGAGATACCGGTCCGTACATTTTATATACGATTGTAAGAATCAAATCCATTTTAGGAAAGTATGCAGAACAGGGCGGAGACCTTGCACAGGTTGATTTTGTTGCCCCGTCCGGCACCTCCGAAAAAGCATTGATGCTGGAAATTGCAAAATTCAATGCGATGATGGAAAATGCGGTAGAAGAGACGGCACCGCACAAAGTATGTGCATATATTTATGATTTGGCAAATGCGTTCAATCATTTTTATCACGAGACAAAAATTCTCGCAGAAGCAGATGAACAAAAACAGAAAGGTTATATCCGTTTGTTGATGCTGACACGCGATGTGTTGGAGACATGCATCGATTTGTTAGGTTTCTCTGCACCGGAGAGAATGTAAACTGAAAAAGGCGTGTGTTTAGGCACGAAAAAAAGGCAGGTAAGGCAGGTGGAAAGCACCTGCCTTGTATCGTTTGGAGGCATGGAATGAGGAAATATTTAAAAAGATATTGGGTATTTGCCCTTCTGGCTCCGCTTTTTATGGCGGGGGAAGTTGCCATGGACTTGGTGCAACCAAGAATTATGGCGCAAATTGTGGACGAAGGCGTGCTCGGTTTGTCCAACAACAACATAGGAAATCCGGAACTTGTTATATCGCTGGGAATTCGTATGATTGCACTTGTGCTCATCGGAGCGCTTTGTGGCATTATGTCCGGCGTGTTTGCCAATTATTGCAGTCAGAATTTTGGCAATGATATCCGGAAAGATACGTTTTCTAAAATTATGTATCTCTCCTTTGAACAGATGGATGATTTTTCGACAGGTTCTCTTATCACAAGGGTGACAAACGACATTACCCAGTTACAAAATATGGTTTCCATGTGCATCCGTGGGTTTGTACGTACGCTGATTTTGTTTGTGGGTGGTATCTTTTGTATGGTACAGCTCAATATAAGCTTTGGTGTTGTGATTGCCTGTGCGCTCCCGTTTGTGCTTGTGTGTGTTGTGTTTTTCATCGCAAAGGCAAATCCGAAGTTTTCGGTGTTGCAGGCGAGACTGGACCGACTGAACAATGTGATGCAGGAAAACGTTTCCGGTTCCCGTGTTGTGAAAGCTTATGTAAAAGAAGAGTATGAGCAGCAACGCTTTGGAAAAGCCAACAAAGATTTGGTGGATACGCAGCTGGATGTATTGTTGTTGTTTTCTTATATGACTCCGATTATGAACATTATATTGAATCTTTCGGTGGTGGCAGTTATTTGGATTGGTAATATCAATGTGCAGGGTGGCAATGTGACACCGGGACAGGTGATGGCAGCCATTACATATGTATCCCAGACGCTCAATGCAGTTATGCGTATGACGATGATTTTCCAGACGGTTTCCAGAGGTGTGGCATCCGGCAAACGCGTCAAAGAAATACTAAACTGCGAACTGACAATACAGGATGGCGCATTTGCAAAAGAAACGGCCGTAAAAGGAAAAGTGGAATTCCGCGGCGTGAGCTTTGCTTATGAAGATGCCCCAAATGAAATGATTTTGGATGACTTTAATTTGACGATAGAGCCCGGCGAGACGTTGGCGATTATGGGCGAAACCGGATGCGGAAAGTCCACGCTCATTCATCTGATTCCACGCTTTTTTGATGCCACAAAGGGACAGGTGCTTGTGGACGATGTGGACGTAAAGGAATATAAGTTGGAGACGCTTCGAGAAAAAGTGTCTATTGCTTTGCAAAAGAGTGAGATTTTCCAGATGTCCATCCGCGACAATATTGCATGGGGAAATCCGGAAGCGGATGAGTCGCAAATAGAAACGGCGTCAGAGATCGCTCAGGCAGCAGAATTTATCCGCACAAAGAAGGAAGGCATGGATACCCAGGTAAGCCAGGCGGGAACGAGTTTGTCCGGCGGACAAAAGCAGCGTGTGGCAATCAGCCGCGCGGTGCTCAAAGATGCAGAAATCTTGATTTTTGACGATGCTACAAGTGCACTGGATTTAAAGACGGAGGCACAGCTTTATGAGGCGCTCAATAAAGCCTGTCCGAATGTGACAAAAATTATTGTGGCACAGCGTATTGCTTCCGTAAAAAATGCAGACCGCATTGTGATTTTGGACGATGGCAAACTGGCTGCATGCGGCAGTCACGAACAATTGCTTGCAACATGCAAAATATATCAGGATATTTACGATTCGCAGATGGTCCGGGAAGGAGAAGAACATGGCAACAAATACCTCTCTAAATAATTATAAACTTCCGGGAACACGCGGACAGCGGAACCAACAAACCGTGGAAAAACCGCAGGAAGGGAAGAAAACATTACGCAAATTGTATGGCTATTTTAAAAACGAATGGGCTATGTTGTTGTGTTTGTTTTTTACCGTTGTTGTCGTTGTTCTCTGCTCGATTTATGTACCGAGACGGCAGAGTGATGCAATCGATGCGTTGGCGGACGGTGCTTTTGAAAAGATACCGCGCATATTAGCTTTTATGCTTGTCATTTATGTAGGGCAAAGTCTCTGTACGTTGTTGCAAAGTCGATACAGCGCTATATTGAGCCAAAAAGTGATTAAACGGATGCGGGAAGATTTGTTTTCGCATATTGTAAATTTGCCAATCAAATATTTGGATAATCATTCCCACGGTGACATTATGAGCCGTATGACGAATGATGTGGAAAACATATCAAACACCGTTTCTCAGTCATTCAGCTCTCTTTTTTCGGGTGTATTGACGGTCATCGGAACGGTTGGAATGATGGTGTATTTGAGCCCGAAATTGGCACTTTTGTCATGTGTCACAGTTGTGCTTACGCTTGTGACAACAAAATATTTGTCTAAGGCGATGCGCCTGTTTTACAAAAAGCGTCAGGTGTTACTTGGTTCGCTAAACGGTACAGTGGAAGAAATGGTGACCGGATACAAAACGGTGACGGCATACAACCGCCAGTCTGCTGTGTTGGAAGAATTCCAAAAAACATCGGATGAGTTGACGAAGGTAGGTGTGATTGCAGAAATACTGGGTGGTTCCATGGGACCGGTTATGAACTGTATCAACAATATCGGTTTTGTCATTATTGCAGCCTTTGGCGGATACTTTGCTATCAACGGAATGATTTCCATTGGTGTGATTTCTGCCTTTATCGTCTATGCCAAGCAGTTCGGTCGCCCCATTGATGAGCTGGCACAGGTGTATGGACAGATACAGACGGCTATCGCCGGCGCGGAGCGAGTGTTTGAAATCATGGATGAAATGCCGGAGGATAAATCAGGCAG
>JAZQDM010000069.1:0-1803 GCA_045546775.1 Lachnospiraceae bacterium | reverse complement strand
GCTTGGCCTCCGACTTCTGGCATTCCCGTCACTTTAGGTTTTTCGTAAGCGTATTCTTCCTTCAACATTTTATAGGTTACCTCGTCATACGGGTCTGCCACGTCAAATTTCGTGATTGAATCAATGTACGCCGACTCTACTGTTTCATCATATTCGCCGGCTTGATACACCGCTTGCACTTGCGCTAAATTCGCATCCAACGCATTCTCTCGCGCCAATTCATACGCCAATAATGTTTTCCATTCATTTTGCGCTGGATACATCTGCATTTTGCCTTCCGCCAAGTTCGTATGCGACATAATTTTTTCTGCCGCCTTTATTGATTTTTCCGTTTCGGCAATTTCTTGACGCGATCCCAATACAAAATTTTTGTATGTTTCGTCTAACCACTTATATTTATCTTCCGAATTGTAAAAATTGTTGTCATAGGATTCCCAATCATCGGCGTTTCCTTGTCTCAACTTGCCGTTACTTTCATCTATGACCGCAGTTTTTGATATTTTTTCCGTGCCGAGACCTATAACTTTTAACGCTGATTCCGTTTCCAAAAATATTTCTTCTGAAAACGATTTTGAATTTTTTTCTTCACTTGTACTCTTGCTTACAAATACTTCCTCAGTTTTTTCAAGATTATCTCCTGCGACAATGGATTTTATATGCCGCGAATAATCGTACACACTTCCGCCATTTCTTGCCAAATCTCTAAGCGCGAACGGCGACGGACTGTCCTCAAATGATATTTCCGTTAAGCTGTAGTATGCAGCGGGATTATACGGCTCTGTCCAGCCCTGTACGCTGTACGCACTTGCTACCAAATTGTAGCCGCCCAAAAAGCCTAAAGTGATTGAGCTCAACATTGCCACCAATTTTTTCTTTTTACTCATTTCACGAGCCCTCCTCTGCAAATTTAAATCCGCCACTTCCAAATTGCTTTATCACCAACTTTGAAACTCGACTTCCCATATACGCGAACATCAACGCTACAAATGTCACCTTGAAAAGCAGAATCATATTTATTGTGACTTGCGGCGCTGTAAATCCACCCGTAGCCGGATTTGTCCCCGATACTTTTGCCCAATAAATATCTGCGTCTGAATTTAATCTGCCGCCTTCCCCTTGATTCCAACACCGCGCCGCCATTTCATACGAGCCGTATTTCTCATAGTAGCCCGTCAAAATGTATCTTGCCACATTATCTTGGTTTGTAGGCGTCCATGCCGGTCCGTGTGGTTCATTTGGCATTATCGGTCCGCTTTCCAATACTCCGCCGTTCGCCACATAATCTGCCGTCCAATTCGTCCAGTTATCGTAATTCGCATAATCTATTTGGTACGCTCCGAAATATCCCAACCCGTTATCGACGTAATATCTGTTGCTTGATTCCACTACTCTTATATGTGCCATAAGTTGATCTATAGAAGTTATCGCGCCACTTGCGGAACTTTCAATCGCTACCGTTTCTCCTCCTATTTTGTAAAAATCTTCCACCACTATATTTTTCATCATCATCTGCATCATCAGCGAAAACATACAGAAAAACATCAACTTCACCGATACTGCAAAAATTCCGTTGATTCCGTTTGCCGCATATTTTCGCGTTTGCTTTAATCCCGACAAAAAAAATGTCATGTAGCCCGTTACCATTGCTATGTAAAATTCAAGATACGCCAATGTTATTTGCACAGCTATCGAGAAAAAGCAAATTGTGAGTATGACTGCGAAGAAAAGCGACGGCAACCACAATGTTACCTTCGAGATTAAATCCATTACGCCATGTATCTTGAAAAGTTCGTTGTAAATCGG
>JAZQDM010000068.1:0-39318 GCA_045546775.1 Lachnospiraceae bacterium | reverse complement strand
TCGATTGACATATTTTTATGAATAATACCGATACCGTCCTGTCTAGCCATGGCAATTGCCATTCTGTGCTCCGTAACAGTATCCATACCTGCACTCATCATCGGAATATTCAATTTAATTTTTTTTGTAAGCCATGTGGTTAAATCTACCTGATTCGGTATAACTTGAGAATAGCTTGGTACTAACAATACGTCATCAAATGTGATGCCTTCGCCAATAATCTGTCCCATTTTCTTTCCTCCTGATATGCTTTTGTTAGAAAAAACACTGCCAGTATATGTACTGGCAGTATCCCGTTTGAAAAAGTTTAACACCGATAAAGTTTGATGTCAATGGTTAACTTGTATGCTGTTTAAAATTTCTTCAAACTGTTCCATTGATACTTTCTCATCTTGATAATAAAAAACATCCTCGGATGTATATTCTGCCCCTTCGTATTCCACATACAACCGCGCACATTCCAACAAGTTATCCGCATCATATTCCATAATAACGTATCTTTTTCTCCCGGCGTGGGTTACATCTGCTCTGACAATAACGTTCTTTCCATCACGCTCGGTTACATAAGCCACATCAGCAGTTCCACCGGTTTTAAGTCGCAAATATACGTCTTCATCCACAACATCAAAAAACAGACATGCACCTGCATACCCATGAAGAATGAGTTCCTCTTCCCCATCGTTGTCAAAATCAATATATTCTGTTTCACCCCAATGTTCTTCGCCGGCCGTAACATCCTCATAAAGTTCGTCATAACTTCTCATGACAAAATTTTTGTCTGAAAGTTCGCCGTTCTCTTCCAAATAACAGTAGGCATCGGTTTTTCCGTTTACAAAATTTTCCAATATATGTTTTGTATCACCCGTTACCGGTTCATCTGCTTCGTTATGCGACGCTGTTGTACCGCATGCACATAAACATATGCCACATAGTATTACTGCCAAAAATAAATTGCTTATTCTTTTCAACTAAAATACCTTCCTTGGTGCTACATTTTTTAATGCCTGAATAAATTTTTCATCCGGCTCTAAAATAACTTTTTGATTTCCTTCATAATAAAAGACATACTTTTTGTCCGGCGTTTGGTTGGCACCACTGCTAAAATCCACACACCTTGCCTGTCTGTTTTTGTAACTGTCCAAGTGGTACGATGTCATAGGCGCAAAAATTTCCATGCGGTCCACCTCGTATGTCGCCACCTGCTTTCTTCTGCTCATATTCACAATTTTGTCCACTTTGATTTCTCTGTCGAGATACAGGTATTCATATTCAATATATGTATTTTTGTACACAAGCCATGTGATAACACCAAACACTGCTGCCAATCCAAGCGCAATCAGATAGCCCATCAATCCAAAAATACCGAAAAAAATCGTAAGCGCCATACATATCACACGCGCTGCCTTTCCTCCCATGGAAATTCCTTTTGTCACAAGACATTCTACATATGAAGCGTTCATAGTCCCCTCCGTTTTCATTTTACATTATACTCTTCCGATTTTAGTACAAAAAAGCGCATCTTGCAAGGTTGACATCCTTCCGGCAAACGGCTATAGTACAATATTATATTACTATTTGTAAGGGGATAAAAATCATGTCACTGATAAAAGATTTCAAAGAAAAAACAAAAGATATGAGCAAGAAGGAAAAGTTTTCCTATTTTTGGTACTATTATAAATTAGCAGTGATTGCGGTTTTAATCGCTGTCATTTTTGTTGTAGTTTTTGTGTACGATATGATAGTCCAAAAGGAAACGGCTTTTTATAGTGTATATTTTAATGCAGGTTCTTCCCTTATTGCCGAAGAACACACCGCTTCCTTTGCACAGTTTTGTGATATAGATACAAATACATATGACGTTTCCTTAGACATGCTTTCCTATGATCCGGCGGATTTATCGCAAATATCCATGGCATCCTCACAAAGATTTGTAACAAAATATCAGGCAGCAGAAGTGGATGTTGTTGTTGCCGATGAAAAAGTTTTTGAAAGCTATGCAGGCACAGACATTTTTTATAATCTGGAAGAGTTCCTTCCGGCTGACCTTATAGAGCAGCACAAGGACTCCTTTTACTATTTCGAAAAAGAAGGCGAAACACCGATTCCGGTAGGCATTTACATCAATGACACGCATGTCATCTCCAGTGTCAACTGCTACCCTGACGCAGATGCCATATTGGGAATTCCTGCAAATACAAAGCATGCAGATGTGGCAATTGAATATATACGGTTTTTAAATAACGAATCCGGCAGTAACTAAACGTTTCTGCCGGATTTTTTTGTTTGTTAGTAAATTTGTATATAAAAATGCTATTCACTTTTGAACGACAAACAACACATAATCGTTAACTCCCAAACGACTTACGCAAAATATAAAGTTTTTCTTAGTGCTTTCTCACATCTCAGCAATTCGCTGACACGATGTCAGCGAAAGGCTTACTTCGCCACGGATGTCTAATGTAAGCCGGTTGCGTTCGTCACAAATCAACATCCTAAAAGCACTTAGAAAAACTTATATTTGTAGTACGGAGTTTGGCGTTAACGATTATGTGTTGTGGTCGGTCAAAAATGAAAGCCTTTTATTGTAGTGCTTCCCGAAGCATCGTATTGACGGCAGTAGCGTCCGCTTTTCCCCCCATCGCCTTCATGGTCTGTCCCACCAAAAAGCCAATCGCCTTTTCTTTTCCGCCCTTGTAATCGGCAACAGACTGCGGATTGTCTGCAATGACCTGCTCGATAACGGCGCGCAGTGTATCGGTGTCGGTTTCGGTTTTTAACCCGTGCTCCTGCACATACTTTTCCGGGTCTATATCTTTATCAAACATAACCTCAAACACTTCTTTGGCTACCGTACCCGTAATTTCCTTCCGCTCCACAAGCAAAATCAATTTTGCCAGATGTTTTGGCGAAATGACAAGTTCCTGGGCATCCACATTTTTTTCACGCATGAGACGCATCGTCTCACCCATCAGCCAGTTGGAAACTTTTTTCGGTTCTTGACAAAGTGCTGTCGTCTCCTCAAACAAATCTGCCAGACGTTTTGACTGGGTCAAAATGTCAATGTCGTAATCCGGTATGTCAAACTGCTCTTTGTAACGCTTTCTCTTTTCCTCGCGAAATTCCGGCTGTTGTTCCCTGATGTTTGCTATCCACTGCTGTGTAATCACAACCGTGCCCAAATCCGGCTCCGGAAAATAGCGGTAATCTTTGGCATCTTCTTTGCTCCGCATAGAAAAAGAACAACCTTTTGCATCGTCCCAGCGGCGCGTTTCCTGCACCACGGTTCCGCCTTCTTCCAAAAGCGCAATCTGGCGCTCCTTTTCATGCGCTATGGCCCTTGTAATAGCCCGGAAAGAATTTAAGTTTTTCATCTCCGTCCGCGTGCCAAGCTCCTTCGCTCCCTTTTTGCGCACAGAAAGGTTCACATCCGCACGCATGGAGCCTTCCTGCAACTTGCAATCCGAAATGCCTAAATACTGTATCAACAAACGCAGCGTTTCCAAATAGGCAATGACTTCTTCCGCATTGCCCATATCCGGCTCGGATACGATCTCAAGAAGGGGCACACCGGCACGGTTATAATCCACGTAAGAAACTTGTTTTTCCTCGTCGTGAATGAGTTTTCCGGCATCTTCCTCCATATGCATCTCATGAATTCGTACACGCCTTGTTTGATTTTCTGTTTGAATTTCCACGTAGCCGTTTTTGCAAATCGGCTCATAGAGCTGCGAAATCTGATAGTTTTGCGGATTGTCCGGATAAAAATAGTTTTTCCTGTCAAAATGGCATTCTTCTGCAATTTCACAATACATGGCAACTCCCAGTGCAATGGCATATTCCACTACCTTTTTGTTAAGCACGGGAAGAGTCCCGGGCATGCCGGTGCAAACCGGGCACACTTGTGTATTCGGCTTTGCTCCAAACCGGGTAGAACAACCGCAAAATATTTTTGTTTTCGTGGCAAGCTCCACATGCACTTCCAGACCGATTACGGTTTCATACTGTTTTGCCATAGTCTCTCCTTTTCTCCCACTTTTTCCACACAATATCTTCCTCTATCACACCTGTCCGTTCTTGCTTTGTTCGTAACTATAAGCAAGTCTGAGTAATGTCTTTTCCCGAAAGCTGTCTGCCATAAACTGCACACCGATGGGCAGACCGTTTTTGTCTTTTCCGCACGGTACGCTGATTGCCGGAATGCCCGCCAAATTGGCGCACACCGTATACACGTCGCCCAAATACATCTTAAGCGGATCCGGCAGACTCTCTCCGATTTTGGGCGCAATCCCATCGGCCACCGGAGAAAGAATGGCATCGTATGTCTCAAAAACTGCATCCAGCTCCTGTTTGAGAAGCTGCTTTACCTGCAATGCTTTTTTGTAATATGCCTCGTAATAATCTTCGCTTAATGTAAACGCACCAAGCATAAGTCTTCGCTTTACTTCCTCGCCAAACCCTTCTGCCCGCGTTTTGCTATACATATCGTGCAAACCGGCATACTCTTCAGCCCGAAACCCGTATTTCACGCCGTCAAAACGCGCCAGATTGGAGCTTGCCTGGGCGGTTGCAATCACGTAATACGCAGGGATGGCATAGCGGATGTAGCGCAAATCAATTTTTTCCACAACAGCACCTTTTCCCCGCAATACTTTTTCCACATCCAAAATGGCACTTTTCACTTCCGGTTGCAAATCCTCCGTGAAAAAGGCTTCCGGTATGCCGATTTTCATTCCGGTTATATCATCCTGCAGGGCTGACCTATAATCCGTTTTGACCGCACGCGCCGACATAGTGGAATCTTTTTCATCATAAACGGACAGCACTTCCAACACGGACGCACAATCTTCCACATTTTTTGTAATCGGTCCAATCTGATCCAAGGAAGACGCATACGAAACCAAACCATAGCGGGATACCAAGCCATACGTCGGTTTCAATCCTACTACTCCGCAAAATCCTGCCGGTTGGCGCACCGAACCGCCGGTATCCGAACCGAGGGCAAAAAAGCATTCCCCCGCCGCCACGGCCGCCGCACTGCCACCGGAAGAACCGCCGGGAACATGTGCTTCGTTCCACGGATTTTTTGTCACTCCAAACGCCGATGTCTCGGTCGTTGACCCCATCGCAAATTCATCCATGTTCGTTTTGCCGATGACGATGGCGCCTGCTGCCTTTAGCGCCTCCACTACTGTGGCATCATAAGAAGGCACAAAAGAAGAGAGCATCTTGGACGTACATGTGGTCCGCATCTCTTTTGTACAAATATTGTCTTTCACAGCAACGGGAACTCCCGCAAGAGTTCCCTGAAAATTGCCTGTATCTATTTTTTCTTGGAGTGCTTCCGCCTGCCGGAAAGCCGCTTCTTTCTCCAAAGTAATGTAGCAGTTTAACGCCTCTTCCCGTTCTTCTATTTTGGAAAACACTTCTTCCAATGCCTGTTTTACTTTCACTTCACCGGATTGTACTTTTTTGGCAAGCTCTGTTGCACTAAGAGAACTTAGTTCCATATTACTGCCCATCCTTTCTCTCAGCTAGCGTAGCCGGAACAACAAACATGTTGTCATGCACCTGTGGCGCATTATTTAATAAGTTGTTGTATCCGTCATTTTTATGGAAAAATTCGTTTCTGTCAGCTTCCGCAACACAACTGTCATCGAAAGTAACACATATGTCATTTTCTTCATCTTCCCGCATGGGCGTGGAAAAGGAAATGGCATGTGTCGACGGCAACACGTCGTCCGTGTCTACTTCCGCAAGCAAATCCATATAATTCAAGATTTTTTCCATGTCTTTTTTCGCCTGCTCTTTTTCCCGGTCAGTCAGTTTCAACTTTGCCAAAATAGCAATCTTTTCAATTGTTTCATCGTTGATTTTTGTCGGCATTTCAAACCTCACCTATATCGTTGCGGCTTGTTGTGACGCCGCAATTTTTAACTGTTTCGTTCCAGTTTTTTTACTAAATCATAAAATTCATCTTTGTATTCATCGTCTTCCAAATCCAGTTCTTTTAACATAGCTTTCACATGTTTCAGGCTGCCGTCGCCCTTGTAATCACTGTCGCTTACTACAAGACCAAACTCGGTTGCAGCCGCCGCAAATTTCCAGTCATCGGAAGGCGTTTTTGTGTAAGCACTTTCATCGACCGGATAAGAAAGTAAAATGCTTTCGTCCCCTTCCGGCTCCTTGTAGCGCACACTTACCGTAAGCCACTCGTCGCTTCCGTTTGTCACTATATCGCTGTATTTTAAAGAATCGTCAGTATCCGCGTTATCTGCAGGAACGATTTCATAAACTGCGGTCACGGTATGACCTGCACCAATTTCGCCTGCATCTTTTGTGTCGTCTTCAAAATCTTCTGTATTTAACGCTCTGTTTTCGTAGCCAATCAAACGATACTCCGCTACTTTTTCCGGATTAAACTCCACTTGCAGTTTCACATCTTTTGCAACCGTTACAAACGTTGCGCCCATCTCTTCCACAAGCACTTTTTTTGCTTCCGAAAAACAATCGATGTACGCATAGTTGCCGTTTCCGTTGTCTGCCAACGCTTCCATTTTGTTGTCCTTGATGTTACCGGTTCCAAATCCCAAAACAGTGAGATATATACCGCTTTCTCTCTTTTCTTCCACAAGCTCTGTAAGCGCACTTTCCGACGTAACACCTACGTTTAAGTCGCCGTCTGTAGCCAAAATAACCCGGTTGTTTCCGCCTTCAATAAAATATTCTTCCGCCAACGCATATGCCGTTTCAATGCCGGCGCTGCCGTTTGTGCTTCCGCCTGCATACAAGTTGTTGATGGTATCACAAATCAACTCTGTTTCGCCACCGTTCGCGCCTTCTAATAAAACCGCTTCTTCTCCGGCATAAGTCACGATAGATACGCGGTCCTTTTCCGTAAGATTTTCTGCCAGTTCACAGAAAGATTGTTGCAAAAGCGGCAGCTTATTGTAATCGCTCATGGAACCGGATACATCCAGCAAAAAGACAAGATTGGAATCCACACTTTCCGAAAAATCGATTTCTTCTGTTTTAAGTCCGATTGTCAAAAGCTGATGTCCCTCGTTCCACGGGCAGTCGCTCATTTCTGTTGTCACGCCAAACGGTTCATCGCCTTTTGGCAAATTATAATCATAATCAAAATAATTGAGAATTTCCTCGATTCTGACAGACCCTTCCGGAATATCTTCCAGACGATAACCGTCTTCAATCATTCTGCGCAAATTGCTGTAGGACGCTGTATCTACATCCGCCGAAAAAGTAGACAACGGGGATACACTGACCTTTGCAAATCCACGCTCGTCCACATCGTTGTACTCTTCTGTATTATAATCCGGATACGGTTCTTCTATGTAAGAATCATACATCACTTCGCCGGGCGCATTTTGTACACCTGCTGCGCTCTCTGTCGTCACACTGCTGTCGCTGTCCAATACAACTTCAAATTCATATGTATTTCCGCCTTCCTCCGGCGTAGCTTCCTCCGTTTTTGCTCCTTGCGTAAACAAATCCGGCGCCGTCTGTTGATCTTCTTTTTTGCTTCCGCACCCTGTCAACAAAGTTGTCAAACTGAGCACACATGCCATCAAAATTGCTATTTTCTTTCTTTTCATAATACCATCCCTTTCGTACTTGTTTTGCATGTTTTTTGTTGCTTCTATACTAGATACGAATAAAGGGTACTATTTTTATGGTATTTTTTAAAAAATTTTATAAGCAATCCATTCTTCTGTTTCTGCATTCAGCTCCAACTCAAATCCATATTTCTCGCCTACGGTTAGCGGCAAAGAAATATTATTTTCCTCATTCAACCACACGTCTTCTGAAAGGAAAATCGTAAATTGTTCCCCATCATCAGCCTGTGCCGTATAGAGCACGCTGCCGTCTTCCTGCATTTCCACACCGAGTATGGTAAGTCTTTGCTCCACTGTACCTGCTCCGCCGGTAGTATCACTGTCCAACGTCCCCATCGGTTCACTTGTGGTATTGGAGGTCTCTCCCAGTTCTTCCGTCTTATCCTCTGTGAGAAAGTGTTCTTCCTCTTCCATAATTATGGAGTTCTCTATATTTCCGGCTTCCTGTTCGCTTGCTGCGCCATCGTCTTGCTGTATGTCCTCTACTGCTCCGGCTTCCTGCATATTTTCTGCCGGTGCGGAATCTGCACGGCTTGTCTCCTGTGCGCTGCCGGCATAGCGCATAACCGGGATACAAACGACAAGCAAAACCGCTGCCGCCGTGAGCGTGCCGTACAAAGCTTTGAAATTGCGTTTTTTTATGGAAACTATTTTGCTAGATTCAGCCGTTTCCACCCGGGATGTATCTGCCTGTTGTGAATTAACCGTCTGTTGCGCCATTTTGGCGTCGATACCCTTTTCAATTCTGTCCCAAAGATCCGGTGCTTCCATCTGAATATGCTGTTTGTATTCATCATTCCACTGTTTACTCATGATATCCGCACCTCCTTAGTTTTTGTAGCGCATTGCGGTATTTCCACGTTACCGTTCCAAGCGGTATCCGCAATATATCTGCAATTTCCTGAAAAGTAAGCTCACCCATCACTTTCAGATGCACAATTTCCCGCTCCCTGTATTCCAGCCTGTCCAACGCTTCTTTTACCGAAAGTTCTTCTATCACTTCAGCTTCCACACTGTTTGCTTCGCTTGTTTGTAAAATCTGCTCTTCCTGTTCTTCCTCAAAAAATTGTTCCCGGCCGCTCTTTCTCATAAAATCAATGGACATATTTCTTGCAATGGTCGCAAGGAAACCGCGATGCCCACCGTTTCCCGCGCGATATATAGCCGCTTTTTCCCATAGCTTAATAAAAAACTCGCTTGTGATGTCTTCCGCATTTTCTTTATTTTGCACAATCTGATACACAATCGTGTAAATGTAACCGATGTACGCTTCGTAAATTTCTTTTAACCCTTGTTTGTCCCCGGTTTTTATCTTTTCCACGGCAGTACAAAACCGTGTTTCATCCATAAGCTATCCCTTCCCTTTCCTGCATCTGCATCCGGTACGTTGCTTTATTGCTTGCTTCCCTGCTTACTGCTCTATTTCCACTTCTCCGTCAAATACGGTTTCTGCAGGACCTGTCATATAAATCAAATTTTCCTCTTTGTTCCACTCAATCAAAATGTTTCCGCCGAGCACTTCCACATTTACTTTATCACCGGTATGCCCATTTAAGCTACATGCCACGGCAGTCGCACAACAGCCGGTTCCGCATGCAAGCGTCTCGCCTGTTCCACGTTCCCACACACGCATTTTTACATGGCTATCGTCTACCAACTGTACAAACTCGGTGTTGGTACGATTCGGAAATCTGTCGTGATTTTCAAAGTACGGACCGACCTGCTCCAACGGGAAATTCATCACGTCATCCACAAAAACGACAGCGTGAGGATTGCCCATTGACACACATGTCATTTTGTAAACTTGTCCGCAAACTTCAATCTCTTCATCGATAACCTGCTCGTTCCCGGACACAACCGGAACTTCTTTTGCTTTCAAAATCGGTTCGCCCATATTGACTTGTACGGTCGATACTTTTCCATTCTCCACATACAAAGTAAGATACTTCACTTTTCCGCCACTAATTACAGTAATGTCCGTCTTGTCTGTCAACCCGTAGTCGTACACATACTTGCCCACACAACGGATACCGTTTCCGCACATTTCACTTCTCGTTCCGTCCGCATTAAACATTTCCATCTCAAAATCCGCTTCCTCGGACGGATTGATAAAAATGACACCATCGCCACCGATTCCAAAATGTCTGTCACTTAATTTTCTCACAATGTCAGGTTTTGTCTCCTGGGCCAATTTTTCTGTGAAACCGTTCACATATACATAATCATTTCCGCATCCCTGCATCTTTGTAAATTTCATTTTCATACGATTTTCAACCTCTCTTCTTGTATTTTCTCCCGCGCTACCTGTCCCGCACGGATGTATGTACGTCATCGCACTCGTTTGCCTACGATTATATCAAAAAATACGCATAGTTTCCACACCTTGCTAATAAGCTATATAAAAAGAATTGATATGCGAGGATATTCTATGAGTGCCAAAACGAAAATTGTTGTATTACACCTGAAAGAATTGATTTACACCGGACTCTTTGCCGTGCTCGGAATTGTTTTTATAGTTGTGCTTATCATTATGTTCTTTCCCAAAAAAGATGGGCAGCCGGAAAGCACCACTCCTTCCACCGAGGCAGAAAGCTATGAACCGGGCACTTATTCTACAAGTTTATCCTTAAACGGCAGCAATGTCATTATTGAAGTAGATGTGGCCGAAAACAGCATCACAGACCTTCGCCTCATCAATATGGAAGAGGCAGTGGCAACGATGTATCCTTTGATTCAGCCATCTTTTGATGATTTGGCTGCACAAATACTGGAACTGCAAAATTTGGATGCGATTACGTATTCCGATGAAAACCGCTATACTTACATGGTGCTTTTGGATGCCATTGATTCTGCGTTGGAACAGGCACGACCTGCGGACGTCCCGGAATCCACGACAACTCCCCCACAAACAACAACTTCTCCGGATGCCTAAGCACCCGGAGAAGCTATCCTTAACGCATTGCTTTGCGCTTTAACTCTTTCATTTCTTCGACGGTAAAATGGTAAAATGTATTGCAAAAATGGCAATTCACTTCAATTGTTTTTCCGTCGTTAATCATTTGCTGTAATTCTTCTTTTCCAACGCTGATAAGTGCTTTGGAAACTCTGTCTTTGTCGCAGTTACAAGAAAATTGGCACGGCATTTTGTCCGTAAACTCTACGCCCATATCTCCCAGCAAAATTTCCAAAATCTGCTCCGGACTGTTTCCGGCATCCAAAAGCGCCGTAACAGAAGTCACTTTTGCCAAATTTTCTTCCAACTTGGAAATCACTTCTTCCGACGCAAAAGGCATCAACTGTACAATAAAGCCGCCTGCCTGTTTTACGGTGTTGTCTTTTTCCATCAACACACCAAGTCCTACTGAGGAAGGCACCTGCTCGGATGTGGCAAAATAAAACGTCAAATCATCGCCGATTTCACCGGTCTGCAATACTGTCTGTCCTACATAAGGCTCTTTTAAACCCATATCTTTAATTACATTCATAAAGCCAAGGCCTACGGCCCCGCCTACATCCAACTTTCCTTTTGCATTTGGCGGAAGCATCACCTGCGGCTCATTTGCATAGCCTTTCACATTTCCTTGGGAGTCTGCCGTTACCGTCATTCCCTGAATCGGTCCGCCACAATGTACCTGCAGTGTCAAAAGGTCTTTTTCGCCTTTCAACATACTCCCCATCATCGCCGCACCGGTCATCAGACGGCCCAAAGCTGCCGTTACAACCGGACTTGTATTGTGGGCTGCCCTCGCCGTTTCCACCATATCTTTTGTCACACAGGCAAACGCTCTGATTTGTGCATTTGCTGCCGTTGCTCTTACCATATAATCACTCATGTTACTTACCCTTTTCTCTTGCAATGACATAAATTCTTTCACTGTTTTCCTGCACGTCGCCTTGCGTATCTGCATCCAAAGCACGTACAAATTCCATTCCTGCCTGCTCCACCAGGCATTTCATCTGTTCTAACGTATATCCGCGCTGATAGTGTGTCTCAAAAAAGCGACGGAACCGCTCATCCACTTCTTTTACAAAAATGGTTAAATCGTATTCGTTAATCTGCTCTTCTTCGTGGTAGTAATTTTCCCAGATGAAGCTGCATTCTTCCCGATTTTCAGCAATCGTTGTGTCTCCGATTACTTCCGCATATTTGTAAACCGTATTAAAATCAAAAATAAAAATTCCTTGCGGATCCAAATAGTTATTGACGAGCCGGAATGTCTGCAACAAATCTTCTTCCGTCAACAAATAATTCAGCGAATCGCACACGCTGACCACTGCCTTTACGGTGCCATACAACTCAAACTCACGCATATCCTGACAAAGATACAAAATATCCTTTTCACACGCCGCTTCCGCCTTTTTTGCCATGGCGATATTCAACATTTCCGAAGAATTGTCCACACCAATCATATCAAACCCGGCCTCTGCCAAAAGCTCGGTAAGGGAACCGGTTCCGCAGCCAAGCTCCAGCACAAGTTCCCTCTCAATTCCAAATTCTTTTAATGTGCGAATCAAAAATTCGCTCCAAACTTCATATGGCGTCTCATCCATAAAAGTATCATACACTACGGCAAAATCTGTATATGCAT
This sequence comes from Lachnospiraceae bacterium, assembly GCA_045546775.1. Lineage (GTDB taxonomy): Bacteria > Bacillota > Clostridia > Lachnospirales > Lachnospiraceae > RGIG3002. The sequence continues at coordinate 27,098 of JAZQDM010000068.1, read as the reverse complement.
CCATCCGCACATCTCCTTTACCATAAAATTCCAAATGGCCGGCTGCTTATTCCCCTAATTTCAGTGCAATAAAGAAGCCGATTACAAAAGTAACAATGCTTGTCAGTACGGTAAGCACGGTAATGGTACCAAAATTGCTCATCAATATAATTGCAATCGGAGAGGCTACAATCAAACCGATAATTGCCCAGTACGCATAAAGCGGGAACTTCGCAAATACAATCTCAATAATTTTTGCAATGACAAAAATACCTAAAACAACGCCGATACCACACGGTACAAGCACAACTGCTTTGCTCATAATACCCTGCATATCAAACGCTACAAGAGATTTGATAAAACCATTGATTGTCTCCAAAATCGGATTATAATATCCCATAACCATAAGCATCATGGAACCGCTTACACCCGGGATTACCATCGTTGCAGAGGCAACAATACCTACTCCAAAAAGTTTGACAATGGAAAGAAAGCTTAACGATAAATCTGCTGCCGCACCTTCTGCTTCACCCATAGCTGCAAAACCTACAACGATAACGAAAAATAAAAGAAAAGCCACAATGTAACCAACTTTTATTTTTTCCAATTTGCCGTTTTTATCTTTTACTTTTTTAAGCATTGCAGGCAGACCGCCGAGAATCAAACCAATAAACAAAAGATTTGTCTGTGCCGGAATCACGTCAAACATTTTTTCAATAACAAAAGACAGACCTACAATACCAATTACCGCACCAATCACAATCGGAATGATAACTGCCATGCTCTTTTTGAATTCTTTGAACAAATGTGTCAACGCATGGATTAATGTATCATAAATTCCCATGGAAACAGCCATTGTTCCGCCGCTTACACCGGGAATAATGTTTGCAATACCGATTACGGCTCCTTTTAAAATTTTCTTTATCATGTTTTACTCCTCCGCTTTAAAATACGCTTTCAACTCTTTGATAAGCGTCTGCATCTCTTCGTCCGTTCCGATGGAAATTCGCAAATAATTGCTGATTCGCTCCGGCTTTTTGAAGTAACGGACAAAAATATCTTTTGTTCTCAAATATGCAAAAATGTCTTCTGCTTTTTTCTCTTTGTGCGTTGCAAAAATAAAATTACTCTTGGAATCCGCAAACGAAAAACCAAGCTCCGTCAATTGTTTTTTTGCCCACTCTCTCGTGTTCACAATTTTTCCTACTGACTCTTTGAAATACGCATCGTCTTCCACGGAAGCCACACCGAGCTTCAACGTCAGCCTGTCCATCGTATACGAGTTAATAGAAAACTTGGCATCGTTCAAATAGCCAATCAGTTTTTCATTACCAAAAGCCATACCGATACGGCTTCCTGCAAGTGCTCTGGACTTGGAGAACGTCTGCACGACAAGCAGATTATCATATTTATCAATCAAAGGCAATGCACTTTCTCCGCCAAAATCCACATAGGCTTCGTCCACAATCACAATAACATCCCGATTTGCCTGAATGATTTCCTCGATTGTCGAAAGGCTCTCCGCTCTTCCTGTTGGTGCATTCGGATTGGCAATGACAACGCCGCCATTCTCCCTTTTGTAATCATCCGGTGCTATGACGAAATCTTCGCGAAGCGGAACGGTTTCAAACGGGATTCTGTGCACATCTGCCCACACATCATAAAAAGAATAGGTGATGTCCGGAAACAAAATCGGTTTGTCGCTGTTGAAAAAGGTTAAAAATGCCATAGACAACACATCATCCGAGCCTACACCGACAAACACTTTTTTCTTGTCCAGTCCGTAATACCGCGCAAGAGCTTCCACAAGCACGCCCGCCTCCGGATCCGGATACAATCTAAGTTCCTTATAATCAAATTCCTGCAATGCTTTCAAAACGCCCGGTGCCGGTGCATACGGACACTCGTTTGTATTGAGCTTAATCATATTCGGGCGGTTCGGTTGCTCACCCGGAACATATGGAACCACTTTTCTGACGTTTTCTTCCCACTTCATATATGTACTCTTTTCTTCTCAAAATTTCAGTCACCTAAGTAATCCTTAAGTGACTGTTTGTTAAAACTGCTTATCCATTATAGTATGAAAAAACGTTAAGCGCAAGTAGGCTTCCCATTCCAATCATACAAACCGTTTCGAAAAACAACCTGTTCTTTCACACAAAGCTTTTGTTGCTTGCCCGGAAGTTTTACAAAGAGTTCCTCCATAAAATGCCTTTTGGCAAAATCTCCATCCAACGTAATTTCATACTGCGTCGTTTCGGAATTTTCCAAAAATCTTGTCGGAATCTTTACGCAAAGTCTCCGTTTTTGCTCCGCTACAAACACATTTCCGAGCTTTACCTTCCGTCCGTCAGCCTCCACATAATACAGCACACCGCATCTGCTTCCGATTACACTGCCAATCAAAAGGCAGACGACTGCTACCCCACATAACATTTCCATACAAACTCCTCCTCTATTTTATAAATTAGTTTTGAAATACATGTATTCAAAATATTTATATCCCTTCCAGCACGATTTTGTAGTGCCCTGCCATCTGTTCGTTTCCCATTTTTTCATAGCATTCTATAAGTGCACTGACCGGCAACTCTGCTCCATATTTTACACCAAGAATGCATTCCGTTTCATAGGCCGCGTTGTACAACCACAGCGTTGCTTCCTCATAATCGCCGGCTTCCATATAAAAACGTCCCAGTTCATAACAAATTTCCGCGCAACCGTCTGCTGCCACGTTCTTTAATGCATATTTAAAAAACTGTGTCACGTTTCCTTTTAAACGATTCCCTCGTGCCGCCACGCAACAAGCTTCTTTCACTTCATCCAGACTACGCTCTCCATCCAGTGCGGACTGTTCAAAAAACGCAGTAGCGCGCACAAAATCCTCGTCTGTGCCGGATACAAAAAGCTCTTTCGCATACAGGTTGTGCATCCGTTTGGAAAGACGCTCTTCCTTCTCTATCATCCGTTCAAACGCCGCAAGGTCTCTGGATGTGTGGCTCTTTTCCGGCTTGTGCGTGATAACAATGTCACTGTCAAAAATAACCGGTTCGAGCACAATCGTTTCATGAATCGGCTCTTCCCAGCGGAACGTACGCACCCGTTTAAAAAGCTTTGGACGAAGCTCCTCATCGTAATTATAAATCGTTCCAAACTCCAGCTGATTGCCGTATTTCATCTGCACAATGTCTACTTCCGGCAAAAGCACCTGCTTTAAATCTTTAAATTTTTTGCGGTTTTCTTCATCCAGCACTTCATCCGCATCTGCCGAATAAATATAGTCGCAAGTTGCTTTGGAAAAAGCAAAATTCCGTGCATCCGAAAAACTGCCCGTCCACGCAAAATCGTATATTTTGTCGGTATATTTTGCCGCAATCTGTTTTGTCGTATCTTCCGACCCGGTGTCCACAATAATCACCTCGTCCACCAAATCCGCAACACTGTCCAAGCATCTTGCCAGCACCCGTTCTTCATTTTTTACAATCATACACAAACTATATGTAACCATACCCAATCCATACCATCCTTCTATTCTATGATTATAAACGTTTACTCAATGCGTTCACACCTATTATAACACATCCCATTACTTTCTTAACATCTTTTTGACGGGATTTTTTGTATTCGTGTGCATATAATCATCATGGGAACATTTTTCTATAGTTTTACAAATGAAAGGAATATCAATTTATGAACATGCAACTCATTTTGTCACTTCTGGGCGGTCTTGCATTATTCCTGTACGGTATGCAAATGATGAGCAACAATTTGGAAGCTGCAGCCGGCAACCGCATGAAGGACATTTTAGAAAAACTGACAGCGAACCGCATCTTAGGTGTGTTGGCAGGTGCTATCATCACCGCCATCATCCAATCCTCTTCTGCTACAACTGTCATGGTTGTCGGATTTGTCAATTCAGGACTTATGACCTTAAATCAGGCCGTTTGGATTATTATGGGTGCCAACATCGGTACTACGATTACCGGTCAGCTTATTGCACTTGATATCGGTGCTCTTGCGCCACTTATCGCATTTGCAGGCGTGGCACTTATTATGTTTGTCAAAAACAAAAAAGCACATTACATAGGCGGTATTATTGCCGGTCTTGGTATTTTGTTTATCGGTATGGGAATGATGAGCGATGCGATGAATCCGCTTCGCGATTCCCAAGTATTTATTGATTTTATGACCAATTTCAGCAACCCGCTTCTCGGTATTTTAGCCGGTGCGATTTTTACCGCTATTATCCAGTCTTCTTCTGCATCCGTTGGTATTTTGCAGGCTTTGATGATGAGCGGACTGATTGGACTGGACAGCGCAGTTTTTGTTCTCTTCGGACAAAATATCGGTACTTGTATTACCGCCGTTTTGGCTTCCATCGGAACAAACCGCAATGCAAAACGTACCACACTGATTCATCTGATGTTCAATGTTATCGGAACATGTGTGTTCGTCACGATTTGTCTTGTCACACCATTCACTGCGTTTATGCAGCAGTTATCACCAAATAATCCTGCCGCCCAGGTTGCTAACATTCATACAACCTTTAATATTGTTACGACACTTTTGCTCCTTCCTTTTGGTACCTTGCTTGCCAAGTTGTCCACCCTTATTTTGCCGGACAAAAAGAAGGAAACCGCAGACGAAGAAAAGTGGTTTGCAGAAATTACTTCCGGCCAGCACGTACTCGGTACTTCCGTTGTTGCCATCAACAGCTTAAAAGAAGATATCCATGCAATGCTTGACCTTGCCATCAAAAATCTGTCACAGAGCTTTGATGCCGTAAAAGAATGTTCTGAAACCACACTACCGGAAATTGAAGAGCGGGAAGACCAGATTGACTTATATAATGCGCGTATTTCACGCAAAATTTCAAAAGCGCTCTCTCTGGAACACTCCGCAGAATGTACGAATACATTAAATCATCTTTTCCTGATTATCGGAAACATTGAACGTATAGGCGACCATGCTGCAAACATGGCAGGATATGCTTCCCTTTTGAAAACGAAAGGACTGAACTTTTCCGAAATCGCAGTAGCGGAAATTGAGAGCATGAAAAAACTGTGCTTGGAATCGTTACAAGCTCTTTATGATGCAACACCAAGTAATCGTCTGCAAGTACTCGGCGAGTCAACAGTTTGGGAACAGCAAATTGATGATACAACCATTCTGTACAGACAAAACCAGATTGAACGCATCAAAAAAGGCTCCTGCGATATTGAATCTTCTATTTTGTATTCGGAACTTCTTACAGACTATGAGCGTATCGGTGATCATGTGTTAAACATTGCGCAAGCCTATGCACAAATCAGTATTTAACCATATTGTCATCATATTCGCTTTTTAGCAGACTGGAGTTTACATGGAATTTTTAATATCCGGCTTTTTCGCCATCACCTGGAAGCAAGTAGTTATGTACGTTATCGGAATTTTACTCATCTGGCTCGCCATCAAGAAAGAATACGAGCCGTCACTACTTCTTCCAATGGGATTTGGTGCTATTTTGGTCAATCTCCCTGCCACCGGTGTATTAAACCAATACATAGCCGGTGTTGGCGAAACACAAGGAATTATTGAATGGCTTTTTCATGTTGGAATTGAAGCATCCGAAGCATTGCCGATTATTCTTTTTATCGGTATCGGCGCCATGATTGACTTCGGACCGCTTCTCTCCAATCCGGTCATGTTTTTATTTGGTGCTGCTGCACAGTTTGGTATTTTCGTAGCAATCTGTGTGGCTGCCCTACTTGGATTTGACTTAAAGGATGCCGCTTCCATCGGCATTATCGGTGCCGCAGACGGCCCCACTTCTATACTCGTATCTCAAATTCTTGGTTCTAATTATATCGGTGCCATCGCAGTGGCTGCGTATTCCTATATGGCTCTTGTACCGATTGTGCAACCTTTTGCCATCAAGCTTGTCACAACAAAAAAAGAACGCACCATCCGCATGTCTTACAAACCGGGCGAAGTATCCAAACGGATGCGTATCGCTTTTCCGATTGCAGTCACCTTTATTGTCGGATTGGTGGCGCCCTCTTCGGTTGCCCTTGTGGGCTTTTTGATGTTTGGCAATCTCATCCGGGAATGTGGTGTGCTTGGTACACTTTCCGAAACTGCCCAAAACACTCTCGCAAACCTAATCACCCTCTTTTTGGGCATTACGATTTCTTTCAGCATGCAGGCAGACGCTTTTGTCCGGCTTGACACGTTGCTTATCATGGGAATCGGGCTTTTGGCCTTTGTATTTGACACGATAGGCGGCGTTCTTTTTGCCAAATTTATGAATCTGTTTTTGCACAAAAAAATGAATCCTATGATAGGCGCTGCCGGCATTTCCGCCTTTCCCATGTCCTCCCGCGTCGTGCAAAAAATGGCGCTAAAAGAAGACCCACAAAATATTTTAATTATGCATGCAGCCGGCGCTAATGTGTCTGGGCAGATTGCGTCCGTGATAGCGGGTGGATTGATTATCCATCTGGTTGGCATGTATCTGTGACATATTGTAGATTAGAAAGGAAAAGCGGTTTCAAAGCGTGTATGGCAAGCGGCACAAAATGAATAACTGCCGAATTCCGTACTTCAAATATAAGTTTTTCTAAGTGCTTTTTGGAAATACCGATTATCTAACGTAATCGGCTTATATTCGTCTTCCATGACGAAATAAGCCTTTCGCTGACATCGTGTCAGCGAATTACTGATTTTGAAAAAAGCACAAGAAAAACTATATATTTCCGTAAGTCATCCGGCAGTTATTCATTTTGTGCCGCTTATCCTATTCACGCTTTAAAACCACTTTTCTCCTTCTAATCTACATCATTCACAACAATGTAACCATTTTTCAAGAAAGGAATCCTACTATGTGGAATACGTTCTCAATTACTCTATCGATTATGTGGCAGGGTATGAGTGGCATTTTTGTTGCTATATTGCTTATTATGTTTGTTATTTTTCTACTGTCACGTTGCAAAAAGAACGGGCACGGTTAACATAATGCCGTGCCCTGCTTTTTCATCTTAAATTTTAATACCCATCCATTTTCCGGAACGGAAACGAACTGTGGCAAATATAAATCTCGAAATCTGGTCTGCCAATATTCCCATCCAAATTCCTGCCATGCCCAGTTGCAATACAAATCCAAAAAAGAAAGAACCCGCTGTTCGAATCAACGTAACACTGACTGTCGTTGCAATCGCCGTGTACGTCGTATCTCCGCCACCTCGCAGACATCCCATATAGATAATCTGTGAAATCTGGAACAGTACAATCAGTATAATAAGCCGGATAATCTGCACGCCGTACGCAATAATGTCTGTTTCTTCAAAAAAGAGACCATACAATGCTTCTCCTCCTAAAAAGTAAACAACTGCCAATACAAACGAAATACACAAGCCGATTTTTTGACAAGTATTACCGTACATCTTGGCGGCTTTTGCATTTCCTTCTCCCAGACTTTTTCCGATAAGAGCCACTGCCGCAACCTGCATACCGTCTCCGAAAGAAAAGGTCAGAGCCAAAATATTCATGCCTACTTGGTGAGCTGCCATCGCATTTGTTCCCATTTTTGCAGCCATCATCGCGGTTGACATAAATCCAATTCTCATCAACATTTGTTCCACAAAAATAGAGTATCCAACTTTTACAATGCTGATAAACGGCTCTATCGCCGGTTTGATTTTTTGCTTTATGATATAGGGAAGACTGATAAATCCGTCTTTGTTAAAGAGCGACGCGATGCTCATCACACAGGCAACTACCGTACCAAACACGGTTGCCAATGCTGCTCCCCGGATGCCCAATGCCGGAAAACCAAATGCTCCGTTAATCAGTACATAGTTTCCGATGACATTTACAATGTTGGACGTCAAATTGGTCCGCATCGCAATCACCGTGTTTCCGGCGCCTCGCTGCGCCGCATTGATTGTTATGGAAATGGCATTGAAAACCGTCCCCCCCATCACAATGCGGAAATACGTAACCGCTGCTTCATGTGTATCTTCTGCTGAACCACAAAACTGCATAATCGGCTCCGCAAATACAACGCACAGCGTAGATACAACTACAACACCGACAAGAGCGAAGAGCAGTGCCACTTCCAAAATCCGGTTGGCTTCCTCTTTTTTCTTCTCCCCTCTTCGTCTTGCCACCAGCGCCGATACCGCAACACTAATTGCAATAAAAAGTGCCAGTCCAAAAAACTTTGGTTGTGCCGTAAGTCCTACTGCTGCTACCGCATACGGCCCGATTGCACTAACCATAAGCGAGTCCACCATGCCTGCAAGGGCAATAAAAAATGACTCACACACGGCCGGCCACGCCATGCGTACCGCCTCTTTGACATATATTTTTGACATTCCTTTTTCTTTTACTGCTGTCTTACTCAAAAAAATTCCTTCTTTCGTTATTCAAAAAAATGATAATGCTTCAAAGCCTGTTCAATGCCGTCTTCACTTGCTTTTCCGGTCACATAAGACACGGCCTGTAGCACTTCTTTTGACTGCGTATTTCCCATTGCCACACTATTTTTCACATAGGCAAGCATCGATAAATCGTTGTTACTGTCGCCAAACGCATACGCATTTTCCTCCGGCAGCTGAAAATAATCCAACAAAAATTGTATGCCGGTCGCTTTGGAATAACCGTGCGGCACAAATTCCCGAAAGCCGTTGTAGCGGTCAATGCACTCAAAATACAAATCGCTCACTTTTCGAAATTCCCGCAGCTGCTCTTCTTCGGTAAACCAAATTACAAATTTGTCGCAAATAAAATCTTCTGCCTCCGGGTCATGGGACATATCGTAATGCTTTTCCCGAAACGAATAATATTCCTTTTTTGCATCCGGATGCGAAAAGGGTCTGGAGCGGTCAAACACCACTTCCTCCTTCGCCTCAAATAAAATGTCTACGTTTGTTTTTCTTGCCTGTTGCAAGATTTGCATTGTCACATCATGGCTGACAGACACATGCAAAAGCTCCCTGTCCTTGTAATAAATATTTGTTCCGCAGCCACATACATACCCGTCGAATCCGATTGCCCGAAAGCGCTCCTCCACATTTTGAAAGCAACGCCCGGTATTAATAAAAAGCAGATTGCCTGCTGCCGCCGCCTTCCGGATCGCCGTCACCGTACTGTCCGGTATGGCACCGCTTTTTTCCGAAGTAAGCGTCCCGTCTATATCAAAAAAAGCAATCTTCTTGCCCACATGATTAAATTCCATTTTATAAACTCCATTGTTTTTTTGTATATTCTGCTTGTCGGTGGCGCATTTGCTTGGCGCATATGTTGGGGCATGCCTATAGTATGTGATTTAGTAGTGCTTAGCATTTTTTGACCAATAGCAATCTGCGGACAGGATGTTCGCAGAAATCGCAATGAGCCACGATGGCGAATTTGCGATGTTTGCGTGAGCAGGCAGGACATATGCAAAAATGCTTAGCACTACTTATCACATACTATGGCATGAAACAACATATGCGCCAAGCAAATGCGCCACCGACAACCGAATATATTCATTTTATAATATATAGTATACCTTTCAAAAAAAATCTCAATACAAAATGTGCATAAAAAATAAGTAGCTTACGCACTTTTTCCATGTACATAAGCTACATTTTCCTCGATTATTCCAGCAGTCCCAGCGCTTCTTTTGCAAGGTGGTCCGCCATTTCATTGTATTTCACACCGGTATGACCTGCCACTTTGACAAATTCCACCTGCACCTTATCTGCGATACTTTCATAAAACGCCCGATATGCTTTCGTTCCTTCTTTGTTTGTCTTCCACGCACCGGTACACCACTTTGCAATGCCCTCATAATCGTGGTAAATGCGAAGTTTTGCAATCCCATTATCAAGGGCATACTGCATCGCGTATTGGGCACCTTTGATTTCACCGGCTACGTTCCGCATAGTGGCAAGCTCCTCATCGTTATCTTTTTCAAAATACGTACATTCCTGCCCGTCTTTCAATATAACGACACCAAACGAATACTCCTTTGTAGGGTGGTAGTAACTTCCGTCCACATACGCTTCCACCCAGCCGGTATCTTCTGAAGAATCCGGCTTTGCCACATCGCCCGGCACATCCGCATTTTTTGTTTCGGATGCTTTGCTACTTCCCGTCTGCAAGCCAAGATACGCACCAGCTTCCTCCAGTGTCTTAAAGCTCTTGTACTCTGCTCCGGAATAGCCGTCTACCTGCTTTTTGCATTCATCCCATGTGAAAAATATCCCCGTACTTTTTCCTTTTCTGACTGCGTAAAATTTTCCTGCCATGCAAACTCCTTTTTGCCCTATTTGTATTCCGGCACGCTTTTATTGCCCGGAAACTACCACTACTCCTGATTTCTCCTTATATTATAAGCGGTACGGTATATTCCTACAAGCATAAAAACAATGGCTATACTTGTGATTACGAAAAAAGACCAGTGTTCTTCCTCGCCCATCACGTGTTTCAAAATAAGCCCCAGTGAATTGAGCAAAAGACCAAATGGTAACAGCAACGATGGGGTTTGTTGCCTCGTAAAGCGGTTTGTCTCCCCTTTCCGCTCATACAATTTTGCCAAAATTTTTGTTGTTGTCACTGCGCCTCTCATAATCGCAACAGCAAATACAAGCGCAATTATGGCAAGTACAATGGGCCATATCTCCTCTATCATCATAGCACACATGATTTCTACAAAAAAGCAAATAATCTCCAAAATTGCCGCACCTTTATACATCGTCTGGATTTTTTTGTAATGTTCAATTTGCGAGTCCACATCGGAATACAAATCAAACTCCCCTTCGGAAGCCGCTTTTTTCAAATAAATCCACGGTCCCCAACCGTGTACGACGGTGACTCCCACTTCCTCCATAAACTCTCTGTATTCCTTGGTGACTGTACCAAAGCCATCCCCAAAATCAATCTGATACCGATATTGGCCTGGTTCTCCTTTTTGAAACCAATACAATCCGGCAAAAAATCTTCTGAATTCATAGCCCTTATCAGCCATTTCGTTAAGCCATATCTGCTCCTTATCTTTGTCATAATACATGCGAAATTTAAGCATTGTCTCCCGCCTCCCTCATCTTTTTGGCATTGTTTACTAATTCTTGCAATCGCGCTTCTTCCCGCGTAAAAACCGCACGTCCCTGCTCGGTAATAACATACTCTTTTTTCTTTCTCGACTCCGTATCCACGCTATAAATGCGAATCCAGTTTTTTTTCTCCAGCGTCTGCATCGCTCCGTATAGCGTTCCTGCTCCAATCGTCACACGCCCTTCTGTCATCTGCTCCACTTCCTGGATGATTCCATAGCCATGATTTGGCTTGCGAAGCGCCAATAAAATATAAAAAACCGCCTCTGTCAATGGTAAATCTTTTTCCATATGCGCCCTCCTTTAATATATCGCCAGCCGATATATCATACTTTCAATATATCGCGCGCCGATATATTTGTCAACATTTTTTCAAAAGTTTTTCTTGGAAAAAAAAGAGTTTTGTCCATATACTGAACAAAACTCAAATTTCAACTAAACAATATTTTAAACATTCTTTCGCCTTTTTCCAACTAGCACCGGCGCCACCAGTGTAGTAAACACTACCAATATCCATAGATTTCCTGTTGAAACGTCATACGATTTTAGCAAGTCGCGGAAGCCGCCGCCTTCGCTTACGTACATACACAAATCAAACAAATTCGTTAAAACAAACCATAAGATGCCGATGATTATATAGTCTTTACGTCGGCATCCTTTTATTTTCGGAATAAAAAAATATGCCACGAGCAAAATACAAACACTTAACATAATTCCGCTAAGCGACAGTGCAACAGCTCCTAACTTATTTAAAACATTTTCCCGAAAACCGCCATTCAAAATCGCCAACGGGATAATCAACATCCATATCCCAATTGCTAATGCATATTTCTTCATCCGCTACTCCTCCTGCAAATAGGCAAGCAACGGCTCTAAATATTTCTTGTCCGTCCAGTCGCACTTTTGCCCAACGGCGCACATCAACGCCTTCTCCCACACTTCGTATGTAGACGGGTCCTTTTTCCCTACCGCCTTTTGCAACATTCTGCATAAAGTCCGGTCTGGAAATGACATGGCATCTTCGTCCCACGCACCACGGCAGTAGAAAAGCGGCACGTCCTGCAAACCACCTTTAAAATTCAACTCTCTTGCCTGGGAAATCGCCTCTTCATCATACGGGGAGGCACCTACGCAAAACACGGCAATCTTTTTACCGGTTAAGCTTCCTATGTTTTTCTTTAAAAACGAAAATCCCGCAACGCCGGATGCATACACACCACCGCCCAAAACAATGGTGTCATATTGTGCTGCCTGCTCCACTGTTGCAGACTTCGTTTCCACACAGTCAAAGCCTGTCGCTTCGCGTAACCACTCCGCATATTTTTTTGTTGCCCCGTATTTTGATTGATATAATATAATACCCCTACTCATTTTATCTTTCTCCCTCTAATGCTTTCAAATTGTCCTCTATTTGGATGATGGTCTGAATCGTTGTCTGTAACTGTTCTTCCGACAGCCCCTGAAACATAAGCTCCATAATCCGACTGCTCATAGCATCATTTTTTTGACAAAACTCCATACAATAACGGGTCAAAATGACGCGTTGCTTTCGTCTGTCATTTTCATCTGTGGCAATCGTTACAAATCCCTTTTTTTCAAGCTTCAGTAAAATCTGCTTCACATTCTGGTGGGAACTGCCCATAATTTCGGCCAGCTCCTTTATGGTCGGACTTTCCTTGCACATATTGGTACAAATAATGGCAAAAAACTGTTTCCAGCTAATTTCCTCCATATTGCGGTCCGCCATCGCCTGAAACCGGTTGTCAAATGCGCTCAAAAGCCCCAGCAAAAAGTAAGATGACGGTATCCCTGAAAAATCAATATTTTCATGTTGTATGACTTCTTTTATGTTCATATGCCTTCTCCTATTAGGTAATAAATTACCTTTTAATTGTATCATAAAGATAACATATTACCTTTTTATTGTCAACGATATTTTTTAGGCAGATTACATAAAAACAGGATGGCTGATTACGCCATCCTCTTCTTTACTATAATCCTATTTTTCCCGCAAGCTCTGTGAGCAATTTTGCTTCCAGCTTTGTTTCTGCTTCTGTTAAATAATAGCTTTTTGCATTTCTTAACCCATCCATACCGGTACGCAAGGTCTGTCTCGCTGCCTGTTCATCCTGACATACATAATACTGATAATACGCTCTGTGACGACATCCACTGGGATCCATGTCCTTGTCAAAGTCTGCTTTTGCCTTGAGGTAATATTGCTTTGCCAACACCGGATTGTAATCCACATAACTGTAATAAAAAATCAAAGTGGCATAACCGGGCAGATCTGCTTCCATATATTTGTGTGGAAGATTTTTCTCAATCTCATGTGCGCATTGTGTTAATGCTTCCTTCTCCTGCAAAAGAAAATGCTTGTTAAAATAAAGCGTACAACACAAAATTCTGGCAAAACGGTTGATGTCATTTTCCGGAGAAGTACTATCTTTTTTCTGAATCTCCTCAAAGGGAAGCTGTAACATTTCATAATCTGCACCGGACTGCAACAATCTCACATTGTTCTGGCCCATTTCCCGAAGACTTCCGTCTCCTATCAGGATTTTAACAAAGAAAAATGCCTTTATTAACGCACTGGCTGAAAGTGCAATGCAAACACCGGTCCAGAAATAGGCAATGTCCGTGCGCACCCAGAAATATTTTGGTCCTAATATCAACCATGCTGCCACAGCAATTGCAATTTCAATGAACACACTCATTATCGTATGTATCATGTCTTTCTTTTTGTTAATCTTTCCAGGCCCTTCCCACATCATTATTTTACAGGTAGGTACAAAGCCTGTAACCTTAAACTCTGTTGTATCTTCCAGTTTATGAATATCAAACACTAAAAAACGTGCCCGCAAAAACTTAAGACCAAGTAGTTTTCCCACCATAAAATCAAGAATGGCAGTAACATACCACAACACTATGATTGCCACTACGCAACCAACAAAAAAACTGAATCTCATTCTACTCACCCTCCAAATACTTACCTACCGAAAAGTATAACATTTTCCTATACTTCTTGCAATTCACAATTTATTTGACAAGCAATTCCTTATTTTACTATAATTGTATCAGATTCATTTACATATGTCGCAAAAAGCAAAGGAGTAACATTATGAGCTTAGGGGAGAAAATCTCTGTTTTGAGAACAAAATGCGGTTATTCACAAGAATATCTGGCAGAAAAGCTGAATGTAAGCAGACAGGCAGTTTCGAAATGGGAGTTGGATACTGCCGCACCGGATGCTGACAAAATTGTAGCTATCAGTGAATTTTTTGGAGTGTCTACCGACTATTTGTTAAAGGACCATGTTGCCATAACAACAAGCGATACTCTGGATCGTATCGTGCTGAAATTTTTGAGTTCCGCGCAGGAAATGGACGGTATTTCCAAAGCACTTGTGGAAATCATGAAAGACGGTATTATCGACGAACTGGAACAGGAACAAATGAAAGACATCATTGCTACACTGGATTCCATCACCGATATCATCCACGAGATGAAACGTAAAATGAATATTAAATAGAAAAGAGCTCGGGAATTTCCCGAGCTTCACGTTTTCCTTCTGGCATCGTATGACCTTATATCAGAATGATTTTCTCATCTTAACAACATTTTTCATCATTAGTTTTCTGCCGAAATGCACATAGGCAAAATCTTTGGCTTTGCCCCATTTTTGGGCATGGTCACTAAAAAAAGTATCCGGGCAGTCAAACACTCCAAAATCTTTTACGACAGCCTCTTTTTGCACAAAAGCATCTACCCCGTTCCATTCTACGTCCAGTTTACTCAAATCCTTTGTTGCAATTGCATACAATTTGAATTCTCCTGTATGTGCGGCATACTTTTTCTTAACTGCATTTACATAAACTTGATCCGTTATGACTCCTTCCAAAGCAATCCAGCTTTTCTCATAATATACTTCTGCCCATGTATGAACAATCGTATCCGGAGCCAGCGCCGAAATCATAGCATTGGTAACGCCTCGTTGAAAATTTTTGCTCACTTCCGTTCCATGTAAACGACATGGAATACCACAACCTCGCAGCAGTGTCATAAGCAAAGTTGCTTTCGTATTGCACTGTCCATAACCATCTTTTAATACTTCTTCTGCCGACAACAAATCCGAGCGGTTGTAGCCCAAAAAAATTTCATTTTGTACGAATTCGTAAATTTTTTTGATTTTGTGATATTCGTCCAAATCTTTCCAACCACGCTCTTTGATTAGCGATTGAATAGACTCCGCTTCGTAGTTGAGCATTTTCGTTTGTCTTGTGTATTTTTCATCCATAATTGTGCCTCCTTTTTTCTTATGACACTAATTATAGACAATACCCGCTAATAAACTTTCAAAAATTGGCTATCTTTTATCGTGCTTCTGGCAGACAATCCCATCATTCTTTTTACCGTTGCGGCAAAATGCGACGGTGAATCAAATCCGGCATTCATCGCCGCCTGCGTAATCTTCTTGCCATCGGTCAACTCATAAAATGCCTTTTCCAACTGATGTAATGTCAAAAAACTTTTTAACGATATTCCGGCCTGTTCTCTGAACAAATGAGACAATCTGCTCGTTGAAAGGCACATTTCCTTTGCATAATGCTCGATTTCATGTTCATCGCAATTGCATTGTTCCAATATTTCCAGCAATTTCAAAATTCTATCGTCAAATGCTTTCTCTTCATTTGCCATGCCGCAGCATTCATATAGTTTCTCTACAAATGTCTGATAGCTGCCTTTGTCAAATGTATCACACATGGGAAGTGCGCTTTTTCTAAGCTCACTCGTGCTGCTTTCATCCAATATAAGAAACGCTTCCCCATGCAACCATTCATCTAATTTTGTGCCGACATCCGAAACCGGTTCAAACACAATGGTCAAATGCTTTTTCCCATTTGTCTTAAAAGAATGTTTGACATCCTTGTTCACTATCATGCAGGAGCCGAACTGCCTCTTTCCTTGCACTTTTATTTCCAGTTCTGCGTCAAAACACAAAAAGAACTGTATCATACAATGACTGTGTGTGGAGGTCTCCAATTCGTCAGTGAGCATTGCTATTTTATCGATATCCCAATATATGTGTTTCATGGTTTTTACCTATTTTGAGTTATTACAAACGTTACCCGTACTACATTTTACGCATTGCGTATTTTGTGCTTGCGTATACAAAAATTTATTGTTATCATATTAATGGTGCTACCCTATTCGGTAGGCGGTTAGTCCCTCTTCAGAGGGACTGTGACCCTCTGTTTACATAGAAATCATCTTTGATGAAATCTTCTATAGGAGGGATGCCAATGTTGACTCTTGAAGGTCTCATTGCAGTTCTAAGCTTTGGCTTAACCTGCTTTGGACTTGGATATACACTCGGTACTAAATCACGAAAAAAATAATCGCCCCCGGTCTGGTAAACTGAGGCGATTATTTTAATCAACTTATAAACCGGACTAACCGTCTATCGGTAGCACCATTTCTATAATTATAGTATCATTATATGCACGAAAAGTCAAAGATTATCTGCGGAATGACGCGCTTTCTTTCTAATACTCAACAATACACTTTTACATTTTCTATTTCAATACACTTCCCTGTATTTGAATCCGTGAAAAGTTCTATATGATATAATTCATCTTTCACAAATTTGATAGACTGTTCGTTGCTTAATTTCACGCAAATACTTTCTTGTTCCAAATATGCCCGCTGTCCAAAGATTTTCCTAATAAGCTCAAAATCTTTATCGGTATATTGTCCACGAATCATAACGCGGTAAATTCCATTAATTCCAAAATCTCTCGCGTTAGGAACCATGTACTGATTCATAAAATCTCTGGACTTTTCATCCTTCATCTCCTGAAAACCGATTTGAAACGGAACGTTTTCAAAAAAGGGAACATAACAATTTCTCCAAGGCATTCTACGCGTAAACATGCGAAAGAACCATTTAAATTCAAGCCATTTGGGAGATGTTATTTCTACATTTTTTTCTCGCAAAGAGGAATACACGTCATCTATATCCTCAACATCCAACATAAGACAAATAAGTCCTCTTTGACCTTGATTATATTTTTCTGTCCATTCCGGTACCCATCCTCCGCCATCTTTTCTTAGTATATGAACCATTTCCAAATATTCATTTCCAATCCACAAATCGGAAACCTTAAATCCGCTTGTTCTCTTTCCCCACTTAGGCTCATATGGGAAATTCATAGTTCTAATATGTTCAATAATCGTTTCATTCTTTTGATATTTCTCATTCACATTAACTACAAAATGGTCTAACTTCATTTGCATTACCTCCATTTGCTTTTTTCATTATTATTTTGCTCCCAAATATCCAAGATTGGATATTTGGTTTGTAAAATAGGAAATCCTCTTTGATTTCCTATTCTTGCTTTATTTGTTTTATCATTACATCAATATATTCCAATGCATTTTCCGGATTCTTTGCAATAGTATCCTTTAATTGCTCCAATAAATCTATATTCGTTTTTGAATCATGTGGCATTTCTGAACTTTTCATTTTATCAAAATCAAATTTCATTATCATATCAGTCATAGTCTGCGCTTCCTGCACATAATACTCCAAATGTTCCAGTAGATTTTCATGCCAGGAAATTTGCTGCTCTATAGACGTAATTGTCATCTGAAAACTTAGCGTAGCAAGTCCATATTTATCATCTCTTGTTTTTACAGCTTTCCATTTTTCCCAACATTCCTTTGTTTTCTCCAACTCCGCAATATGAGAAGCAATAACACGTCTCAACTCAGCGTCAGGTAACGATGATAGGATTGGAAAAATATTAAATTTCACAGAACCAATACTAAAAATAGGATTTTTTAATTCCTGCCGCATCTCTGTCAATAATGTCTGTTTCCCTTGTTCTGTGATCTCATATATTTTTCGTACTCGTGCCCCTGTATGCTCCTCTCTAATTACGGCTATATTTTTCTCTTTTTCTAGCTTTGCCAAAGCATAATATATTGACCCTGATTGTATTTTCGTCCACTGTTCCATTCCAGACATACTGATATATTGCTGTATCTCATACCCGTGTGTCGGCTTTATATTTAAGTAATATAGAATAATACTCCGAATCATAATATCACATCTCCTTATCCAACTTTGTTTATATTTTATCCAATGTTGGTTATATTGTCAACTGTCAATTGCATTGTAAATGCTCAGATGTAACAGTATTTGAAAGATAAATACTATGAGAGGGCTTACAACGCCCGCCTTTCTCTGATATAATTGTCCTAAAATTCCCAATTAAAAATACACAGAATGGAAAAGTATGATGGATAATAACAAAAACACTCTCTATTTTATAAGTAACCACAATACTGTAGATATCGTACTTCTCAATAAAGTCAATACTGCTTATCCATTACATACTCATGCGGAGCATTATACTATAGTACTTGTTATTGATGGTAATATTTTAGTCGAAACGGATACTGACAAATATGTATTGGAACCTGACAGCATCTTCACAATTCCCATGGATGTACCACATTCCTTAAAACCACTTGGGGAGTCTTCATATACAATACTTAGTTTTTGTATTCATCAAGATTATTTAATTGACACAGATGTTGAAATAATCAAATTATACATAAAAAGAAAGTTACATCATTTATTTGATGAAAAAGAAACTGTCTCCAAATATTTCAAACTTTTATCAAATGCATTGAAATTACTATTTGCAAATGAATTAGGAAATGTAACGACCGGCAGTTATTCTAAAGATATAAAGAAAAAGCTGATAATGAAACCGGAAACACCGATTTCTATTGAGGACATGTCAAATGAAATATATATGAGTCCGTTTCATATGATTCGGCAATTCAAAAAAGAAGTGGGACTTACGCCGCATCACTTTCAAATACAGTGCCGAATCAGGAAATCACAAAAAATGCTTTTGAGCGACAAGTCCATAGCAGAAGTGGCTCTGGATACGGGTTTCTGCGACCAAAGCCACTTTATTAGATGCTTCAAAAAGATTGTAGGAATCACTCCTGCTTCCTATCAAAAAGTTGCTATGCTTAGCAAAGAGCCGGAATGAATTTCGCGAATAGTAACAAGCCTTCATCCCCTGCATGCACCTCATGAGGAATCGCTTTAGGCATAAGAGATATTACTCCCGGAGAATACTGTATTTCACATTGATTATTTATGCATATACCTTCTCCGAAAATTACTTCATGCGTTTCTAGCTGAAGTTCGTGAATGTGATTAAGAATACTTTTGTTTGGTGCAATTCGAACCAGATGATAGCTAAATTCACCACCCGTGTCGCTTGAAGTGACAATATGCTTTAATTCAACACCATCAAATGTAGGATGTTTGCTCCATGGAACATCTTCAAAATTCGTAGTTTTGCTCGGAATGATAAAATGTCCTCGATTAAATGATTCAAATAGCTCTGTCATAATATGCCTCCTTATTTGTTTATGGACATATTCTACTATTATCTAGTACAAATAGATTGGACAAAATTGCGGTTTTGAATCTAACCTCGTCTTCGCTTTGCTTCGACTCGGTCAACTCAATCACACCGTTATCTGCGGAATGCCAAGAGACAACCTCGATTGCGCTTCGCTTCATCTCGGTCATCTCTTGTCTTCCTATGGAATTACGGATATAAAAAAAGAGCCATCGGCAAATAAATTTGCCATGACTCTTTCTCCATATCCGCATTCCGCAGATAATCCTTATCTCTTTGAAAACTGAGGTGCGCGACGAGCTGCTTTGAGACCGTATTTCTTTCTTTCTTTCATTCTCGGATCTCTTGTTAAGTAGCCTGCTTTTTTAAGAACCGGTCTGTATTCGCCGTCTGCCTGTAATAAAGCTCTAGCGATACCGTGTCTTACTGCACCAGCCTGACCTGTGTATCCGCCACCGTGTACAGTAACGATTACGTCAAATTTATCAGCTGTTTCTGTAGCTGCTAAAGGCTGACGAACGATAACTTTCAATGTCTCTAATCCAAAATAATCATCGATGCTTCTTTTATTAATTGTGATATTACCTGTTCCAGGTACTAAATATACTCTAGCGATAGATTTTTTTCTTCTACCTGTTCCGTAGAATTTTGCTGCGTTAGCCATTTTAATTTTCTCCTTTCAGTTCCTTTAATTAAAATGTTAATACTTCTGGTTTCTGAGCTGCGTGATTGTGCTCCGGTCCTGCGTAAACATGAAGTTTTGAAAACATTTGTCTTCCTAAAGGTCCTTTCGGAAGCATACCTTTTACAGCGAGTTCAATAACCTGCTCAGGTTTTTTAGCTAATTTTTCTCTTAATGTTGCTTCTTTCATACCACCAACATAGTCTGAGTGATGGTAGTAAATTTTCTGATCTAATTTTTTACCTGTAACTTTGATTTTTTCAGCGTTAACAACGATTACATAATCACCTGTATCGATGTGCGGTGTAAAAATCGCTTTGTTTTTACCTCTTAATACTTTAGCAACCTCAGATGCTAAACGTCCGAGTGTCATATCTGTAGCGTCTACTACATACCATTTTCTATCGATTGTAGCTGGACTAGCCATAAATGTTTTCATTCTAAACCTTGCTCCTTTCTCTGCTTGCAAAGTGTTTTCTTCCTTTTCTTCGTGCAGATGTCCGGCCACACTCCGAAAATTCCGTAAAACTAAATACTACATATATTTAATACGTCCGCACCGGGGCTTTGGTTTGGACATAGTTAAACATTGTCACAGTTAATAATTATATTATACGCCCCCTAGCGTGTCAATGACTTTTTTGAAAATCATGGTAAAATGTCTTGAAGTTCACTGTTTACGGGGCTTTGCGCATGACAAACTCAATTTTGCAACTTTTCTTGCATGAATTTTAAGATAGTTGCAATTGTTTAAACAATTATTGTTTTTTATTCTTTTATGTTTAATCAAATTTTATTTTCTTTTTGTTATGCATATTCATTTTCTTGTTTGTCTACAAAAATTCATACTTATACAAAGTCAATCCACAAGCCGGTGCGGTAGGTCCTGCAAACGACCGATCACACTTTTTTAAAATTTCCTGCACCTGTTCCGGCTCCAGATTTCCTTTTCCGACTTCCATAAGCGTACCTGCAATGATGCGCACCATATTATACAAAAAGCCATTTCCGGTAACTCGAATCACAATTTCATTTCCATCGCGCTGCACATCCAATGCATAAATCATCCGGACTGTCGTTTCTGCCACCGTTGCTGCGGCACAAAAGCTTTTAAAGTCATGTTCTCCAACCAAATAACCTGCTGCTTGTTGCATACGCTTCTCATCCATCATATGGTACGTAAAATACGAGTACAGACGCTTTGTAGGCATCGGAAATTCCGCGGTATAAATACGGTATTCATAAGTCTTTTTGGAATCGCAATGTCTTGGATGAAATTCCTCTGCTACCTGTTCCGACTTTTGTATGCGGATATCTTCCGGCAAACGCTGATTTAACGCATAAGAAAACTTCTCGGCAGGCATACGTGCTGTGGTGTCAAAAACAGCAATATTTCCAAGTGCATGGACGCCTGCATCGGTACGGCTGGCACCGATTACTTTGATATCTTCCCCAAGGAGCTGGGACAGACAACGGTTTAACTCACCTTCCACCGTCACCGCATTGGGTTGCAGCTGCCATCCGCTGTAATTGGTTCCGTCATACGCTACCGTAAGCATCACACGTTTCTGCATATTTTCCTCTGTTTCCTGCATTAAAAAATCCTTCCTACAACGATGCAAACTGCCAGATAAGCAAACACAACTACATAAGCAATTACATCGCGCTTTTTATACTGCAAAGGCTTCATTTTGGTACGCTTTTCGCCACCGCGATAGCAACGCGCTTCCATTGCCATTGCCAGGTCGTTGGCTCTGCGGAATGCGGAAATAAATAGCGGCACAAGGAGCGGCACCATGCCCTTTGCCTTTTTTATCAGACCGCCACTGTCAAAATCCGCACCTCTTGCGATTTGCGCTTTCATAATTTTGTCCGTTTCCTCCAGCAAAATCGGGATAAACCGGAGGGCAATGGACATCATCATGGAAACCTCATGCACCGGCACGCGAAGTACTTTTAACGGGCTAAGCAGTTTTTCCAATCCGTCTGTCAGGTTGTTTGGTGTCGTTGTCAGCGTCATCACCGAGGAGCCGATAATCAAAAAGGCAAGGCGCACAGCCATAAATCCTGCGGTGCGAAGACCCTCTTTTGTAATCGTCAGTTTCCAAATGGTAAACAGCGGCTCACCCGGCGTCAAAAATACATTAAAAATAACAGTAATAAACAGCAATACCACAATGGATTTCATACCGCGAATCATAAATTTAAACGGTACTTTCGATATTTTGATCACTACTGCCAAAAACAACGCCGCAATAATATATCCCGGAATGTTGTTTGACACAAATAACGATATAATAAATATAAGAGTGGACACAAGTTTTACCCTCGGGTCCAGTCTGTGTATCACCGAATCCGATTGGTAATATTGTCCTAACGTAATGTCTCTAAGCATTTCAAAATTTCCTCTTTGGCTTCTGCAATGGTTGTCGCTTCCGCGTCCACTGCAAAACCGTTCTCTTTTAATTCATGCATAATATAGGTCACCTGCGGCGCTGCAAGGCCAACCTCTTCCAATTCTTTATAATGTTTAAATACTTCTTTCGGCGTATCGTCAAACATCACTTTTCCGTGGTTCATTACAATAATACGGTTCACGTATTCGGCCACATCCTCCATGCTATGGGACACAAGCACAACCGTAATTCCGGTTTCCTCATGCAACCGCTTCACCTGATCCAATATTTCTTTTCTTCCTTTTGGATCCAGTCCTGCCGTCGGTTCGTCCAACACAAGCACATCCGGTTTCATGGCAAGCACGCCTGCAATAGCAACTCTTCGTTTTTGTCCGCCGGAAAGTTCAAACGGAGACTGATAAAACAACTCTTCCGGAAATCCTACCAGTCGCAATGCCTCAAATGCCCTAAGCTCTGCATCTTTTTTGCTAAGCCCCAGGTTTTTCGGTCCAAAACAAACATCCGAAAATACATCCACTTCAAAAAGCTGATGCTCCGGATATTGAAATACAAGACCCACTTTGCTGCGCAGCTCTTTCAAATTGTAATCTTTGTCGTGCACGTCGGCTCCATTGTAATATACGCCGCCGCTTGTAGGCTTCATAAGGCCGTTTAAATGCTGCACAAGGGTCGATTTCCCGGAGCCAGTATGTCCAATCAACCCAATAAATTCTCCGTCCTCAATCTTTAGGGAAACATCGTCCAATGCCTTTACCGGAATTTCGGTATCCCCGTCATATATATAATTGACATGATTCAAAATAATTGACATTTTTATTTTCCTTTAACTTGTTTTAATGCTTCTACAAACTCTTGTCTTGTCAAAATTCCTGCCGGAATATCCACACCGCTCTTACGAAGCTCATGAGCAAGCATTGTGACTTGCGGTACATCCAGACGCAGTGACTTAAGTTTCTCCACCTGTGAAAAAATTTCCCGCGGAGTTCCTTCCATCTCTACGTGTCCTTTGTCCATAACGAACACTTTGTCCGCGTGAATGATTTCTTCCATGTAATGTGTAATAAGCACTACGGTAATGCCTTCTACGTCATTTAACGCACGTACGGCACGAATCACTTCCTTGCGCCCGTTCGGGTCAAGCATCGCCGTCGGTTCATCCAAAATGATGCATTTCGGATGCATGGCAATAACACCAGCAATAGAAATACGCTGTTTCTGTCCTCCTGACAATTTATTCGGAGAATGTTTCCGAAATTCGTACATTCCGACTGCCTTTAGGCTCTCATTCACGCGTTCCCAAATTTCCGGCGTAGGAATACCCATATTTTCCGGGCCGAATCCGACGTCTTCTTCCACTACCTGACCGATAATCTGGTTGTCCGGATTTTGGAAAACCATTCCCGCTTCCTGTCGAATATCCCAAATTTTTTCTTCTTCCTGTGTATCTTTCCCGTCAATCCACACGGTTCCTTCCGTGGGCAACAAAATCGCATTTAAATGCTTTGCAAAAGTAGATTTACCGGAACCGTTATGCCCCAAAATCGCAATAAACTGCCCTTGCTCCACGTCAATGTTCACATTGTCAACCGCACGGTTAATTCCTTCTACATTTCCTTCTTCGTCGCGTCGTATATATTCAAAAACCAATTTGTTGGTACTGATAATTCCCATCTGTGTCCTCATTTCCTGACTTTTGCTTGCGCTTTTAGCTTCTTCTCTTTGCTTATATGGTCTGCGTATTCATCCACGGTCTTTATTGTACTAAATTATACTTCCAATTACAAGATATTGTCCATCTGTTTTGTCCATGAATTGCTATAGGAAAAGCCTATTTTTCGTGTTATACTGATAAAGAAAACGATGAAATAATTTAAAGAGGATAGAAATGGAACGTTATATAAAACCAATCATACTAATTGTGGGCATTATTGTCGTTGCAACCGTACTTTCCAAAGTGTTGAACCGCTCGGAAACACTGGAAGAATATGCCGCTCGGAAAGAAACAGAAGCCCCAAGCGCCAACACATCACAGGAAGATAGTACTTCCACTTCCACGGAAGACAGCTCAGCAGAAACGTTGGTTGCGGAATCTGAGCAAGAGACCGAAGATGTCACCCGCTCTTTTTATTATGAGCCTCTCTCGACAGAAGTAATTGACCGCATCGCCGGTATTTCCTACGTAGAAAACGAACATATTACGTTGGACGAACTTCGTTACGTGCATATTTTACATTATAACTTTGACGGGGATGTGGTAGAAGGCGAACTTATTTGCAACGAAGCGATCGCACAGGATTTGTTGGAGATTTTTTACGAATTGTATTTGGCTCAATACAGACTGGAACGTGTAAGACTTGTGGATGACTACGGCGGAGTCGACGAACTGTCCATGCAGGCCAATAACACCTCCTGCTTTAATTATCGCGTTGTAGAAGGCACACAAACGCTTTCTAACCACGCTTACGGCCTTGCTATTGATATCAATCCATTTTACAACCCTTACGTTGTTTACAAAAGCGACGGAACAACAGCTATCTCCCCCGCCGGAAGCGAAGCGTACGCAGACCGCACAGCCAATTTCCCTTACAAAATCGACGAAAACGATCTCTGCTACAAGTTGTTCATCGAACACGGCTTCACTTGGGGCGGCAACTGGAACTCCAGCAAAGATTACCAACATTTCCAAAAAACGGTAGAATAAATGATAGGTATATAAAAACAGGTGTGTCTCTTTCGAAACACACCTGTCATTTTTTTGAATTATACTAACTCAAGAAGTACTTCTAAAGCTCCGTCACCTTTACGCTGACCAATCTTAACGATTCTTGTGTAACCACCTTTACGGTCTGCGTATTTAGCGCCGTACTCATCGAATAATTTAGCAACTAAATCAACTTCTTTTGTTCCTCTCTTTTTACCTGCGTTTGTTGTAGGAACTTCTTTTACAGGATATAAAACTTTGAGCATCTGTCTTCTAGCATGAAGTCTGGAAGGCATATCTTTTTTGATTTCTTTTTCAAGAGAGTCATATACTGTTACTTTTTTGCCATCAACAACTTCTTTTACTCTCTTACCGTCTTTATCTTTGCGAGCAACTTTAGCTGTAACTTTTACCATTTCAAAGTTATCTTTTTCTTTTGTTGCTAATGCGATAAGACCTTCAGCAATTTTCTGAACTTCTTTTGCTTTTGCTTCTGTAGTAACAATTTTTCCATTATTTAAAAGTGCTGTTACCTGGTTTCTGAGTAATGCTTTTCTCTGGGAAGATGTTCTTCCAAGTTTTCTGTATTTTGCCATTTTTCTCTCTCCTTTTAATGGGCTTTCCTCCGGCTACGCTCTTTGGACTTACTTACCGAAAGATATTGATAGTTTCCATTATATGAGTAACACATCCGCACGCTTTGGATTTATCGGACATGCATCATAACAATTTTTTAGTCTTCTGACGGATTAAGCTGAAGACCTAATTCTTTTAACTTAGCCAAAACTTCTTCTAAAGATTTACGTCCGAGGTTACGAACTTTCATCATATCTTCCGGAGTTTTGTTTGTTAATTCTTCTACCGTGTTGATACCGGCACGTTTCAAGCAGTTATAGGAACGAACAGACAATTCTAATTCATCAATGCTCATTTCTAATACTTTTTCTTTTTCATCATCCTCTTTTTCTACCATAACTTCAGCAGTTTTAGCATTTTCGGACAAATCAATGAAAAGACCCAAATGTTCGCTAAGCACCTTTGCAGCTAAACTTACTGCTTCATCCGGAACTAATGTACCATCTGTACGCACATCAAGTGTAAGTTTATCATAGTCTGTAATCTGACCAACACGAGTATTTTCTACAGTAACGTTAACTCTTTCTACAGGTGTGTAAATTGAGTCAACTGCGATTACACCAATTGGTAAATCTTCATTTTTGTTTTTATCTGCACTTACGTAGCCTCTGCCCTTTGTAATGGTAAGTTCCATGTACAATTTGCTCTCTTTGCCACCGCTTAATGTAGCGATAACTAAATCCGGGTTAAGGATTTCGATATCCGGGTCAACCTGAATATCGGAAGCACGTACTACGCCTTCGCCTTCAAACTCAATATAAGCTGTTTTCGGCTCATTTGTATCACTATTGTTTTTAATAGCCAAGCTCTTGATGTTCATAATTATTTCAGTAACATCTTCCTTTACTCCCGGAATGGAACTGAATTCATGAAGAACACCTTCAATTTTAACCTGGCTTACCGCAGCACCCGGCAAAGAAGAAAGCATAATTCTTCTCAAGGAATTACCTAAAGTAATACCATATCCTCTTTCTAAAGGCTCAACTACGAATTTACCAACTTTCCCGTCATCCGAGATTTCTTCAACCGTAATATTTGGTCTTTCAAAATCAAACACTGCAAATACCCTCCTTTACGAACTTTCGTTTTGGTAATGTATGCGGAAAATGAGCGGAGTAATTCCGCTCGTTTTCTATTACTTACTATATAACTCGA
>JAZQDM010000067.1:0-1548 GCA_045546775.1 Lachnospiraceae bacterium | reverse complement strand
CAGTACGGCATAACGCCGTACGAATACCATTGCAGGATGTTCCAGAAGAAGAAATAAGTTGAAAAAATAGGCTCTATTATGTAAAAGTCAAGGGCTGATTCCCTTGTTTTTGTTAATTTTCTTAAATTTTCTGTTCCCAAGCAACAAAAATCCTGTCTGCACAGTTTTCTATGCAGTATTATTTTCACAGTTTTTATCTGCTGCTTTCCGTAACTTAAATCGGATACTATTATTGGCAACCGAAGAATACTTCAAAGTATTCAACCTTGCATTTTGCTGTTCTCTTCAAAAAGCGGTAATCGCAAACTGTAGAACAGGAGCATTTTACTCAAGAGCCTATTGGGCGACTTACCGCAAAAAACCGAACTCTTGTTACATACAGCAAACAGAGTCAGATATCAGAACAGTTTCAACAGTTTTTCACCGTATTTCCTGATTCAAGTTTGACATAATCCCGGTTTTGGATCCATACCGCACGGATCGTGTACAACAACTTCTTTGCAATAATGGAAATAGCCCGTTGAGGATTCGCTCCTTTTGCAAGCAATTTTCCATACCTTGCACGTTGTTCCAAATCATACGATATGGATTTCCAGGCAGCTTCTATCAAAATGTAATGCAGCTGTTTCCGTTTCCGGTTTCCGCACGATCGAACAAACTCGTGTTCCCCGCTGCCAACCAGATGAGGAGCGACTCCGGAATAAGAACCTAAATGTTCCTTGTCTTGAAACCTTTCAGGATCCCAGATTTCGGCTTGCAGAATCACCGCAGTCCTGAAACCAATTCCCGGAATGCTTTGCAAATGTGATTGAACTTCTTCACGTTTATGCTTTTTTAAGCATCTCTTTTCATCTTCAACTATCGTCAGCCGTTCCAGCCGAAGAAAGCGAAGTTCCCGAAGCAAGCTCAATAATGCAAAATCATCTCGTTTTTCAGCATCCAATTCTAAAATTTTCAAAGAACGTCCGGACCAACTTATAAACTTGATCCCATTGAAAAACAGATGGCTTTTGATTCTGTTTTTCACCCTGACGATGTTTTTCACCACCTGGGTTTCCCGACGAACCAGATTTCGTAATTCCAAATTTTCCGGACTTGGAATGTAAATCGGTTCCAACATACCATTTTCCAGTTCTCTTGCCAACTTGCGGCTGTCTGCCTGGTCATTCTTATATTCGCGATCACGTCCGCTGGTCGGAACATCCGCCGGATTGATCACAATATTAAGTATTCCCAACGCACACAATGCCCGATGGGCTTCAAAGCCACTGAAACCGGCTTCGTACACACTTCGATATTCGGCTTCAGGATACTTTTTCTTTAAGTAATCCGCTAAACCTTTAGGGTCAGGATTCATGCTGAATTTGTCCAAATCACGGTGGCAATGGCGTAAATGAACCTTCCAACTGTTCTTATGTACGTCAATTCCGCAATAAATTACTTGACCTTTGAACGAAAGTGTGCTACATTGTGTCATGGCTGATGTCTCCTTTTTCAATGGATTACTGTTTGCAAGACACTATTCCACAGTGCCGTTGCTTTTTTATA
>JAZQDM010000066.1:0-2008 GCA_045546775.1 Lachnospiraceae bacterium | reverse complement strand
AGCGTTGTTTTTCCGCTTCCGTTTTTTCCGGATAGAGCAAGCCGATCTCCTTTTTCGATCTGAAAATTCATACCTTCAAATACAAATTTCTCGGAGCCGTTGTATTTCAAACCATACTTTTCCGCATTTACAAAAACTTTTTTATGATGACTCAGTTGAGTCAGTTTCAAATCTTTTGGATTTTCTATATCCTGCAAAAGCCCTTCTTTCTCTTCGATTTCTCGTTTAGCTCGTTGTTCCATTTGCTTGACCTGACTTTGCATTTTTTTCGTTTTTGAACCGATATAGCTTCTTGTATTTTTTTGTCTGTCATGTTCTTTTGTCGGATCAAAGCCTATTTTCCTTCGCTCATTTTTATCCGCCCAATCCGAAACATGTTTTGCCGCTCGGGTCAGCTTTTGAATCTCTTTCCGATGTTTTTCATTTTCCGATATGGCAAACTTATCTTTCTTCTGTTTACTCTCCCACCAAACGGAGAAATTACCGTTTTGCACCTCTATACCAGTGCGATTCAATACCAAACAATGATCGGTACAGGCATCCAGCAAATCTCTGTCGTGTGAGACCAATATAAAACCTTTCTTTGCGACCAAATACGATTTCACGCACTCCCTTGCATTTTTATCAAGATGATTTGTCGGTTCGTCAATCAATAAAAACTCATTTTCCTGAGAAAAAAGAATTGCAAGCAAGGCTTTTGTGCGCTCTCCGGGGCTCAGAATATGATAAGGTTTGTACAAAATTTCAGCATTTTCCGATAGTTTTTCCAATTCACAAACCACTCTCCACATTTCACAGCCCGGTTTCAGATCGTCCATAAATTCCGCTATAAACTTTTCCTTTTGGTCATCTGCAATTTCATAGGGGAAATAGTCAAACTTTGTGGATGTTACTATGGTGCCGGTGAAATCATATTTGCCCATCAACAAATGTAAAAAAGTAGTTTTTCCTTTTCCGTTTCTGCCAATAAACCCCAGTTTCCAATTGGTATCGATCGAAAAAGATACATTTGTAAAAACCTCATCAAAACTCCCTTCATAACCAAAGGTAATATTATTTACACTGATTTGTGCCATATCCGTTTCTCCTCTCATAGTTCCGATCATAAAAAAAGAACCATTTATTGCCAAACAGTTCCATTACATACTATAACCTCATACGATTTTCCCAAAAGAGGGAGAATATGTCATTATCATTATTTTTTGCACACAAAAAGAGAGGTTATGAGAACATAATCCACTTTTGGCAACACGAAATCGAGTATGAACATTATTGCCCACACTCCATATATTCATGCGATCAAAAGTAAATTATTTTCTCATTTTTTCACCCCTCTCCCAAGATACGGTCATTATATCACCCCAAATTTTCATTGTCAACAAACGAGGATATCCAAGCCAAAATCGCTGTTACGGAAATCTAATATCCTCATAGATTTGACTTTTCCCACTTCAAATGCGATAATTGTTTTATCATCTTATCCATATCGGAGGGGATATTCTATGCGAAAAACAAAAATCATCTGCACCATAGGCCCTGCCTGTGCCAGTGAAGACATATTAACTCAGATGTGCAAAGCCGGAATGAATGTGGCCCGACTGAACTTTTCCCACGGGACTCACGAGGAACACAAAGAAAAAATCGAATTGATCCAATCCGTCCGCGAAAAATTGGGGCTGCCCATTCCCATTATGCTGGACACCAAAGGTCCCGAATACCGCATCAAAACCTTTCAAAAGGGCAGCGTGGAAGTACATGAAGGCGATCCCTTTACTTTCACCACCGAGGATATCGAAGGCGATGAGACCCGTGTTTCCGTCAGCTTTAAAAATCTCATTCGCGATTTGTCCCTTGGCGACCGCATTTTGGTCAACAACGGCTTAGTGGTTTTTGAAGTAAAAGAACTGACAGACACCGAAGCCATATGCACTACCATCGTAGGCGGCACCTTGAGCAACCGCAAAAGTATGTCCTTTCCCAAGTCGGATCGTAGCCATGTCGTTCTGTG
>JAZQDM010000065.1:0-37542 GCA_045546775.1 Lachnospiraceae bacterium | reverse complement strand
CGAATGCGCTCGTGATGCTGTAACAACTCTTTTGCGCTGGCAGGTCCGCAGACACACATTCTGCATTTACCAAAGCCCAAATCAAGCACTTCGTATACTCTTCGTCCTTCTTCCAAAAGCGTATCTTTTCCTACCACGCCGATGTCTGCGGCACCGTATTCCACGTAAGTGGGTACGTCCGGCCCTTTGGAGAGGAAAAATTTTAACTTCAACTCCTCGTTCACAAAAATCAATTTGCGGGAATCTTTATCTTTCATCTCTTCGCACGTAATACCGATTTCTTCCAGCAGGGAAAGGGTTGTCTTTGCAAGTCTGCCTTTCCCAAGCGCAAAGGTTAAATATCTGTCTTCACTCATTTTATGCTTCCTCCGTCTGTACTGCAACTGCTATTTTTTCCACGTCTTTGTTTTCTTTGACATAAAGAATGAACGCAAAACCGTTTGCACGCGCATAACTCTCATATTCCTGCGTCTCTGCCTCATCCGGCAAAAGAACAACGCGAATGTTTTGTGCGCGCAATTTCTTTGTTTCTGCAATGGCCTGTTTGTAGCTCTTTTCACTGTAAACAACAAGAACATCTTCCGTAACTGTACGGAAAGACACATTCTGGCGCTCCAACGCTTCCAGCAAATCATCCACCACAATAGCAAAGCCGATTGCCGGTGCTTTCTTGCCAAAAATTTCAAGAAGGTTATCGTAGCGTCCTCCTTTTACAATGGCATCGCCGATTCCATATGTATAAGCTTTAAAAATGATGCCTGTATAGTAATGGTATTTACTCAAAAGTCCTAAGTCAAAAGAAATATATTTTTCTACTTCATATGTTTTTAATACTTCATATAACTGTTCCAAACGTTCCAGTGCTTCTTCGGAATCCTTGTTATTCACAAGCTGTTTTGCTTTGTCAATCACATCAAAACTACCAAACAGCTCACTTACTTCCAACAATTTTTCGATATATGTTTTGGAAACGTTTGCTTCTATCAAAAGTTCTTCCGCTCCAAACATATTTTTTTCGGAAATAAAATCACGCAATGCGCTTTCTGTCTCCTCATCCAAGCCCGCTTCCTTGCATAAGCCGCGGAAAAATTCTACGTCGCCGACGCTAATCTGGAACTCTTTCATCCCGGTACTTAAGAGAGATTCTACCACAAGTGCAATTGCCTCTGCATCTGCATAAACCGATGCATCTCCTACAAGTTCTACGCCCATCTGGGTTACTTCCTTTAATTTTCCTTGTAAATTGGATGTATTGATGAACGTATTTCCTTTATAGCAAAGGCGGACAGGCAACGTCTCATCCACAAAATATTTGGATGCGCAACGTGCGATAGACGGTGTAAAGTCCGGTCTGAGCACAAGTGTATTTCCTTCTTTATCAAAAAATTTGTACAGCTCTTTTGACGGCGTTGTACCGATTTCCTTGGAAAATACTTCAAAAAATTCTAAGGTAGGTGTCTGGATGTCCTGATAACCAAAGTTGCGGAACATCTTGCTCAAACATTCTTCCGTTTTTAACTTTCTTTCATATTCTTTTCCGTATATATCGCGAACACCTTCCGGCGTATGTACAAATCTTTTTTTCATAAATAGTATCCTTTCTCATGAAATATGTGATAATTCTATTCTTTTACTTTATCATTGTAACGTGCTACTAGGCTAATTTATTAGCACAGCGAATTGAACATAGTATAACCGTTTTTTCTTTTCATGTCAACGGTCATCCAAATCTTTTTGCAAAGCATCCAAATAAGGCACCAAAATACCATGTTTTTTAGGCAAAATGTAGTCCGGATTCAACTCCTCAAACCGAAAACTTTTACGACCGCCTTCCTTGGCTCTTTGCCAAAAGAAATCAAGCATCTCAAACGGAATATAATAAAATAAATCTTTGCTGCTGTAGTAAATGAGGAAAAATGCAATGCCGCTTTGATTTTCAAATTGACGCATAAACTCAACCTGATGCTCATGTATATTTTGAAGTGAAAACGTATCTACCGCACATTCTTTTGCGTCAAAACAAACCGGAATGCCCTGTACAACGCCGATGTAGTCAACCGTACTCTTTTGGTCAAAATAAGCAAGTGTAATATGACGATGCTCTTTATCGATTTTAATCGGTGTAATCGGAGTCGGTATTTTTTGGATGAGAGCAAGCCCGTTTTCCAAATATTTTTCATTTGTCCTGTTAATCATATCTTCCAGTGTAGAACCTCTAAGCCCTCTGGAATTCCATGTAGCCATATCTTTTTCCTCTCATTCAAAACAGTTTTTTAACTGTATTTCGTTAACTATACTACCGCATTTTTTCAAAAACACCCGGCACAGGTGCCACAAACTCTTTTTCACTCAAAGCAGCAAACGCCTCATCCATTTTAGGAAATACAACACGATAGGCATGCAACAATTGGGATTGTACACCACATTCCTTTTTGTACATATCGTTTGTCGTTTTGTCGCCATATTTGTAATCACCGATAAGCGGATGCCCAATGCTTGCAAGATGGGCACGAATCTGATGCGTCTTTCCGGTTATCAGTTCCACCTCCAGCAGTGTTTTGTCCGCATACACTTGTATTGGTTTATAAGATGTCTGAATATGCGACTCTTTGTCCCCGTTTGCGGAAGACATGGTTTTGTTTATAACAGTCACTTTATTTGTTTTGTGGTCTTTTATAAGATAACCGTCCAAAAGTTGCTCATTTTCCAATCTGCCTTTCACATACAGACGATAATACTTTTTCACACTTCTATCTTTCAATATTTTTGAAAGTATCTGCGTACCCGGAAGGGATTTTCCAACAAGTACAATTCCTGTCGTGTTACGGTCCAGTCTGTTACATACCGAAGGCTTAAAACGAGCCATTGCATCCGCGTCTGTTTGTCCGCTTTGCAACAAATAACCGATTACCCACTCATTCAAAGACAAATCATCCGGTTTTGCCTTTTGTGAGAGCACATTAACCGGTTTGTTTAACAACAGAATATGTTCGTCCTCATAAAGAACGGTAACACCTTGTATGAGGCGGTATGCTTCCTCGTATTCCGATACTTTTTCTGCATTGTCATGACCCGCAAATTTATCATACGTTTCGTCTGCCAAAAAGAATTTCACTTCATCGTGAAGCTTTAAAATTTCTTTTCCTTCCGCTTTCTTTCCATTCAGAGTAATATTCTTTTTTCGAAGCATTTTATAAAGAAACCCTGTGGAAGCCTGGGGCAGGCACTTATGCAAAAATTTATCAAACCGCTGGCCTGCATCATTTTTTTCAACAACAATCAACTTCATAACTGGGAAAACCTCCGGAATTAAAGAGAAATATCCAGCATAAGCTGTTTGATTTCCTCACATACTTTTTTGGAATTTTCAAGCAAATCCAGCTGTTCCAACCGATTTACATATTTGTTTTTTTCAGTAAAGACTTTTACTGTCATGTTTTTTAAACCGTTCTTTTTAAGCATATCCTGCAAATGCTTCTCACAACCTGCAATATCGCATTTTGGATTTGTGGTATAAGCACATACATTTTGTGCCTGAATACCCATGTGATATATTTCGTAATTCCTTTCGTAAGAAGTAAAAACCAAATCAAATAACGAAATAATATTCTCATATTTTTTCGCGAACAAGGTTGCATCCTCTTTCGGGCATCCTTTATAGCGCAAAAACATAATCATATTGACCGCGCTCTTTCCCGCCGGCAGGCAACCGAGCACCGCTGCAACCGTCAACAAATTTTTGTTGCTTCCGGTGGCTTTCACACCGGCAATGTAGAGGATAATGGAAACACTAAAAAACAGAATGGTTTTTGCGATATTCCAAATCCGTCTGTGCGCCACATAACCGGCATTTCCTTTTTGTATCCATAAATTCTTTTTCATCTTTTTTCCTGTCTACTGTTTCTGTATTGTTTTATTGTTGTACGTTCTGATACCTTATTTCAAAAACCGCATAAAGAAGAAAATAACGTTATGCGGTACGATTTTGGTCATCAATGCAAATCCTTTCATAACCGGCGAACAAACGGACATATGTTTCTTTCGTGCCGCATCAAAAAGAGCCTGCTTTACAACCGCATCCGGTGTAACCATAGTCTTTTCTTTTAAGGCAAGTGTTTGTCCATACTCTCCTGCACGGTCAAAAAACTCAGTATCTACCGGGCCCGGGCAAACCGCAGTTACATAAATCTTTTTGGGCTTTAATTCCAAGGCAAGTGCCCTGGAAAAACTAAGCACAAACGATTTACTCGCCGCATACACTGCAAATTTTTGTTGCGGCAAAAAGGCTGCCGAGGAAGCCAGTTGCAAAATTCTGGCATTCTTTTTCATGTACGGTATGCAAACGTAAGTCATTTTTATAAGCGCTTTTATATTGACATCAACCATACTAAGCTGCTTGTCAATGGGAATGTCCATAACATTACCCATAAGTCCGAATCCGGCACAATTAATGAGCATACGGATTCTCGGTTTTTCTATTTCCAGAAGACGTTCAAACCCTTCCATGGCAAAAGCATCCGTCACATCCATAGGCACAATTCTTGTCTTTGTTTTTAACACCTTAGACAGCTCTGTCATGCGTTCTTTTCTTCTGGCAACTAACCAGATTTCATCCACTTTTTTTGCAAGAGCATCGATTTGAATTGCAAATTCCATTCCGATTCCGGAAGACGCTCCGGTAATAATGGCAATCGTTTGATTCATGTAACTTATCCTTTCTTTTTGTGCACGTTACGGATTGTTTTTTTCTTTTTGCGCACCTGCTGTTCTTTTGCATTTGCTTTCGGATTGCGCGCCTTCGCACTGTTATGATTGGTTCCCGCTTTGAAAGAACCGTTGTTTCTCGGCCGGATAAGACACTTTTTGTCAAATCCGATTAAGTCGGTTCTTCCCGCTGTCTGTAACGCTTCCAAAACAAGATCGTAATTGGCAGGGTTGCGGTACTGAATCAGCGCACGTTGCATCGCTTTTTCGTGTGGATTTTTGCACACATACACTTTGCTCTTGTCCCGCGGGTCGATACCGGTATAATACATCACCGTAGAGACGGTGGACGGCGTTGGATAAAAATCCTGTACCTGTTCCGGCATATAGCCCAAATCACGCAAATATTCCGCCAGTTCAATGGCTTCTTTTAACGTAGAACCGGGATGCGAAGACATCAAATACGGTACCAAAAACTGCTTTTTGGCAAGAGACTCGTTGAGCTTATAATATTTTTTCACAAAACGCTCATACACCGCATTTTCCGGTTTTCCCATTCTTTTCAAAACCGCATCGGAAATATGTTCCGGCGCCACTTTTAACTGACCGCTTATATGATGTTCTACCAGTTCTTGAAAAAAAGTATCATCTGTATCTGCCAGCAAATAATCAAACCGGATACCGGAACGGACAAATACCTTTTTTACGCCCGGAAGTGCCCTTAATTTACGAAGCAATTCCAAATAGTCACTATGGTCTACATCCATATTTTTGCATGGTGACGGAAACAGACACTGCTTATTTTTGCACACCCCACTCTGCAACTGTTTCTGGCAGGACGGATGTCTGAAATTCGCCGTAGGTCCGCCCACATCATGAATATAGCCTTTGAAATCTTTATCCTGAATAATTAATTTTGCTTCTTCGATAATCGACTCGTGACTGCGCACTTGAATCGTTCTTCCCTGATGGAATGTAAGGGCACAAAAACTGCAGCCGCCAAAACACCCGCGATTGCTAATCAACGAAAATTTGATCTCACTGATTGCCGGCACACCACCTTTTTCTTCATAAGACGGATGGTAAGTTCTTGTGTAAGGAAGCGCATACACCGCATCCATTTCCTCTGTCGTAAGGGGCTCTTGGGGTGGCGTCTGCACCACATATTGTCCGTTTGGATACGGTTCCATCAGCGTCTTTCCGGTAAACGGGTCAGTATTTTTGTACTGTATATCAAAACTGTCCGCATAACGCGACGGTTTTTCTTTCATTTCTTCATAAGAAGGAAGTTCTACACCATCGTAAATGCCGGAAATGTCTTTCGTTTTATAAACCGTTCCTTTTACAAAACAAATGTCCTTTACTGCGATGCCGGCAGCTAACGCATCGGCGATTTCCACGATGGATTTTTCGCCCATTCCGTAAGAAATCAAATCTGCCTGACTATCCAGCAAAATAGAACGTTTAAAAGAGTCTGACCAATAATCATAATGCGCCATTCTGCGCAAACTGGCTTCAATTCCACCCAAAATAATCGGCACATCGCGGTACGCTCTACGAATCAAATTGCCGTATACAACGGCGGCATG
This sequence comes from Lachnospiraceae bacterium, assembly GCA_045546775.1. Lineage (GTDB taxonomy): Bacteria > Bacillota > Clostridia > Lachnospirales > Lachnospiraceae > RGIG3002. The sequence goes on along the minus strand of JAZQDM010000065.1, from coordinate 31,249 downwards.
GTCCGGACGTTTAAAAGGTTCTCCTCCCGGCGTATACGCATCGGTCTGTCTATGTTTTTTGGACACATAATAGTGATTTACCATGGAATCCATATTGCCGGATGACACCAAAAATGCAAGTTTTGGTCTTCCTAAAATCTGAATGCTTTTTTCGTCTTTCCAGTCCGGTTGCGCAATAATACCGACTGTATATCCGTGAGACTCCAAAATTCTCGTAATGATAGCGTGCCCAAAAGACGGATGGTCCACATAGGCATCCCCGGATACATACACAAAATCAAATTGTTCGATACCGCGTTCTTCCATATCCTGTTTGCTTATCGGTAAAAATTGTGTGTTAACTTTCAAATCGTTTCTCCTAAATCCAGTACTTCAAAATAATTTTCTACAAAAAAATCTGCCGCTTCTTTCTTTTCTTCCCGCTGCATGGCAGAATACAAGTCCTCTATGGCGCATACTGTCATTCCGGCATTTTTCCCTGCCATAATGCCCGGCACAATATCTTCAAACACAAGACAATGCTCCGGCTTTACATCCAATTTTTCTGCTACCGCAAGATAAATGTCCGGCGCCGGTTTGCTCTTGTTCACTTCGCTGGCCGTCATCACACAAGCAAAATACGATGCCAGGCCTTTTTCTTGCAATAAGGCATCTACAAGCTCTCTGGAGTTGCTCGTCGCAATACCAAGCAGCAATCCTTTTTTCTTGCAAAATTCGAGAAATTCAGCTGCCCCGTCTTTCAGTGCCACTTTCTTTGTATAGGCTTCCATCGCCATTTCATTCCACGTCTTTTTGATTTCTTCGATGGAATCCGGAATCTGAAAACGCTTTTTAAAATAGTGCGCTGTCTCTGTAAAACTGAGTCCTTCCAAATCCTGCTGTAACCCTTCCGGTACTTCCAATCCGAATCTGCCAAGATATTCTATATCGATATCTTTCCAAATACCCATGGAGGCAACAAGCGTACCGTCCAAATCAAAAATAACCGCCTTTTTATTAGTTAACATAACTTTTCTATTTCTTCCGCGCGCAATGCACGGTAATCTCCTTTTTGTAATGTTTCATCCAGTACAAGAGCACCCATGGAAATCCGTTTTAAATAAATCACTTCATTTCCCACCGCCTGTAACATTCTTTTTACTTGATGAAATTTTCCTTCCGTAATGGTCAAATAAATTTCCGTTTCCGCAAGTTGTTCCACGATTGCCGGAAGTGTCTGTTTCTCTTCCCCGATATCCACACCGTTCTCCAAGACATCTGCCATTTCTTTTGTGAGCACTTCTTTTGTCCTTACAAAATATGTTTTTGGAACATGCTTTTTAGGGGACAACAGCCGATGCGACAATTCGCCGTCGTTTGTAATAAGCAAAAGTCCTTCCGTGTCTTTGTCCAGTCTGCCCACCGGAAACAAATCCTTTCTTTTGTCCTCATCGCGAATCAAATCCAATACCGTTTTGTCATGATTATCCTTTGTAGCACTGACACATCCTGCCGGTTTGTGCAACATATAATATACAAATGCCTGATACTGCAGCCTCTTGCCATCGCACACAACAACGTCTTTGTTTTCATCGATTTTAAAATCCGCCGATTTTACGACGCAATTGTTCACAAGTACACGTCCTTTGCGCACCATATCTTTGACTTGACTGCGGGTTCCGCAACCTACTTCACACAAAAATTTATCTAATCGCATTGGCTTCTCCAACATTTCAAGTATAGGAAAGAAAAAATAAACATACCATTTAAGTATATAACAATTTCGAGGGTTTGTGGATGGTTTTAAACAAAAAAATTATAAAAAATATAACAATTATAATACTTGCCCTCCTTCTAACTTGCGGAATGCTTCTGCTTCCAAAAGTCAGCGTTCGTTTTGCGCTTGCCGGTCTTGATTTGTGGTTTACCAAAATGATACCGACCCTTTTTCCTTTTATGGTTGTGAGCGGCATTTTGATTCGTCTTAATCTTGTAAAACCATTGTGCAAACCTTTTTCCGGTCTGTTTTCTGTCCTGTTCCGCACCGGACCTACCGGAACTTTTTGCATAATCATCGGTTTTTTATGCGGTTTTCCAATGGGAGCAAAGGTGATAAGCGATCTTTACAAGCAAAAGCAACTCACATTGGATGAAGCTTCCTTTTTGCTGTCTTTTTGTAATAACATTGGACCAATTTATTTTTGTGGTTTTGTATTAACAACGTTGAATGTAAAAAACAAACTTCCCTTTTTATTTGGCATGTATGGCATTCCGCTATTATATGGCTTTTTCCTTTGTCGAATGCATCTTTTACAAAGAAAGAAAAAAATGCCTTCCCCGTCGCAAACTTACAAAAAGGAAAATACGTCGACAATGGCATTCATGGAGGCGGTAGACGATGCCGTTATGTCTGCCATTGACAGCATCACGAAACTCGGTGGCTATATGATTTTCTTTAACTTGTTTAATCTCCTGCCACGAATGTTGATGCAACTGGGTTTCTTCGCCAATATGCCTTATTTTTACAGGATACGCATTACCCATTTTTTTTCCTGCTTTTTTGAAATATCAAACGGGGTAAATCTTGTAAAAAATAAGGAACCATGGCTTGTACTAACCATGATTCCTCTCGGTGGACTTTGTTGCCTGACGCAAACCTACTCCCTAATCAAAGATACTCCTTTGTCTCTCTCAAAATATGCTTTGCACAAGTGCATTTTGGCAGGCATTACGGGAATATACTATTTCTTTCTCCTTACTTAGGCAAATATTTTACAAAAGAACCATATAAATGACCGCGATACCAATCATCAATTGTATAATTGCAAAACGAAATACCGTTTGTGTGTTGGACCATCCGGATACTTTTCGCGCCTGGTCATGAAGCGGGGTACGAATATTTTTCATGATACGGATTTTTAAAAAGCGCAATAAAAATACTTTAACAAGCCCAAGACCGCCATCCAATATCATCACAATTGCTACCGGAATATAAAGTACCGGTGTATCACTCTTTAACGCTACAACCGCAATAAACAGCCCCATAGCTCTGGAACCCGCATCGCCCATCAACAACTTACTTGGTGTCGCATTAAACCATAAATACCCAAGAAGGCAAACTACAAAAATTAAAATAAAATAAGTAAATCCATCCACTTTTCCTATCAAAAGTTCAATGGCATAAAAAGTCATAAGCGAAATGATGGTAAGTGTACCGGAAAGACCATCTACTCCATCTGTACAATTTGTTACGTTGATGGAGCCCCATACAAGTATAATTGCCAAAATAACAAACAATACCGGTGGTATCGTAATCGATACATCAAAAAATCCAAGCAAAATGACACTGTCATTAAAATACAAATAGGTCACAGCAACACCTGCCGCCAAAAGCAAGTCCAACAATCCCTTTTTGTACTCACCCCACGGTGCTTTAGACGCATCATCCAAAAATCCGGTCAACATAGCTCCGAATACAAGCAACAAGTAAAGCCCATTTTCCAAGCTTAACTCTCCAAAAATCAAGCAGATAAAACAAAATACAAGCACAAAAATGATACCGGCACCACGCGGTTTTCCGGCCGATTTTTTGCCGTCAAAAGCATAATCACGTCCCATATCTTTTGGTAAAAATACGGACAATTTGGATGTGGCAAAACATGTCATAACAAAGGCTGCCATAATTCCTATAAACGCGATAAATCCTTGATTTTCTCCCATCAACAACTGTATCATAGTAACTTCCTCTCTTAAAACTTTCTTCTTTTTCTCTTTCGTTTTCCCTCAATATAACTATACCCGATTATGAGCAAAATAAAAAGGATTCCGATGCAAATTGCACTAATTTTTAAAAACAAAGAAAAGGAACTGTCTTCTTTTGTTTGTTCTTGTGTCTGTTCTTCTGCATTTTGAAATACTTCCACTTCGGAAAATTCTTCCGCAACTACACTTTCCTGCGTTGCAGCTTCCGTGCTTTCCTTTTCATACCCTTCTGAAACAAGCGGAAATCCTTCCATCACAATTTCGTTGCTCACAGCCGGTACATCGTATTTGTTGTACGCGGTAACAACAATGTGAGGCATTATTCCGTTTGGTACTTCTATGACAAACTGAAACGTATCCGCATTTTCCGGCCACGCACGTAAGGCAGAAAACGTTTCCCCGCCGTCATAACTATAAGAGTAAAACAGCATTCCTGTATCGTAATCTTCTGCACTTAAGCTGATTTGTATATTTCTTGTCTCTTTATCCGCATTCACCAGTTCAATATAACAAATATCTGCCGGTGTTTCATCCGGTTTTACGACGCTTTTCGGAAGCGGAACGTATGCATTTTGATAATCACTGTAATCCACTCCCAATTCCGCAGAGGAAAGACCATAATACTGCGCTACTGCCGTGGCATCCATTTTCCCAAGCTGTACAAAATCGCTCTCATTTTCGCGGAAAGACGCATCGTTTTCATGGTCCAAATAACAATGTTCCACCAAAACCGCATTGACGCCAAGCGCAACCGACTCGCGAATCACACCATAATAATCCTCGCCGTCAGAATTTAGTCTTGTTTTAATTTCTTTGCGAAACATACCATTTTTTTCAAATTGTTTCAAAAAAGCATCTCCAAGAGCATACCCTTCCTGATAGTTTTCTCCAAAAGCAGAAACCCATACTTCCGAACCGAATAATGTATGATACTCCGACATATTAAAATGCAAAGAAATAAGCATATCTGCTTCTTTTTCCGCCGCAATACCGGCCCGTTCTGCCAAGGTTAAATCTTCGTCACCATCCCTGGTCAAATATACTTCGATGCCCTCGTATTTGGACAGTTCTTCATACATGGCTTGCGCCACAATCATGGTAATTTCTTTTTCCACATAGCCTTCCGGAATAGCACCCAAATTTTCTCCGCCATGTCCCGGATCAATGACAACAACCGGCACATCATCTGCCTTTACTTCCGCCGGAAAGATAAGCCACATAAACGCCAAAAGAAACACCCATATGTGAAACGATTTTCTTTTCATGTTTTTCTTCCTTTCCCCCAAAAAATTACAGCCAGCTTCTTGTTGAAACCGGCTGTAACATTATACTCTTAACAATTACATAATATCCAATCCCTGACTTTGCGCCGGAATGTCATTCATTTCTGTATCTTCAAGTCCGGCTGTGGGGTTTAATTCTGCACGATTTGCCTTCACAATATCGCCACAATTGTTCAACGACTTCAACATTGCATCATAATGACCGGAAGCTGTCGCTGTCGCATGTGCAATAATGTTTTCCAAATTGGCCAAAATATCATCCGTATATTGCATAGCAGCCTGACGTACATTGTTCGCCTCAATGGTTGCATTATCCAAAATTTCCTGCGCTTGTCTTGTTGCCATCGTAACAACTTCATTGGCCTGTGCATAAGCCTGTTGCATAATTTCATGTTCATTAATAAGCTCATTTGTGTGAATTGTCGCTTCATTAATGAGCGCCTCTGCTTTGGAACGCGCATCATTCAAAATAGCCTCTTTGTTGCTAATAATCTTTTGATAACGCTTAATCTCCTCCGGCGTTTTCATACGAAGTTCACGAAGCAATTCATCAATCTGCTCTTTATTCACTACAATTTTGGAATTTGAAAGCGGCTGATATTTGCAACCGTCAATATATTCTTCAATTTCATCAATAATCTGCTCAATTCTGCTACTCATATACTCTCCATCCCTACCATGCCGTTTTTGTTACTCTCTGTCTATACCATACTTTTTGTAAATCTGTTTTGCCACAAATTCGGGTACACATTTACTAATATCCCCATTAAAGCTGGCAATTTCTTTTACACTGGAAGAACTTAGATACGCATATTCCAAACTGGTTGTCAAAAAGATCGTATCCAGACTGCCGCCGGACAACTGTCGGTTTGTTTGAGCTATCTGCAATTCATACTCAAAATCCGTAACCGCACGAAGACCTCTCACCGAAACATGAATATCTTTTTTTCTTGCATAATCAATCAAAAGACCACTGAAAGATTCAATCTTTACATTCGGTAAATCTTTCGTTGCCTCTTCTAATATCTTAACACGTTCTTCCACAGAAAACAATGGAGTCTTTGCGTTATTATTCAAAACGCTGACTGTTAATTCATCAAAAATCTCAGCCGAACGTCTGATAATGTCTAAATGCCCAAATGTCATCGGGTCAAAACTTCCGGGATATATTGCTGCTTTCATTCCTTTGTCCTTTTCTTTAAAAATACATGTTTGTTTGTCTTGTATCGTTTTTCTTTTGTGATTTCAAAGCCAAGTCCATCCACATACGAAAAATCCGTATCCAATGCAGCTTCCACAATAAGAATGGTTTCTTCTGTAATATACTTCATTCCGGCAAGTTTTTCAAGTGCGATGCGTTCCAAATCTTGTCCGTACGGCGGATCCATAAAAACAACATCCACTTCTTTTTCAAACACGCTGTTTAGCCCACTTATCACATCCTGCTTCAAAACAACGCCGCGGTCTTCAAACTTTGTAAACTTCAAATTATCCTGAATGCACTTAATCGCCTCAGAATTATTGTCTATAAAATAACTTTTTTTACCGCCCCGGCTCAGCGCCTCAATCCCAATTCCGCCGCTTCCGCTGAACAAATCCAAAAAAACACAATCACTCATATAAAATTGAATCATGTTAAACAATGTCTCTTTGATACGGTCCGTCGTCGGTCTTGTACCTTCCCCGGTTGGTGTTTTTAACGGGAGACTTCTTGCTGTTCCTGCAATTACTCTCATACAGTTCCTCCATTTGACTTATAATTTTAACTTTGTTCCTTTTCCGTCACGTTTCATTTTCTTGACTCTGTCTATCGGAAGTGTCACATCCGCATAAACAAGCTCTTTGTCATTTTCGATTGTTGTAAAACGCACTTCTTCCACCACATCATCTGCACTCAGTTTCATGCAGCGCACACCGATGGCTCCTTTTTTCTTTTCCGGTATTTCATCCACTGCAAAGCGCAGGAAATATCCGTTTTTAGAGCGAAGCACCACATCTTTTAGCTCATTTACAATAGTGACAGAAATAACTTCATCACCGTCCGCAAGTTTTGTTGCCGCCACGGTACGTTTTGCCACATCAAATTCGCCGCCGTCCACTACTTTAAACATAGACTGCTTTGTACCAAAAATCACACGATACAAGTTCAAGTACATCTGGCTTGTCACAAATACCATCTGTTCTTTTTCGGTGCTGAAATTGCTCACATTATCAATCGGCACCGCTTTGTCCCTAAATTTACCGAATGGCAAGTCAGCCACTTTCACAGTGTGCAACTGTCCAATGTTTGTAAAAATACAAATTCTTCCTGTATTTTTACAGCGGAATACAAATTTATTTTCTGCGTCAGCGGCTTCTTTATTCCTCTCATAAGTCGGAATATCTACTGTTTTTACATAGCCAAAGCGGTCCATAAGACAAACCACTTCCATCTCTTCCATCTTTTTCTCTTCGTAAACCGCTTCCACACCGTTTTCAACAACGGTACGACGTGCTCTGCCAAATTCTTTTTTGATGGCATCCAGCTCATTCATAATAACTTGCGCCATAGAATCACGTCTGGCAAGAATATCTTCATAACGGTAAATATTCGCCATTGTATCTTCATGCTCTTTGATTAACGCTTCAATCTCTAAGCCAATCAATTTGTACAGGCGCATTTCCAAAATAGCATTTGCCTGTTTCTCGGAAAACTGAAGCTGGGCTGCCATAATTTTGGATTCTTTGGACTTAAATTTAATGCCCTCCGTCTCACCGTCTACAAGGCATTTTTTTGCCATTGTACGGTCTTTGGAACCGCGCAAAATCTCGATAATCAAATCAATTACATTACAAGCCTTAATAAGACCTTCCTGAATCTCCTTGCGTTCCATTTCTTTTTCAAGAAGTGTTGTATATTTGCGCTTCGTCACTTCAAACTGGAATTTTACGCTTTCTGCAATGATGCGTTTTAAGCCCATTGTTTCCGGTCGACCGTCCGCAATGGCAAGCATATTCACACCAAACGTATCTTCCAGTCTGGTCTTTTTATAAAGCATGTTTTTGAAATTTTCCACGTCCGTATCTTTTCGAAGTTCAATAACAATACGGATGCCTTCTTTGGAAGACTGGTTTGTAATATCTACAATATCCTGTGTCTTTTTCGTTTCCGCAAGAGCTGCCACATCGGACAAAAACTTGGATATATTGGCACCAATCATAGGATACGGTATTTCGGTAATGACAAGATTTACCTTTCCGCCCTTCGCCTTTTCCACGTCCACTTTGCCGCGGACTTTGATTTTTCCGGAACCGGTTTCGTAAATATTCAAAAGCTCATCTTTGTTAATCACAATACCACCGGTCGGGAAATCCGGACCTTTCACGTACTTCATCAACTCTTTTGTAGTGATGTTTTCATCTTTCATGTACGCTTTTGTCGCTTCAATAACCTCCGAGAGATTGTGAGGCGGTATACTTGTGGCCATACCAACAGCGATACCTTCCGAACCGTTAATTAAAAGATTCGGTATTTTTACGGGAAGTACACTCGGTTCTTTTTCGGTCTCGTCAAAGTTTGGCATAAAATCCACCACATCTTTGTCCAAATCCGCCAAAAAAGCTTCCTGTGTAATTTTTTGCAGTCTCGCCTCCGTATAACGCATGGCAGCGGCGCCATCGCCCTCGATGTTACCGAAGTTACCGTGTCCGTCTACAAGGGGAAGTCCTTTTTTAAATTCCTGGGACATAACAACCAGCGCCTCATAAATGGAGCTGTCACCATGAGGATGGTATTTACCCATCGTATCACCCACAATACGGGCACTTTTACGGTACGGCTTATCAAATTTAATGCCCAGCTCATGCATATCGTAAAGCACTCTTCGCTGTACCGGTTTCAAACCGTCTCTTACATCCGGTAACGCTCTTGCCACAATAACGCTCATTGCATAGTCAATATAGGATTTTTGCATCACTTCCGAATATTCGGTTTTAATAATTTTTTCTTCCATCTTTTAACTCCTATACATCTAATTCTGCGTCTGCAGCATGTTCGTAAATGAATGCTTTACGCGGCGGAACTTCCGTACCCATAAGCATTTCTGTCACTTCCGATGCCATGCGGGCATCCTCGATTTCCACTTGTTTTAAAATTCTTGTTTCCGGATCCAGTGTTGTTTCCCACAACTGGTCCGCATCCATTTCACCAAGACCTTTGTAGCGCTGTAACGTAAAAGGTCCTTTGTGTGTTTTTCGGTATCTTTCCAACGCTTTATCGTCGTAGAGGTACTCCTCTTTTCCTTTTGTCGGCATGGCCTTATAAAGAGGCGGCATAGCAATATACACGTGTCCCTCAAAAATAAGTTCCGGCATAAAACGATAAAACAAGGTCAGAAGCAACGTGGAAATGTGGGCACCATCCACGTCCGCATCGGCCATAATAATAATTTTATTGTAACGCAATTTGGTAATATCAAAATCGTTGCCGTAGCCTTCGGAAAAGCCACATCCAAAGGCGTTAATCATCGTCTTAATTTCCGCATTTGCAAGCACTTTATCGATGCTCGCTTTCTCTACGTTCAAAATTTTACCACGAATCGGCAAAATCGCCTGAAATGCACGATTTCTTGCGGTTTTGGCGCTTCCGCCCGCAGAATCACCTTCCACAATGAAAATTTCGCACTTAGAAGCGTCTTTTGACTCACAATTTGCAAGTTTTCCGTTAGAATCAAAGGAAAATTTTTGCTTTGTCAGCATGTTTGTTTTGGCTTTTTCCTCGGTTTTACGGATTTTTGCCGCTTTTTCCGCGCAGCCAATGACATTTTTTAACGTCTCCAAATTTCGGTCAAAAAAACGCACTACTTCATCGCCGGTTACTTTTGCAACCGCCTTGGATGCATCCTGGTTATCCAACTTTGTTTTTGTCTGACCTTCAAATCGCGGATCCGGATGTTTGATGGAAACAACTGCCGTCATACCATTTCTTACATCCGCACCGGTAAAGTTCACGTCTTTTTCTTTTAAGATGTTAAGTTCACGCGCATAATTGTTGATAATGGTCGTAAACATCGTCTTAAAGCCGGTTAAATGGGTACCGCCTTCTGCGTTGTAAATATTATTACAAAAACCAAGTACATTTTCATGAAACTCATTCACATACTGGAGTGCAACTTCCACCTGAACGCCTTCACTTTCTCCCTGATAGTAAATGACATCATGAATGGTCTCTTTGGACTTGTTCATGTCCTTTATGAACCCAATAATGCCTTCCGGCTCATGGAATTCTAATATTTCATCGTATTCTTTTCGAAGATCCCGAAACACAATGGTAAGCTGCGGATTCAAGTATGCAGTTTCATGCAAACGGCTTTTTACTTCATCCTCTTTAAATCTTGTTTTATCAAAAATTGTATCATCCGGCAAAAAATTGATGCATGTTCCGGTCTCTCTTGTCTTTCCCACAACCGGAAGCAAACCGTCTTTTAATTCAATCATCGGCGTGCCGCGTTCGTATTTATCTTCGTAAATGCAGCCACCATTTTTGACCCGCACAGTCAATCTTGTAGAAAGTGCATTTACAACGGAAGAACCAACACCATGCAAACCACCGCTTGTCTTATATGCAGAATTATCAAATTTGCCGCCTGCGTGGAGTGTGGTAAATACAAGACGCTCCGCACTGACACCTTTTTCGTGCATGCCTACCGGAATACCTCGACCATTGTCTTCGACTGTTGCAGAACCGTCTTTTTCTAACGTTACAGTAATGCGGTCACAAAAACCAGCCAAATGTTCATCCACTGCATTGTCTACAATTTCATAAATCAAATGATTGAGCCCCTTTGTAGAAACACTTCCGATGTACATTCCCGGACGCTTTCTTACTGCCTCCAATCCTTCCAAAACGGTAATGCTCGACGCATCATATGAATTTGCTTTCGCCATCATTTTTCCCTTCCTATCTGATTGCTGTTAATGCTGCATCATGTGTTTCAAAGCAGACAGAATCTACAATTGTACCGGTCACATTATCGTACACCACAATATTTAATCCGGTTTGATTTTTTGCACACTCTACACCATCAATTTTGATGGAAGCCACGCTTCCCGTGTACGCACCTCCGCTTGTAATACTATAAAAGCTCAACTGTTCGCGGAATGCTCCATCTATACTTATTTTCTTATCTTTTTGAAATTCTTCTATCACCGTATCTTGCGTAATTACCGCATAATAACTGGCTCCAAAATTACCGGCTAAATCCTGAGACAAACCAAGACCTTGAAATCCTTCCAAAATCTCTTCATCAAAAGCCAGGGAAGAATCATCTTTTACAGACATAAAAACAGTGTATTCTTCTTTGTCAATTGCTTGCAAATACTTGTAAATGTCATCCACATAACGCAAATTTGCATTTTCTACCACATGATTATAATGCTCTTTGCTCTCCTCCCACTGTTCATCATAGGAAGGATTGATGTCAAAATCCGCCATCAAAATCTGTGCCATTTTATCCGATATCTTTTCCGCCCCCCAATGATTGGCATGTCCATTGTCATTATTGTCGCTGACAACATCATAATTCAAGTCTTTGTACATACCGATTTCATTGAAATCATAATACGCAATGTCATACTCTTCTGCAAGCGCTTTTGTAGTAATATATTTTCCTACATTTGCCTGACTTGCGGGCGTTTTCATTAACACAAGCTCAATGTTATTTTCTTTACACAATTGTATGATTTTAAGCAAATACTCTTCCATCAGCGGATGCATTTCTTCGCTTTTGGTCACATCTCCGCCCCAAAACGGCGCATATTCAAAAGGATAATTGTTAGATGTTAACATGGTATAGCCTTTTAAAAGATGATACTTTTCTTCTCTTTCGTGATTAAAATCATACTCATTTAACTGGTCCCACCTTTCATGAAACCGGATATTTGGAAAATAATAACTAAACGTTGTCTGATTTTCATCATATTCGCATATTGTCTGAATGGCATCAAACTTATTTTTGGACCATTTCATCGCATCAATGGATTTTCGTGTTACCGACTCCGACGCATTCAACGGTTCCGTCTTGTCTATCTCAAAACAATACAGCGTATCCAATACGACCACTTTCGGATTTTGATATTTTAACGCTTCTTTCAGCCAATAATACGTAACAATTAAATTTTGTTGTTCACTGCCAAGATTATACGTCTTTAGTTCGTATTCGTTGTAAATATATTGTGGTGAAATGGACGTCATCGTATGACTGCTTCCCATAAAAAGCACGTCTATTGTATTCTTTTCCATTTTATAAAAACCGTTAAAGGTAGCTGCCGTATGCCACGGTTCCGAAAACACTTTCGGGACAAGAACAACATTCACAAAACTAAGGACCATAACAATAACAACGAGGAAACAACCGACTTTTGCGAAAAATTTTAACTTGTTTTTCATGTTTAAAATCCTCCGTAAATAAACTCACGCACACTGTATCCGTAACCGTAAGTACCAAAAATCCATATACAACAAATGGCACCGATATAAATGGCAAAACGAAGTACAATATGTTGTTCCATAATCCATTCGCTTATGTTCCTTTTTCCCTGTGTTCTGCTCACCTTTACCAAAAGCAAAATCGCCAAAAGCAAAATAAAGCTTTCTTTCATGGATAACCCAAGCATAAAGAGCGCATTTCCGGACAAAATCCAAGGATTAAATACGGTAAACAAGGAACGAATCATATCCAAACCGGTTTCCAAATCTTTCGCCCTAAAAATAATCCAAGCAAGCATAACAAGGAAAAATGTAACGCCTGTGCTTATGATTTTTCGAATCAAAGAATCTTTGGGCATTTTTAAAATCGCGTATATTTTTTCTCTGATTGGGGCTGTGCATTCACCGACAATTTGATATACCGCATGAAGCAGTCCCCAAACAAGAAATTGTAATCCTGTTCCGTGCCAGACACCACTGACAGCAAACGTAATAATCAAATTCAAATATTTAACAATTTTTCCTTTTCGATTTCCTCCAAGCGGAATGTACACATAGTCTCTCAGCCAGCTGCTTAAAGATATATGCCATCTGCGCCAGAAATCTTTAATGGAAGTTGCAAAATAAGGATGATTAAAGTTATTGACAAGCGTAATGCCAAACAGTGCTGCAACGCCTCTTGAAATGGTCACACAGGCAAGGAAATCCGTGTAAAGCTGCACACTGTACAAAACACCTGCCACAACTACATACACGCCACCGTACATATCCGGTCGTACAAACAATGTATCAACTATGACACCTGCTTTGTCTGCAATCATAAGCTTTAAGAAAAAGCCCCAAATAATAAGTCCAAACGCCTTTGCTGCCGTTCTTTCATTGAATTTATTGCCATCAAAAAGCTGTTTTCCAAGTTGTTCATATCGAGGAATCGGTCCTTGGACAATTTGCGGAAAGAAGGAAATAAACAATGCATATTTGAAAAAGTTTTTCTGCTGTTCTACCTTTCCTTTTCTCACATCCACAAGATAGGCAATGGTCTGTAATGTATAAAACGATAGTCCAAGCGGAACTAAAACAGGCACATCAAAATCTATCTTTGTAACTGCCAACGGAAGAACCGAGACAACAACAGAAAGGAAAAGTAAAATTTTACTTTTCCTTACGAGATAACTGCATAAATAGCTGATTGTTATACTGCCCACAAAAACGATAAACGCCTTCGGACACACCACATAATAAAAACCGATGCTCCCTACTAAAAGCGCAATCCAGCGCTTTGATAACGGCAATACATAGTAAACCGCCATCAACAAAATAACAAACAAAAAATAATTAAACTTGATATAAATCATTTGTATCTCTTAACCCCTCAAATCCCAAAACGGATTATTTTTGATTGATATAGTTTACCAATCCTTCTGCTGCAATAATTTTTTGCATAAACTCAGGGAACGCCTGCCCTTTAAAGGAGGTTCCTTTTGTTTTGTTTGTAATCATACCGGAATCAAAGTCTACTTCCACTTCATCTCCTGCCTCGATGCCTTTTGCAGCTTCCGGACATTCAATAATCGGCAATCCGATATTGATTGCGTTTCTGTAAAAAATTCTTGCAAAAGTTTCTGCGATAACACAGCTTACACCGGCTGCTTTAATCGCAATCGGAGCATGCTCTCTGGAAGAACCGCAACCAAAGTTTTTATCAGCTACAATAATATCGCCTGCTTTTACATTTTTTACAAAATCTTTGTCAATATCTTCCATGCAGTGGCTTGCAAGCTCTGCCGGATCGGAAGAATTCAAATATCTTGCCGGAATAATTACGTCCGTATCAACATTATCACCATATTTAAAAACTGTACCGTTTGCTTTTTTCATGTTCAACTAGCTCCTTTACATAATTTCATCCGGACCGGAAATTTTACCTGTTACTGCACTTGCTGCTGCAACTGCCGGACTTGCCAAATAGATTTCAGATTCCACGTGACCCATACGTCCTACAAAGTTTCTGTTTGTTGTGGAAACGCATCTTTCACCTTGTGCAAGAATACCCATGTAACCGCCAAGGCAAGGTCCGCATGTAGGTGTACTTACAACTGCGCCTGCTTCAATAAATGTTTTTAACAGTCCTTCTTCCATTGCTTCCATGTAAATTGCCTGTGTTGCCGGAATAATGATACAACGCATTCCTTTCTTTACATTTTTGCCTTCCAAAACTTTTGCAGCAATACGAAGGTCGTTTAATCTTCCGTTTGTACAGGAACCGATGACAACCTGATCGATAGCGATATCTTCTTTGATTTCGCTGAGTGTCTTTGTATTTTCCGGCAAATGCGGGAATGCTACCGTAGACTCCAATGTGCTCAAATCAATCGTGTATTCTTCATCGTATACCGCATCTTCGTCTGCTTCGTATACGGTGTAACTTCTTGTGGAATGGTTTTCCATATAGGATTTTGCCAAATCGTCTACCGGGAAAATACCATTTTTACCGCCGGCTTCAATGGCCATATTGGCAATCGTAAAACGGTCATCCATGGAAAGGTTTTTGATGCCTTCGCCAACGAATTCCATAGATTTGTAAAGCGCTCCATCCACACCAATCATACCGATGATATGGAGAATCACGTCTTTACCGCTTACCCACGGTTTCGGTTTGCCTACTAAGTTAAATTTGATTGCGCCCGGCACTTTGAACCAAGCTTTCCCTGTTGCCATTCCGGCAGCCATATCGGTACTTCCTACGCCTGTAGAAAATGCACCAAGTGCTCCATATGTACATGTGTGGGAGTCTGCACCGATAATAACATCACCGGCAACGGTCAAACCTTTTTCCGGTAAAAGTGCATGTTCAATACCCATCTCACCAACTTCAAAATAGTTAGTAATCTCGTTTCTCATTGCAAATTCTCTTACGCATTTGCAGTGTTCTGCAGATTTAATATCTTTATTCGGCACAAAATGATCCGGAACAAGTGCGATTTTGTCTTTGTCAAACACACCGTTCACTTTCATTTTTTCCATTTCTTTGATAGCAACCGGGCTTGTAATATCGTTTCCTAATACAAGGTCCAAATTTGCCTCAATCAATTGTCCGGCTTCTACTTTTTCAAGTCCGGCATGGGCTGCCAAAATTTTTTGTGTCATAGTCATTCCCATATTTTTGTTCCTCCAGCATATTTATAAATTTCATTGTTTCTGACTATTATTCTTTGTTACAAAAACTTACTTTTCTATATTATCACATTCGCAAACATTCGACAATCGAAAAAAAGGGCAGAAACGCGTTCCTGCCCTCATCATTCCTATGTAGATTAGTTGTTGATTAACTTGTCGCTTTCGTTGTTCCAGCTGTAAAGTTTACGGATTTCTTCACCAACTACTTCTGACGGATGCTCGCTAGCTAATTTTCTCATAGCTTTGAAGTGAGCCTGACCACCAGCCTGAGACATATCTAACAAGAAATCTTTTGCAAAAGTACCGTCCTGAATATCAGAAAGAACTTTCTTCATAGCTTTCTTTGTATCTTCTGTGATAATCTTCGGTCCTGTAATGTAATCGCCGTATTCTGCTGTATTGGAGATAGAATATCTCATTCCTGCAAAACCGCTCTGGTAAATTAAGTCAACGATCAATTTCATTTCATGGATACATTCAAAATATGCATTTCTTTCATCATATCCGGCTTCAACCAATGTTTCGAAACCAGCCTGCATAAGTGCACAAACACCACCGCAAAGAACTGCCTGTTCACCGAAAAGGTCTGTTTCTGTTTCTGTTCTGAATGTTGTTTCAAGAACACCTGCTCTTGCTCCACCGATTGCTAATGCGTAAGCCAATGCAACTTCCTGAGCTTTTCCTGTAGCATCCTGATGTACAGCGATAAGAGACGGTACACCTTTACCTGCCTGGTATTCGCTTCTTACTGTATGTCCAGGTCCTTTCGGAGCAACCATAGTAACGTCTACGTCTGCAGGCGGTACAATCTGTCCGAAGTGAATGTTGAAACCATGAGCGAACATTAACATGTTGCCTGCTTCCAAGTTCGGTTCGATATCTTCTTTGTAAAGTTTAGCCTGAAGCTCATCGTTGATAAGAATCATGATGATATCAGCTTTCTTAGCAGCTTCTGCTGCTGTATATACTTCAAAGCCCTGAGCTTCTGCTTTTGCCCAAGATTTGGAACCTTCATAAAGTCCGATAATAACGTTACAGCCTGACTCCTTTGCATTTAATGCATGTGCATGTCCCTGACTTCCGTAACCGATTACTGCGATTGTCTTACCTTCCAATAATGATAAGTTACAATCTTCCTGGTAAAAAATCTTTGCCATTTTTCTTTTCCTCCATTTTTTCATAAAAAAATAAATATATAACTGAAAGGTTTCCCTAAGAGTCCTTACGTTAAGTATGTAATGTTGTCCATACCTCTTCCAAGTCCGGCAACACCCGTTCTTGCAAGCTCTAATATTTCATATCCGTCCAAAAGACTGATGAACGCATCTACCTTTGACTGATTTCCGGTAAGCTCTATCATAATACTTTCGGGTGATACGTCAATAATTTTTGCCCTGAAAATATCCGCAACAGAAATCACGCCTTGTCTCAGTTCCGGTGTTACTTTTACTTTGATAAGCACAAGTTCTCTGTAAACACTGTTTTCCGGCTTTAATTCTTTCACATCACGCACATCCACAAGCTTTGCAACCTGTTTCTCAATCTGATCCAAAATATCGTCATCACCGGATGTCACAATGGTGATACGTGTAAATCTCGGGTCAGCGGTAACACCTGCCGTAATGCTTTCAATATTGTATCCGCGTCTGGAAAATAAACCGGAAATACGGCTCAAAACACCAGACGTATTATCAACTAAAAGCTGATATACTCTTTTTTGCATAGTTTTGTACTCCTATCCACCATGTTAAAGCATTAAAGTTTTACACTCGAATGCTATTTTAGCAATTCTTTTTACAAAAGTCAACAAATACTGTTTAATCACAACATTTCTGAAGTGCAAGCGTTCCGGTTCTGGCAACTTCCACCACACTTACAGATTTCATCATGCGGATAAATTGCTGGATTTTTTCCGGCACATCGCAAATCTGAATGACCATAAAATGATTGGAAACGTCTACAATGGACGCTCTCATCATATCACATGTATCAATGATTTCTCTGCGGTTTGTCTTGTTGTATTTAACTTTCATAAGCATAAGTTCACGGCTTACGCTCTGAGTCTCATCAAATGTTTTTACTTTGATGACATCCAATTTTTTGTTTAACTGTTTTTCAACCTGTTCAATCATTCTCGGATCGCCGGAACTGACAATTGTCATACAGGAAACATCTTTGTCGTCCGTCTCACCTACTGCAAGACTGTCAATATTAAAACATCTTCTGGAAAACAGTCCGGCAACTTTACTCAAAACACCGGAACGGTTTTCCACCAATACGGAATAAATTCGTTTCATCTATACCTGCCTCCTATTTTACTAAATCATACGGATCAATCAGACATTCCAAAAGTACGGATTCATCTTCTTTTAAGAACGCATCCAGCACTTCATCTACGTTGTCCATATTGGAAAGTCGAAGGAATGGCAAATCGTATGCGGAAGCAAGTTTTTCCAAATCCGGACTTCCCGACAAGTCTACAACCGAATAGCTGTCTTTGTATGTATAATGCTGGTACTCGCGCACCATGCCAAGATAGTTGTTTTTCAAAACAATAATTTTTACCGGTACACCGTGCTGACGCATCGTTGCAAGTTCCATCATAGACATTTGGAAGGAACCGTCACCGCACACTGCAACAACCTGTCTGCTCATATCACCGATTTTTGCTCCCATGGCAGCAGGAATGGAATATCCCATCGTACCCATACCGCCGGATGTCAAAAACATACCGTCTCTTACAATGTGATAGCGGCAGGACCAAATCTGGTTTTGTCCTACGTCTGCCACATAAATGGCGTCTTCTTTCATCTTTTTGGAAAGCTTTGTAATAAGTTCTTCCGGATCTACGTATTCCGGATTCGGTGTTCTCTTCTTTTCCATGGATACGCGGTATTCATTTAATGTATGAATCCATTCATCATGGTCGCATTCACAATCCACTTTTGCAAACTCTTCAAAAATGTGTTTTGCATCGCCTACAAGCGGAATGGATGCGCCGGCATTTTTGCCGATTTCTGCCGGGTCTACATCGATATGTACAAGCACTTTATTTTCGGTAATCAAATCCGGCTGACTCACCGCACGGTCTGCCACGCGGGCACCAACCATAATAATCAAATCGGATTCGTTCATAGCTCGGTTCGCATATGCTCTTCCGTGTCCGCCAACCATACCGAAATACAATTCGTCTTCGGAAGGCATAACGCCGATACCCATCATCGTGGATACAACCGGAACTTCATATTTTTTTGCAAAGGCACGAAGTTCTTCTTTGGCATCACTCAAAATAACACCGCCGCCCGCACAAATAATCGGACGCTTTGCTTTCTCCAACTCTTTTACTACTTTCTTAATCTGTACTACATTGCCTTTTACAGTCGGTTTGTATGTACGCATGGAAATTTCTTCCGGATATTCAAATTTGCGAAGTGTTGCATTCTGAATATCAATCGGAACGTCAATCAGTACAGGACCTTTTCTTCCCGTATTTGCAATATGGAACGCTTCTTTCATAATACGCGGAATATCTTCTACGTTTCTGACAAGATAGCTGTATTTTACAAAAGATTCCACTGCGCCGGTAATATCCGCCTCCTGGAAGCTGTCACTACCCAAAAGTGCACTGTTTACCTGTCCGGTAATACAAATAAGCGGAATACTGTCCGCAAAAGCGGTTGCAATACCTGTGATTACGTTTGTGGCACCGGGGCCGGATGTGACGGCACACACTCCCGGTTTTCCTGTCACTCTTGCCAAACCGCTAGCCGCATGGGCTGCATTTTGTTCGGTACGAATCAAAACCGTACGAATATCGGATTCCAATATACTGTTGTAGAAGGGACAAATAGCAACTCCGGGATAACCGAACACTACTTCAACGCCTTCTTTTTCCAAGCATTTAATCATCGCATCTGCGCCGTTCATCATAAAAATACCAGCCTTTCTTTATTGGTGTTCCCAATATTTTAGCACATTAAAGTCGTGCATTCAACCTCAATTAATTCAAATCCAAAATTTGTCTTATTATGCGCACTGCACCGGCGGCATCTTTTGCATATCCGTCTGCACCGATTTCAGCAGCATACTCCTCGGTAATAACCGCTCCGCCAACCATAATTTTCGCCTGCAAATTTTGTGTTTTTGCGTAATCTATTACCTCTTTCATCTGTCGCATGGTAGTTGTCATCAACGCGGATAACGCAATCACCTTTGCATCCCGCTCTTTTGCCGTCTGTACAATCGTCTCTTTGGTCACATCTTTTCCCAAATCAATCACATCAAAGCCATGATTTTTGAGCATCAATACAACAAGATTTTTTCCGATGTCGTGAATGTCGCCCTCCACCGTAGCAACAACAACCGTTGGCATATTGTCCTGCTTTTCATCCGATAAAAGATATGGCTCCAATACTTCAATGGACTGTTTCATGGCTTCCGCGCCGGCAATCAACTGGGGCAAAAAATATTTCCCTTTGTCAAAAAGTTCTCCCACTTCATTGATAGCAGGCAAAAGCGCTTCATCCAAAAGTATTTTGGCATTTTCACCCTCTGCAAGCGCCTGGCGTGTCAACTCCTTAATACCGCTTTGGTTTCCTTTCATAACCGCATTTTTCAAACGACTGTTCCATGTATCCTGTTGTTCGCTCTGTACGGTATCTTCACTCATACGGTTAATATACGCCAAATCTGCCCCGTCCTTGTTCAAAAGCAAATCAGAGGCAAAGGCACTGCATACAAGCAACTCCTGAGACGGATTTGCAATCGCCATGGTAAGACCTTCTTTGATTGCCATAGTCAAAAATGCAGTATTCACATGACTTCTTTGGGGTAAGCCAAAGGAAACGTTGGACAGTCCACAGATGGTGGCCAATCCTTTTTCTTTGCAATAACGGATTGTTTCTAATGCTTCCAGTGCAGCTGTTTTGTTTGCGCCTACTGTTGTCACAAGACCGTCCACTACGATATCTTCCGGTGACATGCCAAGTTCCAACGCACGTTTTACAATTGTATCAATGATTTCTTTCTTTTCTTTCAGACTTTCCGGCAAGCCTTTGTCAGAAAGCGGAAGCAAAATAAACATTGCTCCGTATTTTTTTACAAGGGGAAGAAGTGTTTCAAATTTTTCTTTTTCCAACGACACGGAATTCACAAGTGCCCTTCCCGGATACTTGCGAAGTGCCGCTTCCATAACTTCTACCGAACTGGAATCTAAGCAAAGCGGAAGCTTCGTAACAGAAGACACTTCCTCCATTACCTGAAGCATCGTCTCCATTTCATCGATGCCCCCCATTCCCACATTGATATCCAAAATACAGGCGCCGTTTTCTTCCTGTTCTTCTGCAAAATCCGTGACCATATCGTAGCAGCCTTCCCGCAATTCCTGCTGTAACATTTTTTTGCCGGTAGGATTGATGCGCTCACCCACAATCATAAAACGGTCATTTAAGCCAAACTCCAAAGCTTGACGTTCCGAACACAAAAAGCGTCTTCCCTGTTTGTGCTCCGGCAAGCGACGGCTTGCATGCCATTGACTCAATTGGTCATTTTTATTGACCGTTTCAGTCAACTCATTTATGTATTCCGGACTCGTCCCACAGCAGCCACCGAGGATTGTCGCGCCGGCTTCTATCAAAATCTGCATCTCTTGTGCAAATGTTTTTGCGTCCATATCATAATAGGTATTGCCCTCTCCGTCCACAGCAGGAAGTCCTGCATTTGGCTTTGCAATAATCGGAATTGACGTCACACGTGCCATAGTCTCAATGACTTGTCTCATTTTGGCAGGACCGGTAGAACAGTTCGCACCAATGGCATCCGCGCCGAGACTTTCCAGCGTAATGGCTGCGCTCATTGCGTCACTTCCAAACAACGTACGGCCGCCGTTTTCAAACGTAAGTGTCACCATCACAGGCAAATCGCATACTTCTTTTGCTGCAATCAACGCCGCCCTACACTCCTGCAAGCTCATCATCGTCTCTATCACAAGCAAATCTGCTCCTGCATCTGCAAGCAGGCGAATCTGCTCTTTGTATACGTCCACAAGCTCTTCAAACTCCAAATTGCCAATGGGCTTTAACTGACGCCCGGTCATTGTAAGGTCTCCGGCAACGTAAGCTTTTCCTTCTACAGCACGCTTGGAAGCCGCCACAAGTCTTTGATTGATTTCTTCTATTTTGTCTGCCAAACCATACTCTTCCAGTTTAATTCGATTCGCAGTAAACGTAGGCGCATATACAATATTGCTTCCCGCCTCCACATATCGTTTTTGCAAATCTACAAGAACATCTTCATGTTCCATAATCCAAGCTTCCGGGCACACACCTGCGGGCATACCTGCTTTCATCAAATTGGAACCGGTTGCACCGTCCAAAAACAAAATTTTTTCTTCTGTCCACTGTCTGAATTGTTGTCTGTTCACGTCAAACCTCCGTATTAGATAATACAATTAAAATAAATTTAAAATGTAATAATTCTTATATTTTTAACAATACTAACATATTATCACGAAATGATTATACGGGCAAATATGTTTCTTGCTTTCATTACTAAATTATGATAAATTTTTATGTGGAATATGGATTGGAATTTCAATTTAAAATACATGCAGTTTTTTTGAAAACTGTTTCTTTAGAAAGGGATTATTTATGAAAAACAGACGTTTCAGCCTTTTTCTTCTTTCGTTGCTTTTCGTACTTTGTGTAACCGGATGCGGAAAAGACAAAAAATTAACCGAATACGAAGAAAAAATGAGTGATTTTTTTTCAAACATAAGCGAACTAAACGATAACATGAACGCAATCGACACAACGGACCCGGTTGCTGCCCAGAAAGAACTTTTGACCTATTTGGACGCTTTGGAAGACGAATTTAACAGTCTCGCTTCTTTGGAAGTACCAAAGGAATTTGCCAGCGTAGAATCTTTAGCCGATGAAGCAGCTGAAAACATGACAAATGCAGTAGCAACATACCACCAGGTATTTGAAAGTGACAGTTACGACGCAGCGCTTGCCGATGTAGCTGATGAATATTACAGCCGCGCCAACATCCGTTTGCAATATATTATCTCTATTTTGCACGGCGAATTACCGGAAGGGGACAACGTAACGATTACAACCGAAAACGACACGCCGGATGAATCTGTTGAAAATCCTGTCGAGCAACCGCAAGAAAACGTAATTGAAACCCACGGTGTGATCGAAACCGAAAATCCGTTAGAAGACTAAAAAAAGAAGGCTTTTTGTTCTACTCCATCAGAGTTAAACTAAAAGCCCTCTTATTTTTTTATCTTACATTACACTTCAATCGGAAGATTTGCTTTTTGTGCAATATATTTTATCCATTCTTTTCTCTTCATAACAGAAAGTTTGTGTTTTGTCTCTTTCCCTGTAGTCGGGTCAAACACCGTCAACTTGATACCTGTAGGCATAATCGGCAATCCGCCAACATTACATTTTTCAACATTTCTGATATCACAGTACGGGAAAATTCTCGTACTCCATCCAAGGAAAACAATTTTTTGGTTTGTAAAAACTACATTACCTCTGCTCTGATTCATAAATGACCAATAATCGCCCTGCGCATGATATTCTACCACTTCGCCTTCTTCCCACACTTCTCGGTCTCTCAGTGATTTTTCCCAGCTTTCGCGGGCTTTTTGTGTCAATTCTTTCATTTTCATATACTCCTTTAAAATAATATATATACATGCAGAGCGCGTTACGCTTTGCGTATCGCGCTCTGATTAGCGCTCGTCAAGTGGTCATTCGTGCAAGCACGATGACCATTTTCCTCGTCGCCATAACAAAAAGGAACTTTTTCATCGTTCCTTTTTGTAAATGTATTACTCATTTAATTCTGTAATTGTCTTTGTCAATTCTGCCAAAATCTTTGTGATTTCTGCACTTGTAACAGACATTCCCGTTGCCAGCTTCTGTACTTCTTCCGCAACAACGGAGAATCCTTTTCCGGCTTCGCCTGCTCTGGCAGCTTCAATTGTTGCATTCAGGGAAAGAATCTTCTGTTTTCCACTAAATCCGGCAATTTCTTTTGTTCTTGCATTTGCCTGTTCAATCTGTTCTGCAGCCTTCTGGATGCCGACTTTTAATTTGCCGACAATCTTATCGTTCACTGCATCCGCGTAACTTGCGCGGACAAACATATTGATAACCGTACCAAGTAAGTTCGCAGATGCATCAATTTCTGCTTTTGTTTTTACAGGCACTTTGTGAAGCGCTGAAATATATGTATCTTCGTTAATGCCAAGCTCTCTCGCGGTTGCTCTAAACGCTTCTTCATCCGGGTTTTCCGGTAATACCTGTCCGCCAATCACGCTGCCAAGCACGGTTCCGTCTTTCAACGTAATCGGAATCGCAAAATCCACAAGTCCTGCATGGCAATTGTAAACGCCGTTGCCTTCGCGGTCACACTTCTCGCATCTTTCCTTGCCTTCCGCACTGCCTCTTGTCAATTTCATACAAAAATCTGTAAAATTGTAGCATTTAGAAATATACTTTCCATCTGCTCCAACTGCAACGGTTGCAAGTCCTGTACTCTTTGCCCAATTGTCCATAATTGCTTCAAATTCAGTCATGTTACAAAAGTCTTCAATTCTCACCATTGTCCTACCTCCCAATACCGGAAATTCATAATATTCCCAATATTTCTAACATGTATAAATTATACCGCAAATTTCAACACATTACAATACAAGTGGTTCGAAAATTCTGAAATTTCAAAGAACATTTTATTTGTACGATACTTCTGTTGCATTTTTAAATCCGAGTCCAACAAGTTGCGCATTCGGAACGTATTTTAAAACCAATTCTACCGCTTCATCCGGACGATTGTTTGTCAAAATGTATGCATTCGTCTTTTGCGGCTTTTTCTTTGTGGAACGGATTTTTACACCTTTAATTATCTTTTTATTGCTGTCATAAAGGCTCAACGCCCACATGCCATACGCCGTCTTATCTTTGTGCGCCATAACATACGCTACATTTTCAAGACTGAATATTTCATAGTCCACATAAGTCGGTGCGGTACTTTTTGCAACAAGTTCTTTGTCTGTTGTCACAAAAATATTTCCACTTTCTTCCATAATTCTGCCCGCAAATTGTTCCTCCATGCTTCCGCTGAATTTTTTTGCTTTTTTGCGGTCATAAATAACTGCAGCTCCAATGATAACTGCAAAAACGACAATCCAAGCAATGCCTGCCGGCGTGAGCTGTTGTGCTTCTCCACTTAATAAAATCATAACTTTTCCTCCGTTTTTTTGCACCTTTTCTTGTGTGCAAATCATTTGCGCAATTTTCGCGCGCACGCCTATTATAGTCCTCTTTTTTGACAAACTTCAATGTACACAGACCCCAAACATCATCCGTAAAACCGTCCATTTTGCACAACAAAAAACGCGATAACTAAGCTATATTGCTCAATTATCGCGTCAAATTTTGTGCAGGTTGTAAAATAGTGACTAAAAATCTGCAAATACTCTTTTATCCAATCGTATCAACCGGCTCCACGTCCCACTCCGTGCCTTCAATCTGCGCTCTGCGAATTTCTTCCATATCGCCAAACGTTACAAGATGCGTTTCCTTGTCAACAACTTCCGTTTTACGCCACAAAATAACTTCATTGTTCACTCCGGCTTCGCAATATTCAAAAGTAGTAAAATACATTATGTAAACATAGCAATCTTCTTCCTCTACAACTTCCCTGTAGATGATCGGATTTCCTGTCGTATAAAAAACATCCAGTTGCTCTTTGACATACTCTGCACTCAGTTCGCCTAACAAATACGCCCGCCATTCTTCGATGTTTGTTTCCACAATATAATTTTTTAAATAAAGTTTCCGATACACACGCGGAATATCAGTAGACACCAACTCGCCATTTTGGCGGTATGTATTTCGCTCCGTGTAGCGTACGCTGTATTCCGCGTACAAATCATTTTCACCGCAAATAAACGTATCTTCACTGATTACTTTACAGCCGGTTTCCTCTCCCGGTCTGTCAACTTCTGCATTGGAATACATCTCTTCTATGTCTTTTTGAACCAAGCGTTCAAATTCATCTTCCGGAATGGGCTGCGTCACATCCAGTTCAATCTCCAACTCCTGGAGCCAAAAAAAGTCCAACCATATATTTTCATAAAGCGCATCGTCCAGCTCCACGCCGAAAAGGTCAAGCGGCACGAACTCGCCTTCCTCATAAAAATCAACTGTATCATAGCGATGTTGATTTATGTAAACCAAGTCATCGTCACTCATCTGCTCCACTTCCTCTGCAGAATGAAAGCAAAATTTTCTTTGTTTTTCGCTTGTAGCTTCCTCGTTTTTTGATTCGCTTTCTGCCTGTGCAGCAATGTCAGAAGCGCAGCCTGCCAAAAGTAACATGATGAGTGCAAGAAATATTAGAATTTTTCTTTTCATAAGTGTACCCCACATTTTCATTCCTATATCATCCTAAACAGATCTATGTAACCAATCCTCTTTCATTTTTTTCATACTGGATTTACTACGCCAAAAATCGCGTTGCTCTTTTACTTTTCCTACAACATACTCATAAAACTTTGTCACATCTGAGATCAGTGGCGCAATGTTCTCTTCCAGTTCCTTGCAATACTCCATTTCCCATCCAAGCGTAGAATTTTCAACATTATCATGCAACTTTTTATAAAAATGATAGGCCTTTGCATCTTTTGCCAAACCGCATACCATCATCTTATTATATAATTCTTTGGATAACGATGCATGTCCGTTATATTTTAAAATCTGTTCTTCTGCATAAAGAATATCATGAAATGTCCTATATTCTTCTACTTTTTCTAATGCCTTTTCTGTCAGCAGCAGCATCTCCGAGTAAAACTTCGCTTCATCGCCATGAAATGTAACAAATTCATTAATTCTATGGCCAAAATCAAAGCTCAAGTAATCCTTTTTATCCCACAAATAGTGAATGGCAACATTGAGATATGTTCCCTTATCCCATGCACTCGGTTGAAACTCTACAAGAATCAAAAACCAGCCGTTGTCGTCCACCCACAAACGCGATTGTCCCTTTTGAAATAGACCGTGTGGCTTAAATACTTCTCTTGCAGCTTTGTTGATAATTTTATTGTGATTTGTGTCCATGTGAATTCCTCTTTTAATATTTTAATTGACTTATCAACTATAAAACTATACTGCCCAAAATATTATCCAAACCTCTATAATCCAATATTATTATGCATAACTTCTATACTTCCTACTTTATCATCCTCAAAATATATTGTAATGTTATATCTTTCAAAACCTAACGTTTCTTTGAATTCCAAGCCATTTTGCATATAAAAATGACTTGAATTATTACGTATTTGTTTAGCTTCCGTTTCACTCATTCCAATTTCTATTCCATTTGGAAGTCGCAGTATAGGTCCGTCTTCAAATTCCGCCTCTATTCCAACAACTTCACAGTCCAGCACACGTTGTTCTTCATTCGTTCTGTTTTCAAAATAAATTTTAATTTCTTTTCCTTCTGCATTTCGTGCTGTATACGAAATATGATAATTCGAGAAGTTATTCGATGCAGACACAGTGCGCGTTGTCGCATCAGGCTCTATCTCATATCCCATCTCTTCTATTTCCGAATAAGTACATGGAAGTTTTAAAACAAACTCATCCACATGTACACTATATCCGATATTCGCCATAACTCCAATAATAAGAGCAGCTATACTTACTCCACCACCTATCAAAATTAAGACAATAGCACCCTTACGTTGTGTTTCATAATAATAATTAGTCGGTTCCCCACCATGCACAAAGAGACGCCTTGATAAGGAAAGTTCCCAAGCAAGTTCAGGATGGTTATATTCGAAAATTCCAAATACTAATGTTAAAATTCCTACAACAATACATACAATATAAATAATTCCCATTATGATACCCTCTTTCGTTTCTAACTCTTATTCTACAAATCATACACACACGATTATTTCCAGCTATTCTCCAACCATCTTTCATAAGCATCCGATTCATCTAAGGTTCCTTCCATTTTTTTCCACGCACGCTTATTATATTGTTCCAAATCTTCACTAAGTTCAAATGCACTTCGAAATTTTTCAACAACACTTTCATCCTTACTGATTATCAATGTCAAACTTCCATCCCATGCAACAAGTTCGACAGCTGCAAGCGGATGTTGTATGGACAATTCTTTCTCCCAA
This sequence comes from Lachnospiraceae bacterium, assembly GCA_045546775.1. Taxonomy (GTDB): domain Bacteria; phylum Bacillota; class Clostridia; order Lachnospirales; family Lachnospiraceae; genus RGIG3002. Next base: position 3,375 of record JAZQDM010000065.1, on the reverse strand, counting down.
AATCCACTATATCCATCGGAATAAGGACGCTCATATTTTAATACTTCTTCTTTTAAAATGCTTTTTTCAAAACCAGATAAGACTCCCCATATCCACTGAAAATCATCGTGGCGTACCATTCCATATAATTCTTCCCCGCTAATCCACGCACAACCACCAGTCTGAGCGAGGCGAACAACACGCCCATTAGAAAGCGGATGCGCTTCATAATCCGATATGAACCAATTATAGTCTGTCCTTAAACAAGGTACTGATTCAAATATTTTTCTTAAATATGTATATCCTCGTTCTCCTTTTTCTAAAATAGCACCTTTCATATTTCCCCTTTCCGCCATACTTCTCTACCGAGGCGCTTTTTTATTATACCATCCAAAATAAGCATACGTGAATTAAAAATACAATTCAATAGTTTTTCGACAAAAAAGCTGTCTCTCTTCCACCTTCTGATGAAGTGTATTTGCCTCAAAATATCGTTGGTTAATTCTTGCAAGTCAGTCGCACATTAAATATCATTCGTCCCCAAGAATGGATTCACATTTCCATTGTTTAATGAACATAACACTCGTAACGCCGGTAACCCCATAAAAGCCCATTATAAAAGGAGCTGACATTTCAAATGTCAGCCCCTCATCATTATCCTGATTATCTCAAAGTTCTTATCTAATAATTAAAAATAATTTTGTAATAATCTTATGCTCCACAATTAACCATAAGTGGAAAAGACTCTTCTTCTGTCTTTATTCTTTCCCATATATTCAAAACATCTTGTGATACTTCATTCCCCATATCTGTTATGTTACCATCTGGAGAAATACTTCTAATAAGCACCCCATTTTTCACATAAAATCGGTACTCACCTATATCACCATATACAAATACAAAATATAATTCTTGGTCATGATAATAATATTCTCTTGAAACATTCCAACCATTGTATCCACTTTTAGCAACTACCTTTGCAGGACAACCACCATCGAAATAGCAATCCAAGTTTGTGTCATATGAAGCATATAAAAGACTATCCAATCGGTCTTGCGTATCATAGTACCATATTCTTATCTGCTCCACAGAAATATCTATGTCTTCATCTTGTCCTAATGAATTAGGATTTATTCCTCCATCTTCTGTTTCAAGCAGAGCTAAAACTCTACTTCTAATATTTTCTTCATTAATTTCATATGCAGTATCATAGTTTATAGTAGCAGATATCTCTTCATACGCTTTTTCCAACTCTCTGTCATATTCCTCTTCTGAAACCTCAACTCCATCAATAGAGCATTCTAAAGTAGTTAATGTATAATCCTCACCAACGAAATCTTCATATAAACAGAAGTCATGTATTACTTCTTCATTTCCTAAATGTAAAGAATAGAAAGTATTGTATGATGCCCCCATACCACTATTAGAACTTACAAAAAAATTTTTCATTGGTGCATAACTCATACTACCATATGAACCAAATTCTTCTACTTCCTTAACATTATTATTGTAATAAGTATATATTTTTACACCATTTACATGACCATTACCATCTATAATAAATAGCTCTGGAATATCATCTTCATCAATATAACCCATTTGAAATTTGGGTGTAGTAGAAAAATCGGATATATAAAACCTTAAAAAGTCTGCATATGTGTTACAGTAAGATTTATCACTTGCCGAAATATCTGTACTTAACACTCCATCAGATGACTGTGCTGCTTGTTTACCACCTTCAAATGATGGAATTGTAAAACTATCTGCATCATTGATTTGAAGATACTCTATAGTCATGCTCCCACTAATATCTGTAATACCAGTTTGACTAAATCCTGAACCATACCACACATATGCTGCAATATCAGACAAATCAAAACAAATAGATTTCACCCGCTTTTCTTTCATATCAATTAATAATTCATAACTGACTTGGTTTGTTGTTTGATACTCGGGGCCGTCTCCGGTTAAATCAATAAAATTGACATATGTATCACAGATTTTTGTAGCATTATCCAAATTACCTACGACTTTTAAAGTATTTTCATCAACCTCTATAATTTCTGCTTCTTTTATATCATCCTTAATAGATTCAAAAAACCAAAGACATTCTTCCATCTTTATAGGCTCTGTATCTACAACATAACTAAACTCTGCACCATCAATTTTTCTAACCACCTCATCGTCAGCTGTACAATATGCTTCAAAAGTAGTTTTTTCTTGATGAGATGTTCCATCAAAAGGTATTGGTGTAAGTGAAAAATATGTCTCTCCTTCTGATAAATGCGCTTCATTATTTATAAAATTAACTACTGCACTATCATTGGAATATGACTCTGCCTTAACTCCATTTGTAGTACCTTCTGCATCATGAGTACAGGAAATCCTTACTGAAAGGGCATCCATCTGCTCTGTTACACCTTCTAATGCCTTTTTTATTCCACGTTCCTTACTATAGGTATTAGCTACCCCACTCTTTGCTATAATTACTGCGATAATAATAACTGTAGCTAAACCTACAACTGAAAATAAAATTGGTTTAGGAATCTTTTGTTTAGGCACCTTCATCTTAGGAGCATCTGCTTTCTTCTTTACTACTGTGCCACACTCTGCACAGAACCTAGCATCATGTTCAAGCTCCTTACCACACTTAGCACAAAACATTATCTACACCTTCTCTCTATATAACTATCTTTTGCCATTCTTAATTCCTTATCAAAGGCCTTTATTTCAGATACTCCATATGCAGAAACTTTAATTGCAATAGCTCCTCCTGCAAATGAAATCTCATACATAGCTCGTTTGTAAAAGATAAAGACTAATAAAAAAATAATAGGCAAAATAATTGTCCAACAAAATATAATTGTTAAAAATAACCATAAAAAGTTCCTTGTATATACAAAACCCGATGAAGTAACATCCTGTACATCTACAATTCTTTCTTCATCAGTCTTTAAATAATTTTTTCCACTCTTATAATAACATTTGCCTTTGTAGTACAGACGTCTTTCTGTTAGTACTCCAAAGCCTTTACTTAATGTACCCGTATGTAACATATTACTTAGATATCCACCACCAATGACAGCAATATCCTGCTCGTTTTCATCAACAAACATCTCTCGTACATCTTTGATTTTTCGCGTTTCTTTTTCTTCTTTGTATCTAGCAGATACACTTTGTGCTTTTTCCTGCATTCCCCTTGTTACTTTTTTAAACTGCTGATCGGCATATTGTTTCACAACAGAGAAATCTACCTCTGGATCTATATTATAAAAGTGGACACGATAAGCAACTATGCATTACAATAAACTGGACACCAAAAGGAGGTATCTGAGCATGTCCACAAACAAACACGGAACTCGCTACGACGAAGAGTTCAAAAGAACACTCGTCAAC
>JAZQDM010000064.1:0-5043 GCA_045546775.1 Lachnospiraceae bacterium | reverse complement strand
ATATAACCGTCAGGATGATGTGATTGAGGATTTTAATAAGACTTCGGATGAGCTTACAAAGGTTGGTATTATTGCGGAAATTCTGGGTGGTTCCATGGGACCGGTCATGAATGCAATCAACAACATCGGTTTCGTCATTATTGCGGCATTCGGCGGCTATTTTGCTTGGAAAGGGGAAGTGTCGGTAGGCGTTATTTCGGCATTTATCGTGTATGCAAAACAGTTTGGAAGACCTATCGATGAATTGGCGCAGGTGTACGGCCAGATACAGACTGCTATAGCAGGTGCAGAGCGCGTCTTTGCGGTAATGGATGAACCGTGCGAGGACAAAAGCGGTGCGTTGTCCATGGATGACGCAAAAGGAGTCGTATCTTTCAAAAATGTGGATTTTTCTTATGCGGAAGGAAAAAAAGTACTGCACAATTTTAATTTGGAAGTAGGCGCCGGTCAAAAAATTGCACTTGTCGGTTCTACCGGAAGCGGAAAAACAACCGTCGTCAACTTACTGATGCGCTTTTATGACGTGGACAGCGGAGAAATATGCATCGACGGAAAAAACATCAAAGAGATTGATTGCAATGACTTGAGAAACAATATGGCGATTGTGTTGCAGGATACGGTATTATTTGCAGATACAATTAAAAATAACTTATGTTATTCGGAGGATAATATTACCGAACAGGAAATGACAGAGGCTGCAAAAATGTGCCACTGTCATACGATGATCAAACGTTTGAAAAAAGGATATGATACGGTTTTGACAGGCGGGGGATACAACTTGTCGGCAGGACAGCGTCAGCTTCTTTCCATTGCAAGAGCCTTTTTGGCAAAACCAAAGATTTTAATTTTGGATGAGGCAACGTCCAGCGTAGATACCCGTACGGAAAAGAAAATTCAGGATGCCATGGTAAAGTTGATGGCAAATCGAACCAGTCTTATTATTGCGCACCGCCTTTCTACCATCCGGGATGCGGATTGTATCGTCGTGCTTGACCAGGGACGCATTGTGGAGATGGGAAACCATGAACAGCTGTTGCAGCAAAAGGGCAAATATTACGAACTTTATATGACGCAGTTTGCAGGAAATGCGACGTAAGGAAAGGAAGATACAATATGCAGGGATACAATTGCATTATGGTATATGACAAAGAAGAGAAAAAGCTGTTATTCTGCAAAAGAGTAAAAGACCCTTACAAGGGGCTTTACAATTTTGTGGGCGGAAAGATAGAAGACGGCGAGGACGGATTTGAGGCGGCTTACCGGGAACTGGAAGAAGAGACCGGTATTGGGAGGGCGGCAATAGAACTGTCCCATATGATGGATTTTAACTATTACAACCAAAATTGCTATGTGGAAGTGTATGTAGGAACGTTGCAAAAGGACGTTGTGCTGAAAGCGGAACAACATCCGCTTGTGTGGCTTCCGCTGACGGAAGATTTTTTTGATATGCGTAAGTTTGCCGGAGAGGGAAACATTGGACATATGATAGAACAAGTTGTGCAATTTGGCAGGGGAAGATAAAAAAATGCAAAAAAAATCCATTTGATTACATTTTAATTAAAAAAATGCACAAAAAAATAAAAATTAATTGATTGTTTTTGTCTATTATTGTATAATTTTTACACAATGATAGTGTGCTGAAAGTACTAATCTGTACAAAAGATAACGGCACTGCGAAAGGAGAACATCGATGCTTGAAAAATTTAAGAAAATGAACATCAGGGGAAAAATGACAAAAGGGTATCAAATCATTATTATTATGATGATTATATCCGGAGTTATGAGTATCGTGGCATTGATTGAATTGAATCGTCAGATGACCAAAATGGCAAATGATGCAGCGGTGGCAGATGCATCTGCAAAAATTTGTCAGATTGATATTAACACAGCGGCGAGAAATGTAAGAGAGATGGCTCTTGCGGAAGATACAGGCAGTTATGCAACGTATATGAAACAGCTGGAAGAACAGTTACTTGGTATGGATGCGGAACTGAAAAAGATTAAGGAAACCGGCATTATAAGTGAGGAACTTCACCAGCAATATGTTGCCAAGATTAATGAGTGGGGACCGGTCGGCTATGAAATTATGGGAATGATTAGCAACGGTCAGAAGGAGGAAGCGGTAGAACGAATTTTTACAGATTGTGTACCACTTCTTGATGAATTGGACGCGTTGGCGGCTGAAATTGCGGAGATTACAGAAAAGGCAATTGCGGATTCGGTTACATTCGGCCGTGTCGTATTTTGGTTTGGTGCCATTTCCATTTCGTTGTTTATAGCAGTAGCGATTATAACAGCGATTAAGGTGGCAGATAAAGTAGTACAGAGTATTGCAGAACCGTTAGATGAAATTGACAAAGTGGCACATGAATTGTCACAGGGTAATTTACATACTGATATTACGTTTACATCGGAAGATGAATTTGGAAATGTGGCAAACAACTTGCGTACTTCCATACAGACTTTAAGCTCTTATGTGGATGACATCAGCAGAATAATGGAAGAATTTGCAGGCGGAAACTTTGATGTCAAACAGCAGGTGGAATGGAAAGGCGATTTTGTTGCCATCCACGATTCTTTGGTTACATTTGAAAGAAGTATGTCTGATATGGTGCGCGGTATCCAGGTTGTATCCCAGCAGGTAGCAAATGGCGCAGGTCAGATTGCGGCAAGTTCTACAGAGCTTGCAACAGGCGCGTCCGAGCAGGCTAACATTACACAGGAACTTTTTGAAACAGTAAAAGGTGCAGCAAAAGATACAGCAGAAAGTGCACAGGCAGCACAAGTTGTAAGTAAAAAAGTGGAAAATAGCGGTGTTGCTATTGCAAGAAGCAATCAAAAAATGCATGAAATGGTTGCCGCAATGGGTGAAATCAGCGATGCATCCCAGAAGATTCGTCAGATTATCGATACCATTAACAATATCGCATCACAGACAAATCTCCTTGCATTGAACGCTTCCATTGAAGCAGCAAGAGCAGGAGAAGCAGGAAAAGGCTTTGCGGTAGTTGCCGATCAGGTATCCTTACTTGCAGCACAAAGTGCGGAAGCAGCAGAGGAATCCAACGTATTGATTCAGTCTTCCCTGACAGCCGTAGAAAAAGGTATCGTAATTGCGGACGAAACAGCGAAACAGTTGGAAGGCGTTGCAGCTGATTCAGAAGAAATCAAGAACGACATTAATCAGGCAGCACAGATGTTAATGGCACAGCAGGCTTCTTTTGATATGATTATCGAAGGTGTTGAAAATATTAACAATGTAGTGCAGTCGAACTCTGCAACATCTCAAGAATGTGCAGCCTCCAGTCAGGAAATGAACAGCCAGGCGGAGAGCTTGGACGATTTGGTTCAGAGATTTCATATTGCGCGTTAATAAAAAAAGTAACATAGCAAGAATTTGGCACCGTAGCATGAAAGTATGCGCGGTGCCAGTTTACTGTATTGTGAAAATATTCTAATTTGTAGAGGGAGGAATTATTGTATGCCACCGGGAAGAAGAAGTTCAAGTTCGAGAAGTTCAAGGAGCAGATCGTTTGGAGGACGTAGCAGGAGTAGTTTTTCGGGACGTCGCAGCCATTCATCTCATAGCAGTTCGTCTTATGGCGGCTCGCTTTTTGGTGGATCGTCTTACGGAGGTTCCTCTTATGGAAGTTCGTCTTATAGTGGGTCTTATCGCCCTTTGTCAAGCAGTTATCGACCCCGTGTAAACCAGCCGTTACGTGTACCTCTTCGTATCAATGTAAATAAGATTACGCTTCGATGCAAAAAACATGATTATGTATTTTATAATGAATCGTGGACGGATGAGAAAACCGGAACATATTATCAAAAAGGCTATTATGACGAGAATGGTCAGTATTACAACGGGAATGAGGTAGCATTCAAACGACCGGATGGCTCTTATGAGGCGCATTATTTTTGCGAATATTGTGGCACGGAATATGAAACAACGTGGAAAGAAGGATTCTATCCAACCTGCAAAAATTGTGGCGCTGAAATGAGTAAGACGCCGGTGTTTATAGACGATATTTTAGATTTGGATAATATGGATGCGGGAAATGATAGTTCAGACAGTTACAGTTACGGTTCGGGTGACGGTTACGATTCGGATGATGGTTTGAATGAAATATTTAGCGGCTTAAAAGGTTTTTTTATCCAGATAGCGATTTATGCAGGTGTTGCATTTTTGTTTTGGATACAAACTTTGCCGGATAAAAGTGATTCTGCAAGTTCGGCAGACGCAAACCGATATAACTATACGTCATATCAAAATGAGCATAGTGATTATGCAAACCAAGTGTATGAGATGTATCAGAACTATCTAGATGGTCAAACAGAAACCAATCTTAAAATATATGGTACAGAGATTTATTTGGACGAAATCGATGACAATATATACCGTATATGTGAAAAAACTGAGATTTACGAAAAGAAACTCACATGGGACTACGGAACAGACACCTACTATGATTACGATAGTAATTGTTATTTGTGGTACAACACGGATGTAGTTCCCAATCTCTGGCAATATTGGTACGAAGATATTGCGGGCAGTTCATACTACGGATGGATGGAATGTGAAGGGGATACTTGGTGGATTGAAACGTCGGAGACAAATTGGGAACAATATACCGGAGATACGTCAGAATTGTGGCATATCAAAAACGAATTTGACGAATAAAGAAAGAATTTAGGGCTGACACGCTTAGGGAAGTCTGCTCTTTTCTCTATTCAATCAAAATGATATAATCATTTTAACAAACTTGAATTTGACGGAGGTGAGTACACAACATGAAGATTGATAATGTACAGTATAAAATTGATGATAGCAGTATTTTGAACTACTATGAGGTTGGAACCGAAAAAAACAAATTATTACTCCTTCATGCCCAGGGGACAAATTCTTGTAGCTTCGATAATGTTGTTACAAAACTCGCAAAGCACTACCATGTGTACCTGGTAGATTATTACGGACACGGAAAGAGTTCCCACAATTCAGAAAAATACAATCTGGTCAGTATCGGCAACGACATCATGGACTTT